>CANMWT010000010.1 GCA_947501635.1 uncultured Roseobacter sp.
TAAACTAAAACAGAAACCGAACCAGAGCCTCCGCTACGAAAACGCCTCTGCATTCCGGAAAACTCTGACGACGGACACATCGGGGTATCACTGTTTTTTGCCGAAATCTCGGGTTCTGCTGTGGCAGATGTTGCCGCGATGGGGTCTGTTATGATCCCACAGATGAAAAAACGCGGCTATTCCGGCGCTTTTGCGGCGGCGGTGACATCCTCGTCTGCGTCACTGGCCATTATCATCCCGCCGTCTATTCCCATGATCCTTTATGCGACATCCGCCAACGTGTCGGTGGAGCAGCTTTTCGTCGCGGGCGTCGTTCCGGGATTGTTGGGTGCTGCCGGCCTGATGGGGGTCTCATACTATTTTGCGGTGCGCTATGACCTGCCGCGCGAAGAGGCTTTCTCTGGTCGTCGTCTGTGGGAGACTTTCGTAGATGCGCTGCCAACCTTCGCACTGCCCGTTATCATCCTTGGTGGTATCTTTGGCGGCTATGTAACGGCGACCGAAGCTGCGGGCCTTGCTGTTCTTGCGGCAATCGCGATCAGCCTGTGGTACCGTCAGGTGGACCTAAAGCACCTGCAACGCGCGATGCTTGATGGTGGGATGCAAACCGCCGTTGTCATGCTGCTGGTGGCGGCATCTGTTGTGATGGGCGGGTTTCTCACACGCGCGCAATACCCGCAAGAGCTGGCTGCTGGCATCCTCAGCATCACCGAAAACAAGTGGCTGATCCTTCTGATCCTGAACTTTTTCTTCCTGATTATCGGCTTCTTCCTGCACTCTGCGGCAGCGATCATTCTGGTGGTGCCGATCGTGATCCCCTTGATCGACGCCGTGGGCATCAACCCGATCCACTTTGGTCTGGTGGTCACGCTGAACCTTGCCATCGGACAACAAACCCCGCCTGTGGCGAGCGTGTTGATTACGGCCTGTGCGGTGGCAAGGGCAAATATCTGGGACGTAACCAAAGTCAACATCTACTTCATTGCGGTTCTTCTGGCTGTATTGCTGATGTGTACCTACATCCCGTCGATCCCGCTGTTTCTGGTAGAATACTTTTACGGATGACCCATAGCGCCTGCGCCTAACTTTGGCGCAGGCTGCCGGAGGAAAGCCCCAAGATGAACCTTGAACTTGCGAACGCCTTGATAACCGCAGCGCTGGAGTATCGGCGCGCGAATGGGCTGAAGCCTCTGACGATCGCCGTGATTGATGCAGGTGGCCACTTGGTGGCCCTGCAACGAGAGGATGGAACCAGCAACCTTCGCGCGGAAATCGCGCAAGGAAAGGCGAAGGGTGCGGTTGCGATGGGCTTGGGCTCGCGCGCCTTGTTCCGTCGCGCACAAGAGCAGCCTTATTTTATCGACGCAATGAATGCGTTGAACGCAGGGGCGCTTGTCCCGGTGCCCGGGGGTGTTCTTATTCTTAAAGACAGTGCGTTAATCGGCGCAATTGGCATTACAGGCGACAGCTCAGACAGAGATGAAGCCTGCGCGGTGGCCGCCATCGAAAAGCAAGGTTTGACCGCCAACGCAGGCTGATGACGCGCTCGACTGGTGGCGCATACGGACTCAGACTAGGATGTCTTGACAGGGCCAAAGCACATCAGATCCTAAACCACCCAACGTTTTTCATATGTCATCTGACACAAGCGCCGAACCCAAAAGTATCGGACGAAATCGCGCCGCGCCAAATCCATTGACATATCTCAAAGCACAATAGTGCCGGGTGGGCTACTGCGGGCTTGTGTATCGCAGTGCGGGAAACAGTCAGATGAACAACCCAACAAAGACGATTATCGTGATCGGCGTTTTGCTGGTGGCCGCGGTTGGTGCAACGCTCTATTTCGCGAACCCGGGGGATACGCTGCCCGAGGGCTTTGCGCAGGGCAATGGCCGGATCGAAGCAGAGCAAATCGAAATCGCGCCGACACTTGCCGGGCGCGTGGGGCAGGTCATGGCCAGCGAAGGCAGTCTTGTAGCCCCTGACGATGTTCTGGTTGTGATGGATACTGATGAGCTTTCCGCCGCGCTCGACAGAGCCGAAGCGGAAGTTGCACTGGCGCGGCAGTCAAAAGCGGAGGCGCAAGCTGTGGTGATCCAGCGCGAGAGCGAGCAGCGCCGCGCTAAACATGAGCTGGACCGCGCAACAGCTTTGCTGGCCAGTGACAACATGTCCGAAACCGTCTTTGAGGCGCGCGAAACCGCCTTTCTGGTTGCGGATGCAGTCTTGGGCGCGGCACGGGCGCGTGTCGCCACGGCCGACAGTAGTATCGCTGCAGCCGAAGCGGAGGCCCGCAGGATCGGCGAACAGATAAAGGACAGCTCTTTGGTGGCGCCTGCCGCAGGGCGCGTTCTCTACCGCCTGGCCGAACCCGGTGAGGTCGTGGGCGCAGGTGCGCCGATACTCACTCTGCTCAGCCTTGAAAAAGTCTATATGGATGTCTTCCTGCCAGCACGCGAGGCCGGACTTTTGCGTATCGGAGCCGAGGCGCGGATCGTGCTGGATGCCTTGCCGGACTATGCTATCCCGGCAACAGTTTCCTTTGTCTCGCCCGAAGCGCAGTTCACGCCAAAACAGGTCGAGACCGTCAGCGAAAGAGAGCAACTGGTTTTCCGCGTCCGTGTGCGCATTCCGCAAGAGCTTATCATGGGGCGGATCGAACACGTGAAGACAGGGCTGCGCGGGGTGGCTTATGTGCGCCTTGACCGGCAGAGCGACTGGCCCGAGGCGTTTGAACGGCGCATTCCGCCCGAGTTGTTCGAATGACACGCGTGCCAGAGGGTTCTGTCATTCAAATCCGCAATGTTGTGCATCGCTATGGCAAACAGCTGGCGTTGGAGGATTTGTCACTGGAACTGCCGGCGGGCAAACTTATAGGGTTCATTGGTCCTGACGGCGTTGGAAAATCGACGCTTCTTGGTTTGATAACCGGCGCAAAGAAGCTTCAATCCGGCACGCTTGAGGTGATGGGCGGGGCAATCGATGATGTGGCGCACAGGCAGCGCATTTGTCCTGCCATTGCCTTCATGCCGCAGGGATTGGGGCGCAACCTTTATGCGGAACTATCAGTTCGTGAGAACCTTGAGTTTTTCTCGCGGCTGTTCGGCCAGGGGGCGCAGGACCGTGACGCGCGGATCAAGGCGCTGTTGACGGCAACCGGGTTGCTGCCTTTTGCAGACAGGTTGATGGGGCGTCTTTCGGGGGGCATGAAACAGAAACTTGGGCTGTGCTGTGCGTTGATCCATGACCCGAAACTGCTTGTTTTAGACGAGCCGACGACGGGCGTGGATCCTTTGGCGCGCCGTCAGTTCTGGGCGCTGATCGCTGAGATCAGGCGCCAGTCCCCCGCACTCACTGTGCTGGTTTCGACGGCCTACATGGAAGAGGCTCAGAGCTTTGACTGGATCGTTGCCATGGACGAAGGGCATATCCTGTTTGAGGGGCCGCCGCGTCGTCTGCAAGGTGGCGCGCAGGATATTGAACTGGCGTATCGGCAGTTGCAGGCGCAGGGGGCTGCTGAGGTGGTTCCGGTCAAAACACCTGCGCCAGACAACGACGGCCCGCCTGTGATCGTGGCGCGTGGATTGACCCGCCGGTTCGGCGATTTCACAGCGGTGGACAATGTGGATTTCTCGATCAATCGCGGTGAAATCTTTGGATTTCTGGGCTCTAACGGGTGTGGAAAGTCGACGACTATGAAGATGCTGACGGGCCTGCTGCCTGTCAGTTCGGGCGATGCGCATCTGTTTGGCAAAACGATCGATGCGCGCAACCGCAAACTGCGTCACCAGATCGGGTACATGAGCCAGGCGTTTTCGCTTTATAGCGAATTGACGGTGTGGCAGAACTTGCAGCTGCACGCCCGGGTTTTCGCGATCCGCGATGTGGAGCAGCGGATCGTGGAGTTGTCGGATGCATTCGGGCTGAATGCCTATCGCGATACGCTTGCAGCCGCTTTGCCGCTGGGGATCAAGCAGCGGCTGTCTTTGGCAGTGGCTGTAATACACCGACCACAGGTGCTGATCCTTGATGAGCCCACGTCGGGCGTTGATCCGCAAGCGCGCGATGCGTTCTGGGCGTTGCTGATTGATCTGTCGCGCAAGGACGGCGTCACGATTTTCGTGTCGACGCATTTCATGCGCGAGGCGGAAAGATGCGATCGGGTGTCTTTCATGCATGCAGGTCGCGTACTGGCCGAAGGCACACCGGATGATTTGATGGCGTCGCGATCAGCCACGACGCTGGAAGAAGCCTTCATCGATATTCTGCAAGAGGCCGAGCCGCCGCAACAGGTCGTCGCGCCGCAGAAAACCGCGCGTATTGAAGTGTCCGAACACCCCAGTGGCTTTACTCGCATGCTTGCCTATGCGCGCCGCGAAACGGTCGAGATACTGCGCGACAGGGTGCGTCTGGCCTTTGCTTTTATGGGCTCTGTCATTTTGATGCTGGTCTTCTGTTTCGGCATTACGCTGGACATTGACGCGTTGGATTTTGCCGTTCTTGACCTGTCCCAAAGTCCAGAGAGCAGGGCCTATATCTCTGAAATCGAAGGGTCGCGCTATTTCAATGCTACTGCGCCCCTTTCAAGTGCGTCCGAGGGGCGTAAGCGGTTGATTGCCGGAGATGTCTCGCTCGTGGTTGAATTGCCGCCTGACTTCGGACGAAAACTGCGTGCCGGCGAGGATACCGAAGTTCTGGCCACCGTGGATGGCGCCATACCGTTCAAAGGCGAGACAGTCGAAGGGTATGTCGCAGGCTTGCATCAGACTTTTCTGGACACACAGGCGCGCGAGAGCGGCGTCAGTTTTTCGCAAATTGCGCAAATCGAGCCGCGGTTTCGGTACAATCAGAGTTTTGAGAGCATCACCGCAATGGCACCGGCCATGCCAGCAATTCTGCTTATCATGCTGCCTGCTGTGTTGATGGCGGTCAGCGTGGCGCGCGAAAGGGAGTTGGGGTCGGTCACCAATTTCTATGTGACCCCGACGACGCGTCTGGAGTTTCTGGTAGGCAAGCAGCTTCCTTATATCGTTATCGCTTTCGTAAATTTTTTGATCCTCACATGGATGACAATCGTGGTCTTTGGCGTGCCGCTGAAGGGAAATCCGGTTCCGCTTGCCGTCGGGGCCTTGCTCTATGTCTGGGCCACGACGTCTTATGGCCTTGTGATTGCGACCATGACGTCAAGCCAGGTGGCGGCGACCTTTGCCACCGCAATCGCATCGGTTGTCCCGACGATTCAGTTCTCCGGTCTGCTGCAGCCGGTGTCGACGCTTGAGGGCGGGGCACAGACCATCGGAAGCCTGTGGCCCGCGTCTTACTTTCTGCATCTGAATGTAGGGTCTTTCGCCAAGGGATTGGGGTGGGAGGCGTTGTCATCCGATATTCTGGCGCTCGCCTGTTTTGGTCCGGTGCTGACGGGAATTGCGGTGCTTTCACTGCGTGCGCAGGAGAAATAGATGCAGCGGCTGGTCATCATTTTCTGGCTGGGTTTGAAGGAGATCATCAGTCTGCGCCACGACTGGGTGATGATGGCCCTTTTGGTGTGGTCGTTCACGCTTGCGCCGGTGATGGAGGCCACGGGTGTTGCAAACTCGGTCAATAACGCATCGATCGCTTTTGCGGATGAAGACAACTCTCCGCTGTCGCGCGCGCTGGCCACCGCCTTTTTCCCACCAGAGTTCCAGCCCGTTGTGCAAATTGCACCGGGAACAGGTCCGGACCTGATGGATCAGGGGAAGTTTCTGTTCGTGGTCGCCGTTCCGCCCGGGTTTGAAAAAGACCTGCGCGCCGGACGCGGGCCCGAGATTCAGGTGCTGATCGACGCCACTGCAATGGAGCAGGCTGGCATCGGCGCAAGCTATATCTCCAGCATATTAGGCACGGAAATCAGCCGTTTTGCAGCGGGCGCGGATTTAACAGAAAATACAGGTGTCGGTTTGATCTTGCAAAGCGCGTTCAATCCGAACCGCGATACAGTGCGTTTTGCTGGGATTGTGGCGCTGATCGGGCAGATCATGTGGCTTACCACGATCCTGACGGGGGCTGCTATGATCCGCGAGAGGGAGCATGGCACCATTGAGCATCTGCTGGCGATGCCGATTGCGCCTTTTGATATCGCGGTGGCCAAAATCTGGTCTAACGCCGCCGTTGTTCTGATGGCGGCGGCCTTGTCGTTGACCTTTGTGATGCAGGGTGCGCTGGGGATCGAGATTGCGGGCTCCAAAACGCTGTTTCTGTTTGGCACCGCGCTTTTTCTTTTCACGGCCACGGCCATGGGCGTGTTTTTGGCAACCATTGCACGTTCAATGGCGCAGTTTGCGCTTTTGGTCATGCTGGTGGTTTTGCCTATGCTGATGCTCTCTGGCGGAGAAACGCCGGTCGAAGGTCAGCCGCCCTGGCTGCAGGCGGGCACCCTTTTTCTGCCGTCGCGGCATTATATGGCGGCCAGTCAGGCCGTTGTGTTCAAAGGTGCCGGATTTGATGTCATCTGGCCGGAGCTTTTGTGGATGGGCGTTCTGGGCGCGCTGCTGCTGAGCGCGAGCCTTGTGCTGTTTCGCCGCTCTGTTGACTGAAGACGCTGTGATAGCCGGCAGGTGCTAATTCTGGTCTGAGCGGATCGTGCGGGCGCGTAGACCTGCCACGACGGAACCTGCCGCTTCCAATTTTCGCATTTGGTGCACTAAGAGCGGATGGATCCTGGATCGTTGCGAAGGTACGGTGCTCTTTGTGCGCATCCGCCCATCTTTGCCGCAGCTTGGGATCGCCGACACCTCAGACCAGATCGCGAACATATCGCCGCGCCAGAGAGTATGGTCTGTGTGCCCGTGGCGAACGGTGGCATCGCTTTGGAGGCGATGGCGCCGCTTTTTGCGGGGCAAAAACAAAGGGTTCTTTCGCGTGCCACGCAGAGCGGTTTCAAGCTCTTGTCCCAACCGCAAGCGGGGGTGCCTTTGACAAGTATGCCGCTGGTCGCGCCCCACCCAGTGACACTTGATCAGATCGCGGCGACGCACCATATCACCTGCGCAAAGTATTACGAACCACTCGAAACCCTGCCTTTTGTAGACAGTCTTTTTGCTCGGCTGGTAAACGTGCCCTGCCATCCCGGGATCGCGGCGCTGACTGATCACCAAATCCTGCAAGACCTTTCCTTGATTCCCACGACACAGGCTAAGCCTGCAAAAGACCTGCTATACCCAGCGCGCGTGGCGCGTTCAGGGACGCGCGGGTTTTCTGTTTTTGTGACGTCGAAAGTGAGCGCCATGCCGACATGGTCAACGCTCCGTTGGCCGTGCCAAAAAGCAACCGTAGTCCTGTCCAGTCTTCAGGAGAGCGTACCGGAGTGAGTAAAATCCGTGTCCGGTTGAGTGTTTTGGTGCGCTCTTCTCCTTCCAGCCCAGCCGATATCGTTTTGATGGTGATGCCGCTGTGCGGACGCGCATTGGACGCATGTCTGCAAAGCGCGGGGAGGGCGCGCCTTGGCAGGAACGCCGCTGCCATTTTCCCAAAGACATGCTAGGTTTCAACCAAGATGGATGAGGCGTTCTTTTTTATCGTGCTCGGGTTGCTTTTCTGGGCAGGACTGACAGCCGACCAGTTGGGCAGGCTTACTCGGTTGCCGCGGGTAACCATGCTGCTTTTGATTGGCATTCTGACCGGAAACGCCGGTTTTGGTTTGGTCCCCGACGCTGTCCTCGCGTGGTTTGATGCGATATCCATCATCGCCCTTACCATGGTTGCTTTCCTGTTGGGGGGTGCATTGACCAAGGAAAACCTGCTGGGGCACGGGCGCGAGATACTCGTGATCTCACTTTCCATCGTTTGCTTTACTCTTGTCATCATTACAGCAGGTCTGACGCTTGCCGGGTTGCCATTTGGACTGGCCTTGATCCTTGGCGCGATTGCCACGGCAACGGCACCCGCGGCTATGTTGGATGTGATCGGGCAGTCGGGCATCAGCAACGGCTTTACAAAAACGCTCAAAGGTATCGTGGCCATTGACGATGCCTGGGGGCTGGTTGTGTTCAGCCTGGTCGTTGTCTTCGTCAGCCAGACCGACGGGTGGGCGGGGGTATTGGCAGGCGCCTTGGTTGATCTGGGGGGCGGATTGCTGCTGGGCGGTTGCATTGGCGCTTTGGCCGCGGGCATGACGGGACGCTTGCAGCCCGGTGCCCCGACGCAAGCCGAAGCGATCGGCGTGGTGTTTCTGACGGCAGGCTTGTCTTTGTGGCTTGAGGTGTCCTTTCTAGTATCGGGAATGACAGCGGGGGCCATCGTAGCCAATTTTGCGCGCCACCATGACCGGGCTTTTCATGAAATCGAAAACATCCAATGGCCCTTTATGATCCTGTTTTTCATCCTGGGCGGTGCAACATTCGAGTTGGACGCTTTGCTGGCGCTTGGGTGGGGCGGTGTCTTGTATGTGCTGTTGCGTACGCTGGCGCGACTTGCGGGGGGATTTGCTGGCGCACAACTCGCGGGCAGTCCGCCGGCAGAGGCCGCATGGTACGGTCCCGCACTTTTGCCGCAGGCCGGCGTTGCCGTCGGTATGGCGCTTGTGGCCGGTGAGGCATTTCCACATTGGGCGCCCACCATCATGGCCTTCACCATATCGGCCACGATCTTTTTCGAGTTGCTGGGCCCACCGGTTACGCTGACGGCGATCCGGCGGGTGTACCGTGCCGGGGTAGATGCCGGCCATTGAAACGGGTAGTCTGCTTGCCGGGATTTTGCGTTCGCTTCTGTGCTGATGAAAAGGCGGCCGGTGCGCGCCGCAGCCGCGCTAGGCTTTTATCCGCCACTTCGAGACAAGGGGACAAATGATCCCGAGGCCGATACGACCTGTTTATCAGAAGATTTTTTGGTCTTATTTCCAATGCGCTACAGCGTATTCCTCACGTTTCGGCACGTCGATGACGCCGAATGGGATCTGCCAGGTACCCGCTGGTGGTGTAAGTTGAAGTTGACACCGCTGACCAGTCCGCCCTAGGATTAATAGCGGCCAAATTTTCAAGAAATACTGTTTTTGTGCTCAGGCAAGGGGGGGCAAATGCCAGTTTTGAACGACGCTCCATTGAGCGCCGCGCTGGACCTGTATCAGAAGTCTGATGTGGGCGTGCGCGCGCTGAAATCCAAGCTGACCGAGAGTGATGTGCAAGGCATCGTTCGCGAAGTTTTGACGGGTGTGAAAAAGCATGCACTGCGCAACGAGCGTTCTGTTGACGCACCGTCGCGTGCGAAAGTCGAGAACCTCGCCTATGCGCTGATCTCGGATGACCGCGAAGAGGGGCAGCGTTTCATCGAACAAGTCTACGAAGACGGTGCCAGCCTTGAGGCGATTTACCTGAACTATCTTGCCGAGGCGGCATCGGTTTTGGGAGAGTGGTGGGAAAGCGATCACGCCTCCTTTTACGAAGTGTCGATCGGCACCAGCCGCATTTACGCCATCGTGCGTGGGCTGAGCTATCTGTTCGTGCCCAAGGGGCTGGTCGAGTTCAAATCAGCAGTCTTTGCGTCGGTGCCTGATGAGGCGCACACCTTGGGTGTAAGGATGGCGTCGGATTTATTCGGTCAGGCCGGATGGGACATAGAAACGATTGTAGGTCAGAGCCATGACGCGCTGGTTGCGCAGATCAGCCGATCCACTAGTCCGATTATCGGATTATCGGCGGGGGGCGGTCATTCTCTTGCGACACTTGCCCGTCTGGTCATTGCCTTACGCATCAGCAACCCATGGGCTGCAATCGTCCTGAGCGGACCGATCGCGCGTGATGCGGATGCGGTTGTCTCGGCCTTGGATGTTGATGGGGTTGTCGCGGATGTGCCAAGTGCACTGAAACTGTTTGACAGGCTGTGGATGCAGTCTGCCAAGTCCAAGGCCGCCTTTGCGGACTAAATAACAGGTGTTCGCTCGGTTTTTGACCACAAGCGCGGCAGGCGTTGCGCAGGGTGGCTCAATGACGGGCCAGTACGCACTGGCCGTCGTCGGGGCGATCGGGCAGGGAAGGTGTGCCCGTGCTGTGATTACCGGATGTCAGCGTCCCCAGGTCCGCACCACGCCACAGTCCATGTGCACAAAGTTTGAGCCGCTGTATTTTCCAACGCCGCCGCCTTTGCATGCGGCCGCCGCCCGTGCCATCTGGCTGACGCTGCGCGAGGTGAGCCGCAAGTCCGCTGCCTGACCTTTTACGTGAAGCGAATTCTTTGCCACGCTTCTGCTGCGCGACCGTAGCATCGCGTTGGTCTTCGGGCTGCGATAGCCTGAGAGCAGCATGTAGGGTTCATCCACGTCCAGCATATTATGGGCCGCCGACATGATGTCTACGGTGCGCAGGTCAATGGATTTGACGCTGTCAGTGCGCCAGTCCCGCATAAAGTGGTTAATCTCTGATACTGCATCGGGAACATATTCCCCCTCAATCCAGTAGATTGTATCCATACGTTCACCAGTACGGCCTGAATACATACGAATGCGGCGGATATCGCCTGCACCGCGCAGAAAGCCTGCCGCATTTGAGAAAGTTGGAGCTGCTGTCACCGCCGTTGCAGCAAATGCACGCAATAACGTGCGCCGGGTTAACCCCGTTGAATTTTCGATGGTCATAACCTGTCCGTCGCTTTTTCCTGCCAGGCCCGTGATGTTACACGAGCATTACTATCTTCCCCAGACGTCCCAATCATATGTCATAGGCGGAATTGTTAACCAAGTCCTGAACTCGAACAGGGCCATTTCGGAGCAATTTTAGGCAATTTTTTGCGCATTGCGGTTCTGCTCTGCCAGAAATCGCTTGTGCGGTGCAGGCTTGCATCAGCTTTGCCATTACTTTGGATTTTTTGGAAATGTTATTGGACACGCAGCGTGGCTGTTGGCACATACAATTTTGACGTGTCCCCTTTTGTTTCAGAGGTCTCTTGATGAATGTGCTTCGCGCCCGGAATGCTTTGACAGGTTTTCTTGTTTTTTCATTGTTTTTATTGTCTTTTTTTGTAACTCCGCAAGTGGTTGCCGCAGAGGGGACAGCTTTCAAGCAAGCGGTGGCCGAAGCATCTGCGCGTGATAAGGACATTGCAGCCTTTTACAAGGATAATGGGTATGAAGGTATCTGGACCGGCACGAAAAGCCGGGATAAGGCCCGGCGAAGTGAGCTTTTCAAAGCGCTTAAAAATTCAGCAGATCATGGTCTGCCTACCAGCAGATATGACACTGAAGGGCTGGCGACGCGCCTGAAAAGCGCCCGTACCCCTCGTGATCTTGGGCAGATCGAAGTCGAAATGAGTCGCGTGTTCCTGCAGTACGCCCGTGACATCCAGACCGGAGCGTTGGTGCCGTCGCAGGTTGACAAGCTGATCGTCCGCACAGTGCCGTACCGTGATCGCAAGTCCTATCTGGTCAATCTGGCTAAATCCTCGCCTTCGGGCTTTTTCAAAGCCTTGGCGCCAAACACGAAAGAATACACAGCACTAATGAAGCAAAAGCTGGTGTTGGAAAAACTGCTGGCCAAAGGCGGTTGGGGGGCAACCGTCAAGGCCAAAAAGCTTGAGCCCGGCGACAGCGGGTCTGCTGTTGTGGCCTTGCGAGACAGGTTGACGCGCATGGGCTATCTGAAACGCTCTGCGGGACAGACCTACGACGAGAAAATGACCAAGGCGGTGGTGCAATTTCAGGCAGACCACGGGTTGGCTCAGGATGGGATCGTCGGGCCGGGCACACTGGGCGAAATCAACACCTCTGTCCAGACGCGGTTGCAATCCGTGATCGTGGCGATGGAGCGTGAGCGTTGGGTTAATAAAGAGCGCGGCAAACGCCACATCGAAGTTAACCTGACCGACTTTACCGCCAAGGTGATTGACAATGGCAAGGTTACTTTCTCAACCAGATCGGTCATCGGCGCGCGGGATCAAAAACGCCAGTCGCCCGAGTTTTCCGATCAGATGGAGTTCATGGTCATCAATCCAAGCTGGTTTGTGCCACGCTCAATCGCCATCGGGGAATACCTGCCGGAGTTGCAGCAAGACCCTTATGCAGTCAATCATCTGATCATCACGGATCGCAGCGGGCGTCAGGTTGACCGGTCCAGCGTGGATTTCAGCAAATACACACAGCAATCCTTTCCCTATGCAATGCGTCAGCCGCCCAGCCGCAGCAATGCGCTGGGGCTTGTGAAATTCATGTTCCCCAACAAGTACAATATCTACCTGCATGACACGCCGGCCAAGAACCTTTTTGGTCGCGAGACACGCGCCTACAGCCATGGTTGTATCCGCCTTGCCGACCCTTTCGACTTTGCACATGTGCTGCTTGCGCGGCAGACCCGCGATCCTGAAGGGTTCTTTCAGGCGCAGTTGGCGACAGGCAAAGAAGTGCAGGTCGACCTGGAGCAACCGGTTCCCGTGCATATCATCTACCGAACGGCATTCGCGAACGGGAAAGGCCAGATGCAGTACCGCCGCGACGTTTACGGCCGAGACGCACGTATATGGGATGCCCTGTCGCAAGCGGGGGTAGCGCTGCGCGCGGTTCAGGGATAAGTCTGCCCTGAAGATACGGGGGCTGTGACATGGGTCAGCAAAAATTCAGCATTGCCGATATCGCCGCGGCGATCGGCGCGCAGACGTTTGGCGATGCGCAACTGGTCGTTACGGGCGTCGCCGAACCTCAAGAGGCCGGAGCGGATGATCTGGCGATGGCCACCAGCCAGTCTTATGCGGATTTGATCCCGAAAGGGCAGGCCAGAGCGGCGGTGCTGTGGGAGGGGGCCGATTGGGAGGCCATGGGTCTGCAGGCCGCGATCGTGCCCAAGCGGCCGCGCTACGCCATGGCAGGCCTGACAAAACTAATGGACCAGGGGCAAGGGTTTGAGACGGGCATCCACCCAAGTGCGATTATCGATCCGGATGCTACGATTGGCGAGGATGTTCGTATTGGCGCGTTAAGCGTGATTTCCGCAGGCGCCAGAATTGGTGACGGCAGTGTGATTGGTCCTCAGTGTTTCATCGGTTGGAATGCCTCTATCGGGCCGCGCGCGATGCTGCGCGAACAGGTCAGCATCGGCGCGCGTGTCACGATCGGCGCGGATTTTGTGGCTCAGCCCGGGGTGCGTATCGGCGGGGATGGGTTTTCTTTTGTGACCGAGGACAAATCGGGCATCGAGGCTGTGCGCGAAACATTGGGCGACCAGCAGGACACGGAGGCGCAGGGGTGGACACGTATCCATTCGCTGGGTTCTGTGACCATTGGCGACAACGTGGATCTTGGGGCTTGCGTCAACATAGACAACGGCACGATCCGCGATACCCGTGTCGGCCATGGATGCAAGATGGATAACTTTGTGCATATCGGGCACAACGTCGTGATCGGCAATGATTGCCTTATCTGCGGCCACTCCGGCGTCGCGGGTTCTACCAAAGTTGGCAATAATGTCGTTTTGGGTGGGATGACCGGTGTCAGCGACAATATTTTTATCGGGGACCGTGTGATCACCGGAGGCGGCACCAAGGTGCTGTCCTCCGTGCCTGCCGGGCGCGTGGTTCTGGGCTATCCGGCGACCAAGATGGACAAGCAAATAGAAATCTTTAAAGCGATCCGCCGGTTGCCCCGCTTGCTGGCGGATGTCGCGGCCTTGCAGAAAGCGGTTTTCAAATCGCAGGATAAAGACTAAATCCAGCGTCACATGCACAATGTGAGGACAGACGCATGAGCACCATGGATCAGGTCATTGCCATCATCGCGGAGCAAGCCATTCTAGACCCAAGCGATGTCTCTCCGGAAAGCACACTCGAAGAGCTGGGCATCGACAGCCTTGGATTGGTGGAAAGCATCTTCGCCATCGAGGAAGCCTTTGATATCTCGGTCCCGTTCAATGCAAACAACCCCGGGGACAGCGATTTCGATATATCGAGCGTCGCGTCGATTGTGCAGGCCATTGACCGTTTGCGCGCGGAACAGGGCTGAGTGCGCATATGAAACGTGTCGTCATTACGGGTGCGGGAACGATCAATGCCTTGGGGCATGATGTGCCGACTACTCTTGAGGCGATGCGCAACGGTACCTGCGGCATTGGCCCGCTGGAACTGCGCGATGTTGAGCGGCTTTCTATTCAGATTGGCGGGCAGGTGCGCGGTTTTGAGGCCGAGGGGCGCTATAACCGGCAGCAGATGACCCTTTACGACCGCTTCACGCAGTTTACGCTGGCCGCAGCGAAAGAGGCGATTGATCAGGCCGGTCTGGTTTTTTCCGGTGACCTTGCTGCAAAGTCGGGCGTTGTGCTGGGTACAGCCGGCGGCGGTGTCAGCACCTGGGACGACAATTACCGCTCCGTCTACGAGGACGGCAAGAACCGCGTTCACCCCTTTGTCGTGCCCAAGCTGATGAACAACGCGGCCGCGTCCCACGTCAGCATGGAGCATAACCTCAAGGGGCCATCTTTCACGGTGTCCACGGCTTGTGCCTCCTCCAACCATGCGATGGCGCAGGCCTTTGCCATGGTCCGGTCGGGGATGGCGCCTGCGATGATAACGGGCGGGTCTGAATCGATGTTGTGCTTTGGTGGCGTCAAGGCGTGGGAAGGTCTGCGCGTGATGTCACGGGATGCCTGCCGTCCGTTTTCGGCAAATAGGAATGGGATGGTGCAAGGCGAGGGGGCCGGTGTCTTCGTCTTTGAAGAATACGCTCACGCCAAAGCGCGGGGTGCGGAAATCCTGTGTGAAGTGGTAGGCTATGCCATGTCTTCGGACGCAGCCGATATCGTCATGCCATCGAAAAACGGGGCCGCCCGCGCGATGGCCGGCGCACTGGCAGATGCAGGTATCAACCGCGATGAAGTTGGTTACATCAACGCGCATGGCACGGGAACCGCCGCCAACGACAAGACCGAATGCGCGGCTGTCGCGGATGTATTCGGACCTCACGCGGACAAGCTTATGATGTCGTCGACAAAATCCATGCACGGACACCTGATTGGCGGCACCGGCGCGGTCGAACTTTTGGCCTGTATCATGGCGCTCAGGGATGGTGTGATTGCACCGACCATTGGCTACGAGGAACCGGACCCGGAATGCGCGCTGGATGTGGTGCCAAACGAGGCGCGCGAGGCCAAGGTGACGGTCGCCCTGTCGAACGCATTCGCCTTTGGCGGCATGAATGCTGTTCTGGCGCTCAAGAAGGTGTGAAGGGAGATACCAGACAGCACATTTCGATGCTGTCCGGTATGCGCCTGTTCGGCCGCTTTACTGGCTCAATACGGTTGAGGCCTCATAGGCTGCCGTAAAGCCGCTCAAAGAAAGTTTGACCTGTACGACTTGGTCCTGCGCGACGATCGGGACAATCTGCACAACAGCCTCGGCACCGCGCTTGTACGCCTCGATTTCCTCAGCGGTTAAGCCGATACGCGCATAACAGCCGACAGTATTGCAAAAAGCGAACGGATATCGCTTTGCCGGGGCCTCATCGACCTTGACGGTTAGCCCGTACTCAAGCGCAGTTTCCAAAGGCGCAACAATCGTAGCGCCGGCAGCAGCTTCGCTGCCCTCGGGCAGGCGGAACATCGTGAACTCGGCAATCGCAGAACCGCCCTCATCTTGCAAAAGTTGATACATCTGGCAGGGGTCATTGCCATCTTCGGTCGTGATGCAGCGCAACGACCAATCCGAGAATTCTTCCTTGACGTATGTATCGCCGACTTGCCGCGTATCCTCCACAACGGTTCCGTCGGACAGACCATCGGTGATCTGCGAAGGTGCGTCGCTGGATTGTGCAAGAAGCGGGGATGCTGCGAATGCCGCCAATGTAGCAAGGCGTTTCACACCGCGCAGTGGGGTCGATTTCTGGGTCATAATTGCTCCGTTTTATGCCTCGCTGTTTGCTTATCATGCGCCCGATCCGGTGTCAGGCCGCAGCATGGTAAAAATATGATTATTTCGCCCTCTTTACGAGGCCCTGAAATAGAAAAAGGGAACGCAAATCCTGCATTCCCTCTTCCAATTTTTTTCTCCCCGTCGGACTGGCCGACTTATTGACGGGACGTTACGAAACGTGCGGCGGGCCGTCAACAGCTAAAACGGAGTAATTCCGGTCAATCGGGTAAACAAAAAAGCCGTGCCGGATCCTGACACGGCCAGTTCAACAAAGGGTTGTCTGACGCGCAAGAAACAACAGATCGCGTCGCATGATTTTACTATCGCTTCCAAAGGTTAACATCGTATGGTCGCGTCAGTGAAAGCGGTAATACAGGTGGCGCGGCGTGGCGACAGATATCTTCATTGGCGGCGGTGGTGCCGATTATTCTACACAGCAATTCCTCAAACTCGGCTATGCCAACCGGCACGGCTTGATTGCGGGGGCGACGGGCACGGGTAAAACGGTGACCCTTCAAATCCTCGCCGAAGGCTTCTCGAAAGCGGGCGTGCCAGTGTTTCTGGCCGACGTCAAAGGCGATCTGTCCGGTCTGGCCAAAGCGGGCACAGAAACGCATAAGCTGCATGGCGCCTTCACCGACCGCGCAGAAACAATCGGATTTGCCAATTATGGCTATGAGGCGTTTCCTGTGTCGTTTTGGGACATCTTTGGCGAACAGGGCCATCCCGTGCGCACAACCGTCTCCGAGATGGGGCCTTTGCTGCTGGCCAGATTACTGGAACTCACAGAAGCGCAGGAAGGGGTTATTAACATCGCCTTTCGCCTTGCGGACGAAGAAGGCCTGCCGCTGCTGGATCTCAAGGACCTGCAGGCCTTGCTTGTCTGGATCGGTGAGAATGCCAAAGACCTGTCGTTGCGCTATGGCAATGTGTCGTCCAGTTCTATCGGCGCGATCCAAAGGCGTCTTCTTGTCATTGAAAATCAGGGCGGTACGGGTCTTTTCGGAGAACCCGCGCTGGCACTTTCCGACCTGATGCGCACCACGGCAGAGGGCCGTGGGCAGATCAACATTCTGGCTGCAGACAAGCTCATGGCCGCGCCCGGGCTTTATGCCACGTTTTTGCTGTGGCTGCTTTCAGAGCTTTTCGAGGAACTGCCCGAAGTCGGTGATCCCGAGAAACCCAAACTGGTGTTTTTCTTCGACGAAGCGCATCTTCTGTTTGATGACGCGCCCAAAGCGCTGGTCGATAAGGTGGAACAAGTCGCACGCCTCATACGCTCCAAAGGGGTGGGGGTTTATTTCATCACACAAAACCCCGCTGATATTCCCGAAGATATCCTCGGCCAGCTTGGCAACCGTATCCAGCATGCGTTACGCGCGTTTACCGCCAAAGACCGCAAGGAACTCCGCATGGCCGCAGAAACCTATCGCGAGAACCCCGCATTCGAAACCGAGGTCGCCATCCGCGAAGTCGGCGTCGGCGAAGCAGTCACGTCGATGCTCCAGAAAAAAGGCGTGCCGGGTGTGGTAGAGCGCACGTTGATCCGCCCCCCATCTTCACAACTCGGACCGATCACAACCGCAGAGCGCGACGCGTTTCTCAAACAGTCTGAAATGGCGCTGAAATACCAAAAACCGATAGACAGGAAATCAGCATACGAAATCCTCAAAACCCGCGCCGAAACAGCCGCCAAAGAAGCAGCCGCCGCAGAAGAAGCGGCAGAAGAAGCCGCACCGCAACTGCGCGAATTCAACGCGGCGCGGCGTTACTCGGGAAAAGGCGTGTCACGGTCCACGTCACGTAGCACCAAAAAACGCCAACCAGACAGCCTCAGCGGCGCTCTCACCTCTGCGGTCGTAAAAGAGCTCAGCGGTACCACGGGGCGGCGATTGGTGCGCGGCATCCTCGGCAGCCTCTTCAAAGGGCGCTGACCGGCCTTCTTTGGTCCGCAAATATCCTCGCCGAAGGCACAGGCACCGCGCAGGCGGGGCCTGTTTCACTTTTCAGGGATCAAACCGCGCGGGCTGAAGCGCAAAACAAGCAAAAGCACCAACCCCATTGTGAACAGCCGCATATGTGCCGCAGACTCAATCAAATGCGCCTTCAAGGCCGATCCTTCTGCCATCCCCGACGTAATGACCTGCATCAGCCAAAGCCCCATGGGTTCCACCTGCACCCACAGAAACCAGATCAGAAAACCACCCAGAACCGCGCCAAAGTTGTTGCCCGAGCCACCAACAATCACCATGACCCAAACTAGGAAGGTGAACCGCAGCGGCTGATATGTCCCGGGTGTCAACTGACCGTCCAGTGTGGTCATCATCGCGCCGGCAACACCACAAATGGCAGAGCCCAGCACGAAAATCTGCAAATGCCGTGCAGTCACATCCTTGCCCATCGCTTCCGCGGCGACCTCGTTGTCCCGGATGGCCCGCATCATCCGCCCCCAGGGACTGTTGAGCGCGCGCTGCGCCAGAACAAGTAACAAAACAAGCACGACAGTAAACAGGCCCGCATACAGAAGCTTAACGTAAAGCGTGGAGGCCGTCACTGCGTCCAGACCGAAACCCGCCGCGCGTTCCACAAAAACAGGATCGTTCTGCAAGTCGATTTCATATGGTGTCGGCCGGGGCAACCCGACCACGTTCTTCACACCCCGTGCCAGCCAGTCTTCATTTTTCAAAACGGCGATGATGATCTCGGCAATCCCGAGCGTGGCGATGGCCAGATAGTCAGACCGAAGACCCAGTGCGGTTTTGCCGATAACCCACGCAGCTCCTGCGGCAAACAAACCGCCAACAGGCCAGGCCAAAGCCACCCAGAGACCGCGATCAATGCCCAAGCCCCCAAGATTTCCGGTCAATGCGGGATTGATGGCCTCAACTGCAACGACACCGCTGTCAAAAAGCGCGCGGTAGCCGAAAAAACCTGCCACGATCAGAAAAAACACCGCGGCAGCTCTGGGCCATCCCGGCACCATCCGCTTGCGCAGCATGACCACGGCAATGATGACGCCAATTGCAAACACAAAGGCCGCCAGAATGTTCCATCCTCCCGCTGACCAGGCCCCAGGCGTGGGTGATACACCCATCAACACAGCCGCAAGCCCACCCAGGGCGACAAATCCCATGATCCCGACGTTGAAGAGCCCCGCAAACCCCCATTGCAAGTTAACGCCCAACGCCATGATGGCCGAGATTAAACCCATATTCAGAACCACCAGCGCGGTGTTCCAACTCTGACTGAACCCTGTGTAGAGGATCATCGCCCCCACAGCTGCGAAAAGCAGCGAGTTTTTCAAAACAGGGTTCATACCGCTTTCCCCTTGAACAGGCCGGTCGGTTTGAACAAAAGCACGATCAGCAAAATCAGAAAACTCACGGCGAGTTTGTAATCCGTCGACAAAAGCTGAACCAACCCGTCAGGCTCCAGCCCTTCCGGCATCAGATAGGTCAGCACTTTTTTCCACGCATATGTAACGGTTACCTCCGAGAAGGCGATGACAAACCCGCCCGCAATGGCACCAATCGGATTGCCCAACCCGCCAACAATGGCGCTGGCAAAGATCGGCAGCAGAAGCTGGAAATAGGTAAAAGGCTTGAAGGACTTGTCCAACCCATAAAGCACACCCGCAATCGTCGCGAGCCCGGCAACAATCAGCCAGGTAATCATGACGACACGCTCTGGATTAATGCCTGACAGAAGTGCCAGATCCTCATTGTCGGAATAGGCACGCATGGATTTGCCGGTGCGCGTCCGGTTCAGAAACCAAAACAGCAAAGCCACAACCACCACCGCCGTAATCACAGTGATGCCTTGTGTGGTCTTTATCGCCAACCCCTCGCGCAGACCGGTAAGCTCTTTAAAGGTACGCGCC
Source organism: uncultured Roseobacter sp. (assembly GCA_947501635.1). Classification (GTDB taxonomy): domain Bacteria; phylum Pseudomonadota; class Alphaproteobacteria; order Rhodobacterales; family Rhodobacteraceae; genus Roseobacter. The sequence goes on from CANMWT010000010.1 coordinate 19,736, forward strand.
GATACGATGAAGCGCTCTCCATCGGCAAACCGCTGGTCATCCGGCCCGATGATAAAGCGGACAAGCCCGTTGAGAATAAACGTCACCCCAAGGCTTACGATCACCAAGATCACCGGTTTGGCCTTTTGCTCGCGGTAAAAGCGGTAAACCACACGGTCGGTCGCCAGTAACAGCGCCATGCAGCCCAAAATCCCGATAGGCAGTGCGAGCAAGGCCGTTGGGAGCGGGCCCAGCGAAATACCCCAACTCTGGAACAACCATGTAAAAAGGACGGTTATCATGGCGCCAAATGCCATCGTGTCGCCATGGGCAAAATTCGAGAACCGCAAAATTCCGTATATCAAGGTTACGCCCAAAGCACCCAGTGCCAGTTGTGATCCATAGGCCACCGCCGGCACGACAACAAAATTCAACAAAGCGATGATCGCGTTCAGAAAATCCATGACCGGCTCCCGCGTTTCGCGCTGGTTGCAAAAAAAGCGACGGCCGCCTGGTATAAAGCCGATACAGTCACAGCCTATCCCCCCAAAAAGCTCTTGCGTACCTCAGGGTCCGCAAGCAATTCCTTGCCCGTTCCGCTATAGGCATTTCGCCCCTGAACCAGCACATACCCCTTGTCGGCAATCTCCAGCGCCTGGCGTGCATTCTGCTCGACCATCAAAATGGGAATGCCTGTGCGCGCAACTTCGATGATGCGATCAAAAAGTTCGTCCATCACAATAGGAGACACACCAGCCGTCGGTTCATCCAGCATCAGCACTTTGGGCTTGGTCATCAAGGCGCGACCGACCGCAACCTGCTGGCGCTGCCCGCCCGACAGCTCACCAGCCGCCTGCGCGCGCTTCTCGCGCAATATCGGGAACAGATCATAAATCTGTTCCATCGTCGGGCGTATGTCATCAGTGCGGATGAATGCCCCCATCTCCAGGTTTTCCTCAACGGTCATAGACGTGAAAATGTTCGAGGTCTGAGGCACAAACCCCATCCCCTTTGCGACACGTGCCTGTGGGGTAAGCGCTGTGATATCCTCGCCGTCCAGCCGCACATGGCCGGCCCGCAGGTTCAACATGCCGAAAACAGCCTTCATGCCCGTCGACTTGCCCGCACCATTGGGGCCTACGATAACGGCGATCTCACCGCGATCCACCGCAATAGTGCAGTCATGCAGAATATCCGGTCCGGCACCGTAGCCACCGGTCATCGCTTCACCGATCAAAAAAGGGCCGCCGGACGCGACAAATGCCTTGCCGCCTTTCGCAACAGCATGTGCCGTACCCATGCCAGCCGGGTTGCCCAGCGATAAATCCCGATTGCCCCGATCACTGTAAGGTTCCGTACTCACCCGTCAGCCCCACTTCTTTGGTCCGAAAATATCCTCGACGAAGTCACGAAATCGCCGCGCAGCGGCCCTTTGGCGTGCTTCACGCTTCCACCTTTTGCTTGTTCTTGAGCCCTGTGCCCAGATACGCTTCGATCACCTGCTCGTTGGCCTTGATCTCCGCCAATGTGCCCTCAGCCAGCACTTTGCCTTCGGCCATGCAAATTACCGGATCGCACAAGCGGCCGATGAAATCCATGTCATGTTCGATGACCACAAAAGTATAGCCGCGCTCCGCATTCAGCCGCAGGATCGCGTCCCCGATTGTGTTGAGCAGCGTGCGATTTACGCCCGCGCCGACTTCATCCAGGAAAACGATGCGTGCCTCCACCATCATGGTCCGCCCCAACTCCAGCAGCTTTTTCTGCCCGCCCGAGATCTGGCCCGCCTTGTGGTCGGCAAGGTGCTCCACGGTCAGAAACTCAAGCACTTCGTCCGCCTTTGCCCGCAATGCGCGTTCCTGGTCCGCGATGCGTTTACGCCCAAACCATGTGTTCCACAGCGTCTCGCCGATCTGATTGCCCGGAACCATCATCAGGTTCTCGCGGCAGGTCATGGAAGAAAACTCATGCGCAATCTGGAAAGTGCGCAGCAAGCCTTTGTGAAAAAGCTCATGCGGTGCCAAACCGGTGATGTCCTCACCCGCCATCGTGACGCGCCCCGATGTGGGCGGCAAAACGCCTGCAATGACGTTGAACAATGTGGTTTTGCCGGCGCCATTGGGGCCGATCAATCCGGTGATCGACCCTTCTGCAATCTCCAGCGAAGCGCCATCCACGGCGTGAAACCCGCCAAAGTGTTTGTGAAGATCTTCTACAACAATCATGCCACGTCTCCGAAGAGGTCTGAGCCGTTTTTCAGCCGGATACGACAGCAGCCCGAAGTCGTCGACCCCGGGCTGCCTGTTTTTCAAAAGTCTGGTTTACTTGAAGCCGATGGTAACGTTTTCGCCGTTCTGCACTTCGATCATGCGATATGTACCAGCAGATTCACCCGGTCCGATCAACTCGACGGCCGAGGCGCCCACATAATCCACTTCGCCCCCCTCGCGGAGAATGTCGAGGGCTTTGCCCAACTCACCGGGGTAGATTTTCTCGCCCGGGGCATTGGCCACATCCAGGATGTGTTTGCCGTAATCCGCAGGGTCCGTGCTGTTTGCTGCTTGCATAGCCAGCATGAAGAGCGCTGCCGCATCATAGCTTTCCGGCGTATAGGGCGATGTCGCATCAAAGGCGTCGCCTGCCATTTCCTTGAGCTTTTCGATCCCTTCACCACCCGAGCCTGCAATCTGGCCATAAGAGCCGTCCAGCGCCGAGCCCACATTTGCAGGCAGGCTGTCACCGATCATGCCACCGGGCAGGCCGAATGTATCGAATGCACCTGTGTCGAGTGCCGCGTTGATGATGCCCAGGCCGCCCTGGTCAAGATATCCGGCTACCACAAGCAGATCACCGCCAGCGGATGCCAGCGCGCCCATCTCGGCGGAATAGTCTGCTTTGCCGTCTTCATGGGCTGCAACAATCGTGACTTCACCGCCAACCGCTTCGAAATTCGATTGGATCGCATCGGCAAGACCTTTGCCGTAGTCATTGTTGGTGTAGGTCAGCGCGATGCTTTGCACGCCGCGTTCCTGAAGGATTTCCGCCATCACCTGTCCTTCGCGTGCGTCTGATGGCGCTGTGCGGAAGAAAAGATCATTGTCTTCCACGGTGCTCAGACCGGGTGACGTCGCCGATGGCGAGATCATGACCATTCCATTGGGGATCGCCACGTTTTGCAAGATCGCGCCGGTCACGCCAGAGCAGTCGCCACCGATCAGGCCGTTGATGCCTTCGGCAATCAGACGCTCGGCGTTGGATGTGGACAAGCCGTTGTCGATGCAGCCCGTGTCAGCGCGGATCGCGGTCACTTTTGCCGCGTCCAGCAGCTTGCCGCTTTCGGTCACTTCCGCCATCGCCATCTCAGCGCCTGCAGCCATCGGGCCGGTCAGCGATTCAATCGGGCCGGTAAATCCGAATTGTACACCCAGTTTCACTTCTTTGGCGTGTCCGCCGGCGAATGCGCCGGACGCCACGAGTGCTGCGGCCGTGCTGGCCAGAAGCAACTTTTTCATTTGTATTCTCCCTTATTGGAACTTGATGTTCGCCGCGGAGATTATGCGTCCTATTTCCAAAAGAAAAGCAGTTTTGACACAGTGTGACCCAAGCCCAAGACAGGGTGCCACCCCTTTGTTCGTCGGGTTCGACATGTCGCGCAGACACGAGACCAACTGGAGAAAACATGACCCGGATTTTCTTGCACAGCCTCGCCACAACCATTTGCCTGCTATTGTCCGCCGGCGGCGCCCGATCCGACATCACTATAACGACAATGGTTTCCGGCCTTGATGAGCCTTGGGGCATAGACCAGTTGCCGGACGGGGCGCTGATAATCACGGAAAAAGACGGGCGGCTGTTGCTGTGGTCTGAAGGGAGCACCCGTGAAGTTACCGGTGCGCCACAGGTGGTCGACCGGGGGCAAGGGGGGCTTTTGGATGTGACCGTTGCGCGCGACTTCGCACGTTCGCGTACGATTTTTCTAAGCTACAGCAAGCGTCAGACTGGTGGCGCCGGCACTGCTTTGGCGGCGGCAGAGCTTTCCGTGGATGGCAGGCGGCTGGAAAATCTGCGGGATCTCTTCGTGATGGCACCTGGCAGTTCGGGTGGCCGCCACTTTGGATCGCGCGTCGTCGAGGCGCCCGATGGTACATTGTTCATGACGATTGGTGATCGCGGTGACCGACCCGCGGCACAAGACCGCTCGAACCATATCGGCACCATCATTCGCGTTAATCGCGACGGGTCTGTGCCGTCTGACAATCCCTTTGTCGGTGGCTTTGACATGCAGCCCGAGATCTGGTCCTACGGTCACCGAAACCCGCAAGGCGCGGGACTGGACGGGCAGGGGCGTCTGTGGACGGCCGAGCATGGCGCGCGGGGGGGCGACGAGGTGAACCTGATCCGCAAGGGCGCGAATTATGGCTGGCCGGTGATTTCCTACGGTCGTCACTACTCCGGAGGTAAAATCGGCGAGGGCACCACCAAAGAGGGGATGGAGCAGCCTGCGTCCTACTGGGATCCGTCCATCGCGCCATCGGGATTGCTTGTCTATCAGGGGGAGATGTTCCCCGAATGGCGAGGCGATATGTTCGTCGGGTCGTTGAAAGACGACTACATCGCGCGGCTTGAGATATCTGGTGAAACAACTCGCGAAGTGTCCAAGATCAGCAACGACAGCACCGAACGTGTGCGCGATCTGATGGAGGCGGATGACGGCAGTATCTGGTTCATCTCTGTGGGCAACGGCGCGGTTTACCGCATGGCGCGCTGAGGGGTCAGAAAGACAACCGCGCAGCGTGGCTGCCGCGCTCGCGGTAGGGGGTTGTGTCATAATGTGCACGGTAGCATTTCGAGAAATGCGACGGTGACGCAAATCCACAAGCCAGTGCCACGTTAATCACACTCATGTCGGTCTGCATCAACAGGTTGCGCGCTTTTTGCAACCTCAGTTCCATATAGTATCTCTTGGGGCTGCGGTTGAGGTAACGGCGGAACAATCGTTCAAGCTGGCGGGTGCTCATTCCAACGTCCTTGGCCAGCGTTGACGGGCTGATGGGCTCTTCGATATTGCTTTCCATCATCTGGATCACTTGACTTAGCTTCGGGTGCCGCACGCCAATACGTGTCGGTACGGACAGCCTTTGGGTGTCCTGATCGGTACGGATCGAGGTATAGATCAGCTGGTCAGCGACAAGATTGCCCAGATCCTCGCCATGCTCGTCTGCAATGAGCTTCAGCATCAGGTCAATCGACGACGTCCCGCCTGCCGTGGTCAACCGGTTGCCGTCCACCACAAAGACCGACTTGGTAAGGATAACATCTTCGAAATCTTCGGCGAAGCTGTCCTGATTTTCCCAGTGGATCGTTGCCTTTTTTCCATCAAGCAGACCAGCCTTGGCCAGCGTGAAGGCGGCGGTGCACAGACCTCCGATCATGGCACCCTTGCGCGCCTCGCGGCGCAGCCAGCCCAATATGCGTTTGGTGGTTGCGGCCTGTACTTCAATGCCGCCACAGACCAGTACGGTATCATCGCGCGATAGCTCTTCCAGATCGCCGTCAAGCTTGAACACGCTGCCTGCCGAGCATTTTACGGTATCGCCGCCTTCGCCAACGATCTGCCATTCATAAAGCGTCTTGCCGGCCATTCGGTTGGCAATGCGCAGGCTTTCAACCGCAGCGGCGAAACTCAAGAGCGTAAAACTGTCGAGCAACACAAAAACGAACCGTTTCGGCTTTGGTACCGAAGGATCTGTTCGGGATGGCAATCGTGCGTCGGACATTGCTGCCTCTTGTTGTGTCGTCGCATAGGAGCTTTGAGCCAAAGGGCCTGCTTGTCCTGAACCTCACCTTGCCCATGGTCCGAAAGCGACGTCAAGAGTTCGAATTTGTGATATGGTCACTCCCCACAGGCTTTTGTATAGAGAGCCGAGATGTGAGCGCTCGCAGTGCGTGGGCCAGAGACTGGAGACAGAATACATGAGCGAATGGACCAAATCGAGTTGGCGCGCCAAGCCGCGCATTCAGATGCCGGATTACCCCGATCAGGCTGCTCTGGAAGCGGTCGAGTCCCAGTTGGCGCGCTTTCCCTTGCTGGTTTTTGCAGGCGAAGCGCGTCGCTTGCGCAAGCACCTGGCACAAGCAGGGCGGGGCGAGGCGTTCTTGCTTCAGGGTGGCGATTGCGCCGAGGCTTTTGACCAGTTCAGTTCGGATGGTATTCGCGACACATTCAAAGTGATGTTGCAAATGGCAATCGTGCTGACGCATGGCGCCAAAGTACCGGTCATCAAAGTCGGGCGCATGGCAGGACAGTTTGCCAAGCCACGGTCCGCACCCACAGAGACCGTCAATGGTGTCGAGTTGCCAAGTTACCGCGGTGACATCATCAACAAGCTTGATTTCACTTCCGAAGCGCGCATTCCCGACCCGCAAAACATGTTGCGTGCTTACACGCAGGCGGCGGCAACGCTGAACCTGTTGCGCGCCTTTTCGACGGGTGGCTATGCGGATGTGCATCAGGTCCATTCATGGACGTTGGGCTTTACCGAAAGCGAGAAGGCAGAAGCCTATCGCGAGATCGCCAACCGCATTTCCGACACACTTGATTTCATGACAGCGGCCGGCGTCAATGCCGACACGGCGCATACGCTGCAAACGGTCGAATTCTACACCAGCCACGAATCTCTGTTGCTGGAGTACGAAGAGGCCCTGACGCGGATCGACAGCATTTCCGGCAAGTGGCTGGCCGGTTCGGGGCATATGATCTGGATCGGTGACCGGACGCGCCAACCGGACGGGGCCCATGTAGAATTCGCGTCGGGTGTGCTGAACCCCATCGGCCTGAAAGCCGGGCCGACGATGACGTCCGAGGACCTCAAGGTGCTGATGGCGAAGCTGAACCCCGAAAACGAAGAGGGCCGATTGACCCTGATCGCGCGTTTCGGTGCCGGTAACGTTTCAGAGCACCTGCCGCGCCTTATCAAGACTGTACGAGAGGAAGGGGCCAATGTCACATGGGTCTGTGATCCTATGCACGGCAATACGATCAAGTCATCAAGCGGATACAAAACGCGCCCCTTCGAGGCTGTTTTGCGCGAAGTCCGCGAGTTCTTTGCGGTCCACGCGGCCGAAGGCACGGTGCCTGGTGGCGTGCATTTCGAAATGACGGGACAAGATGTGACCGAGTGCACCGGCGGCGTGCGCGCGGTAAGCGATGAAGACCTGTCCGACAGGTATCATACAGCATGTGATCCGCGCCTGAACGCCAGCCAGTCGTTGGAGCTGGCGTTTCTTGTGGCCGAAGAGCTTTCGGCGCGGCGCGCTGCAGTTCAAGCGCAAGCAACCGGATAAGGCCGCGGCCACAGTCAGATCGGAAACAGGCCCGCAGGAAACCCTGCGGGCCTTTCCTGTTAATCTTGCGGCTCACCACCAAGGGCAGCCCAGAAATCCTCTTTCTTGTTTTCATGCGGGAAAGGTGCATCCGGCACGGGCACGTCGAGAAACGCGCACAGGGGCTCCCAGCCCTCGGCCACGTCAAACACCAGCAGACGGTCTGCTGCGATCTCGGCTTCGACATCCGCTTTACGCTGGCGATATGCGGCAAGCACGGTTTCCTTGTCGTTGGGCCTGCCGCCAAAGGTTCCATTGTCGACCAGCGTTTCCATCGCGCATGCCATTTCAAAGATGTGGGGCGGGACTTCCAGATTTTTGAAGTGTTTCATGAACTTGCCGATGGTTTTGGAATAGCTGCGCCACCACGACTCTTCGGGCCGCATGGTGAGCAGAACCTTTGCGTCTGGAAAGGCTTTGGCGGTTTCGCGCCAGACGTGAGCACCGGGCCAGTCGATCTGTGAACGGTACCCTGCAAAAACATCGCGCATGTCGACGGTCTCTCCAGCGGCGATTGCGGTCCAATGCGCCACTTGAGGCGGGTTCTCGAAAACTTCGTACATGTGATGGCAGGGCCCAAATCCAAGATGCTCAAGCGCCGTTTTCGTGGTTTTGGTGCCGGTCCGGCCAAACCCGGGGCCGATAATTTGCAATGACATGAGTTGGCTATTCCTTTGTCGTTAATTCCACCACTTTATAGCAAGATACCAGCCCGCCCAACATGCAAAGCCGCCTGCACGTTCTGTGCAGACGACTGTCCCGACCAAAGGATCTCGGAAGTGGGCGCTATTCGTCCGACTTGACCAAGCGCAGATAGGGGGCATCCCGCCGCGGCGTTTCCGTTTTAAAAGCCGGTTGTGGCTCGGAAAAGCCCGGTGTTTTTGCTGGTGGTGCCTTGGGCGTACGCATAGGTTTTTCCCGCACCGGCAGAGGCATGCTTTCGCTTGACAGGATCGGCCTCAGAATTGTGTTTGTCACTTCAAAACGGCGCGGGCTGCGCCCCATGTCGCCGACCGAAATCAGCGCACCCAGAAGCCTGCTCACATCGCCCAGATCACTTTTCAGTGGCAAAAGCAGCATGCGTGCGTCGAGAGGCGGCATCCCCGCTGACTTGTCCGAACGCAGTGTCATGACGCAGGTGGCTGGCGTTTCAAAGACTTCTTCCAGTGTGTCGCTGACCTGCCGGCGCGAACCGGGGGCCATAAAGGCCGTGAGCGGCATGCCGCGCACCTCCATGCCCATCAGGTCGTTAAGGTGACTGCCGGCAATCCGAAGACGCGCAATACCCGGTGCGATGCGCTCGACAATAAACGAATACTCAAGCGCCTGCTCGATCCCACGCGGATCAATTTCCGAGCGGTTGGGCATTAAACGCGTGCCGCGCAAAGCCTCCCAATAGGCTTCGACCTGAGCGAGCGGGGTAAAACTGTTCTCTGAAACATGCTGCGTCATACTGATAACATTGTGCGTTTTTTGTCCGCCTTTGTCCATTGCCTGGCCTTTCGGTCTTTGTGTTCTGCGTGTCTTGATCCCGGTCACCCGCCCGGGGGTTGCGAAATATTTGTGATCGGGCCCTTCTGTGATCGCCTCAAAAGCGGTTACCGAGCCGTTAATACCAAGAATTTTTGTCAAATCGCCGGTTAAATGACCAATTGGTTAACTCAAAGTGGCGTGCCGGTCCTGCTGTCGGGGGGCCACACGGGGTTGCCCTGTGCGCCCAAACTGACATATGGCGGTGCAGTAAGACGAGACTGAAAGGACCTGTTCATGCTTCGATCCATGACCGGATTCGCCTCCGGCACCGGTTCTCTGCCACCGCACAGCTGGAGTTGGGAGTTGCGCGCCGTGAACGGCAAGGGGCAGGACCTGAGGCTGCGCGTTCCGGACTGGATCGACGGGCTGGAAACGCTGTTGCGTAAAAAACTGGGTTCCGAAACAGCGCGCGGCAACATCACGCTGTCGTTACGTATCTCGCGGGAGGAAACAGCGGCCGTGTTGCAGGTCAACACGGTTCAATTGGCGTCGGTGCTGGATGCGTTGAGCGTAATTGACGCGGAAGCACAGCGGCGCGGCATTGATCTTGATCGGGCAAAATCAACTGATATCGCGGGTTTGCGCGGCGTTCTTGAAGCGGCTTCGTCAGAAGATGACATAGAGCCGTTGCTGGTACAACTCTCTGCTGAAGCGGACCGGCTGATCGCGGAGTTCAATGAGATGCGCGGCGCGGAAGGTGCCGCTCTGACGTCCGTGCTTATGGCCCAACTCGACGAGATCGGCAGTCTGACCGAAGACGCATCGCAGCAGGCCGCCGCCCGCAGTGCAGAGACAGCGCAGGTGCTCAAACGCAATCTGGCGCGCGTCATCGATAACGCCGACGGTGTGGATGCGGACCGGGTGGCGCAAGAGCTGGCACTAATTGCGGTCAAGTCGGATGTCACGGAAGAGATTGATCGCCTGCGTGCACATGTCGAAGCCGCGCGGGATTTGATCAGTCAGGGCGGGTCCGTCGGACGCAAGCTTGATTTCCTGATGCAGGAGTTCAACCGTGAAGCCAATACGCTTTGCGCAAAAGCGCAGCACGCGACCCTGACGCGCACGGGGCTTGCACTTAAGGCAGCGATCGACCAGATGCGCGAACAAGTTCAGAATGTAGAATAGGTCTTGGCAGTGAAACGACGCGGACTTCTCATCATCCTCAGTTCTCCTTCGGGCGCTGGAAAATCCACTTTGGCCAAGCGTATGCGCGACTGGGACCCTGACATCCGTTTCTCTGTTTCGGCCACCACACGCGCGCCACGCCCCGGAGAGGTCGACGGGCGTGAGTATCACTTCATTGACGAGCCGGCCTTCAAGTCGCAGGTCGCGGACGGAGAAATGCTTGAGCATGCCCATGTGTTCGGCAACTTCTACGGATCGCCCCGTGGCCCTGTTCAGGAAGCCATCGACACAGGCAAGGACGTGTTGTTCGACATAGACTGGCAGGGCGCTCAGCAGATCACCAATTCAACGCTTAGCGCGCATACTCTTTCCATCTTTTTGCTGCCGCCTTCGATCAGGGAGTTGCGTCACCGGTTGGAAAAACGCGCGCAGGATGATCCGGCCACGATTGCACGACGCATGGACAAAAGCTGGGACGAGATAAGCCATTGGGGTAGCTATGACTATGTGCTGGTGAATGATAACCTTGATGCGACCGAAGAGCAGTTGAAAACCATCATTACCGCCACACGTTTGCGACGCAGCCAACAACCCGATCTGACGGGGCATGTTCGGTCGTTGCAGGAAGAATTCGAGGAATTGTCATGACGCTTTACGCACTTGGAGACTACACACCCGCATGTCATGTGGACACATGGGTTGCGCCGGATGCGAACCTGATCGGACAAGTTGTGTTGGAGCAAGCCGCGTCAGTGTGGTTCGGCACCACGATCCGCGCCGATCACGAAGAGATCCGGGTGGGTGCGGGCTCGAACGTGCAGGAAAACTGCGTCTTTCATGTGGACGCTGGATTCCCGCTGACAATCGGCGCCGGGTGCACCATCGGCCATAAAGTAATGCTGCATGGATGTGTGATCGACGACAACACGTTGATCGGCATGGGGGCTACCGTTTTGAACGGAGCGCGGATCGGAAAAAACTGCCTGATCGGTGCGGGCGCCCTGATTACCGAAAACAAAGTGATCCCGGACAATTCACTGGTGATGGGGGTGCCGGGCAAGGTGGTGCGTGAACTGGATGCCGCAGCCATTGACGGATTGCGCGCTTCTGCTGCGCATTACCAAGAAAACATGCGGTTGTTTCGAGATAAACTACGTGCTGTAGGGTCCTGATATGAAAAACGAAAAGGGATCCTTGGTGCGCCCCGACGCGCTGCCTGCCTCGGCGTCCCGTCCTGTGGTAACACCGCTAAGCCCCTCCGTGGTCTATGCCTCTGACACGCCCGACATGCTTGATCAACAGTATGAGGGTGGCCTGCAGGGGTACACCTACTCGCGCGAGGGGCATCCGAACGCGGACGTTGTGGCCAAACGTCTTGACCGGCTGGAAGGCGCGCCGTGCCCGGGGGTCATGACCTCTTCCGGTATGGCGGCTGTGTCAGCCGTGTTGATGGGGCTGACGCACGCGGGCGATCATGTGATCGGGGGCAATCAGCTTTATGGCCGGTCGTTGCGTATGATGTCAGACGACCTTCCGCGGCTGGGAATTGACACGACACTGGTGGACCCGGGCGATATTGACGCCATGCGGTCGGCCATCCGACCGAACACGCGGTTGATGCTTGTCGAAGTCGTGTCGAACCCGACGCTGCGCGTGGCCGACATTTCAGCACTTGCCGACCTCGCGCGCGAGACGGGTATTTTGCTAGTCATCGACAACACCTTCACCACGCCCCGCGCCTTCCGTGCTTTTGACGCCGGGGCCGACATCGTCATTCATTCGGTTACGAAACTGCTTGCCGGCCACTCCGATGTGATGCTGGGTTATGTTGCGGCAAAGGACCCCGAGATAAATGACAGCCTGCGCGTGTTCAGTGTCACCGCCGGCATGACAGCAAGCCCCTTTGACTGCTGGTTGGCCGAGCGGGGCATGCTGTCTTTTGATCTGCGCTTTGACCGCGCTCAAAGCACGGCCGCGCGCCTTGCAGACCATCTGGGCAGTCTGGCCGGGGTCACGCGTGTTCTCTACCCGGGCCGCAGCGACCACCCGGATCACGCGCGTGCGGCATCCTTGCTGGGCGGCAACTACTGCAACATGGTGAGTTTTGAGTTGAACGGCAGCAGACCGGAGGCAAACGCCTTTACCCGCGCGGCAGAGGGGCTGTCGTTTGCACCGACCTTGGGGGATGTCGGCACGACGATCTCGCACCCTGCGTCTTCTTCGCATCGTGCATTGACCGAAGCCAAACGAACCGAGCTTGGCATGTCGGAGGGATTTTTCCGGATTTCGGTCGGACTGGAGGACCCTGACACGCTCTGCGAGGTGTTCACCAGCGCCATCGCGTCTGCTGTGTCGGGCTAGGGGCGAAAGGGGCCGCGATGTCATCCATGCTTGGCGAGTTATTGTCCGCGATGCCGGTCCCGGCGTTGGCGATTGACGGAGCCGAGCGCATCATCGCGGCCAACGCCGAGGCGCGTACGCTTATCGGGCAGGGGATCGAGGGGCGCAACTACGTTACAATCCTGCGGCAGCCTGTTTTGATCGATACCGTTGAAAAAGTGTTGGCCGACAGCTTGCCGCGCACAAGTACATATCTTGCCAATGATGGGCTTGAAGACACGGCTTTTCAGGTCACCGCCCGGGTCGTTCCGAGCCAGCGCGTGTTGCTTCTGTGCTTTCTTGATACGACCCATTTGGAACAGGCTGGCGAGATGCGCCGCAATTTCGTGGCGAACGTCAGCCACGAATTGCGCACGCCGCTGACCGCGCTGATGGGGTTTATCGAAACCTTGCGGGGCCCTGCCCGAAACGACGCCGCCGCGCGCGAGCGGTTTTTGGACATCATGCAAGGAGAGGCCGGGCGGATGAACCGATTGGTTGGTGACTTGCTGTCGCTCAGCCGTGTCGAAGGAGAGCAGCGCGTCCGACCGCGCGATCAGGTATCACTGAATGATGTGTTGACTTCGGTTTTGCAAACTCTCGGGCGATTGGCCGAGGAAAACGGGGTTACCTTTGAAACGGAGTTTCCGGCTGATCCGGTACGTATCGTTGGAGACGCGGATCAGCTCAAGCAGGTGTTTACCAATCTGGTTGAGAACGCAATCAAATACGGAGCGTCGGGCAAACGCGTGACGGTCACCATGACAGTTGCCGAGCGAAACCCAACCTTGCGCGCGCCGGGTGTCAGAGTGCAGGTCATTGACTACGGTCCCGGCATTGACCCGGTTCATGTGCCCCGTCTGACCGAACGCTTTTACCGCGCCGACAGTCACCGCAGCCGGGCTTTGGGCGGCACCGGTCTGGGGCTTGCGATTGTAAAGCATATCATCAACAGGCATCGCGGCAGGTTGCGTGTCGAAAGCGAGCTTGGGGCAGGGGCCAAATTCACCGTGATTCTTCCTTTGGACCTAAGCGCAACCTGAATTTCCGTGCCGAGCGGCCTTTTACGCCACGCGATTCTGTCAAATGGGGCAGTTTTCCAGATATCTGGACTCGCTCAATGAAAATATTACTAATTTAAAACAAAGTCGTACGTCGATTTTTGCCGTGTCATAAAACTGTTACGTGTTTGTCACAAAAGCATAGCGTCGGCCCCGTAGGACCTAAGCCAAGGTTGCCGCTGCGGGTGACCAGCAAACGTTATTTTGACAGGAGTTGTCATGTCATTCACAAAACTTTCCACTTCGGCGCTGGCGATTGCCGTCGTTACTGCTGCTACAGCCGCTTCGGCGCGCGATCAGGTTCAGGTCGCCGGGTCGTCCACGGTTCTGCCATATGCATCCATTGTTGCCGAAGCCTTCGGTGAGAACTTCGAGTTCCCGACACCCGTTGTTGAATCCGGCGGTTCTTCGGCTGGTCTGAAGCGGTTTTGTCAGGGCGTGGGCACAGAACACACAGACATCGCCAATGCGTCCCGCGCGATCCGCGAGAAAGAAATCAAAGCATGCGCCGAAAATGGTGTGACTGACATCATCGAAGTGCGCATCGGCTATGACGGCATTGTATTTGCCAGCCAGCTCGATGGTCCTGCCTACACTGCCTTTACGCAGTCTGATATTTTCAACGCACTGGCACCCAAGGTCATGGTGGATGGCGCGCTGGTCGACAACCCCTACACAAAATGGTCCGACTTCAACGCGGATCTGCCGGATGCCGATATCCTGGCTTTCATTCCGGGCACCAAGCACGGCACACGTGAAGTGTTCGAAGAGAAGGTGATCGCGGCGGGTTGTGAGGCAACAGGCGCGATGGAAGCGATGATCGCAAGCGGCATGTCAGAAGATGACGCGGAAGACGCCTGTCTCGAAGTGCGCACCGACGGCCGCTCGGTCGATATCGACGGGGACTACACCGAAACACTCGCGTCTATCGACGCAAACTCCAATGCGATTGGCGTGTTTGGTCTGGCGTTTTACGAGAACAACACCGACAAGCTGAAAGTGGCCACGATGGCAGGCGTTGAGCCGACAACAGAGACAATTGCCGCTGGTGAGTACCCTGTGTCCCGTCCGCTGTACTTCTACATCAAGAAGGCGCACATCGGCGTTATTCCCGGCCTTAAGGAGTTCGCCGAGTTCTTCGTCGCTGACGAGATTGCGGGCCCAGACGGACCTTTGGCCAACTACGGCCTCGTGTCGGACCCTGAGCTCGCGTCGACACAAGCAGTCGTATCCGACGAGAAAGTCATCGGTGGCGGCAGCTAAACCACTGGAACAAACTTAACGAGTTGAGTTTGTCACGTTTCGGGCGGCGCATCTGCGTCGCCCGAATGACCGCAAGGGGCTTGTGAAAGCCTCCTTTACCATTTGGGGGATACATGCCGTTACTTTGGCTCTCCGCGATCATATTGGCTCTGGCCACCGCCGGCTTTTTTCTGGGGCGCGCACGCGCTTTGGCCAGCGTCAACGGGAGCAGTGAAAAGCTGCACTCCTTGCCGTCCTACTACGGTTCGAATGCGTTGATGAAATCGGTTTTTCCAGCCTTCGGGGCCATGCTGCTGTGGATGCTGGTGCAGCCGCTGTTCATAGACAACCGCGTCGCGCAGCTTATCCCCGACAGCGAAATCGACGAAGGATCAAGCATTGGCTTGGTGATGTCCGAAGTGCGCCGGACGGCGGATGGGATCACCAATGCCATCAACGCAGGCTTTATTGACGACGAGACGCTCACCGCGGGCCAAGCTGATCTGAGCGATGTGACGCAACGCTTGAAGGATGCGGGGCAGGTTGTGACCAATGATATCACGCAGCCCATCCTGAATGCCGCCCAAGAATACCGCGCCCTCAGCGAGACATCCCGCTCGGTTATGACGATTGTTGTGCTGCTGGTCGCCCTGCTGGGTGCCGGATGGGGGGTGATACAAAGTGGACGGGATTTTCGCGCACGCAACGTAGTCGAACAGGGAATACTCGGCATCCTGATCGCGGCGGCATCTGTGGCGATCCTGACAACGATTGGCATCATCTTTTCTTTGATTTTCAATACAATAGAGTTCTTCAGCCTGTATCCGGCTGTTGAGTTCTTTACTTTGTTGGAGTGGGCACCAAGCTTTTCAGGCCGTGGTGGTGCCTCGAGCCTTGGTATTCTGCCGTTGCTCTGGGGCACGATCTACATCTCGGTTGTGGCCTTGCTGGTTGCCGTGCCCGTCGGTCTGTTCTCGGCGATTTACCTGTCCGAATATGCATCTCCTCGGGTGAGAGGTATCGCAAAGCCGTTGTTGGAAATTCTCGCCGGTATCCCCACGATCGTATACGGCTTGTTTGCCTTGCTGACGATCGGGCCGCTTTTGGTCAGTGTTTTCGGCGAAGACGGCGCAGGCTGGATGGGCGGTGGACGTTCTGTCATGACGGCCGGGATTGCGATGGGTATCATGTTGATCCCGTTTGTCAGTTCACTGTCTGATGACATCATCAATGCTGTTCCCCAATCGCTGCGTGACGGCTCTTATGGGCTGGGCGCTACCCAATCCGAGACGATCAAACAGGTTGTACTGCCTGCGGCTTTACCTGGGATTGTGGGGGCCATTCTTCTGGCTGCCAGCCGGGCCATTGGTGAAACGATGATCGTTGTTTTGGGGGCAGGGGCCGCTGCACGTTTGTCACTGAACCCTTTCGAGGCGATGACGACAGTAACAGCCAAGATCGTCTCGCAGTTGACAGGCGACAGCGATTTTGCCTCGCCCGAAGCTCTCGTTGCGTTCGCTCTCGGGATCACACTGTTCGTTCTGACCCTCTGTCTGAACGTCTTCGCCCTCTACATCGTGCGCAAATACCGGGAGCAGTACGAATGACCGACGTTAGTATCTCTACCACGCCCTCTGCGCCCGATCGTGCGAAGCGGGTTTCGCTGATCTCTTCCGATGCGCGGACCGAAAAACGCAAAAGCGCGGAGCGTAGATTTCGGATGTACGGTATCGCCGGTATCGCTACCGGTATTTTCTTTCTGATCGTCTTGCTGGTGTCCATCGTCTCCAGCGGGACGGGGGCCTTCCAGCAGACCTTTATCAATGCGTCGGTTTACCTCGATCCGTCGAAGCTGGACAAAAATGGTAATCGCGCGATCGAAGATTTGCGAAAGGTGTCCACCTTTGGATATACGCCGCTGATTCAGCAGGCCGTCTTTGACAAGCTGGAGCAGAACGGTATTGAAACGCCCCTGCAAAAGCGTGGCGATATGAAAGCGCTGATCTCCGCCTCGGCGGCAGCGCAGGTACGCGATGTTGTGCTCGCCAACCCTGATCTGATCGGTGAAACGGTCGATTTTCGCATTTTGGCGTCAAGCCGTGTGGATGGGTATCTCAAAGGCCGCGTACAGCGAGAGGATGTGGCCCGCGACAAGAACATCGACGCTGAACACCTTGATCTGGTGGATGCTTTGGTGCCGCTTGGGATCATCGAGAAGACATTCAACATCGACTTTATCACCGGTGCCGATGCCTCCGAAAGCCGGGCGGAAGCTGCCGGCATCGGTGTGGCTATGATTGGGTCTTTCTTTATGATGCTTGTCGTCCTCGTCCTGTCGCTACCGATTGGTGTCGCGGCCTCGATCTATCTGGAAGAGTTCGCCCCGAAGAACCGCTGGACCGACCTGATTGAGGTGAACATCGCCAACCTTGCGGCTGTGCCCTCTATTGTCTTCGGTATTCTTGGCCTTGCCGTGTTTATCCAGTTCATGCATCTGCCTCAGTCAGCGCCGCTTGTCGGGGGGCTTGTACTCACGCTCATGACCCTCCCGACGATCATTATCTCCACCAGAGCGTCCCTTAAAGCAGTTCCGCCCTCTATACGTGACGCGGCGCTCGGGGTAGGGGCCTCGAAAATGCAGTCGGTGTTTCACCATGTTCTGCCGCTGGCCGCGCCCGGTATCCTGACCGGTACGATCATTGGTCTTGCTCAGGCACTCGGAGAGACAGCGCCGCTTTTGCTTATCGGGATGGTTGGCTTTATTGCTTCGAATGCACCCGATGGTATTGCTTCGGGATTGCTTGATCCAAACTCAGCCATGCCTGCGCAGATTTATGAATGGGCCAAACGCGCCGACCCGGCCTTTTATGAACGGGCCTGGGGCGGTATCATCATCCTGCTGGGGTTTTTGATTTCAATGAATACCCTTGCTGTCATTCTCCGCCGCCGCTTTGAGCGTCGCTGGTAAAGGAGCCGTAGAAATGAACGATATGAGAATACTGGAGAGAGACGTGGATGCACAAGCCATCAAGATTTCGGCCAAAAACGTGCAGGTCTTCTACGGGGACAACCACGCCATCAAAGACGTGAACGTTGACATTCAGGACAAGACGGTGACCGCCTTTATCGGTCCGTCCGGTTGCGGGAAATCCACATTTCTGCGGTGTTTGAATCGGATGAACGACACCATCGACGTGTGCCGCGTTGAAGGCGACATCTCGATTGATGGTGAAGACATCTACGACAAGCGTGTCGACCCCGTTCAGTTGCGCGCAAAAGTGGGCATGGTTTTCCAAAAGCCGAACCCGTTCCCGAAATCCATTTACGACAATGTCTCCTACGGTCCGCGTATCCATGGTCTTGCGAGAACCAAAGCTGATCTGGACGTTATTGTGGAGCAATCCCTGCGCCGCGCGGCGATTTGGGATGAGGTCAAGGACCGCCTTGGCGCGCCCGGCACCGGCCTGTCAGGAGGGCAGCAGCAGCGTCTGTGCATTGCGCGGGCAGTAGCCACCCAACCTGAAGTGCTGCTGATGGATGAGCCGTGTTCTGCCTTGGACCCGATCGCCACGGCGCAGGTAGAAGAGCTGATTGATGAATTGCGCCAGAACTACTCGGTGGTGATCGTGACGCACTCCATGCAGCAAGCGGCGCGTGTCAGCCAGAAAACAGCATTTTTTCATCTTGGAAATCTGGTTGAATACGGCGAGACAGGCACCATTTTCACCAACCCCGAAGACCCACGTACCGAAAGCTACATCACTGGGCGTATTGGATAGAATAATGATTGAAGATCAACATATTGCATCGGTTTTTGACCGTGATCTGGAAGCGATACAAGCGCAGATCATGAAGATGGGCGGGCTTGTGGAAGCCTCTATTCGTGAAAGTGCCAAATCGCTGGATGACCGCGACGAAGAACTGGCAGAAGAAGTGCGCAAGGGCGATAAGGCCATAGACGCGCTGGAAGAACTGATAAACGAGGAAGCGGCGCGCGTTCTGGCGCTGCGGGCCCCGATTGCGCGTGATCTTCGGCTTATTCTGAGCGTTATCAAGATCAGCGCCAATCTGGAACGCATTGGGGACTATGCCAAGAATATGGCCAAGCGAACTGGTGTGCTGTCGCAAATGGCGCCCGTCAATGACAGTACTGGCGCGCTGCGCCGAATGGCACGCGAAGTCGAGTTGATGTTGAAAGACGCGCTTGACGCATACGTCCAGCGTGACGAGGAACTGGCGATGGACGTCATCTCGCGGGACCGCGACGTTGACCAGATGTACAACGCGCTGTTTCGGGAATTTCTCACATTCATGATGGAAGACCCGCGCAACATCACGGCCTGCATGCATCTGCATTTCATTGCCAAAAACATCGAGCGGATGGGCGATCACGCGACGTCGATTGCCGAGCAGGTGGTGTATCTGGTGACCGGAGAACACCCGGATGACCCGCGACCCAAGGCGGATCTGAACTTTGGGACAGCTAAGGGATAACCGCCATGTCTGCCGATCAACCCCGCGTTTTGGTCGTTGAAGATGAACCGGCCCAGCGTGAAGTGCTGGCATATAATCTGGAAGCGGAAGGTTTTGCCGTCAGCCGCGCCGAAAACGGTGAAGAAGCAATGGTGCTCGTGGATGAATTCGTGCCCGATGTCATTGTGCTGGACTGGATGATGCCCAATCTGTCGGGCATTGAGGTATGCCGGCGCCTGAAGATCCGAAGCGAGACGCGCAGTATTCCGATCATCATGCTCTCGGCGCGTTCCGAAGAAGTTGACCGGGTGCGCGGCCTTGAAACCGGTGCGGACGACTATGTGATAAAACCGTATTCTGTCATCGAGTTGATGGCGCGTGTGCGCAGCCAGTTACGCCGCGTGCGGCCCACAGCCACCGGAGAGCGTCTTGAATACGAAGACATCGTGCTTGATGCGACGAGCCACAGGGTGAACCGTGGTGAAAACGAATTGAAACTGGGTCCGACAGAGTTCCGCTTGTTATCGACATTCATGGAAAAACCGGGCCGGGTGTTTTCCCGCGAACAATTGCTGGATCGTGTATGGGGGCGTGATATCTATGTGGATACGCGTACGGTGGATGTTCACATCGGCCGTTTGCGCAAAGCTCTGACGCAGAACGGCGGCTCAGATCCTTTGCGTACCGTGCGTGGTGCGGGGTATGCGCTGGGATAGACTGCCGGGGCAAAAGCAAGCGGTGGTCGCAGTGAACTTTGCAAAAAGAAGTTAAATCAGCTAATTACCTGTATATTTATTTTACATAATCATGATTATAAACTTTAATGGTGCCATCTTGCTGTAGCGCTCATGCCGCATTGCGCGTCTGATTTCGCTGCTACCCCTGTCACGACTGGACAGTACAAGCTTGTCACGATTAAGCACGACTAACTCACAGCGCGAGAAACACTATGGCTTCTGTCCTGATCCTGAACGGCCCGAATTTGAACTTGCTGGGTACACGCCAGCCTGAAGTATACGGCAGCACCACCCTGGCCGATATCGAGGCAATGTGTCTGGCACACGGTGAAGCTATTGACCTTAAAGTATCTTTTGCCCAGTCAAATCACGAAGGTGCTTTGGTCGACGCAATCCATGCGGCCCGTGGCGCACATGACGGTATCATTCTCAACGCTGGTGCCTATACGCACACATCTATCGCGCTCATGGATGCGATTGCCTCTGTAGAACTGCCCGCGATTGAGCTGCATTTGAGCAATGTGCATGCGCGAGAGGACTTTCGGCATGTTTCCTATATTGCCAAAGCCTGCGTTGGGATCATCTGCGGTTTTGGCGCTCAAGGGTACGTGCTGGCCATGGACGCAATGAAAGCCAAAGTTTCAGGTTAGGTAAGCGTAATAAATATCTGATAATAAACAAAAAACGCCGCTAAATAGCGGCGTTTCTTTTTAACTTTATCTGGCAGATTAACCTTTTGCAGCCTTGGCCACTTCGGCAGCAAAGTCTTCCTTTACCACCTCGATGCCTTCGCCGACTTCCAGCCGCACGAAACCCGTGATCGTCGCGCCGGCTTCTTTTGCCGCCTCGCCCACGGTCAGGTCTGGGTTCACAACGAAAGACTGGTTCAGCAAAGTCACTTCAGACATGTACTTTTTCATCCGGCCGATGATCATCTTTTCGATCACCTGCTCAGGCTTGCCGCTTTCACGCGCGATGTCCATCTGTACTTGCTTTTCTTTTTCAACCACCGCCGGGTCGAGATCGTCCTCGGACAGCGACGCAGGATTGACGGCGGCGATATGCATTGCAACCTGTTTGCCGAACCCTTCGTCGCCGCCATTCATGGCGACCAGAACGCCGATTTTGCCCATGCCATGCGTTGCAGCATTGTGCACATAGGAAACCACCGTTTCGCCGTCGATGGCGGACATGCGGCGCAGCGACATGTTTTCGCCGATTGTAGCGATTTTGTCGGTGATCAGATCTTCGACGGATTTGCCGCCAATATCTGCTTTTTTCAAAGCATCGACGTCCGCAACACCCATTGCGGCATAGGCAATTTTGCCCACCATTTCCTGAAACTCAGCGTTTTTGCCGACGAAATCTGTTTCAGAGTTTACTTCGATTGCGATGCCTTTACCGCCCTCGACGTGTACAGCAACAAGACCTTCCGCCGCCGTGCGGCCGGATTTTTTTGCAGCTTTTGCAAGTCCCTTGGTCCGCAGCCAGTCGACGGCTTCGTCCATGTTACCTTCGGTTTCTGTGAGGGCTTTTTTTGCGTCCATCATGCCTGCGCCCGTGCTGTCACGCAGTTCTTTCACCATTGCGGCTGTAATCGCCATCTCAGGTTCTCCTTTTGGAATCAGTTTATTCTGTCGGGGCAGGTATACCCTGCCCCGTATGTCGTAGCAGTGACGTGCGTTCAGGCCTGAGCTTCTTCAGCGGCGGGCTCTGCTGGTGCTTCTTCTGCAACCGCTTCTTCAACTGGCGCGTCTTCCATTGCGCCAAGGTCAACGCCTGCGGCACCCAGTTGCGCGGACATGCCGTCAAGTGCGGCACGCGCAGCCAGATCGCAATAAAGCGCAATGGCACGGGACGCGTCATCGTTTCCTGGGATGATGTAGTCGATGCCGTCTGGCGAGCAGTTGGTGTCAACCACTGCGACAACCGGAATGCCCAGTTTGTTCGCTTCGGCAACAGCCAGCGCTTCTTTTTTCACGTCGATCACAAAGATCAGGTCGGGACGACCGCCCATTTCGCGGATACCACCCAATGAGGCCTGAAGTTTGCCCTGATCGCGTTCCATGCCCAGACGTTCTTTTTTGGTCAGGCCGGCAAAGCCCTGATCTGCCTGCTCGTCAATCGCTTTCAGGCGGTTGATGGACTGAGAAACTGTTTGCCAGTTGGTCAGCGTGCCGCCGAGCCAGCGGTGGTTCATGTAGTATTGCGCGCATTTCTCTGCGGCATCCGCGATCGGCTGCTGTGCCTGACGCTTTGTGCCAACAAACAGGATGCTGCCGCCTTTGGCGACCGTTTCGCGGATCACGTTCAGCGCCTGATCCAGCATGGGAACGGTCTGCGTGAGGTCCATGATGTGGATGCCGTTGCGCGCGCCGTAGATGAACGGACCCATGCGGGGGTTCCAACGCTGCGTCTGGTGGCCGAAGTGTACGCCTGCTTCAAGCAATTGGCGCATGGTGAACTCTGGAAGAGCCATGTCGTTATACCTTTCCGGTTTTATCCTCGGCGGGGGCATGACACCATCTGGTGCCAACCGGCGGACCGTTAGGGATGTCTCCCCCAAAAGCCCAAACCCCGCCTGCGGGTTTCAGTGGGGGCCGTATAGGCCAGTGCAGGCGATCCTGCAAGCAAAGAATCGCATGGTTGATTTAGGCTGCCGGGCTGCGGCGTATGATAGTCTTGCCAGCGGGCGCTGCTGCATCCTAGACTGTTCGCAATGATCCATAAAACAAGCGATCCAGCCATTCCAACGGGAGCTAACATGAAGAACTTTGTATCCGCCGCAGCACTGAGTTTTGCGCTGATTGTGCCAGGTCTGGCCGCAGCTCAAGCCATCACACTCTCACCCGCCAATCCGCAGCCCAGCAAGGGCGCGTTGGCCAAGGGTCTGGCCGTCACCTACGCGGTTCTGCCAAGCAGTGTGCGCACTGTTGAACTGGCGAAGGCGTCGTTGAAAAAACGCGGCGAGCCGGGCGCGCCAATCCCAGGGCTGACATTCGAAGATACGGCGCAAGGCGACAAGGTGCTCACCTCAGACCGGCGCGAAAAGGTGGCCGCCGATATCTCGGGCTACATCCACTTTGCCGCCGCTGGCACATACACGCTGGATTTTCTGGCGAATGATGGCCTGCAGATCGCCATAGGCGGGCAGGAAGTTGGGTTCTACGACGGCATTCATCCCTGCGGATATGTTGGCGAGGTCGAGGTCAAAATACCCTCAGCAGGCTTCTACCCAGTGCAGGCCACTTATTTTCAGCGCAAGGGCACAGCTTGCCTGATGATGGAATGGGGGCCGGATAGTGACGGGCTGGAGCTTGTCACAAATGACGTCTTTTTCCATAAGCCTTGAGGCTTTTGCGGTCAGGGCAGGGTTTACGACCCCTGCCCTTCAAATCCTTGACGCACGGCCGTTTCGCAGGCCTGTGCCATCGCTTTTCGGGTTGGGGCTTGTTGCACTGTTATGAGCGGTTGGTAAGAGAGTGACACCTCGCCGCCCGCGCCCAGTGCGACCACCCGCAGAAAGTGGCTGCCAAAGTCCATATCACCCCACCAGCCAAAAAACCGATGATCTTGTCCCTGCGGGGCCCTGTAAAAAAGACTGACCGGTTGAATGCCGATGTGCCCGTCTTTCTGGTCTTCGAAAAAGGCGGCGAAAAGGGTCGATTTGAATGGCAGCACGCGTTGCCCATCGCTGCTGGTGCCTTCTGGGAAAAACAACAAACGGTGGCCTGCCGCGATACGTTCCTGAAAAACCGCCTTTTGTTCGGTGGCCTTTTTTGGATTGCGTTCAATAAAGACGGTGCCGGTCGCGCGGGCGAGCCAGCCGATGCCCGGCCAGCCGGCAACTTCTGCTTTGGAGACAAAGTAGACCCGTTTTCGTGCGTTCAGCGCGAAAATATCCAGCCAGCTGGAATGATTTGCCACAACGGCGGTTGCACTGGTGTCCGGGGTGCCGATGATTTTTACTGATAAGCCCAAAATGCCAAGGGTCATGCGACAGACCACAACGGTGATGAATGGCGTTACAGGACGCTGCACGCCGCAAAGCGGCCTTTCAAACAGCCGCACGACAAGCATGAGCAACAGGCCGCTGAAAATGACCACTGCGAGAATAGGTGTTTTCAAGAGAATGCGGCACCAACCCGCTATGCCGAAACGTGGTGGCGTGGGCGGCCTGTCTCCATACCAGGTGGCGCTCATGCTGATGTGCCCTGATACAGGCGCGCCTGCCGCTGGTTCATTTTTTCAGTATCGAGGATAAGGCACACATCGGTGGTGTTAAAGCTGTGGTCGACATAAGCCCCCTGCCCCACAAAGCCGCCCAATCGCAAATAGGCTTTGATAAGCGAAGGGACCTCAAGCATCGCCGCGCGGCGGTCGAGGTCCGGTTCGGCGATCAGGTCCATCCGCTGGAAAGCTGCGGCGCGCGCGGTGACACGCAAGGCTTCGGGCGCGAGATGGCGGTGATGCAGCAAAGACAAGGGTGCAGCCAGCTCTTGGGGATTTGTGCCGTGAAAGCTGGCAACGCCAAAAAGCACCTCGATATCGTGGTCGGCAATGTAGCGTGCTAGCCCGCTCCACAGATGAAAAAGTGCCGGACCACCACGGTAGTCCGCGTGCAGGCACGAGCGCCCGAGTTCCAGCAGCCGCCGCCCGGAGTTTAACAGGGGCGCAAGGTCATACTCTGAGGCAGAGTAGAACCCGCCCGCGCATTCCGCCTGATCGCGGCGCATCACGCGGTAGACCCCCACAACGGTGCCGGACGTGCTTTCTTTCAGTAATAGGTGGTCGAAATAGGGGTCGAACCTGTCCTGTTCGAGTTTGTTGCGGTGGTCAACAAGTGGCCCGCTGCCACCCAGCTCTTCGATAAACACCTGATAGCGCAGTCTTTTGGCCGCGTTCAGGTCTTCCTCGGTCTGAGCGAGCGACACCATGAATGGAGGTTCTGAAGTTGCAGTCATGTATTTTATCGAACCTTGTCCATCCGCCGTTTCAACCCGAGCTACCGTAAAAAGGACAGTTTTGTAACGTGACCCTTTTGCATTTATACAATCTGCGGGTGTAGATTAACCTTTTGGAAAG
Organism: uncultured Roseobacter sp.; assembly: GCA_947501635.1. Taxonomy (GTDB): domain Bacteria; phylum Pseudomonadota; class Alphaproteobacteria; order Rhodobacterales; family Rhodobacteraceae; genus Roseobacter. The sequence continues at coordinate 44,733 of CANMWT010000010.1, forward strand.
GATGTTCATTCATCAAATACAGCAAGCAAGGCTACGCGGGCGCTATCAATGACGATTTTACCCTCATCCCTGAAATTGACGGTGATCTTGCCGGCAATATTGCTTTGGACTTGGCCGGTGCCCCATTCAGGACGGTCTGGATGACGCACCAACATACCAGGAGAGAATATGGCGTTTAAGTCTTCCACGTCGGTCCTTTCCATGCGGAGGTTTTAATGGAGAACAGTCAAGTCAACCTGAGCGCTTTGATCGGCAGCCGCATTTGTCATGACCTGATATCTCCAATCGGCGCAATCAACAATGGGTTGGAGCTTTTGGACATGTCCGGTGGGCAGTCCGGTCCCGAGATGGAGTTGATTCAGGAAAGTGTCGGCAATGCGAGCGCACGCATCAGGTATTTTCGGGTGGCTTTCGGGGCTGCGGGGGACCAGACGATGGGCCGGTCCGAGATCACGTCGATTCTGGCCGATGTTATGCATGGTGCGCGGCTGGATGTGGCGTGGGGGCCGATGGATGCGCAGCCAAGGTCCTTTGTCAGGCTCGCTTTTCTGGCGCTGTTGTGCGTCGAGGCTGCGATGCCCTACGGAGGACGGATCGAGATCAGCCAGCAAACAGGCAACTGGCTTTTGCATGGCCGGGCAGAAAAGCTGAATATCGACGAACCTTTATGGGATGTCCTTTATACTAAAACCGTGCCCGCCGATTTGCGACCGGCGCAGGTTCAATTTGCGTTGCTGCCGCTGATCGCTGCCGACATGGGGCGCAGCGTTACAACGGAAATCGGCCAGGATGCCATCAAGCTCGGGTTTTAGCTGCGTATCGCGCCGTCGCCGGACACGCGATACTTAAAGCTGGTCAATTGTGCTGCGCCAACCGGACCGCGTGCATGCATTTTTCCGGTGGCGATCCCGATTTCGGCACCCATCCCAAATTCACCGCCGTCAGCAAACTGTGTGGAGGCATTATGCATCAAAATAGCCGAATCCAGCTCGGTCATAAATCGCTCAACCGACGGGCCGTCTTCAGAGATGATGCAATCGGTGTGGTTTGACCCGTGCGTGCGGATATGCGCCATCGCCGCATCAATGTCATCGACGGTGCGGGCGGCGATGACCATATCCAGAAACTCGTGTCCCCAGTCACTATCTTGTGCTGCAACCACACCCGTAATCGCGCCCAGTGCCGCGTCGCCGCGCACTTCGACGCCTGCCGCGATCAGTTCTTCGATCACACGACGCCCGATTGTTTCGGCAACATCGCGGTGGATCAGCAGGCATTCTGCTGCGCCGCAAATCCCAGTCCGCCGTGTTTTGGCATTCATCACGATGCGTGACGCCTTTTCGGCATCCGCACTTTGGTCGATGTAGATGTGGACGATCCCTTCAAGGTGCGCAAAAACCGGCACCCGCGCCTCGCGCTGTACCAGACCAACCAGCCCTTTTCCCCCGCGCGGCACGATCACGTCGATCGTATCGACCATCTTGAGCATCTCGCTCACGGCCGCCCTGTCGCGCGTTGGCACGAGCTGGATGGCATCGACGGGCAGGCCGGCGTCGCTCAATCCCGCGACCAGACAGGCATGCAATGCCGTCGACGTGTGAAAGCTTTCAGAACCGCCGCGCAAAATCACCGCATTCCCGGCTTTGAGGCAAAGCGCGCCCGCATCCACCGTCACATTGGGGCGGCTTTCGTAGATCACCCCAATGACGCCCAGAGGCGTGCGCACGCGTTGAATGTGCAGCCCGTTCGGCTGATCCCATTCTGCAAGGACCTCACCCACCGGATCATCCTGCGCGGCGACCGCCCGCAAACCGGCGATTATGCCCTCCAGCCGCGTCTCATCCAGCATAAGGCGATCCATCATCGCGTCGCTCAAACCTTTTTCCCGGCCGAACTCCAGATCCTTAACATTTGCCTCAAGGATTTCGTCGCGTCTGGTCCAGATATGCTCTGCCGCGGCATTCATGGCCGCGCGTTTGGTTTGTGCGTCCGCAAAACCCAATTGTGCTGCCGCCGCCTTGGCACGTGCCCCCAAATCAGACATGACTTGAGAAATATTATCCATATCTTTCATTATTTTAGGGCCTCTTCTTTATGTCGTCCAGCTGTGGTTTCATCATAGTGCCATATCATCGCGGTGGATCAAAGCCGCCCGTGCAGGATAGCCGAGAACGTCCTCTATTTCGTGAGACTTGCGCCCCATGATCCGCGCGGCTTCCTCTGCGGTGTAGCGGACCAGACCATTCCCAAGCGCATGCCCCTGAGCATCGCATATGGCGACAGCATCCCCGCGCTGAAAGCTGCCGGTGACCCGCGAAACACCAGCCGGCAAGAGACTTTTGCCCGCATGTAGCGCAGCGATAGCACCTGCATCGAGTTCCAGCGTCCCGGCAGGTTTCATGCCAGCGATCCAACGTTTGCGCGCCGCACTCGGGTCGGTATCGGCCGTAAACCACGTGGCGGGCGCACCATTTTGGAGGGCCCGCAGCGGGTTTTGCGCAAAGCCGTTTGTGATCGCCATTTTGCAGCCGGCGCCGGTTGCCAGTTTCGCCGCCATCAGTTTGGTTTTCATGCCACCCTTAGACAGGCCTGATCCTGCATCCCCTGCCATCGCTTCGATCTCGGCGGTTATGTCATCGACGATGTCAAAACGTTTGGCTGATTTGTCCTGTAGTGGATTGGCCGAATAAAATCCGTCCACATCCGACAACAGCACCAACTGGTCGGCCCCGACTGTGACGGCGATCTGGGCGGCAAGACGGTCGTTGTCGCCAAATCGGATTTCATCCGTCGCAATGGTGTCGTTTTCATTGACGATTGGCACCACGTTCATCGACAAAAGCTGTTCAAGGGTTGCACGGCTGTTCAGATAGCGGCGCCTGTTGCGGCTGTCGTCCAATGTTACCAGAACCTGCGCTGTCATGATGCCATGCGGGTCCAGAACTTCTTCATAGGCGCGGGCAAGCCGGATTTGGCCGACGGCGGCGGCGGCTTGTGACTGCTCAAGCGGCAGATCTGCCGAGGGGAGCTTCAATACCCCCCTCCCCAAAGCGATTGAACCGGAGGAGACGATCACGACGTCAATGCCTGACGCCTTGAGCCATGCAATGTCCTCGGCCAGTGACACAAGCCAGTCCCGCCGCAACCCACCCGCGCTGCGGTCCACCAAGAGCGCCGAGCCGATCTTGACGACAAGGCATTTGGCTTGGGTCAGGGATGCCATGGCGCGTCTTCCTCGGCGGGCCTGTGCCGCAACCTGTCATCGTCGATCTGCGCCCGCAAAGCGCGCAGAACCTCAGTGACCCCTTCGCGCGCGACGCCGGACATCATCATGACAGGGCCCTTTGATACGTCCTTTAATATCTTGCATGCGGTTTTGCGCTGTTCGTCGTCCAGTGCGTCAATTTTGTTAAGCACGGTAACGCGTGGCTTCTCGGCCAGCCCCGCGCCGTAGGCAGCAAGTTCCTGAACAATTGTCTGATAGTCTTCGTCCAGCGTTTCTGAGGTACCATCCACCAAGTGCAGCAACACGGCACAGCGTTCGATATGCCCCAAAAACAAATCGCCCAGACCGCGCCCTTCTGATGCGCCTTCGATCAAACCGGGTATGTCCGCCACAACGAATTCGGTGTTATCCACGCCGACCACCCCAAGGTTCGGGTGCAGGGTGGTAAAGGGGTAGTCAGCGATTTTGGGCCGCGCATTTGATGTGGCTGCCAGAAACGTGGATTTTCCAGCGTTGGGCAGCCCCAGCAGACCCACATCCGCAATCAACTTGAGGCGCAGCCACAGCGTGCGCTCTACGCCCTCCTGACCCGGGTTGCTGCGCCGCGGTGCCTGATTGGTCGAGGATTTGAAGTGCAGGTTGCCGAACCCGCCGTTGCCCCCCCGCGCCAGTTCGACGCGCTGTCCGACCTCGGTGAGGTCCGCGATGACTGTCTCCTGATCTTCATCCAGGATTTCAGTGCCGACAGGAACCCGCAGAAGAATGTCATCGCCGTCTTTGCCAGTGCGCTGCCGTCCCATGCCGGGCTGACCGTTCTTGGCGAAAAAATGCTGTTGGTAGCGAAAATCGATCAGCGTGTTCAGGCCGTCAACGGCTTCGGCCCAGACAGAACCGCCTGTGCCGCCATCCCCGCCGTCCGGCCCACCGTATTCGATGTACTTCTCACGCCGGAAACTGACACAGCCCCCGCCGCCTGCGCCGGAGCGAATGTAGACTTTGCACAGATCGAGGAACTTCATGACCGTTTCCTAGCCTGCGGGGTAACCGCCCCGTCAGAGTTTCTTGAGATAGGTCCATGTCTGGACCGTTGTGTCGCGCGCGACAGAAAAGCTTTCGGCATCACCCAGATACTCAAAACCACAATGGGTCAGCACTTTGGCGGATGCAGGGTTGTCCTGAAACACGCTGGCGAACATCGTCTGGTTTCCAAGCGGATTTGCCTCGACCAGCGCTTGTACTGCGTCAGAGGCGAGGCCGGTGTTCCAATAGGGAGGGGCCACCCAATAACTCACTTCGGATTGGTCGCGGTCCATGCGCTGCAGGGATATCAGGCCCATTAGCTCGGCTGCGCCCGATTTGGAGCCATCAATGGCCCAGACATCCTCGTCGCGGTCGTCTTTCATCGCACGGTTCACGAAAGCTTCGATCAACCCGGGGGGCATTGGGTGCGGAATTGACGTTGTCATTCGCGCGACCCGTTCATCGCCACCATAAAGCTCGATCAGGCCCATGTCGGAGCGACGCAACGGACGCAGATCAAAACGCTCTGTCTCGATCACGGCTTGCAGTGTTATCTTTTCCATTTCCATCGCTATGCTCCTCCTCCGAACAACACGAATAATACCGAAGCAACTGTAAGACCAGCCAAGCTCCACATCAGGTACGGCTCGAATGCCGTGCCCGCGACTGTTTTTGCGATCCCTTCACCGGCCAGCGTCCAGAGCGGATGCAGCAGAATCTGACAAGCCAAGAGTACTGCGGCAATCGTCGCAGTTGCCTCAAGCGTGCTTGTGCCCGGTGTGACAAAGGCGGTGAAACCGCCGACGATCATGGCCCAGGCCTTGGGGTTGAGCGGATGCACGATAAGCCCTGCCCAGAAGCCGGGTGCCTGCGATGTCGTTGCATCCGCAGACAAACGCAGGTTTGCCACCTTCCAGGCCAACCAGATGATATAGGCCGCTGACGCATACTTCAGCCCGGTGAAAAGCCAGGGCGCGCGTGCGGCAAGTTCCATCAAGCCAAAGCCGACGGGCCAGATCACGAGCTGTTTGCCCAGTGCCACACCGGCCACGAATGGCAAGGCTGCCCGAAATCCATAGCGCGCACCGGTTGCCATAAGGGCCATATTGGCGGGCCCCGGTGTGCCGATCTGCGAAGCTGCAAAAACGGCAAAGCTGGCAACAGCGACTGACATTCTTTTTCCTTATCAAAACGGTGATTGTAACAAGAAAGGGGACCGGCGCTTGCGCCGATCCCCCTTTGAATTTTGCATCACCTGAGGAAAGGCTTACTCTGCGGCCTCCGCCACCGGCAGAACAGAGATGAACGTACGGTTCTTGAGACCCTTGTGGAAGGTCACAGAACCGTCAACGGTTGCAAAGATTGTATGGTCTTTACCCATACCAACGCCTGCGCCCGGCCAGAACTTTGTGCCGCGCTGACGTACGATGATGTTACCGGGGATCGCTTTTTGACCGCCGTAGAGTTTCACACCAAGACGACGACCCGCTGAGTCGCGGCCGTTACGGGATGAACCACCTGCTTTTTTATGTGCCATTAGGTCTCTCCTTAGCCTTTAGCCAGTTCTTTGGCCTGTTCGATCCAGCCTTCGCGCTCGATCCGGCCTTTGAACGACAGTTTCTCGTCCATAGCAGCAACGTCCTCTTCGGTCCATGCCGCGATTTGCGCAAAAGAGGTTACACCACCTTCGAGCAGTTTCTTCTCAAGCGCGGGGCCCACGCCCGACAGCTTTTTGAGATCATCCGCTCCGGCAGCCGGTGCAGCCTCGGCTTTGGGAGCCGCGGCTTTCTTGGCTGGTGCCGCTTTCTTTGCGGCTTTGGGGGCCGCAGCGGCAACCGCAGTCGCAGAGACGGAACCTGCGCCCATGGCCGCCTTGACGCCGGACTTGTCCGCGCCGGACGCCAGAATATCAGTGACCTTGACCAGTGTCAGCTTCTGGCGATGGCCTTTGGTGCGCTTGGACGAGTGCTTACGGCGGCGTTTTACGAAGTTGATGACCTTTTCACCTTTGATCTGGTCAACGACCTCGGCCTGAACGCCCGCGCCTGCAACAAGCGGCGCGCCCACGACGGTCTTTTCACCGCCGAGCATGAGAATTTCATTGAATTGTACGGTTTCACCCGCATCAGCAGCAAGTTTCTCGACGCGCAGCATATCGCCCGCCTGAACCTTGTATTGCTTGCCGCCAGTCTTGAGGACTGCAAACATGGTCTTTCCTTTTCTACACCGCGTCCTGTGGTCCCCGTGCTCGGGCGTTTATGGGCCTTGTGGCCACCTCGGACAGCGCACTCGGATTTACGAGTGTACATTAATTAAAAACAGGCCCGCCTGAACGGACCCGTCGTGTGAGGCTGCCAAATGCACGATCAGACTACGGTTGTCAAGTTGCGTGGCGTCAGATTTCGTCACCTTCGGCATTTAGGGCGACGGCCCGCCCCAAAGCGTAAGAGATATCGCGATAAACCTCTTCAAAACCGCTGAAAAGTGCTGCGTTCAGCGCCTGCCCCTCACTGCTGGAGGAGTAGTCCACATATGCCTCCATCGTCTCAAGGGACAAGGGTTGGTAGGCCATCAGTAAAAAGCCGTAAAGCCAGTACTCGGTGTCTTCGCGGATAAAGTCCTGCTGCGACCAGACTTCCTGCAGGATTTCCGCCTCGGATTGCTGGGCATACCGGCCGTCTGACAGGCCTTTGTAGAACTGGAAATTTGCGCTCATCGAGCCCGAGACATTTCGTTCCAGCAGATCGTTCACTTGGACGTATTGCGACACCAGAGACAGCAGCGGATCATCGCTGCCTTTAAGAGACGTATAGTTGTCGCGCGCGGCGGTCTCGACCTCGGGATCTGACAGTGCCTGCCGCGCGGCATTTTCCAACTCAACGATGCGCGCCCCTTGGTTCGAGCCGAAAAAGGCGAGTGCCGCTTCTATTTCTTCCTCTGATAGCTCCGCCTCGAGCGCGCGCCGCAACCTTTCTGTGATCCTGTCCGCGTCGTAAATCTGTCGGATTTGCCCATGCCAGAAGGCACCCCCCTGCCCGGCAAGCATGTCCTGATCAAGCTCTTGCGCATAGGCAAACCCTTCTGAGCGCAAAATGCCAACAACTTCGTCGATGCGCAGAGCGTCCATCAAAAGCGTCATGCGCGCGTTTGCCCACGCGGGTGGTGCTGACAGCGCCAGCATGATCGCAAAAGCCAGCAGCCGCATCTCTTACAGCTCTTGCGAGGGTTGCAGTTTGCTCATGCCGAGCGCCATCGCCTCGTATCTATCCGCCATGATTTCAAACTGCACAGCGTTCATCAGCGCGTAGACATCCTGCATTTTCGGATGCTCAAGTGCGTCTGCATAGGCCGAGATTTCGTCATCGGAAAAAGATTGGTACGTATAGGCGGAAGCGGCCAGTCCTGCGACTTGCATGCTGCGGCGCATTTCGCCCTCCTGCTGCGCTAGGCTTTGTCGCAGGTCTTCTTCATCCATCGGCAAGTCTATGACACCGGCGGCGGCAGCAGCCATCAGAAACCGCACCTGTACTTCGTAAATCGCGTGGATGGAGGCATCTTCCGAGCCGACGGCGTTGTTAAGCCGCTTGAGTTCTTCAACTCTTGGAGAGCCAATTTTCACAAGACCCGCGACAATCGCCTGTCCGCTTTCTTGTTTCAAGTCATCATCATCTTTCATATGTGAGGCATTTTCGACGACCACCAGCCTGCTGCCCAGCTCAGAAGTATAAAATTCGACGGCGTGGTTCAGCAGATCGTCTTCTAGGGTCTGGCTGAGAATATCGATGGCCATGTCGTGCATGAGCTCAGTGTCGAACACCTCATCAACCAAAGTGGACCATTGCAGCCCGAAATCATCGGCTTCCAGCCCTATCATGGCCGGGGCATCGCTGGCGGACAACTTGATGCTTTCCAGCGCTACATCAAAACCGGTTGCTGTCAGAAATGCTTCAAGCCTGTCGGCGTTCTCTGTGGCCTGAGCCCGTTGTGCGGGCAGCGACAGGGCGCAGAATGCAAGCGCGAGCAAGCCTGTGCGAATGAGTGCGGTCATATGTGCCTCCTGGTATTATTCTCAGCGCAACGCGCGTCTTTTCTTATAGCTTAGGTCATTTGCATATGGGTGCAATGCGCATTCGCGTGTAGGGGGCGCCGGTTTTTTCTGCTCTTGTCACTGATCTAAAAGACGACTAAACGCCAAGCGCAGACCCCCGCGGAGAGGTGCCGGAGTGGTCGAACGGGGCGGTCTCGAAAACCGTTGTGGGTGCAAGCCTACCCAGGGTTCGAATCCCTGTCTCTCCGCCATTTTATCGGGTGCACATTCTCCAGATGCACTGTTTGGCAGGTACTGGAAAATCAGGAATGCGCGGGTGGCGGCCACAGTCCTTGATGGTTGTGCGCGCTTCAATACCCCAGTGACGGATCCACGACGTTCAATAACGGTTCGCCTTTCTGCCAGCGAGCAAGGTTGTGCAAGAAAAGCTCGAATGACGCTGTTTCCCAGCCTGCATGAACAGAAGAGCAATGCGGAGAGATAATCAGGTTCTCCGCTGCCCATAGCGCGCTTTCTACCGGTAAGGGTTCTGTTTCAAAGACATCACAGGCCGCGCCAGCAACATGCCCGGACATGAGCGTATCAAAAAGCGCGGTTTGATCCACAACGCCACCGCGCGACACGTCGGCAAGGATTGCCCCCTGCTTCACTTCAGAAAAGGCCTGTCGCGACATCAGGTTGCGCGTCGCAGGCGTTAGAGGTGTGCAAACAGCGATAAAATCAGCGCGGTGCAACTGGTCCAAAAGCTCGTCCGCCGCGAATACTTCGTCCACATTCTCCATGGCGCGCGGTCGGGCGCGCGTCCCCAGAACCTTCATTCCAAATGCTTTGGCACGCTTAGCAATTGCGCGACCTGTGTGCCCGAGCCCGACGATCAGAAGCGTTTTGCCGGATAGGGGCGCTACTGTTCTGCTGTTCCATTGGCGCGCCGCTTTGTCCTTTTGCAAACCCGCCACATCCAGCGTGAAATGGAGAAAACAGCCGAACACATATTCTGCCATCATATCTGCAGCGACGCCCGCGGCATTGGTCACGGTGGTGCGTTCAGTGTCCCAGTGCCCCAGATGGTCGGTACCTGCGCCGCCATTGGCAATCCATTCAGGCCCTTCAGGTCCAAAAAGGGCGTCACGGGGATATCCGGGGGTGCCCGCGAAACGGACGGTGTAGACGATATTGGGCCGGTACTCCCCGATGAGATCGGGCAGGGCCGCATAGCTGTTGGCTTCGCGAAAATCCGCAGTCGGGAAACGGTCGAGTAGCATCCGCCCGAGCGGGGCGGTGTTGTCATTGTGTAGGATGATACGCGGGCGTTCAGACATTCTAGCTCTGCCTGCTGGGCTGTTTTTCGGCGGCCACTCTGATTTTTCCCGCAGGCGTGTCATGCCTGTCGGCGTTGGGGGCAAGTTCAAGTCTCATAGCCTATCTCCTGTCAGCAGTTGACCAAAGCCCGGCAGGGCGTCTGCGATACCGGCAAGCTGCAATGCTTGATACATCATCGCCTGATTTGAGGTGATCACCGGTTTGCCCAGCTTGTCTTCAAGCGCTTCAATCGTCTCGACGCTGCGCATGTCAGTGCACGACAGGACGATCGCCTCCGCGCTTTCGTGGTCTGCCGCATATCCCAGATCGAACACAGCCTGCAGGTCCAGCGCGCCCTGCCCGTAGTTGTCCAGCCTGTCGCTCACTTCGGACCTGTGAACGGTCTCGATCCCTTCTTGTGACAGAAAGCTGATGGCAGCCTCGTTGATCTGGGGCACGTAGGGCGAGGCAAAACCGATGCGTGTGATGCCCAAAGCCTTGAGCGCATGGACCAAAGCGCCCGCTGCGGTCACCGTGGCGGCCCCGCTGGAGTGTTTGATCTTGGTCGCCAGCGCGCGATCAAAGGACGGCCCGTGGGTCAGCGTCGCCGATGTGCATCCATAAAAGATCACGTCCGGTTTTACCCCCTGCAAAAGGCGCAGTGGCTCTTCCAGATCGGCCGCGCCAAGCCCGTGCATCTGGTCTGCATCCGGCACCGCGTCCTGATCGTACCCCCCCAGCCTCGCAAAGTGCAAAGACACCCCTTCGGGCCGCAGCAGGGCCATGTCCGGTTCAAGGTTTGTGTTTGTGAAGGGCACCAAAAGCCCGAAACGGGCGCGCCCACGCGATGTTGTCATGCCTCTTCCTCCCCAGCCCAGCGTTCCAAAACGGATGCGGCTTTGTCCATGTCAGCAGCCGCACCGACCGTTGCACGCAGGCAGTGCGCAAGCCCTGCGCCCCCTTGCGCGCGCAGGATGACCCCTTCGGCGCGAAGAGCTTCATCCGCGCGTTGTGCCGCCTGTGCGTCTTTAAAACGAATGAGCACGAAGTTAGTGTGACTTTCGGCAATATCGAAGCCGCCGGCACGCAGCCTGCTGCAAAACAGCTCGCGTTGTGCTGCGGTCTTTGTGCACGTCGACACCATGTAGTCGTGATCCAACACCGCGGCATGTGCCGCCGCTTGCCCGCAGGACGAGACGTTGTTGGGGTTCATCACGCATCGCACGGCTTGCGCGATACCATGGGGAAAGTGACCCCACCCCACCCGCATGCCAGCAAGGCCGTATGCTTTAGAAAAAGTGCGCAAAATCACCGTATCGCCGCCGGCAACCAGATCGAATAGCGGTTCGTTCAGATGGTCGGCGAATTCGCCGTAAGCTTCGTCAATTATCAGCAGAATATCACTGCGCAGCCCGCTTCGCAGACGAACAAGCTCGGAACGGGGGATGCGCGTGCCGGTGGGATTTCCGGGATTGGCGACAAAGACAACGCGCGTGTCAGGCCGTACCGCGTCAAGCAAGGCATCCACCGACACCGTTTCCGCCACTTCGATCGCCTTGTCGAAACGGGCCCCCGCCAATTGTGTTGCGGTCTTGAAGAATGGATAGGCATGCGCCGGAGCAAGGACTGCGTTTTGCGGGCCGGCAAAAGCCTGCGCAAGACAGCCGATCAACTCCATGGAGCCGTTTGCGCATAAAATGTCATCTGCAGATATGCCGTGGCGGTCTGACAATGCGTCGCGCAGCGCAGTCCAGTTTGGGTCGGGATAAAGCTGCGCGTTGGAAGCAGCCTTTGCCGCAGATGTGATGGCACGCGGGCTTGGCGGCGACAGGCTTTCGTTTTGCGACAGGGATACAAGCCGCTTGCCGGCAGGCGCTTTCAGATCGGCCAGTGAATAGGCCGTCATTGCCGCAATATGTGGCATCGGTTTTATCATGATTTCAGCCCGTAAACATCCTGCGCTGCCTGTGAACTGATGAGCCCGTCTTGAATGTCGCGCGCGATATCCTGCGTGCGCCGGTCCTCGGGAGGTCCGAAGCCGCCACCCCCTGGCGTTTCAAACACCAGTGTCTGGCCGCGGCGGACCGTGATCTCGCCTTTGCCTGGCAGGTCTGCGCCGGTATGGCCGATCCTGATCCGGCCCGCAGCACCGGGCAGTCCCCCGCTGCGACCCTGAGCGGGGTTCAACACCCGTTCAACCGAAAGAAACACCATAAAATCCTCATCTGTCGCAGATTGCAGCTCGATCTGCTGTCCCAGTCCACCGCGATACCGACCCGCGCCGCCGCTGTCTTGCTTTAACTCGCGCCGCTTGAACAGTACGGGGGCAACCGCTTCTGTCGTTTCGATCTGCGAGCCCCAGACCCCCGACGGAAAGGCCGTCGCCGACAGACCGTCAAGCCCGGGCCGGGCGCCGGTGCCGCCATTAAAGACAAGCTCCAATGCGAATTGTGTCCCGCCGGACAGTGCTGCCTCGGCTACATGGCGCATCGGCAGATCATACATACAGGACGCTCCCTCTGCCGGAACTTTGTCTGGCAAGGCCTGAGACAGGCACCCATAGACAAGATCAGGTGTCATCTGACCAAGCGTATGGCGCATAGCCACGGGTGCAGGTGGTGGCGCGTTCAGGATGCAATCCTGCGGCGCTGTGACCTGAAACGGCGCAAGCGAGCCTGCATTGTTGGGAATATCCGGCCCGATGATGCAGCGCAGCGCGAAAACGGAATAGGCGGTGGCGTAGTTGAGCGGCACGTTGATGCCTTTGTTGGACAGACCGGACGTGCCACTGAAATCCAGCAAAACCAGATCGGGTGTGATTGTCAGTGCGGCATGCAGGTCGATTTCCTTTTCATACCCGTCGACTTTGAGCTTGCTGTGCCAACTGCCGGCGGGCAGCGCGGCGATTGCGTCGATTGTCCCACGGTAAGACGTGTCGATGATGTAGTCAGCGAGATCATCAAGATGGTCGATCCCAAACTCAGACATCATACCCACCAGCCGCGCGGCACCGGCCTCGCAACAGGCGATCAAAGCGTAGATGTCGCCTTCGTTTGCCACCGGCTCGCGCGAATTGGATTTGACAATCTCCATCAACAGCGCGTTGAGCACGCCACCGTCCATTAGTTTGCATGGCGGAATGAGCAGGCCCTCGTCGTAGATATCCGCCCCTTCAGGCCCCATGCCCAAGCCCCCCAGATCTACAAGATGCGACGTACAAGAGGTAAAGCCGATAAGAGCGCCTCGGTGGAACACCGGCATCAACAACAAAAAATCGTTGAGATGCCCAGAGGCAATCCACGGGTCATTCGTCAGGTAGATGTCGCCCGGTTTCATCTGCTCCAGCGCAAAGCGTGCGCGCAGCGTTTTTACCGCTTCGGCCATTGTGTTGATATGCCCGGGCGTGCCAGTGACGGCCTGTGCCAGCATGCGACCCTGCCGATCGAAAATCCCAGCCGAGATGTCTCCGCATTCACGCACAATGGGGCTGAAGGCCGCGCGTATCAGCGCTTGGCCCTGTTCTTCGACCACCGCAAGCAGGCGGTTCCACATCACCTGGAGATCAGTATCAGCCATGCTCATATGTGTCCTCCTTGCGCCGTTGCAGCCAGATATTGCCATCCTCATCCATGCGCGCATCAAAATCCGCACTGACGAATGTGGTGGTCTGCGGTTCTGTGATAAGCGCCGGGCCTTCAAGGAAATCACCGGCACGCAACTCGGCGCGGTTGTACAGTCCTGCAGCGCGCCACTGGCGGGTGACATCGCAGAAAACGGAGCGTTTGCCCGTGGCCTTGGCGGGTGTTCTAACCGGCGTTTGTACAGATTGCCTCACGGGCCGCGCTTTCGATGATACTTCGACCGCCCAATTTAGGATTTCGATTTTCATACCGGGAACGGCGCGACTGAACTGACGGCTATATTCGTCTTCGAAAGCGCGTTGCAACAGCGGTACGTCCGCATCTGTAAGCCGATGATCGGGCAGCGATATCTGAATTTCGTGACCCTGCCCATGGTACCGCATGTAGGCCGCACGCCGGTGCACAAGCGTGCCTTGCGGTGCACCGGCGCGGACAAGGCTTTCTGCCTCATCTGCCATTGCATCAAGAAATCGGTTGAGCCCGTCCACATCCATAGTGTCCAGCGTGCAATACCGCGACCGCACGGTTTCGAATGAAACAGGCGCGAACAGAAACCCTACGGCAGAGCCCACGCCGGGATTTTTAGGGATCAGGATGCGGTCGACCTGCGCGCGCCGCGCGACGCGTGTTGCATGCAATGGACCATTGCCCCCAAATGCGATCATAACACGTGTTGACAGATCCTTGCCCGTTTCGACCGCATGCATCCGCCCTGCCCCGGCCATGTTTTCGTTTACGATTTCACTCACGCCATGGGCCGCGCCCGTAGCGTCCATCCCCATCGGAAGCCCAACCGCCGCCTCAAGCGCACGACTGGCGGCCTGCGTATCCATCTCAAGTCGCCCCTCGGCAAACAGCTTCGGATCGATCAGACCCAGTGTCACATCCGCATCCGTCACAGTCGCATGCGTCCCGCCTTTGGCAAAGGCTGCGGGTCCGGGGACGGAACCTGCACTTTCAGGCCCGATCTGCAAGCGTCCCAACCGATCCACATGCGCAATCGAACCGCCCCCGGCACCGATTTCGATCATTTCGATAACGGGGATACGTACTGGCATGCCTGACCCTTTGATGAACCTCTCGGCGCGGGCAATCTCGAATCTGCGTGTGGTCAGCGGACGGAATTCATCAATCAGACAAAGCTTGGCGGTTGTCCCGCCCATATCAAAACTCAACACTTCGGCTTCGTTGGTTTCAGCGGCGATACGCGCGGCAAGAATGGCGCCACCGGCTGGTCCACTCTCGACGAGGCGGATTGGCAACCGTGCGGCCGTCTCGATGGTGGTCATTCCGCCCCCAGCGGTCATCATCAGGATCGGACACATCAGACCCATTGCAGTAAATCGCGCCTGAAACCCGGCAAGGTAGCCGGCCATAAGGGGCTGGATGTATGCATTTGCAATCGTCGTGGACAGTCGGTCAAATTCGCGCGCTTCTGGGCTGACCTCATGAGACAGCGAAATTACCAGTTCAGGCAGTGCCGCCGTCAGCATTTCGCGCAGCCGCAATTCATGGGCGGGATTTGCATAGGCGTGCATCAGGCAGACGGCGACGGCCTGCACACCACTATTGGCCAGCTCCTTTGTCAACGCCGCAACGCCGGCTTCGTCGAAGGGTTCGACCTCCGCGCCGGTGGCGGTCATGCGGCCTGCGATCGTAAAGGCGCGCGCGCGCGGCACCAGCAGGTCCGGCTTGACCAGATTGATGTCATATTGGCTGTAGCGCCGCTCGTAGGCGATCTCCAGAATGTCGCGAAACCCTGCAGTCGTAACCGTTGCTACCACCGCCCCGCGCCGTTCAATCAAAGCATTGGTGGCCAGTGTCGTGCCGTGAATAAAACCTTCGATCTGTGACCATCCCGCGCCTGCCTCGGTCAGAACGCGCTCCGCGCCTTCAAGCGCGCCAAGCGTCGGGTTCAACGGCGTGGTCGGCGTTTTGGTCGTTGCAAGGATGGTGTCATGCACATCGGCTAACACAGTGTCAGTAAATGTGCCGCCGATATCTATAGCCAGGCGGAGCCTGTTCGAGTTTTGCATGAAAAAGGGACCAGATCAGAGCGGTTAGAGCCAGCATCCAAAAATGACGATGCGGGTTGGCAATTCAGAGCGAAGGCCAAAGCAGGTCAGACGACGAGATCGCAGCCGGTAGACCGACGCCCCAAGTCTGTTCGCTTGCAATAGGCCAGCATCTGCATTTCTCATCTCTTGCGGTCGGTCAAACGCTGCACGAGGCCGGGCCTGTCTGTCAATACAAATGCGAAACAGATGCGCCCGATTTCGCACTGTGCATCTGGAATGGGTGCATCCTGCGTCAGTCGCCAGACCCTGTGTAGCCCGCAACCACCTGCAGCAGTTTGAACGATGTGGCGGCATCATTCTCGACAACGGCGAGGAACTCTTCAGCCCCAAGTCGCAAGGCCTCGATCTCGGTCTCCGCGCGCATGGTCAACGCTCGTGGCACATTGCGGATCAGACCCAATTCTCCGACGATCGTGCCGGCCCCCACGGTTGCGATAAGTTGCGGCTCGCCTCCTTCGATGGGGTTATACAAACCAGCAGAGCCCGACAACAGCATGTAAGCCCCGTCCGTCGGGTCGTCATTCTTGGAAAAAATCACCTCTCCGGGTGCTGCATGGAACCACTTGGCTCCAAAGGCCAGAAGCCGCAGTTGCTTGCGGTCCAAACCCGAGAAAAGGTCTGTTCTCTCCAGCGCGCGCACTTTCCTTTGCAAATCCAGCGTCGCGGCGGAATCGTCACCGGTTTCGAACGCGGGCTCGGCCGTTAGCATCCGCCCTTGCGACACTTCCAGATGCATGTCGAAATAGTCAGGATTTTCAAAGCTGTCGGAGATGTAAATGAGCGTGGTATCCGGCAGCAACTTGCGCAGGTTCTTGTGTACCATGACGCGCAGCTTCTGATCGTAGGAAGACAAGACTTGCTCCATGATCAGGATATCCGGTCGCTTGATCGCGGCACGGATCAATGCGAGGGGTTCGGCAAAAATGGCTGGCAGGTTTGCGCCCCCCAGCTCCAGCGGCAGATCATAAATCAAGTCTGTGACCGCTGGCTTGAGCCCCTCTTCCTCAAGGATATCGGCAACGATCTTGCGCACTTCATCCGCCTTGCTGCCCGCACCGTCAGACAGCTTGCCGAACAAAGCGTTTTCAAGCAGCGACATGCCTTCCGCAATCCGATCGGGATCGAGCGGCGCATACGTCACGCCCAAGGCGTCCTTCAGCTTGTCGCGGTGCTCCACCCGCTTTGTCAGGATGCTGTCCTGCATCTCGGCAGTGAATGCCGGACCGATCTGTTCGGCCGAGATCTGGGCAGGCAGGCTCATCAGAATTGCCTTGTCACCCGCGCTCAATGCTTCAAGTGAACCTTGTTGCACAGAGCGAACCACCTCTACAGATTTTTCGAACAGCGCGGGATCCAATCCCAGTTTGCGAAACAGCGGGTGTTCGGTGCCGTCAGTGCCAAAAATTTTGTTGAGAACTTCGATCACATCGGACGACAAACGCAACAGCTCATTCTCCAGACCCAGCCGGGCCATCAACTCGAAAAGCGGTTTTTGCTGCGACAGTTCCTGCTGGTTCATCGGGCGTTTCAGGCTCGCAAAAAACAGGTTGCTGGCAACCGGCAGAGCGGGATTGTAGCGCGCGGGGTCAAAGCGGTAGACGTACCGGGAGAGCCCCGCTTCCTCGACAGCCGCCCAGACTTTGGACCGGATGGCCACGATACGGTCTTGCAAATCACGCGAAACACAAGCGTCAATCACTTGGTCCAGCGACTTGCGGAACATGGGGCCATCCGATCCGATTGCTTCGATCAGGGCGAGCCACCATGCGCGCAGGTCGGTTTCGTTCTCGGCGCCCGCCCGCTTTGGATCGAGCCACTCCGCATCGAAAGGATCCACACTGTTGCCGGAGGCCAGAGCTTCGGCCAGCGCTGCGTTTTCACCGTCTTCTTGCTTTAAGTGTGGGCTGTTTCGTACTGGCATCATTGCATTTTCACCAAATGAACCGCGGAAGAGAACCGGCCGTGAGTTTGCATGGCCGATCCGCGCGGCAATTGTCGCCTGATGAAGCGTGTTCAGTTCATGTTCGCCAATCTTCAAGGTGCCTGTGGTGGGGGTCAGTTCCCGCGTGAGAACGTCTGCCAATGCGTGCCTGTCCTCTTCGCTGGCCGCTTCGATGCCGACCAGCGCGCCGGGTTCTATGTTAAACGAGATGTTTTCCAGCACAGTGTTGCCATCGCCATCGTTGACCGACACGTCGCGCAGGACAACAGCGCCCTTGAGGTTGGGGATTTCGGCGGGCGTTTCCAGCATCAACCGCTCGTCGATCACGCCCGGTGGTGAGAATTTTTCGATCACCGTTTCCCAGCGCAGGCTCATGTCCTGTGCCTGATTGTAGTAAGTCAGCAGCTCTTTCCATGGCGAGCTGAGGTCCTTGTATGCGGCAAGGGCTGCAACCAAAGCCCCCAGCGATACGGCACCTTGAATGACAAGGTAGCCACCGATCGAGAAAAAGAAAAACGGTGTAAGCTGTGTAATGAAGTTATTGATAAACTTCATGAAAAACTTTTTCTGATAGATTTTGAATCGAATACCGAAGACAATGCCCAGACGATCGGTGATCATGGACAACCGGTACCGCCAGCCGCCGTTCTCGCGCAGATCGCTTGCGCCGGCTGCGCTCTCTCCGATCATGGCGGCAAGCTTTCTGACTTCCTTAATGCGTTCTTTGTTCATCAGATTGATCTGACGCTGCAATTTCGGGATCAGCCAGGCTTGCAACGGGATCAACGCGATGGCTGCCAGCCCGAACCAGAAGCTTTGCAGAAACAGAAAGAAAAGGATGGTCAGCATTTGCCCTGCCTGCAAGACGGGTTGCGTGAGGGCATCCCCCATCATCCCACCCATGGGTTCGGTTTCGCCGGTCACCATTGCGACCAATTCGCCTTGCGAGGTGCGTTGGAAATAGGGTTTTGGAAAGCGCAGCATCCGGGCAATGAGCCCATAGCGGAGTCTTCGAAGCATCCGTTCGGACAGCACGCCTTTCATGGTGTTGATTCGCATTTTCAGCAAACCGTGGACCAGTACCGCCAACAGAAACGCGATGCAGAGCAGGCCCAAGAACTGGATTTGGTCCAATGCTACACCAAAAAAATCGATTTGAGAGGATTGCGCGCCAATAGCGTCGTTGATGATCCTTTTGGGCAGCTCAAGGGTCAGAAAAAGAAATGGAAACAGGCATATAGTGACCGCAAGCAAGACGAATTGGTCTCGTTTGGAATGTTTCCAAATGAATTGAAACAGTGTCTTTTCGATCTTTCGCACCCCTACGCGCGACGTCCGGGCGCGGACGTTCGCGACACCCTACTGCTGCAAACCTTAGCGCGACAACGAAAATTTAGCCAATCGGCGCATGCTGATGCAAGAATCCGGGTGAATGTCGTTTGATTGTGCAATGCGCCGCGCGAGCCACGCTCTCCGCACAAAAGGCCTTTTCCGACGACAGCCTCAAGATGGGCACGAAGCTGTCCCATACATGACCAGATTGTCTTTTAGAGATTTGTCAGCTTCGCAAGGAGAAAGACGATGAAAGACATAACCAACGAAGAAGACGTCCGTCACGGACGCCTGTTTGAACTGCTGCGCCAGAAAAATCAGGCGGCAACTACAGTTGCGCGTGTTCGAGGCTACAATATTCGGAAAATCAGCGCTGACGAAATGCAGATGCTTCAAGCCGCTGCAGTAAGGTCGCTGCAGCCGAGCCAGTAGTAAAAGCTCGTCTGCAGCACTGCTCTACGTATTTTTAAAAGAATGCCTCGGCGTTCAGGCCAATGGTCATTGCTCCGACAACCTCGCCTGTGGCCGGATCGCTCAGCGATACTGAGATCTGGCCTTGGTAGCTTTGGGTGCTTTCATCAAATTCAACGGCATCCACAAAAACGGCGCCCGTACCGGCGTTGAAGGTTTTCGTGTATTTCTCTTCATCGCCTTGCCAGTAATCCGAGGTCACATCGCTCGCGGCGACATTCAGCCCGACGGCATCCATCACGAAGATCTCCATGATCCGGCCCCCGGAAGCGGCAACCTGTTCGGCGAGAAAACCTGACAGGTCGCGCGTCATCACTTCATTTATCAGGGGCTGGTCGGCTTGTCCGATCTGTGCGCGCCAAGCTGCGTCCCATTCCAATATCTGTGCTTCCGAACTTCCGGCTGTCTGTGCGTTTTGGGCATTTATCGCATCGATTACCTGAGTGGATTCAGCCCAGGTCATAATGTTGGTCTCCACAAATGCCCGCATCGCTGGCGGCGCATCCACAGCCTGGGCAAACGTTGCAGCAACCACCAGCGGTGCCGACAAGACAAGAGAACGAAACATGCTTGGGGTCCTTTCAACAAAACGGCCCGCCAAGACAGCGCAGCCTCTCCGCGCAGCCTACCCACCTTGCATTTAACATGAGGTAAAAGGTCTAGGAGTTTCCGCGAAACCCAGTCGCTACAACAAATTTTTCTGAACTGTCGGCGCGTGATGCCGGCGGTTTTATGTTGGCCACTTTTGAGAATCGCTGTTTGAGCAGCTTTTGCAAATCGCCTTCTGCGCCTCCGGCCAGCACTTTGGCCACAAAGGTGCCGCCCTCCTCCAAAACATCAAAAGCAAAGTACGCTGCCGCCTCGCACAGGGCTATGATGCGCAAATGGTCGGTTTGCTTGTGGCCGGAACTGGCGGCCGCCATATCCGACATCACCACATCCGCTTTGCCACCCAGCCATTCCTTTACCTTTTCGTCCGCATCATCTTCCATGAAATCCAGCTGATAAAGTGCACAGCCGGCGATCGGCTCCATTTCTTGCAGATCGACACCGATGATCGAGCCGACAGCCTTGCCGGATTTCTCCCCCAGCGCATTGACGCGTTTGACCGCCACCTGACACCATCCACCCGGGGCGCAGCCCAGATCGACAACGCGCGCGCCGGGCACCAGAAACCGGTATTTGTCGTCCAGTTCCATGATCTTGAAGGCTGCGCGACCCCGATACCCTTCAGATTTGGCGCGTTTAACGTAAGGATCATTCAATTGCCGCTGCAGCCAGCGGGTTGAACTGAGTTTGCGTCCCCGCGCGGATTTCACCTTTACCTTGAGTTCGCGCTGCCCCCGGCCCGATGTGTTTTTCCCCGAAGGAGTTTTTCCGGTCGGACCCTTGGCCATCACAGCTCTCCATCTGCCAGCACGCCATGCGCGCTCATTTGTGCGTAGAGCAACCCCTCACGCAAGCCTCGATCTGCCACGGACAGCCGGTCTGTCGGCCAACATCGCATCAGTGCCTGCAAGATCGCAGCGCCCGACATAATGAGCGCATGCCGATCTTGTCCGATGCGCGGGTCGGCACGCCGCCCTTCCGGGCCAAGCGCCAGATACGAGCGGATCACACGGTCGATCTGATCAGTTGTCATATGCAGACCGTCCACTTTGGTTCTGTCGTAACGTTTCAGCCCCAGATGACTTGCAGCCACGGTGGTCACGGTGCCGGACGTCCCGACGATTTGAAAACGCTCTTGCGGTTGCGTGTCGTGGTATGGGGCAAAATCGGCAAGGTTTTCCTCAAAGAACCAGCTCATCAGCGCAAATCGCGCGGCGTCATCGTCCACGTCGTTGAACTGGTCGCGCAGGGTCGCCACCCCGAGCGGGACAGAAATCCAGTCGACCACCCGCGCCGACGGCACATCCGACAACCCCTGCGAAAACCCGGCATTCAGACGCATGATGGATTTGGCACGGTCTTTGCGGGGCACATCCGACAAGTCGATCCAGACAAGTTCGGTAGAGCCTCCGCCGATATCGACCACCAACAGGTTCTCGGTGCTGCGGCTGACAAGCGGCGCACAGGAGATGACGGCAAGTTGCGCTTCTTCCTGCGGCTTGATGATTTCAAGCTTCAGTCCGGTTTCACGCTGGACCCTTTTGATGAACTCATCTGCATTTGCAGCTCTGCGGCAGGCTTCGGTCGCCACAAGACGCATATGCCGCACATCGTTCCGCTTGAGCTTTTGCTGACAGATACGCAGCGCTTGCACCGTGCGGGTCATTGAGGCGCGCGACAGCCTGCCGCTTTGTTCCAGCCCCGCGCCCAGTTGCACCGATTTTGAGAAGCTGTCCACGACGATAAAACCGCTGCCAGAGGGCTGGGCGATCAGCATGCGACAACTGTTTGTACCCAAATCAAGCGCGGCATAAAGGTCGCTTGATCCGGGCGGAACTGGCGCGGGGCTCAGAGCCGTCGTTGTGTCGAGCACGCCCGCACCTTTGGGACGCTGGGGCGCCATAGGTCGCGCCTTTCATTTCGAGTTGGAGACAGGCTAACGGGACAGGCACACGGGCGCAAGAGACAGCATACGCATGCTGCAACGCGGCGCGAGTATGAATGACATTCAGATTGTTCTTGGGCATTTTGATCGCTGACGGCTCTCGCCCACGCGAATGTGTCGCGTTACAAAGCCGTTGGTCGCGGACAGGGCGTATTCTGTCGAAAATCAGCCGTGTGTGCTGACACATGACCGTTAAGACAGGCCAGAACAGGGTAGGAATCACAAAATGCCGGAAGTCACCATAGTTTATTGGCGCGATATCCCCGCTCAGGTCATTGTGGGAAAAGGGCGCCGTGGCGCAAAGCGTCCGCTGCCGGAGCGCTTTGAGCAGGCGATCGACCGTGCCGCAATGAAGGTTGGCGCAGAAGACACGGATGCCTATCTTGCGGAATGGCGCAAAGCGCCTCCAGTCGAAATGGATGGTGCGCCTGACGATATTGCGGATGCCGAGGCTGCGCGGCTGGATGCCGAATATGATCGCGCGCGGATCAAGGCTCTGATTGACAACGATGGCTGGGCCTGACCCTGCCCGCCCTGCTACACACTCTCCTGTCCGGAAAGGATCGCCTGATGGCCCTGTTGAATTTCAAACGCAAAGACGCCCCGGTGCAGACGCCGAACTCTCCGGAGGTTGAGGCTTTCCTGCAGGATTACTCCATCGAGGTGATGCCAAGGACGGCGGAGAAAGTTGAAAATTTCCGCGATCTGCTGCCATCTGGAACGCGGGTGTATATCGCGCATATCGAAGGCACGCCAATCGAGGACATGGTGGCGACAGCTAAACGGCTTAACGATGACGGTTTCGCGGTCATGCCGCATTTCCCCGCGCGTATCATCAAGGACCGCGCAACACTGGGCGACTGGATCGCGCGCTATCAGGGCGAAGCGGATGTCAAACAGGCTTTGTTGCTGGCAGGAGGTGTTGAGAAACCGCATGGGGACTTCGACAGTTCGATGCAGTTGATGGAGACAGGCCTTTTTGACGCTGCGGGTTTCCAGCGGTTGCACGTGGCAGGGCATCCTGAAGGCAACCGCGATATCGATCCGGATGGGTCAATGAAGAACGTCAGCGCTGCGTTGCGGTGGAAGAATGATTTCCAATCGCGGACAGACGCCAAAATGGCGCTTGCGACCCAGTTCGCCTTTGACGCCGCTCCGATCATTTCGTGGGCGGACACGCTGGCGCAGGAAGGGATCACCCTGCCCGTTCATATCGGCGTCGCCGGGCCTGCAAAGCTTCAGACGCTTATCAAATTCGCCATTGCATGCGGTGTGGGTCCCTCTTTGAAAGTACTGCAGAAACGCGCGATGGATGTCACAAAACTACTGCTGCCCTACGAGCCTACGGATGTTCTTGGCGCTTTGGCGGCACATAAGGCGGCGCATCCTGACTTTAACATCACCAATGTGCACTTTTTCCCCCTCGGTGGCATCAAAACCAATGCGACCTGGGCCATCGAAAACGGTGGCCCTGCCGCCCAACCGGCAAACGCCTGACGCAAGGACCATCTGATGACCAAGACAATTGTCGAATCAAAGACCAAAACCGCGATCATCGGTTTTGACCAGCCGTTTTGTGTGATCGGCGAACGGATCAATCCCACGGGCCGCAAAAAACTCGCGATGGAGCTTGAGGCCGGTGACTACTCCACGGTGGAAGCGGACGCGATTGCACAGGTGGCTGCCGGTGCAACAGTGCTTGATATCAACTCGGGCGCTGTGTTTTCCAACAAAATGGCAGAAGACCCGCGCTATGCGGACAACAATTTCGTCGAGCCGCCGCTGATGAAAGAGCTGGTGGAACGGGTGCAGGCGATTGTGGACGTGCCTTTGTGTATCGACAGCTCGGTGCCCGGCGCACTTGAGTCCGGTCTGGAGGCGGCAGAAGGCCGTCCCCTGCTCAATTCCGTCACCGGCGAAGAAGAGCGGCTAGAAGTCGTTTTGCCTCTGGTGAAAAAGTATAACGTACCTGTTGTCGCGATTTCCAACGACGATACCGGTATTTCCGAAGACCCCGACGTTCGGTTCGCCGTGGCGAAAAAGATCGTCGAACGCGCGGCGGATTTTGGTATTCCCGCGCATGATATTGTTGTCGACCCTCTGGTTATGCCCATTGGTGCAATGGCGACTGCGGGCCAGCAGGTCTTTACGCTGGTGCGCCGCTTGCGCGAAGAGTTGGGCGTCAACACCACGTGCGGTGCGTCCAACATCAGCTTTGGTTTGCCCAACCGTCATGGCATTAACAATGCGTTCCTGCCGATGGCCATGGGCGCCGGCATGACTTCTGCGATCATGAACCCCGTCGCACTTCCCGTATCCGCGGCCAAGATCGAGGCAAAGAAACTGGAGCTTGCCGAGGCTGGAGTGATATTCCCCGATGACATGGATATGGAGCTGTTTTGCCAGTTGACGGGTCTGGGGTCGACAAAGCCGCGACCGGGCAAGGAAATGGAAGCGATCCGGGCGGCAAACTTCCTGACGAATAATGATCCTCACGGCGGCGCCTGGATCGAGTTTAACAAAGAAGCGCCAAAACCCGGTCAGGAAGGCCGCGGGCGGGCGGGACGCAGCGGAGGCCGCCGCCGCCGCGCTTAAGCTGGATTTCCACATTCTCAAACCGGAGCCCTGCAGGTCAAACTGCGGGGCTTTTTTTGTTCAGGGCCAAGGGTCTGGCCGTGGGCGTTCGGGTTTCTTGTGAAAAACCTGCCAGGGGTAACGCAGTCTTAACGTCCCCGCCGCTAAAACGAAGCCGACCACGACACGGAATTGAGTTGGAGAGGTAATGCGATTTTTCTTTGCACAGATATCTGAGGCACGACATGCCTGATCCGATTGTTCTGGAAGCAAAACTCGATCTTGCGGCCGCTTCTGGTTTGAAGGCGATTTTAAATGCCCGCGACGACGTGGATACGGTCATCGATATGTCGCAGGTCAAGCTGCTTGGCGCGTTGTGCCTTCAGGTGCTCATGTCAGCTGCCAAAACGGCCAATGCCCAGGGCAGGACAATCAGACTGACAAATGTGAGCGACCGTATCCTGGAACAGATGCGCCTGATGGGTGTGACGCCAGAAACTATAGCAAGGGAACGCTGATGACACTTGAGATACTTGCGGTAGATGACAGCAGAACCATGCGTGACATGATCCGGCTGGCTTTGATGCCGGCCGGCTTCAACGTGCACACGGCAGATGACGGTATACATGGCATCGAAGTGCTGGAGGGTATTGAGCCGGATGCCATCATAACAGACATCAACATGCCTCGTATGGATGGCTTCGATTTTATTGACGCGGTGCGCGGGCAGGAAAAACACCGCGCGACGCCAATTCTCGTCCTGACCACCGAAGCCGCACCGGAGTTGAAGGCACGCGCGCGTACCGCAGGCGCGACAGGCTGGATCGTGAAGCCGTTTGACCCGACCAAATTGGTTAAAGCGCTTCAAATGGTTGCCGGATAAGAGGCCTGATATGACAGACCCAAATGACCCGATGGCCGAAATCAGAGCGTCCTTCTTTATCGAATGTGAGGAACTGCTCGAAGCGTTGCAGGACGGTCTGCAGGAAATGTATGACGGGAATGACGATACGGAGACGATTAATGTAGTTTTCCGCGCGGTGCATTCCATCAAAGGAGGCGCTGGCGCTTTCGGTCTCGAAGCCCTTGTCCGTTTTGCGCATCGGTTCGAAACCGTGCTCGACGAAATTCGTGCCGGGCGCATGTCCCCCGATCCGGATGCCCTCAAACTGTTTTTCCAATGTGCAGACCATCTCTCTGATCTGGTGCGTTTCAGTCGTGACGGAGAAGACATTCCCGAAGCAGAGACAGCCAAGCTCCTGACCTTGCTGGACGGGCTACTGGGGGACACTGGCGGCCCTTCAGGTCAGGCCGAAGAGGAGGAGGAAATTGATTTTCAACCGGCAACGCTGACACTCGATCTGGATTTCTCCGACGTTGAAGATTTACCCGAGGATATCGAGCCGCTTGATGTTCTCTCCAACCCGGCGCACGCGGGTACGACGACCTATGTGATTTCGTTCAAACCCGAAAACGAGCTTTTTGAAACTGGTAATGAGCCCCTGCACATGCTGCGTGCCCTTGAGGAAATGGGACATTGCACTGTCGTTTGCCAGACCGAGAAATTGCCCGCGCTTGAGGCGCTGGCTCCGGAAACGGCATACATCAGCTGGCTTGTGGAGCTTGAATCAGAAGTTGAGGAAGCCGAAGTCGCCTCTGCTTTCGAGTTTGTAGAGGGGCTTTGCGAACTTGATATCTCCGTAAAACAGACAGATGCCGATGTACCTGCGCACGCGGTTGTCTCCGAAGGGATTGCCAAACCACCCGCTGTTCCGGAACGTGCTCTGGGTGAACAAGAAAACGTGGCACTTTCATCCGATAAACCAGCGACACCAGGTCCGGATACTGCGTTGGGGCCCGGCAAGCCAATCGTTAAACAAAGTGCAAAAGCTGCTCCTGCGGCAGCGCCTGCCAAATCTGTTGTGCGGGTAGACCTGGACCGTATAGAAAGGCTTGTCAATTTGGTCGGTGAACTGGTCATAAATCAGGCCATGCTGTCACAAAGTCTGGAAAGCTCGGGCCTTTCACCTCATTCCGACGCCATGAACGGTCTTGAGGAGTTTCAGCGTCTGACCCGCGATATTCAAGACAGTGTGATGATGATCCGTGCACAGCCCGTAAAGTCGCTTTTCCAACGGATGTCGAGGATTGTGCGGGAGGCGTCTGCCGCCGTTGAAAAGGACGTCAGGTTGGTCACAGAAGGTGACAGCACTGAAGTTGACAAGACCGTCATCGAGAGACTGGCAGATCCACTGACGCATATGATCCGGAATGCAGTGGATCACGGACTGGAAACCACAGAAGAACGCTTGTCCGCCGGGAAACCGGCACAAGGCCACGTGCGTTTGACCGCTGCACATAGATCAGGGCGTGTTGTCATAGAGGTTTCGGACGACGGGGGTGGTATAAATCGTGACAAGGTGCATCAAATTGCGCTGGACAAGGGGTTGGTGTCACCCGATGTGAACTTGTCGGAAGCAGAGATAGACAACTTGTTGTTTTTGCCCGGCTTCTCGACCGCATCGGTGGTTTCTGACTTGTCTGGTCGCGGTGTTGGCATGGATGTCGTACGTACGGCAATTCAGGGCCTGGGGGGAAGAATTACGATTTCGTCGACACCCAACGTCGGCACAACTTTTTCAATTTCCCTGCCGTTAACGCTAGCTGTGTTAGATGGCATGGTCGTGCAGGTCGCTGACGAAACTCTCGTGTTGCCACTCAACGTCGTAATTGAAACGCTAACGCTTTCCAACAAAGACGTCGAGATGGTCCGCCCCGGCGCCAACGTCGTGCGTGTGCGAAGTGGTTTTGTACCACTGTTCGATTTGGGGGCTGAACTGGGATATCGCCAACCCGTAGATGACTACGAAGGATCGGTTGTGTTGCTCATTGCTCATGAAGATGAAGGTCTGGCAGCATTGATAATTGACAGTATCCAGGACCAAAGGCAGGTAGTGATAAAGGGGCTTGACGATAGTTTCTATCGTGCGCCGGGTATTGCCGCGGCCACAATACTGGGTGATGGCCAGATTGCGCTAATTCTTGATACTTCTGACATCATCAGCACAGCCATTGGCGGCGCAAACGCAGTTTCCGTTTCATCGTTTACAGGGGCCGCATCGTGAGTGAGATCGAAAACGAACAAGCGCTGGAATTGCTTACTTTCAAGCTGGGAAAGCAAGAATACTCGCTTGATATCATGTCAGTCCGCGAAATCCGAAGTTGGACCCGCACCACGCCGCTGCCGCACGCTCCCGATTACATGATGGGCGTCATCAATCTTCGCGGGACTGTTTTGCCCGTTGTAAACCTAGCTCTGCGGTTGAAGCTTGAAGATTCTGAATACTCGGACCGAAACGTGATCATTGTCGTGCATCACGGTGAGAGTATGACAGGACTTCTTGTCGATGCAGTTTCCGATATCCTTGCCCTTTCGAGCGACGATCTTCAGCAACCTCCTGAAACGCAACGTGACAACGACCCAAACCTTGTTGCAGCTCTCACACTCATTGATGACAGGATGATCCGGGTCTTAAATTTAGGCAGCATTGTAAAACCTTTGGAGCGTTCGGCAGCCTAATGAAAAACGACCTTAACAGTCCGCGACTGGATGGAGCCAGTTTCCAAGCGATCGCTGACCTTGCCTATCGCGAAAGTGGTTTACAATTGGTTGCTGAAAAATCGTCTCTAGTACAATCCAGGCTCCGACACCGCATTATTGAACTGGGTATGGACTCGTTTCAGTCTTACTCAAGCTACGTTTGTTCACCGCAAGGCGCGGCAGAGCGTCCACATATGATTTCTGCTTTAACCACAAACGTGTCGCACTTTTTCCGCGAGCAGCATCATTTTGACATTTTAGCCCAGGATATTCTGCCTAGGAACATTGAACGCGTCAGACAAGGCGGGAGATTCCGTATCTGGTCGGCAGGGTGCTCAAATGGACAAGAACCATATTCAATCGCTATGACTGTGCTGGAAGCCTATCCGGAAATGCTTTCGTTTGATTTCAAGATTTTAGCAACGGACATCGACGAGGAAGTCGTAAACTTTGCCACAAAAGGACTATATCCGGAACGCTTGATAAGAGGGGTTCCCCAGCACTTGACCCGAAAATACTTTGAAGAAGACAACTCGGGCAGTGAGAAGGTTTATGGTGTAAACGATACTTTAAGGTCAAAGATATTTTTCAATAAACTCAATCTGTTGTCTAGTTGGCCGATGAAGATGCCAATAAACGTGATTTTTTGCCGGAATGTCGTGATCTACTTTGATGCGAAGACGCAAAACCAACTCTGGCCAAAATTCAGCGGTATTCTTGCAGCAGACGGAAAACTGTTTCTCGGGCATTCAGAGAGAATAGCAGATCCTGAGAATTCGGGTTTCATTACCGATGGGCCGACATCTTATCGACCAGACAACGCTATCGTAAAACCATCACTTGGAGGAATTCCGAATGTCGCTTAGAGACCAAATCAGAATTATGGTTGTCGATGACATGTCTACAAGTCGCGGTTTGATTACCCAAGCGCTGGATGCGTTCGGTATTAGAAACATAACAACCGCTGAAAATGGTGCGGATGCGTTGAAAGCTATTGCTACTCATCCAGTGCACTTGGTCATATCGGATTATAATATGCCACAGATGGATGGACTTCAATTGTTGCACCAACTCAGAGCTGCGCCGAAAACAAGAGCTGTTGGATTTATTTTGATAACGGGCCGCGCAGAGCAACAAATAGTCGACCATGGAAAAAAACTTGGCATGAACAATTACTTGAAGAAACCATTTGAGCAGGCAAGCCTCAAGAACTGTATTGAGGCAGTTGTTGGACGTCTTTGATGAGTACCTTTCAGCGCGATGATACGTCTTTGAAATCTGTTCTGCTCAGATTATCCGACCACTTGGACAGCCTGTCGACCAAAGTACTAATTGTGGAAGAGGCTTTGGGAGACACGCTGGGCAAATTTGATCAGCAAACGGCAATTGACCTAAAAAAAGTTCAACAACTGGACTATGTAAGGCAGTCCATTGAAGACTGTGCTCTTTTGTCGTTGCTTCTAGCCCAAATGGACTTTGAGGTGCTGGATGTAATCTTCGATGAGCGGCAAATCGCAACACGACTTAAGCTGGAATCGACAGTTTCAATTTTGAAGTCCACGCAATCCCTAAATCGTTCTGTTGACGACGGCGTACAGTTATTCTGAGCTAAAATGCAACCTCCCTAAAACAGGTGGGCGTAGCCTCTTCTTGACCCTAGCGCCTTGATCAACAATGGCTTGTCTACATGGCGGGCAGTCGCATTGAGTGCGAAAATCCATATAAAACAGTGCTTTCGTCATGTTTGTTTTTGGCAATTGAACGAGTTTTACGGTTGAGGATGTACAGCACATCTGGTGCTGTTTATGAAATTGAGAGCCTAGTATGCCTTAGAAACGTCGACAAAAAAGCAAAAACGTCGCGCAGGACCGCTTGCCGTATATCTGCTAAGCATGAGCTGCGCAGTGCCTTTTTTGATGGCAATGTGGGCGCAAAACAAAACTAAATGATGCAAGTGGTTCTGTTGCCGGCTGCAATTGGTATCATCAACTCAAAGTACTGCATCGTGCACGGGCCATCGTGCTTTCATAATGCATGATAAGACCGATGCTTCGCGCGATGTTTTGGCGGATCCCTAGTGGGGCCCTGTCGCAGAGCTGTCCCACTCATTGAACTTGGTGTTTTGGCACAAAAGTGAAACACCCTTGCATCACCCGAAAGCACTACAGATTTTTATTTAGACGCTATACTGAACGTTCTGAGAAGTGGTGTGTCTTGTAAGAAACAGGTTGAAAACATTGGTGATACTTATACTACGCTAAAACGGTGGCCCCAAGAAGATCAGTGGACGCCTGAGAAGACTGCAACCAGAGCAGATTTGGTGTTTGAGATGACTGAGTTGCGTCTCGAGGCCCTTTTACTTGAGTGACATAAGGCCGTTCCAAAAAGAATGCGGAGTTCTTTACGGAAGGAAGTAAACAATGTTTACAGCTTTTTCACATTACCACGATGTTGTGCCGGTCATTTGACTGCGCGAGACTATGGATGTCAGTTTAGCCCGACGTGGCGCGCTCCGCGCCCAGTCTTTTAGCAACAGCCATCGCACAGAAATAGTTTTGCTTGCCTAGGTCTGTGACCATTTTGCGGTTTAGATAGGTTGTTATGTTAGACCCTGAAAGAAGGAGGACCTGAAATCAGTTGACCAGGATATTGTTCACCATCGCAATGGACTCCTGATTGGTGTTGAGGATTTTCGCATTAAATGATTAATGAAGTGCATAGTGACGATCGACACCAACCACTTCTTGAAAAACGTGCTGAATTCAAAATGGGCCGGTTTTGTCAGATATGTCTAAACCCGTGAAGGATGGCTTTGCTTCGGCTGTAGCCGTAGATATCTGTTTGCAATGACTCATTGTCCAGTTTGTATTCCGTGGATTGTGATGTGACCTTGCGGTGCGTACCTTGGAAGTACCGGTCTGCCTGCGAAAGCTTCGAAAAAGCTGCACCTGCCGCAACGCCTACAGTAACACATGTTGCTCGCGCGGCTGTCGGAAAATATTCGCAAGCATGGCGTTACAGCGTCGATGTCAGACAATGAAAACTGTCGTGACAATGCCAGCTTTGAGCGGTTCTTGGAAAGCCTCAAAGCATAGGCGACCTTACGACAACAATGACCACCGCGCCGTGCTGCTGAGATCGGTGACTTAGACCACCGAGACGAGACCTACTATGCTTGGTGACAACACTCAGTTTGGGCCGGATGACCTGCTGGCTTTCCAAGCTTAGGCTGAATTTATGGGTAACCGGAGCGTTCCAAATCGATCCTGCTAGAGCGCACGGATGCAAGTTTTCCTTGCCTTCACAGGGGTATGAGCGCTTTTCCACAAAGCAGTCTGGTCAGAAAAGCTCTAAGCCGTTGCCAGCTGTTTCTCTCGGAACTGCTTTCTCCGGCGGTAGCTCTTCGTCTTTTCGAATCTTCTGCAGAGCATGACCCGAAAATGGCCAGAACATGATGTGTCGGGCAGAGTTGCCACCAAGAGAATGACTTTCGCAGTGAATTCCTTCTTTTTGGAGAAAATCCAGCGTGAAATGACTGTTTAATTTCCCGATATCGCTTAACCCCTCGATCATTCTCGCGCCGCCAAATGCTTTTGCGCGAAGCCTTTCCCTGCGACCGCCAAGCTTGAGAACATCGTTGATCAGTAATTCCATCGCATTGATTCCAGCAAGGTTACAGGCGCCATTGCTTCGGTTGCTAACCGTTAACAGCATATGGTTCATTCCGCCCACATGCGCTTCGGGATCCCATAGACAACAAGATACACAAGAACCCAGAATAGTGGATATAATCAGGTCTTTTTCCCGGCCAACAGCGCGTTCGCCTTGCGATATGTGCACACGTTCCGACCTCATGAGGAAAGTTCCGCAGAAGATGCGCGATTTCTGGGCCGTTCGTTGCTTTGCCGTAGCGCCGCGCCGATGCAATCAATCGGCAGTTGCCTTTGCACGGCACCCAAACAAAATGCTGCACGCGGCATCCCGTATACCACACAGGTATTTTCGTCCTGCCCGTATGTTTTTGCCCCGGCTTTAGATAGTTCTAGCATGCCTTCAGCGCCATCTTTGCCCAAGCCAGTGAGTATGGCCGCACTGATGTTTTTTGCTTCGCTCACCGCTGACAAGAACAATTCGTCAACCGACGGGCAGTGCAGCGTCGGACCATCGGGTTTTGTAAAAACACACGTCCAGCCGTTCGCTGTGCGTTTGACTTTCGTATGCTGATTGTGACCCGGGGCCAAAATGATATCGCCGCGGCATAATGTTTGGTGTTCTTTCGCAAGCTGCACATTGTGTGGAAGATACCGTTGCAGGCGTTCTGCGAAGCTTTCCAGAAAGTTGCCCGGCATGTGTTGTACAATAACAACCGGTGGCCCCTGCGGGTCGAGGTCAGGTAAAACTGTTTCCAGTGCTGACACGCCGCCGGTAGAAGCACCGATCAGTATCAGAGACCCGCGCCTGCACGGCTGTCCATACCGTTTCGTATAGTTCGTTTCGTTTTGATGTGACGTCGCCAGTGGCTTGCGTAACCGGGGCAGTTGTCCGGGCTGTGTACAAGCCGCCTGATAAACCCGTTCGCAGATGTCCTCGCTCAGGTGCTGAGTGAAACCTTCAGTCGGTTTAAGAATGCAGTCAATCGCACCAGTAGACAAAGCCCGCACCGCGGCGTCGCTGCCCCTGCTTGTCAGACTTGACAGCATGACAACCGGCATGGGTCTGGCCCGCATCAACCGCGTCAGAAACTCCAGCCCGCTCATCCCCGGCATTTCAATATCAAGGGTCAGAACATCAGCAGAATGGACGCGCAGGAAATCCCGCGCCTCAATAGCATTGCATGCTTCGCCAACGATTTCCAACCGGGCGTCGGCGGACAATATGCTATGCAACCACGCCCGCACGACACGTGAATCGTCAATAATCAAAACTTTCTTGCGGCGCACTCCGGTGCCGCGATTCAAGCCATTCTGATCCAAAACGCCTACTTTCAGCCTGGGCAAGAGTGTCGAATCCGAAATCTCCAGACAGCAGCAGTTTGGCGCAAAGTTATGAATTTGCCCTTAAAGAGCGACCACACGGTGAACAGGCGTGATTAAAAAATAATTTATTTATAACAATATAATAAGAGGCATTATTAATGTTTTTCATTAGAAATAAGTTGCCGTGAAATAATGAGCCTCATTATCTCGTTTGTGCCCTCCAGAATCTGGTGGACACGCAGATCTCTGACAATCTTTTCAATGCCGTAGTCGGCTAGATAACCGTATCCGCCGTGCAACTGAAGCGCAGAGTTCGCCACATCGAACGCGGCATCAGTGACGTAGAGCTTGGCCATGGCACAAAACTTTGAAGCGTCGGGCGCTTTCGTGTCCAGTTTCCACGCGGCCTGACGCAAGAAGGTCCGCGCCGTTTGGAGCTTGACTTCCATCTCCGCCAGTTTGAACTGAAGCGCTTGAAATGCGTTCAGGTTCTGACCGAATGCCTTGCGCTCCGCGGTATATTTCAAGGCGAGGTCAAGGGCCGTCTGGGCCCCACCCAAGGCGGAAGCCGCAATATTGAGGCGCCCGCCATCAAGCCCGGCCATTGCATATTGGAACCCCTCACCTTCGGCGCCAACAAGGTTCGCGGCCGGCGTTTTGCAGTTGTCAAACTGCACCTGTGCTGTCGGTTGCGCGCGCCAGCCCATTTTGTCTTCCAAAGCGCCGTAGGACAGGCCGTCGCTGCCTGCTTCAACCAGCATAGCGGAGATGCCTTTGGGGCCCGCGTCGCCGGTGCGGACCATGCAAAGATAGACATCCGAATAGCCGCCGCCGGAAATGAAAGCTTTGGTGCCGTTCAGAACATATCCTTCGTTGCTGCGTTCCGCCCTGGTGCGCAGAGCGGCGGCATCCGAGCCGGAGCCCGGTTCGGTCAGGCAATAGGAAAACACTTTTTCCATACGGCAAAGTTGGGGCAGCCACGCCACTTTCACCTCTTCAGAGGCAAAGCTGTCGATCATACCGCCGCACATGTTGTGAATCGACAAAAACGAACCGACAGAAGGGCATGCCATGGCGAGCGCTTCGAACACCAGTGTTGCATCCAGCCGTGTCAGGCCAGATCCTCCATACGGCTCCGTCACATAAATGCCCGCCAGACCAAGCTTGGCCACCTTTGGCCAGAGCTCCTTGGGGATGGTTCCCTGCCGTTCCCATTCGCGCGCGTAGGGAGCGATATGGTCCTGACCAAAGCCATAGGCCATATCAAAAATGGCTTCCTGTTCCTCGGAAAGTGCAAAGTCCATGTCGTCCCTCTTTGACAAAAGAATGCGCGTTTGCCGGCGTTCGGCAGATACAGGGATAGCATTCCCACGCCGGGCCGCAAGGCCAAGTCAGTATCCGGTCATTTCCAGATATCCCCGGCCGCTGTGACTGCCAAGGATGGTTACCGGGCCCTCCCAATAGGGAACTGAGGTGTCCATCCATGCCTGCGGGTTCAATGCCGTTACGGTGACGTCTACGCCCTGCTCTGGCAGCTTGACGCGCCAGCCGGTTGGCACATCCCGCCCCGCGACCGCGCTGCGCTGCATAGCTGTGGCTTCAAAGGCGCCGTCTGGATAGGCGATGGTTTGACCGTCCGGTGTGATCCAGGTGGCTTGTGTGTAATCTCCGCCGTCGCTGTCATGCAGCACAAAGCCCATCATCCGTGCACCGTCATCAAACACCATGGAGAACCAGTCCCAGCTGACCTGAGTGGCTGCCAACGGCTGCGAGGCCCACTCGCGGTCCAACCACGCGGTGCCCGTAACGGCGACAGGGCCCTCCGGCAAGATCAATGTACCGCTAACTTTATAAAAAGGCTGGGAATAATAGTAACTCGCGCGGCCACTGTCGGATTTTTGAGAATAACCGTTTTCGCCATGAAACACCAACGGGCCCTGCGCTGTCAGCGAGACTTCATAGGCAAAATCCTCCCCGCTTGCGGTTAGGGTCACAGCGTCCAGCGTTTCGCCTGTCATCTGCCAGTCGTCGATCCAGGCGTCGAACGGGGCAGCAGTGACGCCAGCCTGACCGATGCCGCCGCGCGACAGGCGCTCGGCCACGAAATGTGCGTCGGGCGTGGTGACTGCCGCGTGCCCCATCCAGATTTGCGGGCTGGACCAAGTCGGGTTGCTTTCCGGTGCCAGTGCAGACCGGAAAAGCGTCCACTGCAAGCCCAGATCGCGGCCAGCGTCATCCTTCAGATTGGCCGTGAGGTACCACCATTCAATCTGGAAATCCGGATGCGCGCCGTGATCTTTGGGGAAATCGAATGTATACCCTCGCTGTGGTTCGCTGAAACCCTCAGCGGTGCGCCCGAGGTTTGCAAACCCTTGCGCTTGGGCCGTATTGCCCAGCGTGATGACTGCAAATACAAAAAATATCAATATTTTAGCGTTCATTGCTAAACACCTTGAGCAAGCTTTGCGTGTCTGTGCGCGCAAGGCGAATGGCCGGCCACAGGGCTGCGAGCAATGCGGCGATCAGGGCGAGGACGGTCAGGCGCATATAGTCGATCGGGAATACGTACATGGGCAATCGCCATCCGAAAGCTTCGACGTTCACAATCGCGAGAAGCACCCAAGCGAGGATCAAGCCCACCGGCAAGGCCAGAGCTGTGGTCATCGCGGCAAGGCAGATCGCGCGCAGCAGTTCCAACCGCGAGAGTGCGGCGCGTGTCAGCCCAAGCGCCCAGACAGGTGCCAGTTGCGGCAGGCGCATCGTTGCAAGTGTCAGAAGGCTGATGAATATCGCCAGTCCTGCGACCGACAGCGTCAAAATGTTAAGCGCACCCGTCACGGCAAAGGTACGTTCAAACACCTGAAGAGAAAAAGCCTTTAATTCACTTTGGTTTACAACCTGATCTTCGTTTAGATCAAATGCGGTGTTGAGCGCCTCTGTGATCTCTGCCGCCGCGTTGGTGCGCAAGCCAAAGCGTAGCCTGTCCGCCTCAGGATACCTTTGGACAAAGACGTCCGCGCTCAGGATGATTTGACCAACCGCATTGCCGTAATCGCTGTAGATGCCCAGCAGCCGGTCGCCTGATGGCAAGGTGTCACCTAACGTCCAACCCTGACGTCTGGCCAGTTGTTCGTTCACAAGCGCACCGTCTCCCGCTGCCAATGCGTCCCAAACGTCTGGCTCTGCGTCGATAAGTGGCCAGTTTGTCCGGTAAGTGCTGTGGTCGATAATGCCGTAAACCTCTGCCGGCAGACCTCCCACGCGGCTTTGTGCCGACATGATTGGCAAGATCGCATCGACCCTGTCGCGCAAGAATGCGGTTATCTCCTGCGCCTCTTCGGTTGTGGTCGCGGAGAGGTAAATTTCTGATGAAAGGCGCTGATCCAAATAGTCGGTAAAGGTTAGCCGAAAGCTTGAAACCATTGTAGATACGCCAATATTTGCCGCCATCGCCAGCAAAAGCGCCATCAGTGCCATGGAGAGGCCAGGCAGTTGTTGGCGGCTGTCTGCCCAAAACCACTGGACCAGCGCTGACCTGCTCTGCCCTTGTGCCAAGCAAAGGGCGCGGTCCAGCAACCATGGCAACGCGAATGCTGCTCCGACGAGTAAACACGCCAGCAGGGCAAAGCCCGCCAGCAAACCGCTTGCCACTGTCTGGATGCCGATGCCAAGGGCGAAAAGTCCCACCGCGGTGATGGCCAGCCCGCGTGCAGCCCGAGATGTGCCGATGCGCATGGCGCGGGGATGATTGAACGACAAGACAGGCATGCGCGCGAGTTTGTAGATCGCAGCACAGGCGGCGACAGCTGTGCCGCCGAAGGCCATCGCCATCCCCGACAGCCACCATGACGTGCGCAGTTGCAGCTGTCCCGCGACGTCAGCGCCATACAAGCCGCGCAGCGTCGCCGCCACATCCGGCAGCAGAGCCGCCGCGATAACATACCCCAGCCCAACCCCTGCAAGCCCCGCCAGCCCCGCAAAGACACTCAACTCCAGAGCAAGCATTATGACCAGAGTTCGCAGCGAGATGCCCAAGGCTCGCAGGGTCCGGAACATGCTGCGACGCTGCTCAAACGCGAGGCCCACAGCGCCGTAAACGATGAAAATACCAACGGCAAAGGACAAAAGCCCAAAGGCGGTGAGGTTCAGGTGAAAGCTTTGGGTCAGCCGCGCGACATCGGCCTGCACATCTGTGCGCGCCACACGAAAATCCCTGGGTAAAGGCTTTTGATTTATGGGTTTTTGGGGATTGAGTAGCAGACGCCTTATCTCGCCTTGTGAGGCCAGAAGCCTGTCGGCGGCAGCGATATCCATCAAAAGGTTGCCACGCGGACGGGTGCGGTCGGCGCGCACCTGCATGTCGGTCAAGGTCAAAAGTGTGACGTCGTCAGGATGCGCAAGCACAACGGGGCGCGCACCGACCATATCCACCAGGCCGTCGCCCTCCTGAAGCCGCTCTGGCAGTGCTGCAGGGAAGGTCAGCGGCTCGATGCCCACGATGCGGAACCGGTGTCCGTCAAGCTCGGTTTCCCCTTCCAGAACGGGGCTTACAAGCCAGCCGAGGCGGCGCAAGGCGACATAGTCCTCCACGGTAAACGAACTGCCGTCAGATTTGAGGACGCGCGCGACATCGCCTGCGTCCAGAACATCCGCAGCCGAGGCATAGCTCGCGCGGGCTTCTGCGTTAATCGCCTGCACGCCTGACCACAGCGCAGTCGAGAGCGCAAGCCCAGCGAGAAGCATCGCCAGTTGCCATGGGTTGCGCATCCAGTAGGACCAGAATGCAGAGGCGCTGACGCGGGTCATTCTGTGGCCGTTTCCGACCGTTCCCGCAACACGCCGCGCGACAGCACCATCCGCCGCGACATCCGCGCGGCCTGCCTCGGCGAATGGGTCACCATCAAGACGGCCGCACCGGCCTGCTCTGCACTTTCCAGCATGAGCTTTAGCACGTTATCCGCTGTTTCTTCGTCTAAATTTCCTGTTGGCTCGTCTGCAAGTATCAGCTTGGGCCTTGCGGCAAGTGTGCGGGCAATGGCAACACGTTGCTGTTGCCCGCCCGAAAGTGCTTCGGGATATTTGTCGAGATGTTCGGCCAGTCCGATCCTTTCCGCCAGCAGCTGCGCCCAATCGGGATCATGCCGCCCGCCCAGCTTGGCGTGGAAGTCGATGTTGGCGCGTGCGGTCAGGCTGGGTATCAGGTTGAACTGCTGGAAAATGATCCCCACCGTGGAGCGTCGCAGCGCGGCGCGCTCAGCATCGCGCATCTTGGCGAGTTCGGCACCGTCCAGTATGATGCTGCCCCCTGAGGTTTTATCCAGGCCGGCGACGAGATGCAGGATCGTGCTTTTACCGCTGCCGGACTCGCCTTCAAGCGCCAGCGTTTCTGCTGCGGCAAGCGACAGGTTGACGTCGCGCAGCACCTCTACTGCGGTTCCCGCCGATCCATAGCTTTTTGCCAGATTTGAAACTTGTAGCAGCACTGCGCCCTCGGTACATCACGGGTTCTGCCTTCCAACCCTATTGTTTAACTGCACGCCGCAGTATTTTGTTATCAAATATTTTTGCACATTTCTGCAGCAAGAGCTTCGGCACTTTCAAACCCTGCTTCCACCCGGCCTGCACCGCACCAGTCCCCCGCGGCGGCAAGACCGTTTGTCCTGTCCAACAGATAGGGTTTCGCAGGTGTTTTGTCCACTTTCGCGAAACGCCATTTATGAAGGCTGATGTAGGTAGCTTTTTCCCCCGCGATACCGGTCACGTCCCGCAGTGTCTTCAGCAGTGCATCCTGCACTTCACCGGAAGGGTCTTCCATATGCGTCTCCGCCCAGAGATTAGACGATTGGCACATGAGGCTAGATGCATCTGCCCGTCCCGGTTTGGTGTGATTGACCGCTACCCAGGAAAGGGGGCTGTCATGCACCACTGCGGCGTCCCAGCCCAGATCCGACAGGTCAAGCCCGCCCAGCATCAGGCTGTAACACCCCAGCATCTGCGCCTTGGCCAAAGGTGTCGTCTCTTGAAAGCAATCGGGCATCAGGCGTAGTGTCTGTTCTGCCGGAGCAGTTGAAACGACCCAGTCAAAGTCGCCGCAGGGCTCTCCGGCTTCGCTGGTGAGTGTCCAGCGCCCCGCCGGCGTCTTTGCAAACTGCGCGATACGTGTTTGCAAAGCGATGTCCAAGCCCTCCGCCATCG
The DNA here is from genome assembly GCA_947501635.1 of uncultured Roseobacter sp. Classification (GTDB taxonomy): domain Bacteria; phylum Pseudomonadota; class Alphaproteobacteria; order Rhodobacterales; family Rhodobacteraceae; genus Roseobacter. Next base: position 83,690 of record CANMWT010000010.1, read on the forward strand.
CCTTGCAAAGCGCGTTCATCCCGGGCACGGCGACAAATCGGGGGGCCGTCCAGACCGGGGTTGCGCCACCCTGCCCCAATGACGTCAGACGCGGCTTCCATGCGGCGACGCGACCTGCTGCGATATGCGGCGCCAACATTTCTTTGAAAGCCTTGCTATGCGCTGTGAAATACTGCGCGCCATGGTCGAACTGAAAACCCTCTGCTCGGCGGGTCGACATCCGGCCACCGATTCCACGCGATTTTTCGAACAGCTTTACATCTGCAACTGCCGACAGACGTGATCCAAGATGCACACCTGTGATACCCGCACCAATGATCGCAATTCTCGTTCTTTTCGTCATGAAACTGCTACTCCCGCCTGAGGAGCCATCTAGGGCGTGACTTGCTGTCCGCCACCGTTCTTTTGCAACAGTCCCAAAGGTTTCTGCGCAAGGGTTATGCGAATGGCACGATGACACAGTGACAGGTCAGACAGTCCTGTCGCCAACGCCCCTGTCCCAGTCACCCCGTCAAAACACGGACCGCCACGAATGCTGGCAACTGGTTATCCCGAAAGAAAGCGCGCCACCAGCTGGTTGAAAATATCGGGCATTTCAAGATGAACCGCATGCGCGCAACCTGGTACGACGGCCAGATTGGCCCCGGGGATCGTCGTCCAAAGCTGCAGCACTTGCGGCCACTGATAGGTGCGGTCTCCATCACCCCAAAGCACAAGCGTTTGCGGCGTGATAGAGGGCAGGAACTCGTCGCCGCGCCAGTCTTGCATCGCATCCAGACCCGCCTGAATGGCGTCTGGCGCAGCCAGTTCTGCTAGGCGCGCGCAGGCCTCATAACCCGGCGCGTTTTCGCGATCCAGAAACCATGTCGCCGCGATCCGCCGTGCTGTGGCCTGTGCGCCGTCCATAAGTGCACGCGATTTGCTTTGCGCGATGGTTTCGAAACGACCGGGCAAGACGCCCACGGCACCGGTGCCATAAAGAATAAGGCGGCCGATCTTTGCCTGATCCCTGCGTGCCATCTCCTGCACGATCATGCCCCCCATCGAGTGGCCCATTAGATGGTATCGCGTGACCCCCTGCTGTCTCAGCTCTCCGATGACCCAATCGGCGTAGGCACCGATTGAGGTTCGTGCAGGCAAGTGGTTGTTCTTGCCAAAGCCGGGCAAGTCAGGGGTGATGACGTGATACCTGCCTTGCAGGGCCGCGACCTGCGCATCCCATTGCGCGCTGCCGCCCATGAAGCCATGGACCAAAACAAGCGGTGTCACTTGCGCTGGCCCTGAACAATCCTGTCGAGGATCATGGCGCAGAAGAGGATTGCAAAGCCGGCAAGAATGCCCTGCCCGACGTTGGCGTATTGAAGCGCCTCGAGGACATCTTCGCCCAGACCCTTCGCGCCGATGAGCGAGGCTACAACAACCATCGCCAGTGACAGCATGATTGTCTGGTTGATCCCTGCCCTGATCGACGGACCGGCCAGCGGTAAATCCACGCGCGTCAGCAGGTACCACTTATTGGCACCGAACGAGATCGCCGCCTCCCGCACGCTCTCGGGCACGCCGCGCAGTCCAAGAACCGTGAGGCGTACCACTGGCGTGCCTCCAAAAATCATCGTGACAATGACCGCCGCAGGCTTGCCCACGCCGAAAAACGCAATCACCGGCACCATAAAAACGAAAGCGGGCATGGTCTGCATAAAGTCCATGATCGGCTGGATAAACGCGTAAAACCGTGGCCGGCGCGCGGCAAACATTCCCAGCGGAATCCCGATGGCGATGGACAGGCAGGCCGCCGTTCCCAGCAGCGCCAGCGTCGTCATCGCCGCTTCCCAAAACCCCAGCAGGCCCATGTACCCCAGAAAGGCGCCCGAGTAGATCGCCGTCCGGATGCCCGCGGTCAGCCACGTCAACAGAACGATCAGGCTTGCGATCACGATCCACGGCGTTTGCACCAGAATAACTTCGAGCGCATCAAGGATAGTTCGGATGCCAATGGTTAACCCGTCAAAGAATGCTTCGCTATTGCGCACACAAAAGGCGATAAAATCCTCGACCCAGGCAATGCCTGTCAGGCGGATATCAGGGTCGGTTGGGAAATCGCTCAATATGCTGAAACGCCCCGGAAAGCTGTAATGCACCATCGCCACCAGCGTGATCAACACCATGAAAACCGCACTGAAGATGATCTGCTCGACCGGCAGGCCTGAGCGGATTGTGCGATCCGACAACCACTCAGAGAACCGCGCCTCAAGCGCCCAATTTGCAGCAATGGCTTGTACGAGCTTGGCAACAACCAAGATCACCAGACCCATGAGCGCAATGCTCGGGCCCTGTTCGGCCAAAGCCTCGGCCTCTGCGCGAATGCCGCCGATATTGGCCTCAAGCCCGTCGACCGCGCGTTGGAACGCATCCACCCTATCCGATCCGCTTTCGATGGCCGCGGCAAGCTGCTGACGGCGCAAATCCAACGTTCCTTCGATCGAGGCAATGCGCGCCATCGCATCGGCGGCCAAATCTCCGAACAGCCCACGGGCGATCTGAACAAAGGCGATAGCTTCAATGATCAAAAACGGCAGTGCCCAAGACCACAGGCCCCGCGCACCAAACCAGATCGGGCCGAAAAGCCCCGCCATGGCGTTGAATGTGGGCGTGAAGCGTGAAGATGCGCCCACTTTGTCAAAATTTGCGATGTAGTAATCAGGGTTGGTGCGCACAAAGGTCCGGATGCTGTCTTTGCGCTCCTGCGCATAGGCCAGCGCGGCGTCGCTTTCAGTGTCTTCCAGCGGGTTGATTTCATCGTCTCTCATGACATTTCGGTCCCTTCGACAACGGTGCGCAAAAGATCCGCCCGGGTGATAACGCCCACATCCGCGCCGTTGCGCTTTACAAGGATCGGTTTGTCGTTCTCAATTGCGAGCGTGATAAGGTTGCTGAGCGTTTCAGCACCGGTCACGCCGGGCGCATCGGGCGGAACGACGCCGCCTTTAGCCACAAAGCTGTGCAATGGCTGCATGACGGCGTCTGCGTGCACGACCTTGAGCCTTGAAATGCCCGCAACGAAATCTGCAACATATTCATCGGCTGGGTTCATCACGATGTCTTCCGCGGTGCCCATCTGTACCATTTTGCCGTCCCGCATGATCGCGATCCGGTCGCCGATGCGAACCGCTTCATCCAGATCATGGGTGATGAAAACTGTGGTTTTCTTAAGGATTTTGGACAATCGAATGAATTCGTCCTGCAGCTGCCGCCGGATCAGCGGATCGAGCGCTGAAAAGGGTTCATCCATGAGCAAGACATCAGGATTGGCCGCAAGCGCCCGCGCCAGCCCCACCCGCTGCTGCATGCCACCCGACAGCTCGTGGGCAAACTTCGCCCCCCAGGCCCCCAGCTCCACAATATCAAGGATCGCAGCAGCCTGACGCATACGCTCGTTTTTGGCCACCTGCCGGATTTCAAGCGGCATTGCCACATTGTCCAGCACCGAACGGTGCGGCATCAGTGCGAAGTTCTGAAAGACCATCCCGATCTTCTGGTTGCGAAAGCGCTGCAATTCGCGTGGCGCCAAGGCCATCACATCCGTGCCTTCGATCTCGATTTTGCCGTCGGTCGGCTCCAGCAGGCGATTAAAATGGCGCACGAGGGTGGACTTGCCACTGCCGGACAGGCCCATGATGCAAAAGATCTCACCGCGATTGACCGACAGACTTACATCAGCAACGCCCACCACTGCATTGAATTCCTGTAATACTTCCGGTTTGGTCAGCCCCCGGTCCCGGATCGCCCGCAGCGCCTCATCCTGCCGTGCGCCAAAAATCTTCCAGACGTTGGAAATTTCGATGACTGTTTCTTGCTGCATGCCGGATCGCGCTCCATCGTCGCCGTCTGGCCCCGCGTTGGGGCGTGGCGCGCGCGGTGTGTCCCGCACGCGCCGCAGTTTTAAAAGTCGCTCCGGATCACAGTCCCAGCCATCCGTCTACGCGCTCGGGGTTCGCTTCTACCCACTCGCGGGCGACCTCTGCAGGGTCGCGACCCTTGCCGCTGATTTCATAAGCAAATCCGCTGACATCATCTGCCGTCAGTGAAAAGTTGCTGAAGAACTCTGCAATTGCAGGCGACCTTTCCGGCAGCGAGTTAGACCAGGCAATCTGCACTTCTTTGAGCGCGTCCTTGGTGGCGACGTTGGACTTTTCATACCAGTCCGCGTCATCTGACGGCTGTACCATGACGTATTTTGCCGGATCATATGTCGGCTCTGTCAGCATCTCGACGTCGAACATGAACCACACCGCGTGGGGTTTGTAGCAATAGAACGCATAGCCCTCGCCCTTGGCGATGGAATCCTTGATGCGCGCGGTTTTCACGCTCTCTTCGGCGCGGACCGGCTCGATGAAGTCCAGCAGGCCGTAGTCGCGGGTTTTCACCTCGTTCACATTCGCCGAGGCCCAGCCCGGCGCGCCAATCCACATCTCGCCTTTGCCGTTGCCATCGCTGTCCATCAGCGCCGCAACATCCGGGCGTCCCAGATCGGCGATGTCAGAGATATCATTGGCCGCGGCAAAGTCCTTGGAAACACAGAACCCCTGATTGCCCTCGTAAGGATTGGACGACAGGGTGACCGTTCCCGCTTCATCTACGTATTTCTTGGTAAAGCTTTCCTGGTTCGGCAGCCAGACGTCGGGGTGCACATCGATGTCGCCTTTGCCCTGATCCATCGCCTGGAAGATCGTCGCGTTATTGCCGGGGACATATTCGACCGTCCCGCCGATGCGCATTTCGACCACAGCGCCCAGCAGGTGGGCGATGGCTTGTGCGCCTGTCCAGGTGGGCACGCCGATCTTGACGCTTTCCGCAAAGGCCGGCGCGCTCAGTGCCGTCATCAGTGTGGCAGATAACAAAGTGGTTTTGAGTGACATGGTTACGGTCTCCTTGTTGAGTTATGTTTATTAATCTGAGTAGCCTGGCAGCCCAAATGTATCGGGATAGCCAAACAGTGCGGCACTGCCGCCGGTGTGTAGAAAAACGACATTCTCCATGCCGTCGAAATACCCTTTGCGGATCTGGTCGATCAGCCCGTCCAGCCCCTTCCCCGAGTATACGGGATCAAACAAAAGGCCTTCGGTTTGCGCCAGAAGCTTCAGGGCGGCAATCATTCCATCGGTGGGAAGGCCATATCCGGGGCCCACATAGTCACAGTTGGCGCGTACATCGCCACGCTTGATCGTGAGGCCGGTGCCCATGTAATCCGCTGTTTTCTGCGCCAGATCATAAACCATCTGTTCCTGCTTTTCCCGCGGAGCGCGCACGCCGATGCCCAGCAGATGCATATCGCTCTGGATCGCGGCAATCCCGGCGACCAGTCCTGCCTGTGTCCCTGAACTGCCGGTCGCATGGACCAGCGCATCAATGTGCAATCCCGTGCTTGCTGCCTGTTCAGCCAATTCGCGGGCACAATTGACATAACCCAGGGCCCCAATGGCGTTCGATCCGCCCCCCGGAATGATATAGGGCTTCTTGCCTTGCGCCAGCAGCGTTTCGGCCAGCGCCTCCATCTCGGCGTTCATGTCCGTGCCGCCCGCACGTTTCGACACAGATGCACCATGCAGCCGGTCCAGCAGGACATTGCCGTTCAGAATGTAGTCGCGGTCGTTGGATCCGGTCCTGTCTTCCAGCAGGATATGGCAGCCCATGCCAAGCTTCGCCGCCGCGGCGGTCGTCTGGCGCGCGTGATTGGACTGTGTGGCGCCTTGCGTAATGATCGTATCCGCACCGTGCTTTTGCGCATCCGCCATCAGGAATTCCAGTTTGCGGGTCTTGTTGCCGCCCGAGGACAGGCCAGTGCAATCATCCCTTTTCACCCACAGGCGCGGGCCTCCCAGCATCTCGCTCAGGCGGTCCATTGGTTCCAGCGGCGTGGGTAAATGCCCCAGACGCACCTTGGGAAATTTTTCCAGTGCAATTGATAGATCCTTGCACAGGCTTTTGGTCATCTCTGGCGAAACCTGCGCCCCCGGTTCAACAATCTGGTCTGTATCGGTCACGCGTGATCCCCCTGTCCCGAGTCAAGTCAAAGGATCACCAATCGCCCGCGTGAAGAATAATGCTTTTTTCTTGGGCTGCTCATACCTATGCTTTGGGCAAAGGGGTTTGCTTGATGGATATGCAATGGTTTGATGACGTGCTGGTGCTGTTGGAAGAGCGCAATCTGACCCGAGCTGCAGCGCGCCGAAACATTACGCAGCCTGCCTTTTCAAGGCGAATTCGCGGTTTTGAAGACTGGCTCGGCGTGAAGGTTCTGGACCGTGGAACCAATAGCGTGAGTATCAGCAAGGCCCTCGTCTCGAACGAAGCAGAGATCCGCGCGCTGGTTGCCCGCATTCGTGAGTTGCGCACACAAATTGTGCATTTCGCGCCATCAGGATCGACGATTTCAATCGCGGCTCAGCATGCCCCCGTCTTTTCAACATTTCCCGACATGGCGTTGCGGGCCAAACAGCTTCTGCCCGGTCTGAAATTCAGAATGCGCGCCGGGAATTTGAACGACTGTGCCACGATGTTTCTGCGTGGCGATACCAGCATGTTGTTGTGCTACGAATCCGATACAGCCACATCGCTGCGGTTCGGCGCTTCTGTCCGGCGTGCGCTATGGGGGGTGGATTATCTTGTGCCTGTAGTGGGCGGGTCGCTGCGCTATAGCGTCAAGGTCGACAACTCGGTTCCCGAAGACACGCCGGCGATTGTCTATCCCGAAAACAGCTACTTTGGCGCCGTTCTGAACAAGGCCCAGCGGGCCTTTGCCACGCAGGAACACAGCCGCAACCCGGTGTGCGAAACCGCCTTTTCCAGCGGGATCAAGGAACTGGCCCTGCGCGGCATCGGGATCGGTTGGCTGCCCTATAGTATGGTACATCGCGAAATCGAAAGCGGTGAGATGATCTCCTTGTCCAACCAGTTTGGCAGGCAACCGCTGGATGTGGCGATCTACGGCGACACAGCCAATGAAACGGCGGTCGCCTTGCTAGACATCTGGGAAATGGGCAAAGCCTAGGTGCGGCAGGCGGCGTGCCCGTGGGCGTGATGATGTCTTGGTCAACGCAACGCGCTCTGACACCTTCCGCCCGGCTACCCACCTGTTCCCAAAAGCAGATGCGGCCCGAAAGACGTTATCGCGGCAAAGCGCCCTGAAAAATGACATTGATCCGAAACCAGTTACCGCCGATCGGGGTGACTGGTCGAACAGGCTGGCGTATAACGGCATCATTTGGGGGGAAAGAATGCCACAATTTGCAGATCTTGGCGACGTGGATTGCCGCGCGATCCTGTGTCCGGCACAACAAGCGGACACCGGGCTCTTTAAGGCAGTGGGGATCGCAGGATGAGCCTCTATCGCCAGCTTCAGGCACGCGCTGAAGAAGAAACACCAATTCGGGTGGGCGTCATTGGCGCGGGGAAATTCGGTACCATGTTTCTGGCACAGGTCCTGCGGCTTCCCGGCATCCATGTGGTGGGGGTCGCTGATCTGGATGTCGCACGGGCCCGATCCAATATGGCGCTTGCTGAATGGCCGCAGGAACGGTTCAGCGCCTCTGGTCTCACAGCGGCCTGTCAGGCTGGAACCACCTTCGTGACCGATGACGCCATGGCGCTTATCGAGATGCCCGCGATCGACATTATTGTTGAATGTACCGGTAACCCGGTCATCGCCGTTGATCACCTGTTGGCAGCATTCAGCCGTGGCAAGCACGTCATCAGCGCCACGGTCGAGGCCGACGCGCTTTGTGGTGCGGCCCTCAGCCAAAAAGCGCAGGAGGCGGGTGTGGTCTATTCCATGGCCTTCGGGGATCAGCCTGCTTTGGTCTGCGATCTGGTTGACTGGGCCCGCACCTGCGGCTTTGAAGTGGCTGCAGCCGGGCGTGGTCACAAATGGAAACCGGAATACCGTTTTTCGACACCGGATACGGTCTGGGATCATTGGGGGCTGACGCCGGAACAAGCGGCGCGCGGTCGTCTGAACCCGAAAATGTTCAACTCTTTTCTGGACGGCACGAAACCCGCCATCGAAAGCTCTGCCATCGCGAATGCCTGCGGGTTGAGTGCGCCCGCAAACGGGCTCATCTATCCGTCGGGTTCGATCGATGACTTGCCCAACCAGATGCGTCCCAGACAAGAAGGCGGTGTGCTGGAGGGCCTTGGCATGGTCGAGGTGCAGAACTGTCTCGACGGTGCCGGTGCGCCCATCGATTACGATATTCGCATGGGGGTCTTCGTGTGCGTGCGCGCGGTGACTGAGTATCAAAAGAACTGTCTGGAAGAGTACAAGGTGCGTACCGACGATAGTGGACGGTACATGTGTGCCTACAAGCGCTGGCATCTGATCGGGCTGGAGTTGGGGATGTCAGTCGCAAGCGTCGGCCTGCGGGGCGAAGCAACAGGCGTTGCAAAAGCCTTCCGTGCCGATGTGGTTGCCGTCGCCAAACGTGACCTCAAGGTCGGCGAGATACTCGATGGCGAAGGCGGCTACACAGTGGCAGGCCAGCTGCGCCCAAGCGCAGTTTCGGTGTCGGCGGGGGCTCTTCCGCTTGGACTGGCCAGCGACGTCAGATTGGTGCGCCCTGTCTCATCGGACAGCGTGCTGACCTACGATGATGTCGACATCTCGTTTGATCTTCCTGCAGCGCGCCTTCGACGCCAGTTGGAGCAAACGATTTTGCGCAAGCCCGAACCATAGGGGTAGACCCTGCCCCGCAAGCGCTTGCGGCCGCGCCATTTCTGAACGGATGCGGCGCGCTTGGCTGTCTTGAGTTTAGGGTGTGCTGTGCTGCGTGTGGGACGGGGCCGTCAAGGCAGACAGGATCAGCCGGCCAAGCAACATTTGCCAATTGTCCCAAGCGGCTGTCTACTCGGGCCAGTAAAGCTCAAGGGCAGATAGGGGAAACATGGATCATCTTTTGGACCGCCGCGCCTTCGCATTATCGGTGTGCGAGCAGGCCGGCGCGCTTGCCGCCACGTATTTTGCAAACCGCAGTGCGCTTGTCGTCGATCAGAAAGGATCGCAGGACTGGGTGAGCGAAGCGGACCGGAGCGTTGAGACTTTTATCCGCCAACGGATCGCTGAAGACTGGCCCGACGACGGGATATTCGGGGAAGAGTACAGCGACACCATCGGGACAAGCGGATTTGACTGGGTCATTGACCCGATCGATGGCACCACGAATTTCGTCAACGGTATTCCTGCATGGACAATTGTTCTGGCTGGCGTGACAGATGGGCAAACACATGTCGGGGTCATCCACGACCCCAATGTAAACGAGACCTACGCGGCGACCCTTGGCGGCGGGGCCATGCTCAACGGGGTGCCGATGCAGGTCGCTGCGGGCGTGCCGCTGAACGAAGGCACCGTCGCTGTGGGTTATTCCAACCGACGAGAGGCCCGCCACGTGGTTCCGATCGTGGCCGAGTTGATAGAACACGGCGCCATGTTTCACCGCAATGCAAGTGGTGCTTTGTCACTTGCCTATGTCGCAGCGGGGCGGCTTTTGGGCTACGTCGAAGAGCATATGAACGCGTGGGATTGTCTGGCGGGACAATTGCTGATCTCGGAAGCTGGCGGTATCGTCGAGGCACAGGACGCCCGGGAGATGATCCGTGACGGCGGCAGGGTGATTGTCGGCACAGCAGAGGTCTTTGACACATTGCACGATATGGCGGAACGGGCCTGGCCCACCTGAGCGATTTTGCGGGCACTTCTATTCTTCGGGCAAGAGCACCGGCCCCTTGTCCGCGAAACCCATCCGTACCTCGGTGCCGGGGCTCAAAGGTGTGTCCACATCTTCATGTACCGCAAAGACCTGACCAAAACGTCCGGTAAGCGTGTATTCCATCCGCACACCCACATAAGTTGCCTTGGCAACGGTGGCTGGGATGCCCTGATCGGGGGTGATCACAAGTCGGGATGGTCGCACCGCGATGGTCGCAGGGCCCACAGGCAGGCCGCGCGCTGCCAGTGTATAGCGGTAGCCCTCGATATCGATGGTGGCCTGATCGCCATTCACGGCAACGATCTGGCAGGCAAGCAGATTGGCCTCACCTATGAAATCCGCAACAAAGCGGTCATTTGGCGCGTCATAAAGCTGTCGGGGCGTGCCGATTTGGGCAATCGCTGCATTGCGCATGACGACGATCTCATCCGAGACCGCCAAAGCCTCTTCCTGATCGTGTGTCACATAAACAACTGTCAGGCCAAGGTCTTGCTGGATTGCGCGGATGTCCTCACGGACCTGTCGCCGGAGTTTGGCGTCGAGGTTGGACAGCGGCTCATCGAAAAGCAGCACCTGTGGCTCCAGAACCAGCGCACGCGCAACCGCGACACGCTGCTGCTGCCCGCCGGACAGCTCGGATGGCAGGCGGTTGTCAAATCCCTTCAGGCCGACAAGCTCCAATCCGTTCATCGCACGACTGCGCGCCTCGCCCATGCCAAATCCGGAAAACGTAAGCCCATACATGACATTCTCCAGAACCGTCATATGCGGAAACAAAGCATAGGACTGAAATACCATCGACACATCCCGATCCGTCGCGGGCAGCTTGGTAACATCCCGCTCTCCGATCAAAATCTTGCCAGAGCTCGCCATCTCCAACCCTGCGATCATGCGCAGGGTGGTGGTCTTGCCGCACCCGGACGGGCCCAGCAGCGTCACGAGTTTGCCAGCAGCCACATGCAGGTCGATATTGTCCACAGCGACTACATTCTTGCCGAATACCTTTGACACTCCGTCAAACCGGACGGGCGCGGCCTTGGAGCCGATTTTGGTGTCGCTCATGACGATTTCTCCGTTCCATGCTGGGTGCGTCGTCCGATCCTGACCCGGCCGACAAGCAGTTGCAAAAGCCCCACCGCTGTCAGCATCACGAAGATCAGCGTCGTGGAATAGGCGATGGCAAGGCCATAGTCGTTGTTCTCCACGCGCCCGATAATGTAGCTGGTGGCCATGTCATACTCGGCACTGACAAGGAAGATCACGGCAGAGATCGCGGTCATGGCGCGCACGAAGCTATACACCAAAGCTGCAAGGATCGCAGGGCGCAGAAGTGGCAGAATGATGCGGCGGAAGGTCTGCCATGAGTTGGCGCCAAGGGTGAGCGAGCTTTCATCCAGAGACCGGTCAAGTTGCGACATGGAGGCGATACCCGCCCGTACGCCGACCGGCATGTTCCGGAAGATAAAGCTCACCACAAGAATGACGCCCGTTCCCGTAATCTCGATCGGGGGCACGTTGAAGGCAAGTATGTAGCTGACGCCGATGACGGTGCCGGGAATGGCAAAGGACAACATGGTGCCGAATTCGAAAGCGTTCTTGCCGGCGAAGCTCTGCCGGGTCAGCAGATAGGCCGTGACCAATCCCACGGCAGCTGTCAGCGGGGCGGCGATGGCAGCGATGGATATCGTGGTCCAGAAGCTGTCCCAGGCGGCACCGGTCCAGCGGATGCCCTCGTCTTCGAGCCGGACCGAAAAAGCCGTGACATAGTGCTTGAAGGTCAGTGAATTGTTGACGCCCCAAAGCTCGACCACACTGCCATAAACGATCATGGCATAGACGACGATGGTGAAAGCCGCCCAGCCAAGCGCGATGACCAGCACGGGAACCGACAAACCCGTGGGCATCAATGGATGCACGCCCGCGTCGCCCTTGCCCGTCACGGTGGTATAGCTTTTCTTGCCCAGCCAGACCCGCTGGGCATAAAAGGCAGACAGGGTAAAGAACAAGAGCACCATCGCCAGCACGGCCGCCCTGCCCTGATCGTATTGCGCGCCGACGATGGCAAAGAAAATCTCGGTCGACAGCACGTCAAAGTTACCGCCCAGCACCAGAGGATTGCCGAAATCGGCCATCGACTCGATAAAGCCCAGCAAAAAGGCATTGGCCAGACCGGGCCGCATCAGAGGCAGTGACACGGTTTTGAAGGTCTGCCACCTGTTCGCCCGCAGGGTCTGCGCGGCTTCTTCCATCGATGGGGATACCCCCTCGACCACGCCGATCAGCACGAGAAACGCAATCGGCGTAAAGGCGAGCGTCTGCGCGATCAGAACACCCGGCATCCCGTAAAGCCAGCGTGTGGGCTGCGTACCGAAAAGCTCCGCAAAGAACTGCGTCACCGAACCCGACAGCCCAAAAAGGAGGATCAGCGCAAGACCGATCACAAAGGGCGGTGTGATGATCGGCAGCACGGTCAGCGCACGCAGCGCGCGTTTGTGGCGAAAGCCCGAACGGGTCACGACTAGAGCAAAGCAAAGACCAAGCGCGGTTGTGATGAACCCGACAAGGATCGCCAGAAACAGCGAATTCCACGCGGCGCCGCAGCGCGCGCCCCAGAAACAGCCAAGCCCCCAAAGCCTGTCGTCAAAGAATTTCGAAGCGAAAACGCTTAGTGAATAGGCCCCTTCCTCGGTGACGAAAGCGGCAAAGAGCATCTTGGCAATCGGGAAAAACACAAAAGCGGTGACGATTGTGATGACACCGCCGATGGCACCCACAACGAAGACGTCGCCATTGATGGCCCCGCGCGCCGCGATGCCTTGGGTCAATAGAAACAGAAAGGCCGATGCGCAGATCATTGCGCCATAGCCCATGCCGAACTGGCGGTCGCCCAATTCGCCAAACAAAGCCTCAAGCCAGTCAAAGCTGAACCCACGTATGCCGATACTGAACCCCTGCGCGATCAGCCAGCTGAACCCCAACGCGCCCGCAAGGATCAAAAACCGTGCATAAAGCGGATCGGATTTTGCGCGGCCCAGAACAAAAAGCGGCAGCGCGAGCGGCACCAGCAGCGGGGCGAGCCATAGCTTTGCGCCCTGCCCGATCAGAAAAAACGCCGGCGCATAATCTTCGTCGAACGGATAGCCGTCCACCAGCCACTGAAACGACCACAGGCCGTCCTCCACCATGTACCACGGCAGCAGGCAGTAGCCGACCCACCCGGCGACGATCCAGAAGATCAGGGCCGGATGGGTCGTTTTTGGTGCGGTGTCAGTCACTTACTGCGGCAGAACAGAAACCTCTTCGTCCCACTTCTGCAACAGCCGTTTACGTTCATCGGACGAGCCGTACTTCTTGAAGTCATAGTCGATCAGCTTGATCTGGCTCATGTCGGGCGCTGATCCTGAGGTCTCGGCGTTTTTGTTCGATGGCACCTGAAACGCGTTGACCTGCAGTGCGAGGTTCTGCGCGTCGGTTGAAAGAGCCCAGTCATAGAACTTCTTGGCTTCGTCCTCATTGCGCGCACCGTCAATGATCGACATGGAACCGATCTCGTATCCAGTGCCTTCACATGGTGCCACGACTTTGATCGGGAAACCCGAGACAGCCTGCTTTACCGCATCATGCATAAAGACAATACCGATGGTGTTCTCTCCACGACCCGCCGCCTTGATCGGGGCCGAGCCTGACTTGGTGTACTGGTTGATGTTCGAATGCAGCCCCTTCATGAACTCGAACCCGTCATCTTCACCGAAAATCTGCACCATGGAGGCGAGCGTGGTATAGGCCGTTCCGGATGAATTCGGGTTCGCCATCTGCACGTGCCCTTTGTACTCGGGCTTGAGCAGGTCCTTCCAGCAGGCGGGTTCAGGCAGGCTGTTGGCCGCCAGCAGATCAGCGTTGTATCCATACCCTAGCGCACCGGAATAGATACCGATTGTCTTGTTGCCGGCACTTTCGGCCTGACTGATTGCCCAGTCATGCAACTGGTCGCGCATGGGTGACATATATTCCATCGTCAACCCTTCCTCAGCAGCCTGCAAATGCGGATCACCCGTGCCACCCCACCAGACATCGCCCTTGGGGTTGGAACTTTCCGCGCGGATTTGCGCAAAGGTCTCACCCGACGATTTTCGGGTCATGTTGACATCGATGCCCGTGGCATCCTCGAAGCTGCGGGCCATCAACTGGCACCAGTCTTCCTGCGCGGAACAGTAAAGCGTCAGTTTATCGGCCTGCGCTGCAGACATAGAAGCTGCCAACGCAATCACAGAGCCCAAAGCTGTTGTTGCTAGTTTCCTCATTTTCTTCCTCCCTTGAAAAATAACACGCCGGATTTTCCGGGTTTTCTTGCCCAGCCTCACGCCGCCTTTCGCAGTTTTTCAAACACCGCCGACATTTCTGGCTTGCCCGCCAGATCCTTCAGCAATCGCGAAAGTTCCTTTTCCTCCACAAGTTTCGCAGCTTTTTGCGGTGAAAACCAATGGCGCTTGCGTTCCTTGCGTTCCTTCCAGCGGCGTTTAAGCTTTTCCACAACCATCGGGTAAAGCGTCACGCGGCAACGGACGATTGTCCGATCGTCCATCCGTTTGTCATAATGGTAATGTCCGATTGGCTGATCCGAGACAAAACCGACGGCACCGGCTTCTTCCATGGCTTCGATCTCTGCCGCGCACCATGGTTTTTTGCCGTCCATCAGCCATCCTTTCGGCATAACCCACCGACCTCTGTCGCGTGAGGTCACCATGAGAACACGCAGCTTGCCGCGCGCGTCCCAGTAAACGGGCAGCGCAGCGATTTGGTCGGCCGTGTCGCGCGCGCTCATAAAGCCCCTCCGGTCTTCAGGTGCTTTTGCCGTTTATTGGGTGTGGCTCCAGTCAGCAGGTTGTTCCTTAAAAAGCTGTTTTTTATAAAAATTAGGTAGTTGCACGAATTTCAGCACTATGATGAGGCTTATGCAACAAAAATCGTTGCATTATGCCCGAAAGCCCACAAAAGTGCAGGTTGAACGAAGCTGGGTTTTAAATGTCTGAAACGAAAACGCGCCGGACACAGTCGTCAGATGGCAGCGGCAGGCTCAAGAAGTCTGACCGTCGTCGCCAGATTTTGCTGGAATTGAAACTGCGCCCGCATGTTCGGATCAGCGACCTTGCACAGCGCTTCAACGTCTCGACCGAGACGCTGCGGCGTGACTTCGATGCCTTGTCGGGCGACGGCCTGATTGCGCGCGCCCATGGCGGTGCTTCCGCCCCCGCGCAGGGCCACTACCCCAGCCTAGATGAACGGACAAGCGCCCGCGTGGAAGAGCGCGAAAGGATCGGCCTATGTGCAGCGGGTCTTATTCGGGCAGGCGAAACGGTGATGATCGATTCCGGCTCGACCACCATTCAGATGGCACGCGCGCTGGCCTTTCGCGGCACCGAGTGCACGGTCATCACCAATTCCATCCCGATCGCTATGACCCTCGGGCACGGCGCGGTACAGGTGCTTTTATGCCCGGGCGAGTATCTGGCGGCGGAATCTGCAACCATCGGGACCGAGACACTGGAATTTCTGTCGCGTTTCAATGTCGACCGCTGCATGATCGGCTCGTCCGGCTTCTCGGCAGAGGGCCCGTCGGAATCCGTGCGCGGCTTTGCCGCCGTCAAACGTGTGATGCTGCAACGCGCGGCGGTACGCCACCTGCTGGTCGATTCCGAAAAGTTCGGACGCAAAGGGCTGGCGCATGTCGGCGACCTGGCCGCACTGAATTCGATACTGACTGACACCCGCCCCACGGGCGAGCTGCTTGGCAGCATCACGAAAGCCGGCGTTGAAGTTCTTGTTGCTAAGCCGGCATAACAACGAATAACTGACCGCGGTGAACCATGCCGTGAATAACTGGGAGGAAAATATGAAACTAGATATCAAACTACTGCTGGGAGCATCGGCTATCGCCTTAATGTCGCTGGGTGGGATGGCCTCTGCGCAGGACTGTCCACGCGGCGATCTGGACGAACGGTTCTGCGACGTGGATGGCGACCTGATCGCCGACATTCCGACAGATGCATCCCAACAGCTTGACCCCGACACACTGATTTTTGCCTACACACCGGTCGAAGACCCGGCCGTCTACAAAACCGCATGGTCGGATTTCCTCGAGCATCTCGAAGCCGAAACGGGCAAGGATGTTGTCTTCTTCCCCGTCCAGAACAACGCCGCCCAGATCGAAGCGATGCGCTCGGGCCGTCTGCATATCGCGGGTTTCAACACCGGGTCCAACCCACTGGCAGTAAACTGTGCGGGCTTCCGTCCGTTCACGATCATGGCCTCGAAAGACGGCAATTTCGGCTATGAAATGGAGATTATCACCTACCCCGGATCAGGCATCGAAACAGTGGAAGATATCAAAGGCAAACAACTGGCCTTCACATCGCCCACATCGAACTCGGGGTTCAAAGCGCCTTCAGCCATCCTCAAGGGTGACTTTGACATGCTGCCCGAGCGCGATTTCGAACCTGTGTTCTCGGGCAAGCACGATAACTCTATTCTGGGTGTCGCCAACAAGGATTACATGGCCGCTTCAATCGCCAATTCGGTGAAATCGCGGATGATCTCGCGCGATGTGATCAAAGAAGACGACGTGAAGGTAATCTACAAGTCTCAAACCTTCCCCACCACCGGTTTCGGCACTGTCTATAACCTGACACCCGAGCTGCAGGATAAAATCCGCAATGCTTTCTTCAGCTTTGAATGGGAAGGCACAACGCTTGAGGCGGAATTTTCCAAGTCGAACGAGGGTCAGTTCCTTGAAATGACCTATCAGGAGTTCTGGGAAGTCATCCGCAAGATCGATGCGGCCAACGGCGTTTCCTACGCCTGCCAGTAAGAAAAACTTGACAGGACAGGCCCTTTTCGGGCCTGTCTCACTGCCGCGTTAGGGGCTATTTTATGCTGCGCCTTCAAAAGCTTACAAAGACATATAAAACCGGTGATCAGGCGCTGAAAGCCATTGATCTTGAGGTTCCCAAGGGGCAGGTGCTCGCCCTGATTGGGCCTTCGGGTGCAGGCAAATCCACGATGATCCGCTGCATCAACCGGTTGGTGGAACCCTCAAGCGGCGCTGTGATGCTCGAAGACACGGACCTGACCACTCTGGGGGCCGGAGCATTGCGCAGAGCGCGGCGCGAAATGGGCATGATCTTTCAGGAATACGCATTGGTCGAGCGCTTGACCGTGATGGAAAATGTGCTGTCGGGCCGCTTGGGGTACGTTGGCTTCTGGCGCTCGTTTCTGCGCCGCTATCCGCAATCTGATGTGGACGAGGCGTTTCGCCTGCTTGATCGTGTGGGTCTTTTGCATATGGCCGACAAACGGGCAGATGAACTTTCGGGTGGCCAGCGGCAGCGTGTGGGCATCTGTCGTGCGCTGATACAAAATCCCAAGCTACTTTTGGTTGACGAACCGACCGCCTCGCTCGATCCCAAGACAAGCCGCCAGATCATGCGGCTGATAACCGAACTCTGTCAGGAGCGCGGTCTGGCTGCCATCATCAATATTCACGATGTGGCACTGGCGCAAATGTTCGTGCCGCGCGTGGTCGGCCTGCGGTTTGGCGAGATCGTCTATGACGGTGGCCCCACCGGGCTGACACCGGACAAGTTGACCGAAATCTACGGCGAAGAAGACTGGGAAGCGACCATCGAGAGCGTTGATGACGAAGACATCGAGGCCGCGGAATGAGCCATCGCGAGCTTGACGACATGCTGGGCAAAGGCTGGCGCAAACCCGCCTTCGTGAAAAATCCCTTATTGCGCTGGGGCCTGATGCTGGGATTTTTCGCCTATCTTATCGCGGCCTATATGACAATCGAAGTCGACTGGGGCCGCGTGTATGAAGGGCTTGACCGCGGTTGGGCCTTCGTTGTCGCCTTCACCAGCCCCGATTTTGTCTCC
Organism: uncultured Roseobacter sp.; assembly: GCA_947501635.1. Classification (GTDB taxonomy): domain Bacteria; phylum Pseudomonadota; class Alphaproteobacteria; order Rhodobacterales; family Rhodobacteraceae; genus Roseobacter. Next base: position 101,379 of record CANMWT010000010.1, read on the forward strand.
CGCTGGAGCGACATCTGGAGCGGTCTTGTAGAGAGCATCGTAATGACCGTGGCGGCCTCCGTGGTCGGTATTCTTATCTCCATCCCCATCGGTCTCGGGGCTGCGCGCAACATCGCCCCTTTGCCGGTCTATGTGATCTGCCGCGGCATTGTCGCGATCAGCCGGGCATTGCAGGAAATCATCGTCGCCATCCTGCTGGTCGCCATCTTCGGATTTGGACCGCTGGCAGGGTTCCTGACCCTTTCCTTCGCCACAATCGGCTTTTTGTCCAAGCTGTTGGCAGAAGACATTGAATCCATGGACAAGGTGCAGGCTGAAGCCATCAAAGCCTCCGGTGCCCGCTGGATGCAATGGATCAACTACGGCGTGCAGCCGCAGGTCATGCCGCGTCTGGTGGGGCTGTCCATGTACCGGATCGACATCAATTTCCGCGAAAGTGCCATCCTCGGTCTGGTCGGCGCAGGCGGGATCGGTGCCACGCTGAACACTGCCTTTGACCGCTATGAGTATGACACTGCCGCGGCCATCCTGCTGTTAATCATCGGGATCGTCATGGCCCTCGAATACCTCTCCGGTATCATTCGCGCGAGGGTCCAGTAATGCCGGTACTGGAACGCGAAGGAGGACAAGTCTGGCGGCGCCGGACAAACGGCCAGAACCTCGCCCGTTGGTTCGGCTGGCTCTTGGGGGTGGCCGTGTTTGTCTATTGCTGGCAGATCATCTCCGCCTCGACGACATGGTTCTTCGTCTGGGATGCACCACGGATTGCCGATGACATCTGGACCCGCGCGACACCGCCAAGATGGGAGTATATCACCCAACTGGGCCGCCCGATCTGGGATACGCTGAATATCGCGACACTGGGGACCATCATCGCTCTTTTTCTGGCCGTGCCGGTGGCCTTTCTGGCCGCGCGGAACACGACGCCCTCCGCTTTGATTATCCGGCCGATCGCGCTGCTTATCATCGTGGCCACCCGCTCCATCAATTCGCTCATCTGGGCGTTGCTGCTGATCGCCATCATCGGCCCCGGCGTCTTTGCGGGTGTGATTGCAATCGCCATCCGGTCCATCGGGTTTTGCGCCAAACTTCTCTACGAGGCAATCGAAGAGATTGACCAGACACAGGTGGAGGCAATCACCGCAACCGGCGCCAGCAGATGGCAGGTCATGGCCTATGGCATTGTGCCGCAGATACTGCCGGCCTTTGCGGGCATCGCTGTTTTCCGGTGGGATATCAACATTCGCGAATCCACCGTTCTGGGACTGGTCGGCGCAGGCGGCATCGGGTTGCAGCTGTCGGCATCCCTGAATGTTCTGGCCTGGCCACAGGTCAGCCTGATCCTGATTGTAATCCTCGCCGCTGTCGTCATCAGTGAATGGGTCTCGGCCAAAGTACGGGGAGCCATCATTTGACGGGTCTCTCTGCACATGAGGCTTTTGCAGCTTACGAGGCCGTGCGCCACCGGTTGCCTCAGGCCGCGCCAAGCGACAGGCAGTATCGCACGGCGGCAACGCTGGAAGACCTTGCCGATGACTTCGACGTGTTCCTGCTCGACGCGTTTGGCGTTCTCAACATCGGTGACAGGGCAATCCCCGGCACGCCCGAGCGTGTTGCAAACCTGAAAGCCGCCGGCAAGCGTGTGCTTGTCGTGTCCAACGCGGCGGGGTTCCCGCATGCCACGCTGATGCAGAAATACGCAAGGCTCGGGTATGATTTTGCGCCCGAAGACGTGGTCACCAGCCGTGCCACGCTTTTGGCAGGCATGCAGGGCCTGCGCGATAAGCACTGGGGCCTGATGGCTACACGCAGCGCTGGCCTGGGTGACCTCGAAGGCCTGAACCTGACCTATCTCGAAGAAGACCCCTCCCCCTATGATGTGGTCGAGGGATTCCTGCTGATCGGCTCCGCTGCATGGACCGAAACCCGACAGGCCCTGCTGGAGAATGCTCTGCTGTCGCGCTTGCGCCCCGTGCTGGTCGGCAACCCGGATATCGTCGCCCCGCGCGAACAGGGCTTCTCGGTCGAGCCGGGCCACTTTGCGCATAGGCTGGCGAACCGCACCAAAGCCTCGGTGGAGTTCTTTGGAAAACCTTTCACCAATATTTTCGATCTGGCCTTCAAGCGTCTGGGAACGGTGGACAGATCACGTGTCGTGATGGTGGGCGACAGTCTGCACACGGATATTCTTGGCGCCCGTACCGCCGGTGTCGCCTCTGCCCTGATATCGGACTATGGCTTCTTTGCAGGTCAGGATGTCGCCGCGGCCATCGCACAAGCCGGTATCGTGCCCGATTACGTTGTGGCCCAGCCCTGACGGCTGCCATCAGCGCCGCTGTGGAGCCGCGATAACTTCATTGCATAAACAAGCGAAACTCTTAGGCTTGCCTGATTGCTTTTTGGGATTTGCAGGAGAAGTTGGGATGACGAACTACATCGTTTCGGGAGCAATAGCGTGTCTGTTCATGACAAGCGCGGTGTTGGCTGAACAGCGCATTGAGCTGAATATGGAAGCGAGCATGAATTCCAGAGACACTTTCGAGTTGGACGATGGAGGCTTTTACTATCAGGACAGTGAAAGTTACACGGAAGTCCTCGAGGGCCCCTTTGAAGATGGACCGTCACGCTGCCTGGGGTCCGGTTTCTACTTCGAAGACGGTACCAACGACATTGGCGGAATTTGCATCTACGGCGTGGGGACGGATACCTTTACAATAAAGTGGATCGCCGGGGCACAGGGCGCTGCAAACACCTGGACTGTCGTGTCCGGCACCGGGAAATACGACGGCATGACAGGCGAAGGCATCGCGACAAACCAGACAGAGCAGTTTCAGCGTGCAGTACGGCTGATAAAGACCCATGTCGTCGGCACCGTGACGATGCCGGAGTAATCTCTGGAAACCTATGCAAAGCGGGTTACGGGCAAGCGGCGACCCGTCCCTCTCGTGGTGGCCTACTGCCGGAAAATTTGGTCAAACCCTCATGCCCAACGACCTTTAACTTGGCCGCCTGCATGCGCCGTCAGTTCTGACTGGTCAGCAAAACATCTTTGCGTCCCATTACATGCCCACCCCTTTCAACTGCGTTCACATCGCTCAATATGACCCGCGCAACCGGCCATTGCCCAAAAAGCAGTCGTTGATCCAAGCCGTGGCGAACGGCAGATCAGAGCCCGAAGCTGAAGTCGCCTGGCTGAAGCGTTCGCAGATGCGGCAACGTTATGGAAGTCGCCATTTTGCGGCACTCCGTTGCTGTCTCCAGGTCGTTCTGATGCCAGCCTCTACGTCCAGCTTGTCCAAGTCTTTCAAGCTGTTGGAGGACAAAGTCGTATCCACGTCTTAGAAAGCTTCCGCCGTCTGCTCGGTAAGGTGCGCAATTTCTTGAGGAGTTTCAGAGCCCTAATTTTTTCTGCGCTTCCCCCTCCCGATCTCAGGGGCGAAAATCGGACCAAATATGTTCCGCCAGAAGCGAACGGTGCCGTGGCTCACATCGATTCCAAATTCGAGCGGCGGATACTCTACATTCCACGGCGATTATTGGAACCAGACGAACAAAAACACGGCCAATCGGACGATTTCGGAAGTTGTTTTGAAGTATTTTCACGAGGCAGGACTCGTCGTGACGGGGTGCTGCTGGGCTGCCCTGCCCTGCCCGTCTTACGCCAAGTTCTTCGTACAAGACCGGCGTCTATTGAAAGAATTCTCAAACCGGCTCTTGATGTTGTTTTCTTAGCGTCGGGCAGCTTTTATCGCAGACGAAAATTTTCTTGGTTTTCGACTGAATCCGCAGTGTTTGCGCACATTTGCGCAAGATATTTTTGAGGCTGGTTGTCCGGGCCCTAGTGGCAGCAGCGTCAATGCCCGGCCTATCCAATCACTTGCATAGAAAAGAAATAGGGGTATCGTTTCAGAATTACTTTTGCTTAGCGCCAGTTTTTGGGCGCGGGCACATAAAATTATAGTGGGCAAAAAATGCCCAGAAACCACAGTGGAGGAATAAGAATGTTTAACTTTAAGCGGGCGATTGCCCCTTCGGCTCTATCGCTGATGATGATGGCGAGTGCCGCTGTCGCAGCACCGGCAAAAGTTGCAGGACCCGGGTTCGATCCCGGATGTTTTGCCCCATGGAATAGTGAGATTGGCTACTTTCAGTGGGAAAAACGCGAAGGCCCTCACAAGATCGCAATTGTGAACGGATTTGTTGGCAACACATGGCGAATCCAAATGATCCAGACGGCGAAAGCCTACGCATCCCAGCCCGACATTGCGGCGCAGATTGAAGAGTTCAAAGTTGTCTCTACTGGCACGGATGTGGCAGCCCAACTCGGAGCAATCGAGGATTTCATCAATCAGGGCTACGATGCAATCGTGACCATTGCGGTGTCCCCGGAGGGTTTTGATCGCGTTATCCGCCTCGCTGACCGAAACGACGTGGTGCTGGTGCCTTTTGACAACGTGCTCGACACGGACAAAGTGATGCAGGTGAACAAAGACCAACTCGAAATGGGGCGTATGTATGGGCGCTGGTTGCTCGAGCAGTTTGGCGACAAATCTGAAGGCAAGATCCTCGAAGTCCGCGGCCTGCCGGGTAACTCGGTTGACCGCGACCGCAACATCGGTTTCCACGAGGTCATGGATGCGTCTGGCGGGAACTGGGACATTGTCGAAGTTGTCGGCAACTGGGACGACGGCACAGCGCAGAAAGTAACAGCAGATGCGATTGCCGTGCACAGCCAGTTTGACGGCGTTGTGGTGCAGGGTGGTACGACAGGTGCTGTCCGCGCCATGCTGGACGCCGGACACCCTATGGTCCCGCTGGCTGGAGAAGCTGAAAACGGTTTCCGCAAGATCCTCGCAGAGCAAGCTGACAACGGTTTGAAGGCCATTTCCATCGGGCAGTCGCCCGGTATGGTTTCCGTGGCCATGAAAGCGGCCCTTGCCGCCCTTGACGGTCAGGTAATGCCACAGCTGATTTCCATCCCGATCCCGTCGACACGGTATGATGAACTTGAAGCGGGTAAAAACTACTGGCCCGATTTGACGGACAACTTCTTTACCGTCAATGAATTCCCAGCCTGTGACGTCAATATCACCGCACGGGAGATCATGACAAAGGACGCCGAAAACCTCGAATAGGACGACAACAACAACGCCGGGCCATTTGGTCCGGCGTTTTGGCTTTACCCTTTTTGAGTTTCGGGAATTTCATGTCGGCACCCCCAAAAGATCCTGCCCAAGCGCACGTCCAGCTGACCGGCGTCACCAAACGCTATGGCGGTGTGACGGCACTTGATAACGTGGACTTTTCTTGTGAGCTGGGATCAGTTCACGCTGTTCTCGGAGAAAATGGCGCCGGAAAATCCACGCTCATAAAAATTATGTCTGGCGTCGTTCAACCTGATGAGGGGGAAATCCGCCTGGATGGTAGGCTTGCAAGTTTTTCCCATCCTGCAGCGGCCAATGCGCAGGGCATCGTATGTATTTTCCAAGAACTTTCGCTGTTGCCGGACCTGTCGGTAGCCGACAATATTTCAATATCCGATCCACCCCGGCGTTTTGGCCTGATTGACGCCAAAGCACAGCGCAGACGCGCAGAAGAGCTACTGGCCCGCATTGGATGCGAGGACCTTAACCCGATGTCACGGGTACGGGATTTACCCTTGTCGCGCAGACAAATGGTGGAAATCGCCAAAGCACTGGCGAAAAACCCGAACGTGCTAATCCTGGACGAGGCAACATCGGCCCTGACCGCAGCCGACGTCGATACGGTTTTCGAAATCTTGCGCCGCCTGCGTGATGACGGCATTTCAATTCTGACGATTTCTCATCGGATGCATGAAATCGAGGCTATTGCCGACAAGTGCTCGGTCTTTCGTAATGGCAAGCATATCGAGACTTTTCAGCAGGGCGCGCGATCTGAAGGAGAGATCGTGCAGATGATGATCGGTCGGGAAATTACGGCACATTTTCCACCCAAACCGCCGCCACCGGACTCTGCCGAACCGATGTTGGAACTCAAGAAATATTCTTGGGAAGACCGGCTGAAATCAATTGATCTGACTGTTGGCGCGGGCGAAATCGTCGGGTTGGGCGGGTTAGACGGGCAAGGCCAAAAAGAACTTTTGCTTGGCCTTTTTGGTGTGCTCAAAGGCACAAGCGGACAAGTCATTGTTCAAGGCAACGAGGTTGATATCAACTCACCGCAAGATGCCAAAAAGGCGGGTGTTGATCTGGCTTTGATCCCCGAAGATCGCAAGACCGAAGGCCTTATGCTGCCAATGTCTATCGCTGATAATCTGACGATTGCCTCATTAAAGCGGCTCTCGCGCGGCATATTCGTTGACGCCGATGCGATGACCGCGGCAATCGAAGATGGCATTCAGCGGATGCAGATCAAAGTTGGATCGAGCGCAGATGCGGTCTCGACCCTGTCGGGTGGCAACCAGCAAAAGGTTGTGATCGCCAAGTGGCTTATGACCGAGCCGAAAATCGTTCTGCTGAACGATCCGACGCGCGGTATCGATGTGGGAACCAAGCAGGAAATATACCGCTTGTTGCGCAGTCTCGCCGAAACCGGCGCCTCCATCGTATATTATTCAACAGACTATGAAGAACTGATCGGATGCTGCGACCGCGTGGCCGTCATGTATGACGGCGAGATCGTACGCGAATTGCAAGGTGACGAGATAAACGAGCGCAACATCATTGCGTCAGCGCTCAAAATGGATGAGGCAGCACAATGAACGATCTAAGAGTGCGACTTTCGCAAAACGCCGCCTTGCTGACTGCGATTGTCGTCTTCATCCTGTTCTACGTCTTTTACAATATGAACCATCCGCGTGGTTTTTCAGTCGCGGTATTGATCCAGAACTCAAACGAAGTGTTTACGCTGGCCATGGTCGCGATGGCACAAACCGTGCCGGTTTTGATGGGCGGGTTGGACCTTTCTGTTGGCGCAATAATGACTTTGGTAAACACCATCGCAAGCCATTTGCTGAATGGAAGCCCAATGCAGATCGCGTTCGGAATGGTGGTCAGCCTCGCCGCCGGAGCAGCCTGCGGTTTTGTGAATGGCTGCATCGTGGTCTACGGGCGCATCCAACCAATAATTGCAACACTTGCCACCGGCGCGATTTTTCTTGGGCTGGCTTTGTTTCTTCGTCCCTCACCGGGGGGCAATGTGGACGACGATCTCTCTTGGGCGGCAACTAATGATCTTTACGAAATTGCCGCAACCTATGGTTTTGCCCAAAACGGCGAAGCTGGGTGGTTCCAGCCGATCTCTTGGATTCCCGTGCCTTTGTTGCTGCTGGTCTTGGTGGCAGTTCTGGTCTGGCTGCCATTTGCCCGCTCGGTCACGGGGCGCACAGTATATGCCGTAGGGTCAGGCGAAGGCGCGGCTTATATGTCAGGCCTGTCCATTGATCGCGCGAAGATCGCAGCTTTCACGCTTGGTGGATTTTTTGCGGGCATTGGCGGGCTTTATCTGACGCTACAAACGTCGTCGGGGAACGCCGATATCCCTCAGGCGGGGGCTTATACGCTGAACTCTATTGCCGCTGTCGTGATTGGCGGCACATCCTTGCTGGGTGGGGTTGGCACGGCAATCGGGTCGATATTCGGCGCGCTGATCCTGCGCACAATCTCTTTCAATTTCCGGATTTTTGAGATTGATCCCCTGATGCAACCCTTGTTCGAAGGAACCGTGCTGCTCGCAGCTGTCAGCTTGGGTGCATTCCGCGTCTTACGGGTAAAAAATACGCTGGAGCTTTTCCGATGACGACCAGCGCTCCAGAACCGGCCACATCCCGGCTAAAGATCAGCGAAGATAACAAACCCATTGTGATGTCCGCAGGCTTCATCGTGGTCATTCTGGCTGTTGGCACGATGTACACGCTCTATACGCAGGGCACAGCAACCCTGTTGTCACCAGAGTACTTGCTTCAGCAACTGCAGGTTGGCGCGTTCCTTGGGATCGTCGCAGCTGGTATGATGCTCGTTATCCTGCTTGGCCACATCGACCTGTCTATTCCGTGGACAATCGCTGCGGGTGCCATGATGGCCACGACAGTTGGCGGGCCGATGGCCATTCCTGTCGGACTTGGCGTTGGGCTTCTGGTGGGCCTTGTGAACGGGCTGGGAGTTGCCTATCTGCGCATTCCTTCGATGATCTTCACGCTGGGGGTGAATGCCGTCATGCGCGGCCTGATGGTTGCACACACAGGTGGCTTCGCGCCGCAGACTGCTGCCACCGATTTGATGCAATATCTCGCCGTTGGAAAGATCTTGGGCATCCCGGTCGCCCTGCTCGTCTGGGCGGTTGTATCCATGGGTGTAATGCTTTTGTTGCAGCGCACAGCGGTTGGCAAAAGCATCTATGCCATAGGGAACAAGGAAGCTGCGGCTTACCTCGCGGGTGTACCTACAAAGTGGGTCATCGTCAGCGCTTTTTGCCTGTGTGGCATGCTGGCGGGTCTGTCGGGCACGCTGCTCGCTGGGTATTCGACAAAGGCCTACCAAGGTATGGGCGACGCCTATCTTTTGCCTGCGATCGCAGCAGTTGTCATTGGCGGCACGCATATTCTGGGGGGGCGTGGACGGTATCTGGGAACACTGATCGGTGTGATCCTGATTGTTCTGCTAAATTCTGTCCTGTCGATCATGCAGATGCCCGAGTCCGGACGTCAGATTATTTATGGAACCGTAATCATCGTCATGTTGCTGGTCTATGGGCGCGGGCGAAAGGTTACGAGCTAGGGGACGAATATGCTCACAGATGCCTTTGAAGTGATCGACAAGCGCTTCACACAATACGCAATGCCGAACGTGCACCTTGAAACCCTGTATAGCGGCACCCGTTGGGCAGAGGGGCCAGCCTATTTCCCGGCCGGGAAATACCTGATCTGGTCTGATATCCCGAACGACCGCCTGCTGCGGTATGATGAAACCAACGGCGTCGTTTCCGAGTTTTTGAAACCATGTCGCAACCACAACGGCCATACCGTTGACAGAGAAGGCCGCTTGGTCGCCTGCGAACACCGCGGACGTTGCGTCAGCCGCATTGAAGCAAACGGTTCAACAACTATTCTGGCCGATCGTTTCGAGGGGAAGCGCCTGAATTCTCCCAATGATCTGGTCGTCAAGTCTGATGGCTCCATCTGGTTCACGGATCCTACCTACGGGATCGACAGTGAATACGAGGGCGACAAGGCAGAAGCTGAAATCGACGGTTCATATGTCTATCGCATCGACGGCGTGACCGGCGCCATAACAGCCGTGATTACCGACATGGTCAAACCAAACGGTCTTGCGTTTTCACCTGATGAAAGTCTGCTTTATGTGGCTGATACGGGTGCGACGCACGTCGAAGACGGTCCCCGGCATATCAGGACGTTCAACGTAAAATCCGATGACACACTGTCGGGTGGCGCGCTGTTCGCGACCAGCGACAACGGGCTTTTTGATGGATTTCGCGTGGATGTTCATGGGAACATCTGGACGTCTGCAGGCGACGGCGTGCACTGCTATACGCCCGAAGGTGACCTCATTGGCAAAATACTGACCGGCGAAACCGTCGCTAATGTCGAATTCGGCGGCATAAAGCGCAACCGCTTGTTTATCTGCGCCACGACAACCTTGCGCGCCGTTTACCTGAACACACAGGCCGCACTGCGGCCCTGATCAAGGCTCATAGCATAGGAGAGCATCATGAAGACAGAAAGCTATTCCTCTAAAGCGCAAGGCAATATCCCCAACAGCCGTTTTCCACTCCTGATCCACCGCGCGGCCATTCCCGGTGGGGGCATCGAGGCGATTAAAACCCGTTTCCGTGAGAACGGCTGGGGTAATAACTGGGAATATCCCGGCATCTATGAATACGCCCATTTCCACTCCACATCTCATGAATGCCTTGGCTGTGCGGCGGGTTGGATGGAGTTCAATCTATCCGTTGAGGGCTGGACGAAAGTACGTTTGGAAGCAGGTGATGTCATTGTTATGCCGGCCGGTGTCAGCCATGAAATGATCGGCCGTTCCGACGATATTATGATGTGCGGCGGGTACGCAGGCGGCCGCGACTGGGACAACATTCAAGAGGCCTATTTGACACCGGAGCGCTACTATCAAGCCTGCAAGCTTATCATGTCTCTTCCAATCCCTGACCGCGACCCGGTCACGGGCGAGGTACTTTTTCAATGGCACGATGCCCCCTCTTCGGTGGATGGCGGGTGGAATGATTTTCGTGATGGATTGGACGCCAGTTCATAGGCAAGTGCTTTCAGGCGAAATCAAACCAGTCTCAGTTTGCCACAGAAACCTTTCAAGTATTCCTTGGCCGTAAAGCACCTCAATCTGCCGCAACTTCGTTGCAATCTCTTCCGGCTTGTGTCGCTTATGTCCAATCCGTGATCCTCGGTTTCCTGACTATTGGGGCGGAACCCTTCAAAGGGGGAGGATCAGCGATGTTCGGGCAATTGGCCTTGTTCAATGAATGCTTTTGGGAAATCACGCTGCAGTCCCGCAAGTGTTTATGCAATTTGATGAACTGGCGGCCGCGAAGTTCGCCGCGCGAGTATCAGCCGGATTGTCCCGGCGGTTTCAAAGGGTCGACGCAACACTTTAATCTTTTTGGAAAGATGGAGTGTTGATGATGAAGTATCGGACGCG
>CANMWT010000011.1 GCA_947501635.1 uncultured Roseobacter sp.
CTTATGTCGTTTGATTCCCATTTTTGATCCTCCGTTTCCTAACTATAGGGGCGGACCGATTCAAAGGGGGAGGATCACCCGCTCAAAAAACACCCACCACATCATACATCACCGGCTCAAACCGTGTGCACATCGCGGCAATCTCGCGGTTCCGCCGCCGCATCTCATCACTCCGCAGCATGGCCTGAAAATCCTCGCGCCGTCGCCATTGTGAATAGTTGGCGATCCGCGTCTGGGCGTCGTTCACGTGCAGGCCCGCCGCAATGAACCCCTCCTGCCGCGAGATGAAGTCCGCATAAGCGGCCTTGAGCGCATCCAGCAGATCGGCGCAGGTGCCGGGCGAGCATTCAAAGGTGGTGATGACGGTCTGGGTGTCGTTGGCGGCGTCGATCCGGGGCATGGCTCTCTCCTGATGGCTAGCGACGCCAGTATAACAGATTTCCCAAGCGCCTCGCACACTTGCTCTTTCACTTTGCCAAACAAACTCTCGCCGAAGGCATGAAATCTTGCCACAGGCACCACTTTGCCCCACATCAGACCCATGACCAAACGCGACCCCTTCCGACCTGTCGATGCCGCAGCCCGCACACTGGCCCGGCAGCTCATCGACAATGCCACATTTGCCGCGCTCGCGGTGCTCGAAGGCGGCCAGCCAACGGTCACGCGCATCGCGCTCGCCACCACACCCGAGGGCGCGCCGCTGTCACTGATCTCTGACCTCTCCAGCCATACCCGGGCGCTCGATCAGAACCCCGCCTGCGCACTCCTGGTGGGCGAACCCGAAGACCGTGGCGATCCGCTCACCCATCCGCGCCTGACGCTGCAGGCCACAGCGCAGTTCATCCGCCACGGCGGCGCCGAGCACCCCGCCCTGCGCACCCACTATCTGACCCAGCGCCCCAAGGCGAAGCTCTACATCGATTTCGGTGACTTCCGACTTGTCCAATTCGATGTCCACACCGCCCTGCTGAACGGTGGCTTTGGCAAGGCGTTCAAGCTCTCGCCACACGATCTGCTGCCATAGCTGGAAAATCGCAGCCGCGCCCTACATCGCAGGGCATGAGATTAATCCTGACACTCTTGCTGACCCTCCTGCCGCTCGGTGTACTGGCCGATGACTGGGACGCCCTGCGCGAACCCGGCGCCGTGGCAATCATGCGCCACGCGCTTGCCCCCGGCGGCGGTGACCCCGCCAATTTCGACGTCACCGACTGCACGACGCAGCGCAACCTTGATGACCGCGGCCGCGATCAGGCCACACGCATCGGGGCCGCACTGCGCGACCGTGGTTTCACCTTCGATACCGTGCTCACCTCGCAATGGTGCCGCTGCCGCGACACCGCCACTCTGCTGGCCGTGGGACCCGTCAGTGAAGCGCCAGCGCTCAACTCCTTCTTTCAGGACCGCTCGACCGCGGCAGCGCAAACCGCTGCCACCGAACAGATCATCCGCGCCACGCAAGGCAGCCTCATGATGGTGACACATCAGGTCAACATCACCGCACTGACCGGTGTCTTTCCGGCATCTGGCGAAATCATTGTCATCCGTGCCACGGAGAGCGGCATCGAGGTACTGGGCCAGATTGAAATAACCCCCTGAAACCTGTGAGCGTAGGCAAACTTCGCCTTGCGGTGCCGCGCCACAAGAGTAGCCTGTGCGTGAGCAACCATAACCAACAGGAGAACCCCATGACTTTTGCCAAGACACTTGCCGCCGCCACCGCGCTGACCTGCCTGACGGCGCCCCTTGCAACAGCAGACACCTTCCTCAAGTACGGCGAGGTCGAAGGCTGGAACGTCTACATTGATCAGGAAAAGAAATCCTGCCTGATCGAAGCGGTCGACAGCGCAGAAAACGTCGTCCAGATGGGCCTGACAGAGGACCGCAGCGTCGGGTATTTGGGCGTCTTCACCAAGGGCGAGACAGATATCAAAGCAGGCGACGTCGAAGCTGTGGCCATCCTGATCGGCGAAAACATCTATTTGGGCGAAGTTACCGGCATGCGCGGCAACATCACCGCAGGCTACTCTGGCGGATACGTGCTCAGCGACAGCCCCCAGTTCGTGAAAGATATTGAACAGCAATATGAAATGATCGTCTTCCCCGAAAAGGAATACGCCTTCACAATCGACCTGAGCGGCACCAAAAAAGCCATAGCCTTGGCACGCGAGTGCAACGAGAAACAAATCAGCGGGTAACAGCGGCGCGGCGCGGGCGCACATGGGACCGCGCTATGCGTCCCAACGCGGCGCCATCTTTTTTTCTGGCCCCGCGCCTGCCTTGGCCTACCTAGCGATTATGCGTTTTTTGATCTGCCTTCTGGCCCTGACGGGCCCTGCTACCGCGTGGGAATTCACTCCCGGTCTGCCCTGCCTGCTGACCCACGAGACCCCGCAGGCCGAGATCACCCTGACCTACGACCCGCGCATCCCGCTTTATACCGTCACCATCCGCCAAAACGCACCGCTGCCCGAGGCGCCGGTGTTTTCTATGCGCTTTGACGGCCCCGCGGGGCTGACCATATCGACCGATCGCCACGGGCTCAGCACCGACAGCCACGCGGTTACCGTGTCAGATCGCGGTTTTGGGAACGTACTCAACGGTCTGCAGTTCAACGACACGGCAACGGCCCTGCTGGGCGACCGCGCGATCACCTTTCCGCTCGAGGGCGCGGCTGATCCCGTCGCCGCCTTCCGTCTCTGCAATCCGCAGGCCGGCGTTTAACCGCGAAAACCGCTGTTAAGGATGACCGGCACGATGATCTCTTCTTCATCGGTCAGGTGCCGCTCAAGCAAGGTGGCAAACCGGTCAAGCTGCGCCGAGAAGGGACTGACCTCCGCCCCCTGCAGGACCGAGTTCGCCCCCTGTGCCACGCTATGAAGCAACCCGTCCATCGCCTCGTGATCCGACTCGAGCAGATCAAACCCATGCGCCACACGGGCGTCCAGCGTGACAAGCTTGGGAAAATAATGGTGATCCTCGATCTGGTGATGGCCGTGCAATTCGTTCAAAAGCGTACCGGCGTATTGCGACAGGCGCGGCGCATAAGCCTCAAACCCCATGTCGCCCTCCGCGCGTGCCCGCGCATCTTCCTGCAACTGGCGCAGCAACCTGCGGAACATCATGTGGCGCTGCATCCAGAACTGGACCAACTGGCCGAAATTGCTGTGGCTCTGCCATGTCTCGCGCGGATATTGCTCCACCAGAACGCGCAGCGTGTCTGGCAAACCGTCCCGCGTGTCCAGCGCCAGTGTTGTCTGATCGGTCATCCAGCAACTCTAGAAATCGAAGATATCGTCCAGAAAGCTGCTGCGTTTTTTCTTTTTGTAGCCGCCGCGGTATTCACCCCGCTGGGCGGCGGGCGGCGGTGCAGGTGGCGCAGAGCGGTCGATGATCTTGTCCAGCTCGCCCCGATCCAGCCAAACCCCGCGACACTGCGGGCAGTAGTCAATTTCGACCCCGCTGCGGTCCGCAATCACGAGGGTTGTTCCATCCACCGGGCATCTCATCGCATTCTCCTTGCTGCTGCCAGACAGAACATAGGCGCGCGTGCGGCTATTTCACCTGCCAGCTGCCTAAAATACCCGTTTTTGGCGTAACCAATTATTAACCCCCATTAACCATGATACAGCGCAGGAGAACTTGCTCATGCGGTCCGTGGCACTGGCGCTGATACTATTACTCGCAGGCGCCCCTGCCGCAGAGGCCGGTGCATGGCTGCGCAGCAAGGGTGATGGCTTTGGCGCGACATCTGTCTCAACCAACAAGGACAGAGAGCTTTCCACAAGCCTCTACGGCGAATACGGCCTGACAGAACGGCTGACCCTCGGTCTCGACATCAGCTACGGTGTCGACAGGACCTTCTTCCAGCAAGGCTCCGGCATTGCCTTTCTGCGTTTTCCACTGGGCCCCACGGACCGGACGCACAAATGGGCGGCCCATATCGGTCTGGGCGCGCGCTACCTGCAAGGCTACTTCCTGCGCGCCGCCGAAGCGGGGCTGTCCTGGGGCCGCGGCATCCAATGGCGCGACAAATACGGCTGGCTCAACGTCGACGGCAGCTACAACATCCCGCAATCCCCTGCCGACAGCCGCCTGAAAATAGACGGTACCGCGGGCATTGGCCTGAACGACCGCTTCAAGGTCATGCTGCAGATGTTCAACACGCATGAGGGTGGACAGACCTTTTCACAAATCGCACCGTCCCTGCTGTGGTCACCCGGCGGCGGCACATCCACCATCCAGCTCAGCGCCGAAATCCCGGTTGCCGGCGGCGGAGAGACCGCTTTGAAAATAGGCGTCTGGGTAGAGTTTTGAGCGTCAGGTATCCATGCGCAGCGTGATCTGCACCTCGCCTTCAACCGGCTCCGGCCAGACCAGATGCACCAGTTCACCGGCCCCGCCCTGCTCTGGCAAAACCGCCGGGGCCACATGCTGCACCGCACCCGCGGCATCCACAATCGCACCGCGTGCCGTCACCGCATCCACCGACAGCGCACGCGCGGCAAAGGGCAACTTGCCCTGATCTGCAACAACCCATGTGGCGGCCACGCTCGCTTCGCGGTGGCGCAGCGTGAGCGGGCTGAAGACCTGATCGCGCACATTGTGAAACGAATTCGCGGCAAAAGTCACATCCTTCATGCGCGCATAATCCAGATCGGCAAACGACGTGTCCACGCGCTCGGCCCGGTCAATGGCGCCGTTGATCGACCGGAAGTGGTTGCCCGTGACACTGACCCCCGACAGGAAATGGCCCGGACCATGCGGCTTGACAACAATATAGCTGAACCACGGCGCCACAGCGCCCGACAAAAAGATATTGTCCGCAATCGTGAGTGCAGAAAACGAAAATTCCGCATTAAACTCTGGTGCCGCATCCTGTTCGTTCGTCCATTCAACAAAGCAGTTGTCCACGTAGTTTCCCGTTACCGTACTGCTGGTATGGGTCCGCGCGATCACCAGCCCCGCGCTTCGAATACCATTGTCGATCGCATCCCCCTGAAAGAAATGATTGCCCGCGATGATGCTGTTGGCCCCGCCTATCACACCGAAATGACGGAACTTGGTCGCGCGGCAATTGCGCAGCTTGATGTCATTGGCGTTGGTGTTGAACCCGATGCTCACCCGGTCCGGCACATCCAGCGCATCTTCTGCCGAAAGAAACTGGCAGCGGTCAATCAACATGCCCTGACAACCGACGCCCGCCGACGTCACGCCACGGTCCTTCGGCCGCGACACAAAGCAATCCCGCATATGAAAAATCAGCCCGGACGGTGCCAGCATCACACCGCTCGCGATGCTGTTGCATTGCAACTCCACATCCGACAGCACCATCTTGCTGAGGCTGTCAAAACCACTGAAATCCAGAATATATTTGAACCGACGAAAGGTGAAATCCTGCGTGCCCACCGCATCGAAGAGTGCTGCACTCAGAGTGATCTCCTGCGTGGCGATATTCTTGGCCCGCACATATACCTCGCGCCCCACGCCAACACCCTCAACCAGTGCGCCCACGGGAACATTGGCAACATTGAGAACACCCGTCAGCGTCTTGTTGTCTGCAGGTGCATAGGTAGCCTGAGAGGTGACAACCTCGGTGTCCCAAGGGGTCGTGCCCTGCGCCTCCAACTGGCCATTGCGAATGACCCGCCGTGTGGCATAGCTGGGACGGTTGGGCACAGCCGCCGCCATGTCAATCGGCCCGCTCACCGCGACCTTGCGCCCGCCCAGATCAAAACTCTCGTGATCGGCATTGTTCAAAAGCGCCTGAAACCCCTTGCGAAAGGCCAGCTCCTCATTCCCAAACGCGGCGATATAGCTCGGCAAATCAAAGTTCTGGCGCAGCAGCAGCAAAACGTCATCCGCTGATGTCACGGTTCCTTCAAAGTCTACAGGCACATCAAAAGTGACGGATGAGCCCAACAGATAGGTGCCCTTGGACACCAGCACCCGACGCCCCGCAGCCGCCGCATTGGCCGCCACAAAAGCCGCGCTGTCGTCTGTAACCCCGTCACCAACAGCGCCGTAGTCACGCACATCAGCCAGTGCCAGCATGTCACGCAAAAAAACAGAGGTGACATCCTCGACTACCAGATCGTCGACCCGCACGATCCCGCCCGTGGGCCCGGTCAGGTCCAGCCCGAAATGCCCATATAGCGCGCCACTTCCCCAAACCATGTCGACGCCGCCGCGCGCGCCGGCACCAATGATCGCGGAAACCTCGACCACCTCGCCATAACTTTGCAAGGCAACGGCGGAACCGGTGGTCACAACCCCCGGCACAGCCACGCCACCTGCACCGCCTGCAAAGGCGGCGATGCGAACCGACGGGAAATTCCCGCTGACCGCTTTGACCCTTGCGGTTACGCGCAGATAGCAGCCCGGCAAGAGTGGCGTTTCCCCCATGTAACGCAACGCCTGTGTGCCGCTTGTCTTGAGGATTTCCAGACATCCGCCAAAATCCTGATCCGCCGGCACAAAAACGGCGTTGGCCGCATTGGCATAGGTGTCAGATCCCGGCGTGCCATCGCCGCTGGAATACACGTCAAGACCCGCCGCAAAAGCGGGCGGCTGCAACAGCACCCCGTCAGTGATTGCCTTGTTCATCGATCAAACCCTCTTGCACAGCGGCGCTTGCCGCCGGTTGAAATACCGCGCCGACCCGCACGCAAAGGGCACGGCCGACCGGTCGCAAGAAGTATCAAGGCAGGGTTAAAGAGGGCTCACACCACCGTCACGGTGGCCCGCAGGCGCTGCAGCGTCAGGCGGTGAAATCGGATGAATCGAGGATCTTGACGCCGTTGATGCGCCAGCCTTCGGCAGTCTCGGTCATGCGGTAATCCAGCACATGTACCGTCCCTTGCTGATCCGTAATCATGACCCGCTGCCAGTGCGCGCCATCTTCGATCCGGCTTTCCAGATAGCGCACAGACCCGGGCCGCCACACCATGGGGTACCCTTGCGTCACCATACGGCCAAAGTTTTCCGGCGTCCGGAAATATTGCTTGAGAACGGGGCTGGCGAATTCAAGGGCGGCGGCGAAATCATCCGCCTGAAAGGCTTCAAGCTGCCGGTCGATGATGGCCTGCATCTCTTCGGGATCGGCTGCCGCTCCGAAAGCGGCAATCGACCACATCAGGGCTCCGGTTATCACTGCGCGCACTGTCTGTCTCCTCGTTTTTGTCATAACAAGGGTAAGCCGCCTGCACGCCGCGGCAAGTCTTCAGCTGTCCGCGTCCGGTTCCACCAGTGCGCCGGCCAGCGCCGCATCGATAAGCGCCACCGTCTCCGCAAGGCCGTAAAGCGCAATAAATCCTCCAAACCGCGGCCCCTGACTTGCACCCAGAAGCACTTCGTAAAGCGCCGAGAACCACCCGCGCAGCGGATCGAACCGATCGCGCCCACAGGCGTAAACGATGGATTGCAGCGCCTCGTCCTCGATAGGGCCGTCATAGGCTTTCAGCTGGTCGCGCAGGTGTTCCAACGCTTCGCGCTCCAGATCGCTTGGCAGGCGGTAAGTCTTCTGCGGCTTTACAAAGTCATTGTAGTAGCGCACCGCAAAGCCCGCTGCCGCATCCATGTCAGGGTTGGTTTCAGGCGTGGCCTCCGGCGCATAACGCTGGATAAAACCCCACAGCTGGGACTTGTCTTCTGCCGAAGAAACGCTCGCCAGATTAAGCAACATCGAAAACGGAACCAGCATATTCGACGTAGGCACATCGCCGCCATGGATGTGCCAGACCGGATTGTTTAACTGTTGAACTACATCCTGAGTGGCATAGGCGCGCAGCTGCTGATGATACTCGTCCACCGCTTTCGGGATCACGTCGAAAAACATCCGCTTGGCAGTCTTGGGCTTTTGATACATGAAATACGAAAGGCTCTCGGTGCTGGCATAGGTCAGCCACTCGTCGATACTCACGCCGTTGCCCGACGACTTGGAAATCTTTTGTCCCTGATCGTCTAGGAAAAGCTCGTAAGAGAAGTGCGACGGCGGCCGTGCGCCCAGCGTCCGGCAGATCGCGTCATAGATTTTCTCGTTTGTGGCATGCTCTTTGCCATACATCTCGAAATCAACCCCGAGTGCCGCCCAACGCGCCCCGAAATCCGGCTTCCACTGCAGCTTCACATTGCCACCGGTCACCGGCAAGGTCATCTCCTCGCCCTCGGGCGTGTCAAAGGTCACTGTACCGTCCTGCGCATTCACATGTTTCATCGGAACATACAACACGCGGCCCGTTTCGGGATGGATCGGTAAAAAGATGGAATAGGTCTGCTGGCGTTCCTCGCGCAGCGACTTCAGCATGATCTTCATCAGATCATCATACTTCTCCGCACAGCGCAGTAGCGTCTCGTCAAACTGACCCGACCGGTAGAAGTCACGCGCCGAAATGAACTCATATTCGAACCCGAAGGTATCCAGAAAACGGCGCAGCATCGCATTGTTGTGATGACCAAAGCTCTCGTATTCGCCAAAAGGATCGGGCACCGACGTCAGCGGTTTTTGCAGATGCGGCTCCAGCAGCTCCGGGTTCGGCACGTTTCCAGGCACCTTGCGCAAACCGTCCAGATCATCCGAGAAACACACCAGCTTGGTCGGAATGTCAGAAATCTCCTGAAACGCCCGCATGACCATGCTGGTGCGGGCCACCTCGCCAAAGGTCCCGATATGCGGCAGGCCAGACGGGCCATACCCTGTCTCAAACAACACAAAGCCCTTCTCCGGCGGCGCTTTTTCATAGCGTTTGAGCACTCGGCGTGCCTCTTCAAAAGGCCATGCTTTGCTTGTCATTGCAGCGTCGCGCGTAGGGGACATTTCTCACCACATCAGAATCTGCTGCGCCCTGTGCGCAGACTTCCGCCCGTCCCTATTGCCTTGTCACTGTGGCGTCAATAATCTGCCACCTGTATCCCTTACCGAAAGCCCCCCTCCCCGTGCCAGACACCCCCGCCCATTCCTTCTCCGCACAGGATTGTCTTGTTGCGCTGATGATAACCGTCTCCGCCTCCGACGAAGACATCCGCACTGCCGAGTTGGTCAAGATCGAGGCCTGCCTCCAGCTTTTGCCGATCTTCTCGGACTATGATCCGGACCGGCTCACCCACGTCACGCAAGCCGTGTTCGACCTGCTCGAACAAGAAGACGGGCTTGATGCGCTGTTTGGTCTGATCCGCGAAGGGCTGCCCGAGCGGCTTTATGAAACCGGCTACGCACTGGCCTGTGACGTGGCCGCCGCCGACGGTACATTGGGCGAAGCCGAACTGCGCCTGCTGGAAGAAATACGTTACGAACTGGCCCTCGACCGCCTGCACGCCGCCGCGATCGAGCGGGGCGCGCGGGCGCGGCACCTCACATAAATGCTGCGCGCGGGCATACCGCGCGCTTATCCCTGTCCGGTGTCGTACACAGCACCCCAGCGCATGATAAGCTTGCGCTGCAAACGCCGCGCGCGGGTCGCATAGCTGCGACCGCCGGGCGGGCGCTCGCGCGCTTCGCGCGGGATTGTGGCGCGCTTGGCCTCATCCGCGGCAAAGACTGCAAACACCAGATCCCGCCCATTGGGCGCGGTGATATAGCCTGCCAGCCCCGACACGAAATTCAGCGTCCCGGTCTTGGCCTGTGCCTCCACCGGATGGTTATTGACCGGCCTGCCCTGCCCGTCCAGCAGCTTGACCGGCTTGAGAAGCGGGCGCAGCAAATCCGCTTGCCCCGCAGCACTCAGTCCCCGCGCCATGTCCTGCGCGGTAACACGGCTCAGGCCACCCAGCCCCGAATGGTCCACAAACCCGGGTCTCTGCATGCCCAACGCCGATACGGCCCAGCGGTTCATCTCTGCCGCCGAAGCGGCAAGGCTGCCAACCCGACCCACCCGCGCATAAGTCGCCGCAAGGCCCACCATCTCGGCAATCAGGTTGTTTGAGTATTTGAGCATGGCCTGCAGCACCTCGGCCAAGGGGGCGCTTTCGATTTCCGCGATCACCTCCCCCGCAGGCAGAGCATCCAGCAGACGCGGCGGCCACAGTACAATCCCATGCGACCGTGCCAAAGTGGCAAAGACATCACCCGCATACAGCCCCGGCCGCCGCACGGGCAGCCAACGCGCGCCCTCACGGCCCAGCGCTCCGTTTGCAACGGTCCAGTCGTCGCGCCCGTCCGCGCCGCTGTAAGTATAGATCGGCGCACGGCGCTCGACGATCTTCATACGCGCAATCTCGACCTCGGGGCGGTAGCGTCCGGCCCGCGCATCCATCGTGACAGCATAGCCGCTGCCGGCGCGTCGCCACTCAAAATGTACCCTGTTAAAGTTCAGTGCAATACCCGTCACCGCGGGGCTGTAGCCCACATGATCGGGTTGTTCGGGGTCGATCGAAGGCACAGAGACAATGGGCCCCTCGTATACACGGAACCCCCCACGCACCTCGCGAATGCCGGCGGCCTTCACCTGCGCGGCCAGCGCGGCCAGTGCCCGTGTGTCGGTCGTGGGATCACAGCCGCCAACCAGCACCAAATCACCCTGCACCACGCCATCGACAATACCGCCGGTTGCAATCACACGGGTCTTGAAGCGGTGCGCGCGGCCCAGCACATCCAATGCGTAAAGGGCGGTAATCGCCTTGGTCACACTCGCGGGCGCAATCCCGCGATCCGCCCCGCGTGCCTCCAGAATGTCACCGCTGCCCGCATCTGCCACCGCAAAGACAACATCGCCGGGCAGCTTGGCTGCGCGCACCAGGGATTCCGCCGCCGGCGCTGAGAGCGGCCCGCGCCCGGCAGGCGGACGCCGCGACACAGCCGGCGCGTCCGCCCATACAGGGGTCGCGGCCGTGGCCAGCATCAGCTCCAGCAGTCTGCGGCGTGTAAACTTCATGCTCGGATCCTCACCTATGCGCGAATCTTAGCCCCAGCACCACTACAGAAACAACAGCCCTTCCAGTCACATTTTCGATCAAGTGTTCAGAAGCCACACTCGCGTGACCAGTCTCCGGCTGACCGGATCCCCGAAGAAGACACATCCAGCATCGGCACATTCACAAAAGACCACGCCGGTGCCTCGGCGCGCCCCAAAAGCTGCGCGGCGCGTCCCGAAATCCGATACTGTGCAAAAACCTTGGCCGCAGGGCTCATCCGTGCGGAAATCCTGTCACCCGGGCGCGCAATGACCCCCAGCGGCACGCTTTGTGCAATCTGCCGCCAGTGCTGCCAACGGTGGAACTGCGCCAGATTATCCGCCCCCATCAGCCAGACGAACCGGACGCCGGGATAGATCGCCCTCAGTTGACTCAGCGTTTCGGCGGTGTACCGCGTACCAAGGCGCGCCTCAACGTCGGTGACCGCGACGCGCGAGTGCCGCATCACGCTCCGCGCCCGCGCCATCCGCTGCGCCAGTGGGGCCGGCCCTTCAGGCTTTAGCGGGTTGCCCGGGGTGACCAGCCACCACACGCGGTCAAGTCCAAACCGTTTGAGTGCCTCAAGCGTGATATGCACATGCCCCTGATGCGCCGGATCGAACGATCCGCCCAAAAGGCCGATAACCTCGCCTTGTCGCGCAATGGGAAATCCCTGCCGCACTTTGCCTCCCCGGCTGACCGCTTGTCGCCCGTCTGTAACAACAGCGCCTACAAAGAGCCCTGCTCTTCCGTTGTCAATGGCGCGACGGCATCGCCCAGCCGCACCAGCCCGGGCTGGGCCACCCGCGCGCACCATCCGCCATGACCACGCATGGCCGAATACCCGCCCGGCCCAAAGGCCTCTTCCATCCGGCTGCAGGGCGCGCAGATGCTCGTGATCTCCAGCACCGCCGACCCCAGCCGGACCTGCCGCCCCTTCAGCGCCGCAAGGTTCAGCCCCGAGACAAGGATGTTGCGCCGCACCTGTGCAGCGGCAACAGGCCCCCGCCCCAGAAACGACCCGATCACCGACAAATGCTCCGCCTGCATCAGGGTTACCGCCCGCTTGTCAGACGACCCGTGATCGCCCTTGAGGCCCCGCGCCTCCACGGCCACCTCCTCCACGGGCAACAGGGCCGCGCGCCGCATTGGCCGCACCCCGATCCATGTCACCTGACCGGGCTGCGCCACACGTGCAATCAATGCCTTTAACGTTTCGGCCATGCGCTCTCTTTCCTGCCGCCCACCACGGCAACTCCACCTCACCATGCCCGCCTGCGCACCGCTTTTCAACGCCGTCCGCCAAACTGCCTTCGCCGATCACGGATTGCAGCGCGCGGCAGGCTTCGCTATCACTCCGCGCAACAGCTGACACCCCGAATCCGGAGCACACAAATGGCCGCTTACCAATACGTTTATCACATGTCCGGCGTCTCCAAGACCTACCCCGGCGGCAAAAAATGCTTTGAAAACATCCACCTCAACTTCCTGCCCGGTGTGAAAATCGGCGTTGTTGGCGTCAACGGCGCGGGTAAATCCACCCTGATGAAGATCATGGCCGGTCTCGACACGGAGTTTCAGGGCGAAGCCTGGCATGCCGAAGGTGCCACAGTGGGCTACCTGCCGCAGGAACCCAAACTCGACCCGGCCCTCACCGTGCGCGAAAACGTCATGCTGGCCGTCGCTGACAAAAAGGCAATCCTCGACCGCTACAACGACCTGGCGATGAACTACTCGGACGAAACCGCCGACGAGATGGCACAACTGCAAGACCAGATCGACGCGGAAAACCTCTGGGACCTCGACAGCCAGATCGACGTCTCCATGGAAGCACTTCGCTGCCCACCCGATGACGCGGATGTCACCAAACTCTCAGGCGGTGAGGCACGCCGCGTCGCACTGTGCAAACTGCTGCTCGAAGCGCCCGACATGCTGCTGCTTGACGAGCCTACCAACCACCTCGACGCGGAAACCATCGCATGGTTGCAACAGCACCTGATCGACTACAAGGGTACCATCCTGATCGTCACCCACGACCGTTACTTCCTCGACGACATCACCGGCTGGATACTAGAACTGGACCGCGGCCGCGGCATCCCCTACGAGGGCAACTACTCCGCCTGGCTGGAACAAAAGGCCAAGCGCCTCGCACAGGAAGCGCGCGAGGACAAATCCCGCCAGAAAACGCTCGAGCGCGAACTGGAATGGATGCGGCAGGGCGCCAAGGCCCGTCAGGCCAAGTCAAAGGCTCGGATCAACGCCTACAACGAAATGGCAGAGCAGTCCGAGCGCGAAAAACTGTCGCGCGCGCAGATCGTCATCCCCAACGGCCAGCGCCTCGGCTCCAAGGTGATCGAGGTCAACGGGCTCTCCAAGCACATGGGCGACAAGCAGCTGATCGAAGGGCTGGACTTCTCCCTGCCGCCCGGCGGCATCGTCGGCGTGATCGGCCCCAACGGCGCGGGTAAATCCACGCTGTTCAAGATGCTCACAGGGCAGGAAAAGCCCGACGCTGGCACGATCGAACTAGGTGATACGGTCGATCTTTCCTACGTCGACCAAAGCCGCGACGACCTCAGCGCCGATGACACCGTCTGGGAAGCAATCACCGGTGGTGCGGAACTCATCGCGCTGGGGGATGCCGAGGTCAACTCGCGCGCCTATTGCTCCTCGTTCAACTTCAAAGGCGGCGACCAGCAGAAAAAAGTGGGCCTTCTGTCCGGCGGGGAACGCAACCGCGTGCATATGGCGCGCCTGCTCAAATCCGGCGGCAATGTGCTGCTTTTGGACGAGCCGACCAACGATCTGGACGTCGAAACCCTCCGCGCCCTCGAAGACGCACTGGTCGATTTCGCCGGCTGCGCCGTCGTCATCAGCCACGACCGCTTCTTCCTCGACCGTATCTGTACGCATATTCTGGCCTTCGAAGGCGAAGCCCACGTGGAATGGTTCGAAGGCAACTTCGAGGACTACGAGGAAGACAAAAAGCGCAGGCTGGGCGCAGACGCGCTGGAGCCCAAGCGCCTGAAGCATAAAAAGTTCGTTCGCTAGAGTGGGCGCTCTGAGACCAAGCTTGGCTTATATGCGTAATCGTAAATCGTATTTGGGCTGCTCATGCGGGCAATAGTATTTATTTAGATAATAGTGCAATTTTGCATGCCGAACGGCGTAGCGCGCAAAACAAGTTGCTTAGCCTCAGGATTTCATCGCTTCTTGAACATAGTTAACGAAGTCGCGTGCATCTGAGAAGTAGTTCTTGAAACCGAACCGTACGCTTTCAGGGTCGTCTGCGGCTACCAATACCACATCAACTTGTTCAGATGCATCACGTTCAAGTCTGAAGTATTCAGCTACGGCCCCACGAAAACTTTTAAAAACCGCCACTTTGGTTTCGCCTGTTTCACTATTGAAGATTAGCAGTGTGTTTCGCTCAGCCGGGAAATTTTCATCGTTAGGTTGAATTCCTGCCAAAGTTGAAAGCATTCGATGGCTATCCTCCAAAGACTCAAACTTTGCTTTAAGATCTGCAGTCGACCACTCGGGTAAACACGATTTTTTTCTTTCAAATTTTCTGGAAAGCAATTCACTGGAAATTTGAAAATACATTAAATATTCTTCAGGTGCGTTCGAAAACTTTCCATGGTGTTCGGTATAGTTATCGCAAATTTCGACCGCCGTTGCCCATGCATGTTGAACCTTTGTTCTGTATTGAATTTCGATATTCAAGCCATTCCATCGCTCCCCTCCAGCAGCCTTGGATTTCCCTCCCTGTTTAGCACGAAATTCAAAAACATCGTGGATTCCACGATAGCCAGACGGCTTTGGGTTGGTAACGTAGTCATACGCATCTGCATCCGCACCGTTTGCGACTTTCTTCATTCTTCTTTTGTGCGAAAACCTTGATTTGTTAAACTCGCTTCTAAACGAATAGAGTTCGTCTAGACTCTCAAAAACAACACGACAGCCGACTATGTCATGCATGCGCGCAAGCTGCATGTTTGGAAAACGGATTAATTTATTCTGAATTGTTTCAAGACGTTTGATCCGTTGGACCGGTGTTCGCACTTCTGACAATTTCGCCCGCCTGCGCAAATTCGCCTGAAAAGTATTTAATATATGATTGTGAGAAGCTCTCCAGTTTTCAATTACCTCCAAGTCCTCTGGAGTCGCCCGGTCTGCTGCAAGGTTCGCGCCGGCACGATTGACTCTGCTTTTCGAACTGTCCGGAAATATTTCTCTTGTGGGCAACGCGCTTTTGTTCACTTGGATTTTCGCCTTGGCGCAGTTCCTGTAAGAGGCTTAGAGTATTCACCAATAGTTTTTTTGCAAGAAAAAGACCGCGCGCCGGAGACCCTCTTGCAATCGCTCTAGTAGAGTAACTCAAGCCTTAGAAGGTCGATAAACTCGAGGAGAGTCAAACAATCCTTTAGCGTCCATGATGCATATCATGGGTACCGTGGAGTGTTCAATCACAGGGTGAACTTAGTACCAGTCACAGCGCAACACGCTCTTCCTTCTCTGTCGGGGTCGTGTGGCCATTTCCGTGACGCATGTTAACGTCATTGCCGTTTTCCACGTCAAACGCAACGGTATCCCCCAATGCAAAATCGGTTGGCGCTTCGCTGGTCGGAGAATACAGGTATTTGCGTCGCTTTTCAGCGACCCACACGATAAAAGCATTATCGATCTTTTGCGTCAGAACACCAACCATGCAAACCTCTCCATCACACAACCACCAAGGGTGGCCGCCCGACCACTCAAACACCAAAAAACACAAAAGCCAAAGCGAGAAATACTTCGTCTCTGTGTATCGCAACACCTGTGGTCATGCCCGGAAAAAAGGCTAATACCTAATAAATTGCAAATCTGCAGGCCTGACACGGCGTGTCCTTTGCCGTCAGATACCGACCGTTCCCTGCGTCATGGGCGTACGATAAACCATAAAACTACAATAAAAACACAGATCTGGCCACGACCCTGTCGCAGGTGCCCGTGCCTGCTGCCGGCGAACGTAGGCGGCCATGCTCATTGCGGCGCCGCAGCATCGTACCCTCCCAAACCGCACCCGCCCTGATGCCTGACCTTTGCTACCAATCCCGCGCACCGGGGCCCATCCCGGGTATTTGCGCGCCTTCTTCTCCATCTCCACCAGCGCTGCGCGGCGTGTCATCAGCGCCTGTTCCCCTGCAGCAGCCCCGCCATCTTCAGCGCCAGCCATCTCGCGTCTTTTCGCTCGCGCTGCGCCGCCCAGATGGTAAGATCGGGCCAGCACATCTCAGCGGAGCCCTCATGCGACTTGTCCTTGCCTTCCTCGCCCTCGCCCTGATGACCGCCTGCGGCACCGTCTACCGCGACACCGCGACACCCATCGCCGCACAGGCCGATTTTGACCCGACACGCTACCTTGGCACATGGTATGAAATCGCGCGCTACCCCGTCCGCTTTCAGGAAGGATGCACTGCCACCACTGCAACATACGGGCTGATCGACGATGATACGGTCTCGGTGCTCAACCGCTGTCGCGACGGCTCGCCCCAAGGCCACGAACGGCAGATCAGCGGCCGGGCCGCCATTGAAGGCCCCGGGCAGTTGCGGGTGTCCTTTTCATCGGTCCCTTTTGTGCGGGCACCCTACTGGGTGCTCTGGGTCGATACCGATTACCAAACCGCCGTCGTCGGTGTACCCAGTGGCAAGGCCGGCTGGATACTCGCCCGGACCCCGCAGATCAGCGACGCCACCCGCACCGAGGCCGAAGCCATTCTGACCGCCAACGGCTATGACCCTGCCGCCCTGATCGACGTGGCGCATTAACCAAAGCCGTCATACCAAAGCGCCTAACCACAGACCCAGACCAAAGACCGTATGCGCCACAAGGCCCAAAGCTCTTGTTTTCATGGGGTTGGCCGTCTTGGAGGCCGCAACACCCAACCCCAGACCGGGTTGCAACAGAAACCAGCCAAAGCCCAGCATGAGGATCGAAAAAACCCAGGCAGGCAGAAAACTGGGCGCGGCCAGCCACGCAGGGCCCATCAAAAACACAAGGGCGACCCCATAGATCACACCAACCGCATAGTGAAACGCCCACCCCAGCCGCAGCTCTTCCGCCACTGGCGCAGCGGCACTGATGTCGTCATGAAACAACCGCCAACGCGGCAAATGCCCCACCCATCGCCCGACCATCGCCCAGTTCGGTTGCGGCACACCCGCCGCGCGGCGCAGCAGGATCGCCCAGGCATCCATCATCGCGGTCGCCACCAGCCCCATTACGACGCCGGCTCCTATCAGGTCTGTCATAGGTCCCCTCTTTCTCTCATCCTTCCTGCCAGCACCGCGGCGCAAAGGCCACCCTGTCCCGGCGGACAGACATAAAAAAACGGGTCGGACGAACCGACCCGCTGAAGTGGGATAAGACATCGCTGAGGAAGAGAATAGCGAGCCCCTAGCATGAACAAATGACCTTCAGCGCTACCCTGACGCAGCGCCTTTGGAGGTAAGTCCAACGCCAATCGGAACACACAAATCGCCTCGCGTATGTGATCTTGTTCACATAGCGCCCATGCGCAGGCCGCAAATTGTCTCCGGGCTGCCGTATTTTCGCCGCATAATTTGTCCCTACTCACCCAAGGTGGAAAAGGAGCGCATATCGTGGCACCCATAGCGACACTTGTAGGGGGATTTTTCGGAACACTCGCAACCCTCGTTGCGGTGGCCTTCTTTGGCGCAGGCTTTTGGGAAGCCGTTTCCGTCTACTTCACCACGTCTTTGTCGGTCGTGGCCGTGCTGCTGGCGGGCGCCTTGCTGCAGCAAAGCGGTCAGGTGGTCTTTCAGGCTTTTGAGGCGCGCGAGGCGAACCTGCAACGCGAAACCTGATCACGGCAGGCGGCCTAAAACTTCATCACATGCTCCGATGCAACAGGCACTAAACAGCGGAATTCGCGGCTTGCGTTGCAAAATTTGGCATTTTCTGGCATGATTTGGGGGCTCATCGACTTTTTCGACCTGCTCTTCCTGTCACGGCGCTCAGAACTCGATCCAGATTGACTGCGCCGGGTTATCGCACTTCAGCGGATAACAATCAGACAAGGAGACGCGGACATGGCCACTGGCACCGTGAAATGGTTCAACACAACAAAAGGCTACGGCTTTATCGCACCCGATGGCGGCAGCAAGGACGTTTTCGTTCATATATCCGCTGTGGAACGCGCAGGGCTCACTGGCCTTGCTGACGACCAGAAGGTCACATTCGACATCGAAGCAGGACGCGACGGCCGCGAAAGTGCGACAAACATTGCGTTGGCCTGAAGCAAGCCCAACAACGGACAAAGCCGGCTCGAATGCGCCGGCTTTTTCATAAGGTCATAGCAGTCAGGTCAGAGCAGGACGCGCCAAACCAGCAAGCTGGGCACCAGAAAGGCGAAACCGATGCAGAAAAGCTTGGCCGCATGCGATACCTTGCCAAAGCGTCCTTCGCCAAGCGCGCCTTCACCATAGCCAATAGCCGCAGCCATCACCGCGTAGCCGCCCGCCTCGCGTTTGGTCTGCTCCATTTTAATGGCAGCAACGCTTTCCTCGTAGACATGCATCTGGCGTTCTTTTTCACTCAACTGCGTGTCGAGGTTTTCCATATTGCTCATAGCGTTTCGAATGCTCCCTTTGGCTTGGTCTCTGAAATGGGGTCAGAGCGCGTAAAGTCCAGTGTTTGACAGGCAAAAATATCTACAATTCTTAACGCAGCACCCGCGACACGCTCTGCGGACATGCAGCAAACCCGCGCAAACGAACGCAGCAGCCCTTGAAATCGCAGCCTGCCCCGGCCCGGCATGAGGAAATCCTTAACCATGAGTGCAAAAGACTATTGCCGTTAACGTCCTGTTTGTATTTACAAAGGTTTAATCAACGCGGGTGGCGGGCGTCTGACTTTCACAGGATCGGAGCCCAAGATGACAGCAGTTTCGTTTATTAATCCCTACGCGCCGCAGCCGGCAGGTGGGTCCTTCGCCGACAACAGCTTTGCGGCCTTACAAACCACGCAACCGGTTGCCGGTGCCAAAACCAGTGGCGATGCGGGTCTCGCTTCGGATCAGTCGGGGCAAGGCGCAGGCAATGGCACCGGCACCGGTGGCGCTCAGCTTTCGATGCTTCTGAAAAAGGGGCGCGGCGTTGCAACGCCACAGCGGCCGACACCCGAATCCGTTGTCGAAGCACAGTCCGGCAGCGACCCGGCGACCGAATTTCTGGCCCAGCAGGCACAACTCAAGATCGATGCGAAAGCAGCCGAAGACGCGCGCGCCGCCAGGCGGATGGCACAGCAGGCGGCGGACAAATCCGCAGAGGATGCGAGGGCCGCACAACCGGAGTACGTTATGCCCAACCCGTTGCCCACAGCCCCGATTCTGCAACGCGATGAGGCGTGATGAATAGCATGTGATGGAAAGTGCAGAATTGTATTTTGTAGATACTTGGCAATAACTTGCTAAAAACACTACAAAATCCGATGTCACATAAAATTCACTTGATATTTGCATAAATCAAGCCATATTTCCTACCGCAATGCGAGAATTTTGAGACCACTGCTCCTTTCGGCCTGACTGAAGACTGCACTGTTTATCGATTTGATCTTGGCGGAGCCGCGCTGCCACATGAGGTGGGCAGGTCAACTAAGGGAGACACGGAAATGGCCACTGGCACCGTGAAATGGTTCAACACAACAAAAGGCTACGGCTTTATCGCGCCCGACGGCGGCGGCAAGGACATCTTTGTCCACATCTCTGCCGTTGAACGCGCGGGGCTGACCGGGTTGGCGGACAATCAAAAAGTAACATTTGATATCGAAGCCGGACGCGACGGCCGCGAAAGCGCGGGCAATATCGCACTCGCCTAACCCACAAGTACTTTGACAATCGGGCCGACGGAAGCTGATGCGACCGTCGGTTTTTTAGTCTGCCGCGCGCTGTGCCAGTGCTGAAACCGCAGGCCCCATCGCGTCAACGATCCGCAAAACGCCTTCTGCGTTGGGGTGGATCCCATCGGGCTGCATATAGATGCGGACCGATGCGGGATCGCCACCCTCGACCTGCAGACCCTGGAAAAAGCTTTCCTGATACAGGACGCCATAAGCTTCGGCCAACTCGGGGTAGATCGCGTCAAAGGCTTCTTTATATGCCGGCCCGAAATTTCCCGGCGCCTGCATCCCAACCAGCAACACCTCGACCTCAGCTTGCGCTGCCGCCTGCAAAATGCCTTCGATATTGGCGCGGCTCACCGCGGGGTCGATGCCGCGCAGCAGATCGTTACCGCCCAGGGCAACAATCATCGCATCCACATCTGGCGTCAGCGTCCATGCCACGCGTGACAAGCCGCCGGCCGTTGTATCACCGGATACACCCGCGTTCAAAACTGTCGCATCCACTCCCTGCGCCAAAAGCCACGCCTGCAGCTGCGGTACGAACCCTTGCTCCTGCACCAGACCGTAGCCCTGCGTCAGGCTATCACCAAGTGCTGCAATCACGACCTCATCCGCCCAAGCCGGGGACGGCAGGACCGCGACAATCCAAAACATCGCCTTGCGCATCTTGTTCCAAGCTCCATATGCCAAGAGGTACACAACAACCAAAGCGCCCGCCTTATGTCAGACACCGTCTACACTCTCAAAGATGCGGCTTTGTCGCTCGATGGCAATGCTGGTCGTGTGGATATTCTGCGCGACATCACCCTTGAGGTCTACCGCGGCGAAAGCCTCGGGCTCGTCGGCCCATCGGGATCGGGCAAGTCCTCTTTGCTGATGCTGATGGGCGGGCTGGAACAGGCGACGGGCGGCAGCGTCATCGCGCTCGGCCACGATCTCAGCACGATGAACGAGGACGCACTGGCGCGGTTCCGCCGGGCGCATATGGGCGTGGTGTTCCAGTCCTTTCACCTGATCCCGACCATGACAGCGCTGGAAAACGTGGCCACCCCGCTGGAACTTGCCGGCGACCCGAAGGCCTATGCAAAAGCCGCTGAAGAGCTTGAAGTCGTAGGGCTCGCCCACCGCGTGGACCATTACCCGGCGCAAATGTCAGGCGGCGAACAACAGCGGGTCGCGCTGGCGCGGGCCGCCGCACCCCGGCCCGCCATTCTGCTGGCGGATGAGCCGACCGGCAATCTGGACGGCGCGAACGGTGCCGCCATTGTCGACCTGCTCTTCGGCCTGCGCGACAGACACGGCGCGACGCTGGTACTGGTGACCCACAGCACAACACTGGCCAACGCCTGTGACCGCGTCATCCGCCTGAGTGATGGCCGCATCGCGCAGCTCGAAAAGGCCGCGGAATGACCCTGCATGTGGCGGCACGTTTTGCCCGGCGCGAGCTGCGCGGCGGCCTGCGCGGGTTTCGGATATTCCTCGCCT
Organism: uncultured Roseobacter sp.; assembly: GCA_947501635.1. Classification (GTDB taxonomy): domain Bacteria; phylum Pseudomonadota; class Alphaproteobacteria; order Rhodobacterales; family Rhodobacteraceae; genus Roseobacter. The sequence continues at coordinate 21,278 of CANMWT010000011.1, forward strand.
GCCTGACCTTGGGTGTCGCAGCAATCGCCGCTATCGGCACCGTGCGCGCCAGCATCGAAGCAGGCCTTGCCCGCGAAGGGGCAGCCCTGCTGGGCGGCGACGCGGAACTTGATTTCACCTACCGCTTTGCCGACGCCGACGAACGCGCTTGGATGGAGCAGATCGCCGAGACTGTATCGGAAACCGTTGACTTCCGCTCAATGGCGGTGGTCGGAGATAGCCGTGCCCTCACGCAGATCAAAGCCGTGGACAGTGCCTACCCCCTGATCGGCACCGTCAGGCTCGAACCAGACATGCCCCTATCGGCAGCACTCGCCGTGCAAGACGGCCTGCCCGGTGCGGTCATGGAACGCGTGCTTGTCGACCGCTTGGGCCTGGACGTGGGCGACAGCTTTGCATTGGGCACGCAAGACTTCCGCCTGAGCGCTGTGCTGGCCTATGAACCCGACGGTGCGGCCAGCGGCTTTGCCCTCGGTCCCAGGACGATCGTGCTGACACAAAGCCTTGCTCAAGCTTCTCTACTGGCTCCGGGCACGCTGTTTTCGACGAAGTACCGGCTGGATCTGCCCCCAGATACTCAGCTCGCCAGCATAGCGCAGGAAGCCGCGCGCGTCTTCGCCGAGAAAGGCGTGCGCTGGACGGATGCACGCAACGGCGCACCCGGCGTCTCCGAATTTGTCGACCGCCTTGGCGCGTTTCTGGTACTGGTCGGCCTGTCCGGACTTGCCGTGGGCGGCGTCGGGGTCTCCTCTGCCGTTCGGGCGTACCTTTCCGAAAAGACGCATGTCATCGCAACACTGCGCACGCTCGGCGCCGAACGCCGCACGATCTTTCAAACCTATTTTCTTCAGATCGGCGTCTTGTCACTTGCGGGCGTATTCCTGGGGGTATGCCTCGGCGCAATACTGCCCATGCTCTTTGCTCCGCTGATCGAGGCAAACCTGCCCATTCCCGCGGCGTTCGCGCTCTACCCCAGCCCCCTGTTCGAAGCCGCACTCTACGGGCTTCTGACCGCCTACGTATTCACCCTCTGGCCCCTGGCGCGCACCGAAAACATACGCGCCGCCACCCTGTTCAGAGAGGCGGGTTCCGCCGGCACAGCACTACCGGCACTCCGCTATATCTTGATGTCCGCTACCGCCCTGGCTGCGCTTCTGGCAGCCGCCACATGGTTTTCCGGGACATGGCGACTGACCCTGGCGACCGCAGGCGGCATTGCGGGGGCGCTGTTGCTGCTGGCAGTCACCGCAAAGATCATCCGCTACCTTTCAAAACGCTGTAAACCCCTCGCACGCGGGCACCCCGCCCTGCGCTGGAGCCTCGCCGCAATTTCCGGCACACAGGAAGGCGCAGCCTCCATTATCCTGTCACTTGGCCTCGGACTGTCGGTGCTGGCAGCTGTCGGGCAGATCGACGGAAACCTGCGCAATGCGATCACAGGCAGCCTGCCCGAAGTCGCGCCCAGCTACTTCTTCGTAGACATCCAGAAAGACCAGATTGACGGCTACACGGAAAGGCTCAAAAACGACCCGGCCGTCAGCTACGTCCAATCGGCCCCGATGCTGCGCGGAATCATAACCCAGATAAACGGCAGACCTGCGCGCGAAACTGCCGGCGGCCACTGGGTCCTCGAAGGGGACCGGGGTGTCACATACTCCGATACATTGCCCGAAAACACCCGCCTGACCGACGGCACATGGTGGCCGCAAGACTATCAGGGCGCCCCCCTCATCAGCTTCGCCGCGGAAGAAGCGCAAGAGATGGGCCTGCGCATCGGCGACACAATGACCGTCAACATTCTGGGCCGAGATATTACGGGCACCATCGCAAACTTTCGTGAAGTCGACTTCTCCACAGCGGGCATCGGCTTCATCCTCTCGATGAACCCGCAAGCCCTCGCTGGGGCCCCGCACAGCTTCATCTCAACCGTTTATGCAGAAGAAAGTGCCGAAGCCGACATTCTCAGAGATCTGGCGAGCCGCTACCCCAACATAACGGCAATCCGCGTCAAAGATGCCATAGACCGCGTCGCGGGCGCACTGGGAAGCCTCGCTGCTGCAACCTCCTATGGGGCGTCAATTACCTTGCTCACAGGATTTCTGGTGCTCATGGGTGCGGCCGCCGCTGGCACACTCGCCCGGACATATGAGGCGGCAGTCCTCAAAACACTCGGAGCATCGCGCCGAGCTCTTGTCGTCAGCTTTGCCCTGCGTTCCGCTCTTCTGGGACTCGCCGCCGGCCTTGTTGCACTTGCATGTGGCATTGCCAGCGGCTGGGCCATGACACACTACATTCTGGACACATCTTTCCAGATTATCTGGACGTCAGCCTTTTCCGTTATATTGGCCGGACTCTGCATCACTGTTCTCGCAGGTCTTGTTTTTCTGTGGAAACCCCTCAATGCGAGGCCTTCCCGCGTGCTGCGAAGTCAGGAATAGATTTCGTGCCTCCGGCGGGGATATTTACAGACCAAAGAAATGAAGGGCCCCACAGACGTGGCGACCCTTCTTGAAAAAACGGTATCTGTTTCTTCGGTCACGGTCATCGGCGTCCCCGCCTGTACCGCCACACCACTCAAAACGATTACGGTTACCAAAACGTTATTCTTTGGTCCAAAAGTATCCCGGGGGAGATCCGGAGGATCGGGGGCAGCGCCCCCTACTCTGCGGCCTCAGCATACTCTTCCATCGGTGGGCAGACACATATCAAGTTTCTGTCGCCAAATACGTTATCAACGCGGTTGACCGGCGGCCAGTACTTGTCCACGCGAAATGCGCCAGGTGGGAAACACCCTTGATCCCGGCCGTATGGGCGGTCCCATTCGCTCACCAGGTCTTCGACCGTATGGGGCGCGTTTTTCAAGGGATTGTTCTCCCGATCCATTTGACCTGATGCGATCGCTTCGATTTCTGCGTGAATCGCCAGCATCGCCTCACAGAAACGATCCAACTCCGCTTTCGTTTCGCTCTCTGTCGGCTCCACCATCAGCGTACCGGCGACGGGCCAACTCATGGTTGGAGCATGAAAGCCGCAATCGATGAGCCTTTTGGCAATATCTTCCACCGTTACATTCGCAGTTTTTTCGAACGGTCTGACATCGATCACACACTCATGTGCAACCCGTCCGCTTGGCCCGCGGTACAGAATTTTGAAGACCCCCTCGAGGCGCTTTGCGATATAGTTAGCGTTCAGTATCGCGACACGCGTGGCCTGTGTAAGCCCCTCGCCTCCCATCATCAGACAGTAAGACCAGCTGATAGGCAGCAGCGAAGGCGAGCCATAGGGTGCGGCAGACACCGCGCCTGCCTCTAGCGCCGGGGGTAGAAAAGGTGTCAAATGCGCTTTCACACCAATTGGCCCCATGCCAGGACCGCCACCGCCATGCGGAATGCAGAAAGTTTTATGCAAGTTGAGGTGACTGACATCCCCCCCCAGATCACCCGGCCGGCTCAACCCGACCATTGCGTTCATATTCGCCCCATCAATGTAGACCTGTCCGCCGTTTTCATGCGTTATCCGTGTCACTTCGGTCACTGTTTCTTCGAACACACCATGGGTTGAGGGATAGGTGATCATACACCCTGCCAGCTCATCCGCATGTTTGGCCGCCTTCGCTGCAAAGTCTTCAAGGTCAATATCCCCGTTGTCAGCGGATTTGACCGGCACGACTTTCCAGCCGACCATCTGCGCCGAAGCAGGGTTTGTGCCATGTGCGCTCATCGGAATCAGACAGATATTCCGATGCCCCTCCCCTCGGGATGCGTGATAGCCCGCAATCGTCAAAAGCCCGGCATATTCACCCTGCGCGCCCGAATTGGGCTGCATCGAAATCGCATCATAGCCAGTGATGTCGCACAGCTTCGCACTCAAATCGTCGATCATTTCACGATATCCCAGGGCCTGGTCCTCCGGTGCGAAAGGATGCAACAGGGAAAACTCACGCCAACTGACCGGCATCATCTCTGCGGCCGAATTCAGCTTCATCGTGCAAGACCCCAGCGGGATCATCGCACGATCCAGCGCCAGATCCCGATCGGCCAGACGGCGCATGTAACGCATCATTTCAGTCTCGGCGCGGTTCATATGGAAAATCGGATGCGTAAGGTAGTCCGAAGTACGCAGCATATCCTCAGGGAACCGGTACTCGGGCTGAAAATCCTCATCCTTCTTGGTGATCCCGAAGGCACGCCAGACCGCCTCCAGCGTGTCCGGCCGACACCGCTCGTCCAGACTGATGCCCACACGGCGCTCGCCAACCTTTCGCAAGTTGATCCCCTCATCCACCGCGGATTTAAGCACAGCTGCCTGCAAAGGGCCGACATCGACCGTGATAGTGTCAAAACAAGCCTTGGGATCAACCTTGAACCCCGCCTCTTCCAACCCTTTCGCCAACCGGACAGTCTTGCGGTGAATACGCTGACCGATCGCCCTCAAACCATCCGGCCCGTGAAAAACCGCATACATCGACGCCATCACGGCCAGTAACGCCTGCGCGGTACAAACGTTGGAAGTCGCCTTCTCGCGACGAATGTGCTGTTCGCGTGTCTGCAGCGACAACCTGTAAGCCCGGTGCCCATGACTGTCGATGGAGACGCCAACGATCCGCCCCGGCATGGCCCGCTTATAGGCATCCCTGCACGCCATATAAGCCGCATGAGGGCCACCATACCCCTCGGGCACACCAAACCGCTGCGTCGAGCCGACCGCGATATCGGCCCCCATGGCACCTGGCTCTTTCAACAAGGTCAACGCCAGCGGATCTGCCGCCACAACACCGATTGCGCCCTGCGCATGCAAAGCTTCCATATGCGCAGTAAAGTCCTGAACATGACCGTAGGTGCCGGGGTACTGAAAAATAGCACCAAAAACAGCGCTCGCATCCATTTTCGCCGGATTGCCCACAATCACCTTGATCCCCAGCGGCGCAGCCCGCGTCTTGATCACGGCAATGTTCTGAGGATGACAGTCGCGATCGACAAAAAACGCACCCGCCTTCGACTTGGCAACACGCTGCGCCATAGTCATCGCCTCGGCACAGGCCGTCGCCTCGTCCAGCAAGGACGCATTGGCCACCTCCAACCCGGTCAAATCAGACACCATTGTCTGGAAATTCAACAAAGCCTCCAGTCGCCCCTGCGAAATCTCGGGCTGATAGGGCGTATAGGCGGTATACCAGGCCGGGTTCTCAAGAATATTGCGCTGGATCGCTGGCGGCGTCACCGTCCCATAATACCCCTGCCCAATCAAAGAAGTAAGAACACGGTTTTTCGCCGCCACCCGGCGCAAATACTCCAACACCTCGCGCTCCGACTTGGGCCGGCCAAACGCCAAAGGCGCCTTCTGCCGGATCGCCGGCGGCAGCGTATCATTGATCAGCGCATCAAGGCTCTCCACCCCCAACACATCCAACATGTCACGCATCTCGGCAGGCGACGGCCCGATATGCCGCCTGTTGGCAAAATCATAGGGCAGGTAATCTGTCGGTTTGTACACCATGCGGTCTCTCCTTGCAGGCAATGCCGGTCTTCTTTGGTCCCAAAATATCCCCGCCGGAGGCTCCCCCGGCATCCACAAACGCTAGGCGATGTACGCCTGGTACGCGGCCTCGTCCATGAACTCATCCATCTGAGACGGATCGCTCGCGGTCATCTTGAAAAACCACGCCTCGCCCTGCGGGTCGTCATTCACCGCCCCCGGATTGTCAGACAGCGTGCTGTTGACCTCCGTGATCTCACCATCAATCGGCGCAAGAATGTCGCTCGCGGCTTTCACGCTTTCAATCACAACCACCTCGTCATCCTTACTCACGGTCGTACCCTCTTCGGGCAACTCGACAAACACCACATCGCCCAGCTGCTCGGCGGCATGAATGGTAATGCCCACAACAATCTCATCCCCCTCCACGCGCAGCCACTCGTGCTCTTCGGTAAATTTCATCGCTGATCTCCTTGTTTGCTATCTCTTGAAATTCGCTTGCACAAAGGGCAGCGATACAACTTCCACACCCATCCGCTTGCCGCGTACCTCGCCCCACAACGCCTGTCCGGGCTGCGACAGATCCGCCATCACATAGCCCATCGCCACCGGCGCGCCCACGGTGGGCCCAAAGCCGCCGGACGTAATCGCCCCGACCGGCTCCGACGCATCCTCCGTCGCAAAAAGCGCCACGCCGTCGCGCATCGGCGCGCGCCCCAGCGGGCGCAACCCGACCCGCTTGCGCTGCGGCCCACGCGCCAGCAGATCAAATATCCTGTCCGCCCCCGGAAAGCCGCCCGCCCGGTCACCGCCCGGCCGACGCACCTTCTGCATCGCCCAGACAAGCCCCGCCGAGACAGGATCGGTCGTCGCGTCAATGTCATTGCCATAAAGGCACAAGCCCGCCTCCAGTCGCAACGAATCCCGCGCCCCAAGACCAATGGGCGCCACATCCGCATCATTGACCAATCGCCGCGCCAGCGCCTCCGCCTCATCGGCCGGCACCGACATCTCGAACCCGTCCTCACCAGTATACCCCGACCGCGACGCCCAGACCGTATGCCCGCTAAGCGAAAGATCGGCCACATCCATGAACCGCATCTCCCCGGCCTTGGGATCAAGCGTGCCGATCACACTGCCCGCCACCGGCCCCTGCAGGGCCAGCAACGCGCGATCATCCAGCACCTGCAGCGAGATCTCCGCCGGCAAACCCGCACGCATCAAGGCAATATCGGCCTCTTTGCAAGCGGCATTGATAACCACAAACAACGCATCCCCGCGGCGCGCAAACATCAGATCATCCTCAATCCCACCCGCGGGATTGGTGAAAAACCCATAACGCTGTCGCCCGTCCGCCAACCCCAGCACATCCATCGGCACCAAGGCCTCGAAGGCGATCGCCACCGCCTCCCACGACGGACCTGACAGGATCACCTGGCCCATATGGCTCACGTCAAACAGCCCCGCTCGCGTGCGCGCGTGCAAATGCTCCTTCATCACCCCCATGGGATACTGCACAGGCATCTCATAGCCGGCAAAAGGCACCATCTTGGCCTCCAGCCTGCCATGCAACTCAAACAGCGGTGTTTTCAAAAGCGCGCCCATGACATCCCCTTCTTCGCGCCGGCGCCCTTCGCACGAGACATCGGCATTCTCCGCATGACCCAGAAGCCACGCCCGAATGCCCCCTCTGTCTTTTCGCCTGAGATCGTTATCCCTTCGGCGGACACGTCGCGCGCGTCTCTCTCCAGAGTTTCAGCTCCACAACGGTCCGGTCGCCTGAGAGTTTCCGGGGCGGTTGCTCCTTCGGCACTGACACAAGGCCAGTTCTCCCGTGATGAAGTACCGATACCGTATGCCTGCTGCGCGGCTTTGGTCAAGACCTCTTGTCGTCCTGCCCGCACAAGCCTATCTGCAAAGCTGTCCATAACCCGAGACCCGCATGACAGATCCATATTTCTTCGGCTACGGCAGCCTCGTGAACACCAAAAGTCACAGCTATGCCGATCCGCGCCCTGCAACCCTCAAAGGCTGGCGCCGTGCATGGGTGGCAACGGCGCGCTACCCGGTTGTCCTGCTCAGCGGCGTGCGGGCGGAAGGCCACAGCATACAAGGGCTCATCGCGGCAGTGCCCGGCGCAGACTGGGATGCGCTGGACGCGCGCGAGGCAGGCTATGCACGGCTGCAAGCCTCTCAACACGTAGACCATGACCTGCCCCACCCTACGGATGTATCCGTCTATGCGGTCGACCCCGATCACATCCATGACACTTCGGGGCATATGATCCTGCTCAGCTACCTCGACGTGGTGGTGCAGGGTTTTCACGAAGTCTATGGCGTCGACGGGGTCCGGCACTTCTTCGAGACCACCGACAACTGGCACACACCCATCGTCGATGACCGCGCCGATCCCTTCTACCCGCGCCACCAGAAACTGACGCGCACCCAGCGGGCCCTTGTCGACGACAACCTTGCGCGGTTATCGGCGCAGATAAAACAGCGACATGAGGCGCCCCTGCCGGCCAAATTCTGACGCCGCCGCCGCAGCGTCCTGCCCGGGCACCTCCGCAATGACCTTGCGCGCCAGCAACCACGCCAAAACCCCGAAAATCACGCCGGCCAGCGCCTGACCGATCAGCACGCCCTGCGCGCCCATCACGGCAGAGCCCAGAAAGACCAGCGGTATCATCCCCACCGTGTTGCGCCCCCAGTTCAGAAAGGTGGAATAGAAAGGCCGGCCCAGATTGTTGAAGGTCGCATTGGCGACAAACAGCACCCCGTTGAAAAAGAACAGCAGCGACAGCGGGCCGCAAAACAGATACACCAGATCGCGCGTGATCCCGCGGGCCGCAAACAAATCGGCAATGGGCGCGCGCAACGCAAATAGAATTGCCGACACCACAACGATAACGATACCTGTGAACAGCAAAGCCGACTGCAGGCCAACCCGCACCCGCTCGTAGTCACGCGCACCATAGTTCTGGCCCAGAATGGGGCCCACAGCGCCCGACAGCGCAAAGATCACACCAAAGGCCAAAGGGCTTAAACGACCGACAATCGCCATACCTGCTATCGCCATCTCGCCAAACTCGGCCATCGCGCGGGTCACAATCGCCTGACCGACAGGCGTGGCCAGCTGCGTCAGGATCGCGGGAAAGGCAATGGCGGCAATGGGCGGCAGGTCGCGCAGCATCCCGCGCAGCCGCGGCATCCGCACACCGCCATAGTGCTTGATAATCGGCATCAACGCCGTAACCGCAATGACCACCCGCGCCGCCACCGATGCCAGCGCCGCGCCCACCAGTTCCAGATCAAGACCAAAGATCAGGATCGGGTCCAGCACCGCATTGACAAGCCCGCCCAGGATCGTGGCCATCATTGCGCGACGCGCATCCCCATGAGCCCGCAAGATCGCCCCGCCCATCATACCGATCATCAGAAACGGCAGGCTGGGCACCACGATGACCAGATAGAGTACAGCCAGATAGGCCGTATCCCCACTTGCCCCAAGCAACAAGACGATCTCTTCCAGCCAGAACCACACCAGCGCCGAAAAAGCTGCGCCGAAAACAACCCCGTACACCAGCGCATGCGTGGTCCGCTCATCGGCCAATTGCCGGTCTCCGGCACCCAAGGCACGCGCCACCAGCGCCCCCGCCGCAATCGCCATGCCGATGCCAAAGGACGTGGTAAAGAACAGGATCGTCGCCGCATAGCCCACCGCCGCCGCCAGTTCGGCCTTGCCCAACATGGCGATGAAAATCATATCGACGAAATCGACCGCAAAGATCGCCATCAGACCCACCGATGACGTCAGCGACATGACGGTCACATGCCGGAACAGGTTGCCCTTGAGAAATTTTGCCTGCGCGTCAGCCACCGGAGCCTCCAGCCGCTGCCGCGCCTCCCATCAGCCGCGCGCCCTGACGACTTGCAAAAGCGGCATCAACGCGGACATGTCCGGTCCATGGCTCTGGCCGGTCAGCGCTTTGCGCAGCGGCATAAACAGCCCCCGCCCCTTGCGCCCCGTCTTTTCTTTGACAGCCGCGGTCCATTGACCCCAAGTGTCGCTGTCAAAGGGACCTTCCGGCAGCAACGTCATGGCCTCGGCAACAAAATCCTTATCTTCGTCGTCGATCTGCGGTTCCGCCCCATCGCGCATCATTCGCCACCAGCCCTCGATATCCTTGAGCGTTGTGATGTTTTCGCGGGTCACAGCCCAGAACTGCTCTGCCAGATCATCCGGCACACCGGCCGCCGCCACATCAGCCGCCACCGCCTCCAGCGGCAGGCCCCCCAGATAGCGCGCCGTCAGCGGAAAGAGGTCCTGCGCATCGAACTTCGTCGGTGCAGACCCAAAGCGGCTGATGTCGAACCCCTCGATCAGCGCCGCCATGTCACTGTGCAACTCCACCGGATCGCTCGACCCCAACCGCGCCATCAGGCTCAGCAAAGCGGCCGGCTGCACACCCTGTTCACGCAAATCCTTCAACGCCAGCGTGCCCAGACGCTTGGACAGCGCCTCGCCCTGCGGGCCGGTCAGCAGCGAATGATGCGCAAAGCGTGGCACTGCCCCACCCAATGCCTCGATGATCTGAATCTGCGTCGCCGTGTTGGTGACATGGTCCGATCCCCGCACCACATCCGTGACGCCCATCTCCGTGTCATCAACCACCGACGCCAGCGTGTACAGAACCTGCCCGTCACCCCGGATCAGCACCGGGTCGGACACCGACGCCGCATCAATCGAGATATCGCCCAGAATGCCGTCCGCCCATTCAATGCGTTCGCGGTCCAGCTTAAAGCGCCAGACACCGTCGCCGCGCTCGGCGCGCAGCGCGTCCTTCTCGGCCTCCGACAAGTCCAGCGCCGCGCGGTCATAAACCGGCGGCTTGCCCATGTTCAGCTGCTTTTTGCGCTTGAGGTCCAGCTCGGTCGGTGTCTCGAAAGCCTCGTAGAACCGGCCCATGTCCCGCAAACTGTCCGCCGCCGCCGCATACCGGTCCAGCCGCAACGACTGCCGCTCCAGCCTGTCCCACGTCAGACCCAGCCACTCCAGATCACGCTTGATCCCATCGACGTATTCCTCTTTCGACCGCTCCGGGTCGGTATCGTCGATCCGCAGGATGAACGTCCCGCCCGCCTTGCGCGCGATCATATAGTTCATCAACGCCGTGCGCAGGTTGCCAATATGGATGTGGCCTGTCGGCGATGGGGCAAAACGGGTGGTGGTCATCTCGGGTCTCCTGTTGGCGCGGTGTTGTCACAGGGCCGCGGATTTGTCCAGCGATCCCCCAACCGGCGCACCACCGCTGCGCGAAAATGTGAAGCCGAACCAACTGGCCGAACACCCTGCCCGCGCTATCTACGCCTCAGGTTGTCAAAAACAGGAGACCCCAAATGTCCAATTCGCTGAAATTCTCGCGCCGCGCGGCGCTCGCCGGTGCAGCCGCCCTGCCGCTCGCGGCAGCGACAGCATCCGCCACACGCGCCGCAGCGCCGATGCTCGGTCAAACCATCACGCCCTTCCAGCGTGTCACGGTTGGCGGTTTCGACGTCACCACCCTGCTTGCAGGCTCCGCAACCCGCGAAGAACCACAAAGCATTTTCGGCATGAACGTCGACAAGGAAACCTTTGACACTGTCTCGGCCGAGGCCAACCTGCCGACCGACAAGACACAGTTCTTCTTCACGCCAACGGTCGTGAACACCGGGGCTGAGCTTGTGCTTTTTGACACCGGCCTGAACGGCGAAGGCACCACCGCCGCCCTTGCAGCAGCAGGCTACACACCCGATCAGGTGGACGTCGTGGTCATTACGCACATGCATGGCGACCATATCGGCGGCATGACACTGGAAGACGGCTCAGCCACCTTCCCCAATGCGCGCTACGTGACAGGCCGCGCAGAGTACGATGCATGGGCCGCACAGGACAACGAACGCTTCAAGACAAAAGTGGCTCCCTTTGCCGAAAAAATGACCTTCCTCGAAGACGGCGGCAGCGTCGCCTCCGGCCTCACCGCCATGGCCGCCTTTGGCCATACCCCCGGCCACATGAACTACATGGTCGAAAGCGACGGGACGCAACTGTACTTGGGCGCAGACTTTGCCAACCACTATGTCTGGTCGCTGGGATACCCCGATTGGGAAGTCAAATTCGACATGGATAAGGCCGCTGCCGCCGCAACGCGCCGCCGCATCCTCGATATGCTGTCCGCCGACAAAGTCGCCTTTGTAGGCTACCACATGCCATGGCCGGGCATCGGCTATGTCGACACCAGAGGCGACGGTTTTGCCTATGTACCGCACAGCTACCAGTTGATGCTGTAAAAGACCCCCGCGGGGCGGCTCAGAGCTGCCCCGCGTCCGACAGCCGCTGCCACGCGTGGCGCAGGTGTTCCGTGCGCAACGAATGCCCGCCGGGGAACAGACAGAACTCCAGAATAGCGCCGTCAGCATTGCCGCGTTCTGTGCAGCGCAGATCACCATAGGTCCTGTCCTGCGGCGCACCAAAATCGCCAAACTGCTGATACAGCGCCAGTGCCGCATCGACCTCGCCCTGCTTTGTCGGCCCAATGGCGCGCCCCTCAAGCGGTACGGTCTTGTCGCGGTCGCCGTGAATATGGACAATGCTGGTAATGGGTGCCGCGCAGCGCTCGGGCGGCTTCAGCCAGAAGGTGCCCGCAATCGGCGCAAACCCCGCGAAACTGCCGCTGCGCGCACAGGCAAGATTCCAGACCAGCATGCCGCCACCACTGAACCCGGTGGCCATAATGCGCTCGGCATCCAACGCGAAACGCATGGTCGCATCCGCCAAAACAGCATCCACATAGGCAAACTCCGCCGCGCCATCGCTCTCCATCTGACGCGGATGGTTGGGCAAAATCCAACTGTCCCCATCAGCATTAAAAGCCAGCAGCGCGGCACCCAGATCACCCGCCAACCCGCGCAACGACCGATTGCGCATCACGCCCGCCGCAGACCCTTTGTACCCATGCGCAAATGCGATCACCGGAACCTTTGACGCGCCGTCATGCCCTGCCGGCATCACGATGCGGTAGCTGCGTTCGCCCACCATGCAGTCACTGTCAGCACCGCAGGCATGCGCCGGGACCGGCATAGTCATTCCCACCATCAGCGCCAGTAGCGCCAACACCAGCCCTGCACACATTTGCCGCATCGTGGTCTCCCTAGGCCCTTTGGCCCCGTTGAACGCCAGTCTAACGTCGGTCTGACAAAACCTCATATCACAACGTCGTGCGGTTCCCCGCCCCCGCTCCGGCCCACAAAACCGCGGCAGACAGGCAAGGCTTGGCTAGCTGGGGTCGCGCCAGCGGTTTACAATCGGATACCGGCGATCCAGCCAGAACGCCCCTTTCGTCAGCCGCGCACCCGGCGCGGACTGAAACCGCTTGTACTCGCTGATGTAGATCAGGTGTTCGACCTTTTTAGCCACCTCGCGCGCGACACCGGCGGCGACGCAATCTTCGATAGACCCGTCGCGATCCACCAGTATCTCGAGAATAAGGTCCAGTTCCGGATAGTCGGGCAGGCTGTCGCTGTCTTTCTGGTCCGCGCGCAGCTCTGCCGAGGGCGGCTTGTCGATCACCCGCGGCACGATCACCTCGCCAGCCGTGCCCATCATCCAGTCACGGTGGTTGGCATTGCGCCAGCGGCAGGTCTCGAAGACGCGCGTCTTGTAAAGGTCCTTGATCGGGTTGTAGCCACCGGCCATATCCCCGTAAATCGTCGCATAACCGACCGCCACTTCTGATTTGTTGCCCGTCGTCAGCAGCATTTCGCCGAACTTGTTGCTCAGCGCCATCAACAACAGCCCACGCAGCCGCGACTGCAGGTTTTCTTCCGTCAGATCCGCGTCCAGCCCCTCGAACAGAGGCGCCAGCGTGCGCGTGATCGCCGCGCGTCCCTCAGCGATTGGCACATAGTCATAGCGGCACCCCAAAGCGCGGGCCACTGCCTCTGCATCTTCAAGGCTTTCCGCCGAGGTATACTCGGAAGGCAGCATCACACAGCGCACGTTCTCAGCGCCAAGCGCATCCACCGCGATCGTCGCAACCAGCGCGGAATCGACCCCGCCAGAGAGCCCCAGCAGCACCTTGCCAAATCCGGTCTTGCGGCAATAGTCCCGCAAAGACTTCACCATCACGCGGTAGTCCTGCTCCCAGGCGTCAGGATGCGCGGCCTTCTCCGCCTCGACAATGCGCCAGCCGTCGGGCCCACGCTCCAGATCCACATGGGTGACAACTTCTTCGAAACAGGGCAACTGCACCGCAAGAGCCCCGCCCGGGTTCAGCCCGAAAGACGCCCCGTCAAACACCTGATCGTCCTGCCCGCCCACCATATTCAGGTAGATCAGCGGCAGTTCAGTCTCGACCACCCGCGCCACCATATGGTTCAGGCGGGTCTCGAACTTGCCGCGGTAATAGGGCGAACCATTGGGCACCAGCAAGAACTCGGCCCCCGTTTCGGCCAGCGTCTCAGCCACATCCTCGTGCCAGGCATCCTCGCAGATCGGGCTTCCCACACGGCTGTTGCCAACCGAATACGGCCCCCCCAAAGGCCCCGCATCAAAGATGCGCACCTCGTCAAAGACGGTCTCGTTAGGCAAATGATGCTTGAGCACCTGACTGGCGATCTGGCCGCCCTTCAGGATCAGATAGGCATTGTAAAGCTTCGTGCCCTCCACCCAGGGTGCGCCGATGGCCAGCGCCGGACCCTCCGCACAGGCAAGCGCCAACGCCTCGATATGGGTCATGACATCCAGCTGGAAGGCCCGCTTCATCACCAGATCCTGCGCGTTGTATCCGGTGATGAACATCTCCGGCAGCGCCACCAGATCGGCCCCTGCTGCCCGGCCCTCTTCCCACGCACGCCGCGCCAGCGCGGCATTGCCCGCCAGATCCCCGACGGTCGGATTCAACTGACCCAATGTGATTCTGAAACGATCCGCCATGGTTGAGGCCCTTTTGCCTGCCGGTCTGCCTGAATGGGAACCATGTAGCAGATCAGGCGTCCGATGAAAGCCCATCCCCGCCGATTGCCGCAAAAGAACATTGCCCCGCCCCGCGCCATTGCTTAAATTGCCGCTTGTCTGCATGCATGACGCAAACCGCGCAGCCCTCCGCAACCAGCTCCTGAAGGTACATATGACACCTCGCCGCCTGATCCTCTGCCTTGCTCTCCTCCCCCTGCCCGCGCTCGCGCAGGAAGCTGAGGTGCAAACGAAACAGTACGACGATGGCGGTGTCTATGAAGGCACCTTCAAAGGCGGGGTCCAGCACGGCATGGGCACCTACAAACTGCCCAACGGCTATGAATACACCGGCGAGTGGGTGGATGGCGAAATCAAGGGCGAAGGCGTCGCGCGCTTCCCCAACGGCTCGGTCTACGAAGGCAACTTCGCCAAAGGCAAACCCGACGGCTTCGGCCGCATCACCTTTGCCGACGGCGGCACCTACGAAGGCACATGGCAGTCTGGCGCGATCATGGGCGAGGGCATCGCGCTCTACGCCAACGGCGTGCGCTACGAAGGCGGCTTCCGCAATGCCAAACACCACGGCAAGGGCACCATGCAAAGCCCCGGCGGATACGAATACAAAGGTGACTGGGTCGACGGAATCAAACAGGGCACCGGCGAAATCACCTACCCCGACGGCGCGGTCTACATCGGCCAGATCTCCAACGGCAAACGCGAAGGCGAAGGCACGCTCACCATGCCAGACGGCCTTGTCTATGTGGGCTTTTGGCGTGACGGCCAGATCGACGGCAGCGGCAAACTCAGCCAGGCCAATGGCGACGTCTACGAAGGCCAGCTCGTCTCGGGACGCCGCGAAGGAATCGGCAAGGTCACCTACGCCAACGGCGACATGTATGAAGGCGAATTCGCCAACGACCTGCGCGAAGGTCAGGGCACCTTCACCGCACAGGACGGATACACCTACACCGGCTCTTGGGTCGCAGGCGAAATCGAAGGACAGGGGCGCGTAAACTACCCCGACGGCTCGATCTACGTGGGCACCTTCAAATCCGGTCAGGCCGACGGAGAGGGCCTGATTACCTACCCTGATGGCTCAACCTATGAAGGCGCATGGAAAGCAGGCGTGATCGACGGCTTCGGCAAAGCCGTCTACCCCAACGGCGTGATCTACGAAGGCAATTTCCAGAACGCCCGCAACCACGGCACCGGCATAATGACCTACGCGGACGGCTACCGCTATGACGGCGAATGGCTGGACGGCCAGCGCCACGGGCAGGGCACCGCTGTCTATCCCGACGGCACCATCTACACCGGTAGCTTCGAGGCCGGCCAGCGCCACGGACAGGGCAAGATCGTTATGCCCTCGGGCTTCAGCTACGAAGGCGCCTGGGTACGCGGCGAAATCGAAGGCCTCGGCATTGCCACCTACGACAACGGCGACGTCTACGAAGGCATGTTCAGTGCCGGCAAACGCCAAGGCACCGGCACCATGCGCTACGCCACGGGCGAGGAAGCCTCTGGCGAATGGCAAAACGGTGCGCTGACCGAAGGCGGCTAAAGTCCAACCAGATGTTCGGCCAGCGTGTCATAGACCAGCCGGATCCGGCGCGACGAATGCAGCTCGCGGTGCGTCACCAGCCACACCGGAAACAGGATCGGCGGCTCCGCGGGCAACAGGCGGACCATGCCGGGCGTGCTGTCACCCAGCAGCCGCGACATCGGCGCAACCCCGAACCCCTCGCGCGCCAGCTGCCACGCCACCAGACCACTTTCTGATCCGTATCTGAACCGCTCGGCAGTCAGCAGCACGCCCAGCGGCGCCAGATGCGCGATCATCCGGTCCGGGTCGCCAAAACTGATGAAATCATGCGTCGCAAGCGCCTCCAGCGTGTCGGGCGCACCGTTGCGCGCAACATAGCTCTCAGACGCATAGAAATATGCCTGCGCATCACAGATTTTGCGCGCAATAAGGTCCGGCTGATCGGGCCGCAAATGGCGGATTGCGATATCGGCCTCGCGCCGGAGCAGGTCGCGCACGTCGTTGGCCGCCACCAGTTCAATCTGCAAAAGCGGGGCTGCAGCACGGATGTGATGCAGAAGCTTGGGCATCAAATGCGCTGAAAACACGTCACTTGCCGTGATCCGCACCATCCCGTCAACCGCCTGAGACCGACCAGAAGCCACCAGCGACACCTTGGTTGCCGCCGCCTCCATCGCCCGCGCATGCTCCAACAGATCAAGGCCCGACGCCGTCAACGTCATGCTGCGCCCCGCGCGCTCGAACAGCATCACGCCCAAGTCCGCTTCAAGCGCCGATACCTGTCGCCCCACCGTGGGCTGCGCCAGTTTCAACACACGCGCCGCCGCGGAAAGCGACCCCGCATCGGCAGTCGCCAGAAATGCCTTAAGCTGTGTCCAATCAAAGCTGCTGTCATTATCCATGCAAATATGCATAACATAATTACATATTTTGCCAATTCCCATGCGCAGAATTCGGCCTTAGGAGTGCCGGAAAGGAGAAAAGCCATGACTGAAGCAAAATTCTGGGACCGCATCGCACCGAAATACGCAGCCCAACCGATCAAGAACCCGCAAGCTTATGAATATACGCTGGGCCGGACACGCAGCTACATCAAATCCAGTGACCACGTGCTGGAACTGGGCTGCGGCACCGCATCAACAGCCATAGAACTCGCACCCCTCGCGGCACAGTACACCGCCAGCGACCTTTCCGCGAAAATGGTTGAGATCGGCACGCAAAAGGCGCAGGCCGCAGCGGTCGGCAATCTGACCTGCATGGTCGCAGACTGGTCTTCGCCGCGCTTGCAGGAACAGACGTATTCTGTCGTTCTGGCGCTGAACCTTCTGCACCTGCTGCCCGATCTGCCTGCCGTATTGGCGCGCGTCCACAGCCTGTTGCCGCAGGGCGGTCTGTTTATCTCAAAGACCGTCGTTGTCCCGACGGCCCCCGCGCCGCTGTCGTTCCGGCTGATGCGCTTGGCATTGCCGCTGCTGCATCGCTTGGGCCGCGTGCCCTTTGTCGCCTTCCGGCAGGCCCCCGATCTGGACCGCGCGATCGAGGAGGCAGGATTTGAAATCATCGAAACCTCCGACGGACAGTCAACGCCGCCCAACCGCTACATCGTCGCCCGCAAGCTCTGAAAGCACAGGCCGGTTTGCCGCCAACTGGCTAAACCGTCTCGCCCGCCTCAAGCCGCGCAAGGAATGCATCGCCCTCTTTGAGAACCCTGTCGCGATGCTCCTGATCCATGCGGTCCCACGTGCGGTACATATTGCCCATGCGCGCATTACTTGAAAACCGCTCCCGATGGCGGTTCAGAAAGTGCCAGTACAGCAGGTTGAACGGGCACGCCTTTTCGCCGGTTTTGGTGCTGACGGAATAGGCGCAGGACTTGCAATAATCCGACATGCGGTTGATATAGGCGCCACTGCTCACATAGGGCTTTGACGCAATGATACCCCCATCGGCAAACTGGCTCATGCCGACAGTGTTGGGCGCTTCGACCCACTCGAATGCGTCAGCGTAAACCGCCAGATACCACTGGTGTACTTCCTCAGGGTCAACACCCGCCAAAAGGGCAAAATTCCCTGTTACCATAAGGCGTTGGATGTGATGCGCATAGGCTTCTTCGCGGGTCTGCTCCACCGCCTTGGCCATACAGTTCATACGCGTCTCCGCCCCCCAGTAGAGGTCAGGCAACGCCCGCGTATGGCCCAGCGCATTGCGTGATGGATAGTCCTCACCTTCGAGGAAATAGATGCCCCGCACATACTCCCGCCAGCCGATGATCTGGCGGATAAACCCCTCAGCCGCATTGATCGGCGCATCGCCCCGCGCATAGGCCTGCGCGGCTGCCTCGCACACCTCCAGTGGCCCAAGCAGCCCAATGTTCAGCGACGTCGACACCAGCCCGTGGTAGAGGAACCGGTTGTCATTCAGCATGGCATCCTGATAGTCGCCGAACTTGTCTAACCCCTTGGAAACAAAGTGGTCCAACTGCTGCAGCGCCTCTTCACGCGTCGTGGCAAACCAAAAAGGCCGCACTGCGCCAAAGTGGTTGCCAAAGCGCGCCTCGACAAGCTCCAGCACTTCTTCCACAGTCTCGTCGGGCGCGAACCTGAGCGGCCCCTCAAAGGCAATGTCATCCGGGGCGGGCTTTCGGTTGTCATGGTCAAAATTCCATTTTCCACCAATGGGTTGACCATCCTCCATCAGCAATCCGGTCTCGCGCCGCATGTCGCGGTAAAAGTACTCCATCCGCAGTTGCTTGCGTCCCGCCGCCCAGTCTTCGAACACCTTATGCGAAGCGATGAAGCGGTCGTCCTGCAAAATATGCACCTTCAGCGGCGCATACTTCAAAGCCGTGATCAGGCGCCACTCACCCGGTTCGGTGGCCAGCACCTCCTGCGCGCCATACTGCTCCGCGCGCCGCAAAAGCTCCCCTACGATGGAGCCTGCATTATCAGTGTCGTCAAGCTGGCTATAGGCGACTTGCCACCCCGCCTCTTCCAGCGCGCGCGCAAACTTGCGCATCGCCGCAAAGATCAGCGCAATTTTCTTGGGATGGTGCCGGACGTAGGCCGTCTCATCCGCCGCCTCGGCCATCACGACGACATCCTGCGCTTTGTCAGCAGCCTGCAAGGCGCTCAGGGATGATGACAGCTGATCCCCCAGAACAAGAACAAGGCGGCTCACCACGGCACCTCTTTTCCGGCCCAGTCGAAAAACATACCCGTCTGTTCATGGGTTACCCCATCAACCACCGCCAACAGGTTCTGCGCCGCCTCATCTGCCGGAACGGATGGATGCCGGCCCAGATACTTCTGTGTAAACGGGGTCTGCACGGTACCGGGATGAAGCGCGATACAGGCCGCAGCACGGTGGGTGCGGGCCAGCTCGATCGCGGCGGTACGGACCACCTGATTGACCGCAGCCTTCGCGCTGCGATAGCTGATCCACCCCCCGATCCGGTTGTCTCCAATCGACCCTACCCGCGCAGACAATACCGCAAAAACGGATGCGTCCCCGCGGGGCAACAACCGCGCCGCATGCCCCAGCACAAGCGCCGGGCCCACAGCGTTCAGGGCAAACTGATCCATCATCGCCTGCGCTGTGACTGATTTGATCGACTTTTCAGGCACCGCGCCGGCAATCTCCAACGCGCCCGTCGCCACAAACACCAGATCAAAAGGGCCAGTGAGCGCCGAAAGGTGCTGCTCAACCGACGCGGGGTCAGTAATGTCAAAGCCGTCCACACGCCGCGACAGGCCGGTGACACTGTCACCGCGCGCCCGGCAGGCCGCCGCAACAGCAGAGCCGATCCCACCCGAGGCACCAAGTATAAGTACATTTTTCATAGGTCGCGACCTAGAAGGGCACAGGCAGGCTTCAAGACCAAGCGACAAAAGCCTCTTCCCATTCGATGCGGCTGCGGTATAACAGGCGTCATGAAACAGGTCATCCTTATACCCGACACAGCGCGCCCCTCGCGCGCTCAGGCTGCCCTACTGCTGCTAAGCCGCCTCTGAGCGTGCCCGTCGGCGCGCCCGCTCAGAGGGATGTGCCGCGCGCCAAGAAACACAGCAGACAACGAGAGAACCAGAAATGACAGACACAAGCACTCAAGATCGGGTCATGATCTTTGACACCACCTTGCGTGACGGCGAACAAAGCCCGGGCGCAACGATGACACATGCCGAAAAGCTGGAGATCGCCGGCCTGCTGGACGAGATGGGCGTCGACATCATCGAGGCAGGCTTCCCGATCGCCTCTGACGGCGATTTTGCGGCCGTCTCAGAAATCGCCAAAAATGCTGAGAATGCGGTAATCTGCGGGCTGGCGCGCGCGCAGTTTGGCGACATCGACCGCTGCTGGGAGGCCGTCAAACACGCCCGTCAGCCCCGCATACACACGTTCATCGGCACATCCCCCCTGCACCGCGCGATCCCCAATCTGGACATGGACCAGATGGCAGAGCGGATTGAACAAACCGTTACCCATGCCAGAAACCTCTGCGACAACGTGCAATGGTCGCCGATGGACGCCACCCGCACCGAAGACGACTATCTTTGCCGCGTGGTCGAAATTGCAATCAAATGCGGTGCCACCACAATCAATATCCCCGATACCGTCGGCTACACCGCGCCGCGCGAATCCGCGGCACTCATCGCGATGCTGCTTGAACGTGTGCCGGGCGCGGATACCATCACCTTCGCCACCCACTGTCACAACGATCTGGGCATGGCCACGGCCAATAGTCTGGCCGCCGTCGAAGCAGGTGCGCGCCAGATCGAATGCACCATAAACGGTCTGGGGGAACGGGCGGGCAACACGGCGCTGGAAGAGGTCGTGATGGCCATGAAGGTCCGCAACGACATCATGCCCTACGCGACGCGCATCGATGCAACCAAGATCATGAACATCTCGCGCCGCGTCGCGGCCGTCTCTGGTTTTCCGGTCCAGTTCAACAAGGCAATTGTCGGCAAGAATGCCTTTGCCCATGAATCTGGCATCCATCAGGATGGCATGCTCAAAAACGCCGAGACCTTCGAGATCATGCGCCCCGAAGACGTGGGCCTGACCGAGACCAACATCGTGATGGGTAAGCACTCGGGCCGCGCCGCCCTGCGGTCAAAGTTGGAAAACCTCGGGTTCGAACTGGGCGATAACCAGCTTAAAGACGTGTTTGTACGCTTCAAAGAGCTGGCCGACCGCAAAAAGGAAATCTACGACGATGACCTGATTGCCTTGATGCGCACCGCCTCGGACCCGGAGAACGACCGCCTCAAACTCACGTCCCTTAAGGTTGTCTGCGGCACCGAAGGACCACAGCAGGCGGATCTGGTCATGCAGGTGGACGGTGTCGAGAAATCGACAACGCAAACCGGTGATGGTCCGGTCGACGCAGCGTTCAACGCGATCAAGGCCTTGGTGGAACACAACGCCCGGCTGCAGCTTTATCAGGTTCACGCGGTGACAGAAGGCACCGACGCACAAGCAAC
The DNA here is from genome assembly GCA_947501635.1 of uncultured Roseobacter sp. Lineage (GTDB taxonomy): Bacteria > Pseudomonadota > Alphaproteobacteria > Rhodobacterales > Rhodobacteraceae > Roseobacter. Next base: position 42,774 of record CANMWT010000011.1, read on the forward strand.
GGTTTCCGTGCGGATGGAGGAAGACGGACGCATCGTTACCGGCCAGTCCGCCAACACTGATACCGTCGTCGCTTCCGTGCTGGCCTACATTCACGCGCTGAACCGGCTGCTGGTGCGCCGCGAAAAAGCGGGAACCGACAAACGTGAAATCAGCTACAAGGATGTCAGCTGACCGGGCACAGCAAGAAATCGCGAAACAAGGTGGGGATGCTGCGGATTATGGCAGCATCCCTTTTTGTTTCTGCTAGGGTGGTGCCACAAGAACAGGCATTTCGAAAACAGGAACCCAACATGCGCTCATTTATCTTTGCTTTTGCAGCCGCGCTTGCGCTGCCAACGCTGCTGCCCGCTCAAACGCTGGACCGGATCAAGGAAACCGGCCAGATCGTCATCGGCTTTCGGACGGATGCAGCCCCGCTGTCCTATCTCGAAGACAACCAGCCCAAAGGGTATACGCCGACGGTTTGCTTTGAGCTTGCCACGAACATCGGCGCACAACTGGGCATGACCGATCTGGAAATCATATTTGAAACCGTGGACACGGAAAACCGCTTTGACAAAGTTGCGCAAGGCGACATTGACCTGTTGTGCGGCGCGGCCACCATCACCCTCTCCCGTCGCGAGCTGGTAGACTTTTCCGTGCCGGTCTATGTGGACGGCACAACAGTCGCCCTGCAGGTGGACGGGCCACAGTCACTTCCCGATCTCGCAGGCGCTAAAATCGGCGTGCGCAGCGGCACCACAACACTTGAAGCGCTCACGAACTCATTGACGGCAGCCAACATCGACGCCGAAGTCGTTCAGTTTGCCGATCACCCCTCTGGCATGGCGGCGCTGGAAGGCAACGCCATTCAGGCTTATTTTGCCGACCAGTCCATTCTGATGAACATGCTCATTCAAATGTCAGACCCGTCCCAGTTCAAGGTGCTCGATCAAATCCTGACGGTTGAAAAGCACGGCCTCGCGATGAGACGCGGCGACACTGACTTCCGCCTCGCTGTCGACCGCGGGCTGGCCAAACTGTTCGAAACCGGCGCGATGCGGGAGATTTTCGAGACAACCGTACCGGGTGCAGCGCCGGGATTTGCTCTCGAAGCCATGTTCCTGTTGTCTCCGACCGTGCCATAACGCCATCTTTTCGCCATACCTGTTGCCCGGACAACGCTGTCCGGGCACTTTTTAAGCTGAAAAGCAAGATGATGCCGACATCACCGTTAACGGCCCTTTCACGATGCACGGCCTAAGCATATAACACTGGGCAACCGTCTCATGAGGGGCGGACAAAAGAGATTCGGGCAAGGTTATAGTCGCTATGGCGGTATTTGATAGCTTAAGAGGTCTGTTTTCGTCTGACATGGCGATCGACCTTGGAACGGCAAACACTCTGGTCTACGTCAAAGGGCGGGGGGTTATCCTCTCTGAGCCTTCGGTGGTGGCCTACCATGTAAAAGACGGTGTAAAGAAAGTGCTCGCTGTCGGTGAGGACGCCAAATTGATGCTGGGCCGCACACCGGGCAGCATCGAAGCGATCCGACCCATGCGCGAAGGCGTCATCGCGGACTTTGATACCGCCGAAGAGATGATCAAGCACTTCATCCGCAAGGTGCATAAACGGTCAACATTCTCCAAACCCAAGATCATCGTTTGTGTACCGCATGGTGCCACACCTGTCGAAAAACGTGCGATCCGCCAATCCGTGCTCAGCGCCGGCGCGCGCCGTGCCGGTCTGATCGCCGAACCGATTGCCGCCGCTATCGGCGCGGGGATGCCTATCACAGACCCCACGGGCAATATGGTCGTCGACATCGGCGGCGGCACAACCGAAGTGGCAGTCCTCAGCCTTGGCGATATTGTCTATGCACGCTCGGTCCGCGTGGGCGGTGACCGCATGGACGAGGCGATTATCAGCTACCTGCGCCGCCAGCAGAACCTTCTGGTCGGCGAAACCACGGCGGAGCGGATCAAAACTTCCATCGGTACGGCGCGCATGCCCGACGACGGGCGCGGCACCTCCATGCAAATCCGCGGTCGCGATCTGCTGAATGGCGTCCCCAAGGAAATCGAGGTGACACAGGCGCAGATTGCCGAGGCCCTGGCAGAACCGGTTCAGCAAATCTGCGAAGCGGTGATGACCGCACTTGAGACAACACCACCCGACCTTGCCGCAGATATCGTGGACCGTGGCGTCATGCTGACAGGCGGCGGCGCGCTGCTGGGTGATCTTGACCTTGCCCTGCGCGAACAGACCGGGCTTGCCGTATCCATTGCAGACGAGTCGCTGAATTGCGTGGCACTGGGCACCGGCAAAGCGCTAGAATACGAGAAACAACTGCGCCACGCGATCGACTACGACAGTTAACCCGCACGATCCCCCAAGCGGCAGGACTGCCCTGCCGGAGCGGGGCAGAAGGCTGACGCTCAATGGCAAAGGACAAGTCAAACGCCAATGATTTCACCGGCCCGCTGCGCCGGTTGCTTATCGGCGCTCTGATTTTTTGCCTGATAGGTATCTTTCTGGTCTGGCGGATCGACAGCCCGCGTGTCGAAAGGTTCCGCGCCCATGTCACCGACACTTTTGTCCCCAACCTAAGCTGGGCGATGGCGCCGGTGACGGGCGCAATAAACCTGTTGAAAGACTTTGAAAGCTACCAGCGGCTGGCGCAGCAAAACCGCGAGTTGCGATCTGAATTGCGCCGCATGCAGGCTTGGAAGGAAGCTGCGCTGCAGCTTGAGCAGGAGAATGCCCGCCTGCTGGACCTCAACAACGTGCGCCTTGATCCGCGGCTGACCTATATCACCGGCGTCGTACTGGCCGACAGCGGATCGCCCTTCCGCCAGTCCGTATTGATAAATGTGGGCGCCCGCGACGGCCTTGTCGATGGCTGGGCCACCATGGACGGGATCGGCCTTGTCGGGCGGATCTCCGGTGTTGCCGACAACACGGCGCGCGTCATCTTGCTGACCGACGCCTCAAGTCGCATACCGGCGATCATTCAACCCTCCGGCCAGCGCGTGATCGTCGCCGGCGACAACTCTGCCGCACCAGTGGTTGATTTCCTTGAAGACAGCGATCAGGTGCGCCCGGGCCACAGGGTCATAAGCTCAGGCGATGGTGGCGTTTTCCCTGCCGGTCTCCTGATCGGGCAGGTCGCGGCCGACCCGACGGGCAAGCTGCGCGTGATCCTCGCCGCGGACTACCAGAGGCTGGAGTTCCTGCGGGTCCTGCGCCACCACGGCACAACGCCCGTGACCGACACCGCGACCATCATCGGACCGCAGTTGCCCGCACCCGAGGTGCTGCAATGAACGAACAGACCCTGACACGTATCTGGGGCATGCGGCTGACCTTCGCGCTGATCGTTTGCATCGTGCTGTTTTTCCACCTGCTGCCGCTTGAGACGCGCCCCCAGCGGTGGGTTGGCCCTGATCTTGTTCTGGGCTTTGCCTTTGCATGGTCCCTGCGCCGACCCGAATATGTGCCCGTCGTCCTGCTTGCGGCTTTGTTCCTGCTGGCCGACCTGTTGCTTTTTCGGCCTCCGGGGCTTTGGGCGGCGTTGGCGCTGATCGCCTGCGAGCGGCTGAAGTACCGCGCCCGCAGTCTGCGCGACGGCAGCTTTGCCAATGAATGGCTCACAGCCTGTGTGATGATGGCTGGTGTCGCGATAGGGTACAGGCTGATCCTGATGCTGACACTGGTCGATCTGCCGCCATTTGGACTATCGGTTTTCGAGCTGGTGATGACCATGTTATTCTATCCTCTGGCAGTCGGGGTTACCCATGGGTTACTCGGGGTGCGCAAAGCCCAACCCGGCGAGCTTGACGCATGATGCAAAACAGAGTGACGATAAAGCAGGAGGACGGATCGTGAAAAAGACACGTGCTGAAACTGATTTCAGCCACCGTCATATCTCGCGGCGGGCGGCACTGCTGGGCGGCGCGCAGCTGTTGTTCATTGGCGGACTGGCCGCGCGGATGCGCTATCTGCAGGTCGAAGAGGCGGACCAGTTCCGCCTGCTGGCCGAAGAAAACCGCATCAACGTGCGACTGATCCCGCCATCGCGTGGCGAGGTATTTGACCGCAATGGCGCACGGCTGGCGCAGAATGCGCCTTCCTACCGCATTGTGATCGTGCGCGAAGATGCCGGCGACGTGGATGAAACGCTGGGCAAGCTTGCCAAGATCATCCGCCTGGAAGAAGGCACCGTTGAACGCGTCAAAGAAGAGATGCGCCGCTCTGCCCCTTTCCTGCCGGTCACGGTCATCTCGGACGCCTCCTGGGACGAAATCAGCCGTGTCTCGGTCAACGCCCCTGCTTTGCCGGGGATCACGCCCGAGGTCGGGCTAAGCCGAGTATACCCGCAAGGGTCTGATTTTGCACATGTTTTAGGATATGTAGGCCCCGTATCGGACTATGATCTGTCCAAGATCGAAGACCCTGAGCCGGTCTTGATGATCCCACGTTTTCAGATCGGCAAGGTCGGTGTGGAAACCAAGCTTGAACCCCTGTTGCGCGGAAAGGCCGGTGCAAAACGGGTCGAAGTCAACGCCGCGGGCCGCGTGATGCGCGAGTTGGACAGACAGGAAGGCAAACCCGGATCGGACATTCAGCTGACGATAGACTCTGCCCTGCAGGGTTACGTTCAGGCCCGGATCAGCAAGGAAAGCGCAAGCGCGGTCATCATCGATTGCGACACAGGCGATCTGCTGGCCTGCGCCTCGGCACCGTCGTTTGACCCAAACCTCTTTGTCCGCGGCATTTCCCAAGCCGACTACGGCGCGTTGACCGGCAACAAATACCGCCCGCTTGCCAGCAAGACCGTGCAGGGCCTCTACCCGCCCGGCTCCACCTTCAAGATGATCACGGCCATGGCCGCTTTGGAAGCGGGGCTGATCGGTCCTGACGAAACCGCCTATTGCCCGGGGCACCTGACCGTATCCGGACGCCGCTTCCACTGCTGGAAACGCGCGGGTCACGGTTGGGTGGACCTGCAGGATTCGCTCAAGAAATCCTGCGATGTCTATTACTACGATCTGGCCATCAAAGTTGGCATCGAAAAGATCTCTGCTATGGCACGGCGTTTCGGCCTTGGGATCAAACATGATGTCCCGATGTCGGCGGTGGCAGAAGGGCTTGCGCCGACCATGCAGTGGAAAGAGACGTTCCACGGGCAGCCGTGGCGCGTTGGTGACACTGTGAACTCTTCTATCGGGCAAGGCTTTTTGCTGGCCTCCCCTTTGCAGCTGGCCGTGATGTCGGCGCGAATTGCAACCGGACGCGAGGTGTCACCGCGGCTTATCAAATCGGTGGACGGGGTCGAACAGCCGCTCAGAGGCGGCGAGAGCCTTGGCGTCAACGAAAACAACCTGCGCAAGATGCGGCGCGCGATGCATGCGGTTGTAAATGACAGACGCGGCACGGCGTATCGGTCGCGCATCATAGCCGAAGACATGCGCATGGCGGGCAAGACCGGCACCAGTCAGGTACGCAACATCACGGCCGCTGAACGGCGTGCGGGCGTGATCCGCAACGAAGACCTGCCGTGGGAACGCCGCGACCATGCCCTGTTTGTCAACTTTGCCCCGTTCGACAGGCCGAAAATCGCGGTTTCCGTGATCGTCGAGCATGGCGGCGGTGGCTCTAAGGCAGCGGCACCGATTGCACGCGACATCACGCTTCAGGCGCTTTACGGGGGGCAGCCCCCGCTGGAAGCCTACCCCGCTAAGGACCGCGACCGCATCGCCACCCAACAGGAAGAGTTGCGCGCGATACAGCCGCTTGTGTCGATCAACGGGCGCGATCAGGCATGAGTTATCTAGAGTATAACGTCAAACATACGCCCACCGGGCTGCGCAAGATTTTCTACCTCAACTGGCCGGTCGCGATCCTGCTGGCAACCGTATCCGGCGCCGGGTTTCTGATGCTCTACTCGGTTGCGGGCGGGTCGTTCTCACCCTGGGCCGAGCCGCAGATGAAACGTTTCGCAGCGGGCTTTGCGCTGATGATTTTCGTTGCCATGGTGCCGATCTGGTTCTGGCGCAGTTTATCCGGCATGGCCTATCTGGTTACGCTGCTGTTGCTGGTTGCGGTTGAGCTTTTCGGGACTGTGGGGATGGGCGCGCAGCGTTGGATCGATCTGGGCTTCATGCGGCTGCAACCTTCGGAGTTGATGAAGATCACGCTGGTGATGCTGCTTGCGGCCTACTACGACTGGCTGCCCGCCAAAAAGACATCCAGACCGCTATGGGTATTGATACCGGTGGTTATCATCATCGTGCCGGTGATGCTGGTCTTGCGGCAACCTGATCTTGGCACGTCGATCCTGCTGCTGGCGGCGGGGGGCGGTCTGATGTTTCTTGCCGGTGTTCACTGGGCCTATTTTGCCGCCGTCATCGCCAGTGGTATCGGGCTTGTTACTGCTGTTTTCCAGTCACGCGGTACGACATGGCAGCTTATCAAGGACTATCAGTTCCGGCGCATCGACACTTTCCTTGACCCCAGTTCCGACCCGTTGGGTGCAGGCTATCACATCACGCAATCGAAGATCGCACTGGGCTCGGGCGGATGGACCGGCCGCGGCTTTATGCAAGGTACGCAAAGCCGGTTGAACTTTCTGCCGGAAAAACACACCGATTTCATCTTTACCACGCTGGCGGAAGAGTTCGGGTTTGTCGGGGCGATATCGCTGTTGGGACTGTACACGCTGATCATCTTGTTTTGCGTCTGGTCCGCGCTGCTGAACAAAGATCGCTTTTCGTCACTCCTTATCCTTGGTATCGCGCTGAACTTCTTTTTGTTCTTTGCCGTGAACATGTCGATGGTCATGGGCCTTGCGCCTGTTGTGGGTGTCCCACTGCCGCTGGTCAGCTTTGGAGGATCGGCGATGCTGGTTCTGATGCTTGCTTTCGGATTGATGCAAAGCGCGCATGTCCACCGCCCAAGATAAGGACCACCCCATGTCTTTGACCGTTCTTTTTGCCGCCAGTAACGATGACTGGCAGAAATACAGCGCCGCGTTGAAGACGGCCTTTGCTGATGCCCGTCTGGATGTGGCGCTGGTCACGCAGGCAGAGCCGGAAACGGTCGACTACATCATATATGCGCCATCATGCTCTTTGCGCGATTTCGGGCCCTATAAAAACACCAAGGCGGTGTTGAGCTTGTGGGCCGGTGTTGAAAAGATCGTGACCAATGAGACGCTGACCATGCCGCTGGCGCGGATGGTGGACCCGGGCATGACCCAGTCGATGACAGAATGGGTCACCGGACATGTCATGCGTTACCACCTTGGGATGGATGCGCATATCGTCAATCCGTCACAAGACTGGATCTGGCACTCCAACCCACTGGCGCAGGAACGGACCGTTTGCATCCTGGGGCTGGGGGAGTTGGGCACAGCCGCCGCACGGTCACTTTTGGCGCTGAACTTCAATGTATCGGGGTGGAGCAGATCAGCCAAAGCGGTCGAGGGTGTGACCTGCTTTCACGGTGCGGAGGGTCTGACACAGGCACTTGGCACTGCCGATATCGTCGTTTTGTTACTGCCGGACACAGCCGAGACGGCGAATACCCTGAACGAAAGCACCCTTGCCCTGCTGCCCAAAGGTGCGCGCATCCTCAATCCCGGACGTGGCCCTCTGATTGACGACGCGGCATTGATTGACGCACTGGACAGTGGCCGGATCGCCCATGCAACGCTGGATGTGTTCCGGGTGGAGCCGCTGCCGGTGGACCATCCGTTCTGGGCGCATCCCAAGGTGACGGTCACGCCGCATATTGCGGCGGCAACACGGCCTGTGACGTCTTCTGTCGAGATCGCCCGCAACATCAGGCTGTGCGAAGACGGCCAACCGATGATCAATCTGGTTGACCGCGCACGTGGATACTGACGGCTAGGCGGCGGTCAGACCACGCCCTTTCAGCAAGGCATCAACCCCCGGCAAACGCCCGCGAAAAGCTGTGTACAGCTCTGCCGCGTCCGACCGTCCACCCGCGGACAGGATATGCTCTTCCAGCGCCTTTGCCCGTTCGGGGTCAAAAGCACTGCCAGCTTCCTCGAAAGCTTCGAAAGCATCGGCATCCATTACTTCGGACCACATATAGCTGTAGTACCCGCTAGAATAGCCGTCGCCGGAAAACACATGGGCAAAATGCGGGGTTGCGTGACGCATGGTGATGGCCTGCGGCATCCCGATATCATCCAGTACCTGTTTCTGCCTGACCATGGGATCAGCCGGAGCAGGCCCTTCGTGAAAGGCAAGGTCGACCAGCGCCGAAGCTACATATTCCACCGTCTGGAAACCCATATCATAGGTCGCGGCATCCAAGACTTTCTGCAGCATATCCTGCGGGATTGGCTGGCCTGTTTCTGCATGCACGGCAAACTCGGAAAGAACTTCGGGCACTTCAAGCCAATGCTCGTAAAGCTGGCTGGGCAGTTCGACGAAATCGCGCGCCACGGAGGTGCCGGATATGCTTTCGTAGGTCACATCCGACAGCATCTGGTGCAAGGCGTGACCAAACTCGTGAAAGAGTGTGCGCGCGTCGTCATAAGACAACAGCGCCGGATCGCCTTTGGCAAAATTGCACACATTTATGACCACCGGGCTTTGTGACTGCGGAAACTTGGCCTGAGACCGCATCGCTGAACACCACGCCCCTGAGCGTTTCGAGCCGCGGGCGAAATAGTCGCCGATGAAAACGGCGATGTGCCGGCCATCGCGGGTGACTTCCCACGCGCGGCAATCTTCGTGATAGAGTGGAACATCCAACGGTTTGAAGGCCAGCCCGAAGAGCCGCTCAGCACAGGCAAAACTGGCCTCGATCATCTTGTCGAGCTGAAAGTACGGTTTGAGCGCAGCCTCATCCAGATCATGCTCGGCCGCGCGACGCTTTTCGGCGTAGTAGCGCCAGTCCCATGGTTCGAGTTCATCATTGATCCCGTCAGCGCGCATCATTTCTGTCAGCCGGGCGGCATCCGCTTCGGCCTGAGCGCGTGCGGGTGTCCAGACTGCCGTGAGCAAATCGCGCACCGCCTGTGGTGTCTTGGCCATTTCGGTTTCGAGCTTGTAGTCGGCAAAGCTGTCATACCCCAGCAGCTTGGCGCGTTCTTCACGCAACATCAGCGTTTCAGCCGCGATGGCGCGGTTGTCCGTGGCGCCGCCGTTGGCCCCGCGCGCGGCCCATGCCTCGAACGCTTTCTTGCGCAAGTCACGGCGCGGAGAGAACTGCAGAAAGGGAACGATCAGCGACCGCGACAACGTGACAACCGGCCCCGCCTCGCCCTTCTCTGCACCAGCCGCCCGTGCGGCATCCACAACAAATTCGGGCAGCCCTTCAAGATCAGCTTCCGCCAGTGGCATGAACCAATCACGTTCATCCGCAAGAAGGTTTTGCGTGAATTCGGTGCCCAACACGGCCAGACGGGCCTTGATCTCTTTCATGCGCTGCTCATCCGCGCCTTCCAATGCAGCACCTGACCGCACAAAACCGCGGTGTGTCAGCATCAATACGCGCGCCTGCTCGTCTGTCAGGTCCAGCGTCTCGCGTTGTTCCCAAAGCGCGGCAACACGGGCAAAAAGCGCCTTATTGCTTGATATCTCGGAGAAATGCGCCGCCAGCTTAGGCGAAAAACTGCGCTGCAGGGCCTCGCGCTCGGTATTGCTGTCGGCTCCTGCAACAGTAAAAAACACCGACAACACCTTGTCGAGCGACGCCCCCGCCGCTTCCAGCGCTTCGACCGTATTGGCAAAGGTCGGGTCCGTGTCAGATGCCGCTATGGCGTCGATTTCAGCGCGGTGGTCGGCCAGCGCCTGATCCAGCGCGGGCTCGAAATCTGCGTCGGAAATCGTGTCAAAGGGGGCGATCTGGAAGGGTGTCGTCCAGTCTTGCAGTAGCGGGTTCATCGTGCAGGTCTCCTTTACGACTGTAGCTAGGGTGCGGCACCGGCGAACGCAACAGCGCCCCGCGCAGTTTCGGCTGACGGCTCAGGACGCGCGGGCGTGCACACTGCCGCAGGTCGGGCAATCTGACCGGCGTTTGACACCAAGTGTGCGGCTTTCGCCGTAAAGCGCGTCATAGATGACCATCTGCCCGCGCAAGGCGGTGCCCGCGCCGGTGATGACCTTGACCGCCTCGACTGCCATCATGGCACCGATGACACCCGGCAACGGACCAAGCACACCTGCTTCGGCACAGGACGGTGCCAGTTCCGGCGCAGGCGGGCTGTCGAACACACATTGATAGCAGGGGGCATCCTGCGCCGGATCGAACACGCTGAGCTGTCCCTCCCATTGGCTGAGCGCGCCGGATATCAAAGGAATTCCGGCATCAACGGCTGCCCGGTTGGTCAGGTAGCGGGTATCAAAGTTGTCGGTCCCATCCAGCACCAGATCATACTCCGCAAAAAGTTTCGACGCTATGTCAGCGGTCAGGCGTCGCTGATAAGGGCGTACGGTAACATAGGGGTTTTGCGCCTCCATCGCTTCCTTGGCGGAAAACACCTTGGGCAGGCCGATAGCTGCATCCGTGTGGATCACCTGACGTTGCAGGTTGGCGTTTTCGACTGTGTCGTCATCAATCACGCCAATCGTACCCACGCCCGCGGCTGCAAGATACTGTAACGCTGGCGCCCCCAGCCCCCCGGCGCCGACAACCAGTACTTTCGCCTCTTTGAGGCGCTTTTGTCCGGGCCCACCTATCTCGCGCAGCACCATGTGGCGGGCATAGCGGTTCAGCTCGGTTTCACTGAACCGCGCCGCAGGCGCACCGGCGGCTTCGCTCTGTGCTTCGCCTTCCTGCGCGCGGGCCCGCAGCCTTGCCAGCACAGAGCGGTAGAGTAAAGCAAGCACAAGAAAGCCGCCCAGGATCAGCCAAAGCGCGGCGCTTTCGCCCGTTGCCATGCGCAATGGGTGCCCGTCAGGCAAAGCGACATGCAGCCCCAGTACCGCAACATATAGAACGCCAATCATCAGGTACCGCGCGGAATGCGGTACCTTCATCAGCGCGCCGATGCCCCACAGCATGGCGCAAAGCGCAAAAACCAAAAGCATTACTTGCTCCCTGTTGAGCCAAAACCACCGCTGCCGCGTGCAGAAGCACCCAATGTATCCGCCAGCGCAAAACGCGCCTGAACAACGGGCGCGATCACCATCTGGGCCACGCGCATCCCGTTAGACACCTCAAAGGGCATGTCGCCGGTGTTGAGCAGAATGACACCAACCACCCCTCTGTAGTCGCTGTCTATCGTGCCGGGGCTATTGGCCAGCGTAATACCCTGCTTGAGCGCAAGACCGGAGCGCGGTCTGATTTGCACCTCGTACCCCTGCGGGATTTCCATGCGCAGGCCGGTCGGCACCAGTTTGCGGCCGCCCGGTGGCAGCATGATCGGGCCCGACGGCAGGTTGGCGCGCAGATCAGCGCCCGCCGCACCTGCGGTCTCGTAGGTGGGCAGGCCCAGACTGCGGTCCGCCCCTTCTGCCCATGTAACGATAATTTCGACGGCATGGCCTTTTTCATCCCGCATCAATGATCCCCCGCCTGTGAGAAATGGTCGGCAATTCGCGCGGCGAGGCGCTGTGCGACCTGATCTTTCGACATCCGTGGCCAGACATCCACGCCGTTTGCGTCAATCACCGTGACGGCGTTTTCGCTGCCGCCCATGATGCCTGTCGCAGGCGATACGTCGTTGGCCACAATCCAGTCGCACCCCTTGCGGATACGTTTTGCCGTGGCATGCGCCACCACGTCGTCGGTTTCAGCGGCAAAGCCAACGACCAGCGGCGGGCGCCCCTCGCTCATGCGGGAAACTTCGCGCAACAGATCAGGATTTTCCGCAAAGCTCAGCACCGGCAGACCATCCAGGGACTTTTTCAGCTTTTGGTCGCTGGCAGAGGCAACACGCCAATCCGCCACCGCAGCGGCAAAGACACCAGCGTCAACCGGCAGGGCGGCGCGGACCGCCTCCTGCATTTCAAGCGCTGTTTCGACGCGCACAACCTGCGCGTCAGGCGGCGGTGGTACGTCAGCGGGGCCGGTGATGAAAACAACCTCCGCCCCCTGCGCCATCAGGGCTTTCGCAATGGCAGTCCCCTGCGCTCCGGAAGATCGGTTCGCAATGTAGCGCACGGGGTCTATCGGCTCGTGCGTCGGACCCGAGGTTACGAGAATCTTGCGGCCGCTCAGGGGGCCTTTTTCAAACTGCTGGCTGATCGCCGCGACAATCTCCAGCGGCTCTGACATCCGGCCGGGTCCGAATTCGCCGCAGGCCATATCGCCGGCGTTGGGCCCCACAAAGGCAACGCCATCCTGACGCAGTTGTTCGGCGTTCCGGCGCGTTGCGGGGTGTTCCCACATGCGCACGTTCATCGCGGGGGCGATCAGAACCGGCGTGTCTGTGGCCAGTAGCAGTGTGCTGGCCAGATCATTAGCCAGTCCCTGCGCCATCTTTGCCATCAAATCCGCCGTGGCTGGTGCCACAACGACAATATCGGCAACGCGGCTGAGCTGGATATGCCCCATCTCCGCTTCGTCGGTCAGATCAAAAAGGTCGCGGTAAACCTTGGTGCCAGCCAGTGCCGAGACAGAGAGCGGCGTTACAAACTCTTCGGCGGCTTTTGTCAGAATCGGAGTCACCTGTGCCCCTTGTTCACGCAGGCGGCGGATCAGGTCCAGCGTTTTGAAGGCGGCAATACCGCCCCCGATGATAAGCAAAACATGTTTTCCAGTGAGCATCTCTTTGCCTTCGCTACGCATTGCCCGACCATAGGCCGCGCGCGCCGTGACTGCCAGCCTTTCCGGACCACCCTGTCGACTGCCGGTTACCTGAAGGCATCACAGGGATCGCCCCGGTCAACGCCGGGGCCGTCGACCACAGTACCGAAGGCCCCTACCGGCACTTGACCGGCCTCTCCCTGACCGAGGCTGAACACCTTTACGTCAGGCGCTGCAAAGCGCACCAGGTAGGGCGCGCCCCAGTCGTCGCGGGCGTGACCATTACCCGTGATCACGGCAACAGGGCCGCCGGTTGCATCCAAAGCATCCAGTGCCGCACGCGCCAGCGCCGCATCGCGCAGGCGTTGTACGCCCACCATCATCGGCAGCATCTCTTCGGGCAGCGCATCGCAATGCGCAGCGCGCTGCAGGTCTTCGCGCGCGGTTTGCTGGTCGTCGGGCAAGGTCTTGTCCAGACCGAAACGCGCGCTGGCCTCTGGTCCGAACACATCGGCAAGGTCTTTGTCCATCATTGCGCGCACCTGCGCCCGCGGAACACCTGCGCCGACAAACATCGCATCCGGTGCCGCCAGAAAAATCGGGTGATACATCGCAAAATCCGGCCAGCCGGAGTTTGCCCAGTCCAAAGCGGCCTCAAGCCGTTCTTTGCTTTCGATATCGTCTTTGGTAATGCGCGCCGCCTGCTCTGGTGTCAGCATTTCGAACACCACCGTCTTGGGCGACAACTCAGCAACCCAACGCGCCTGCACGGAATGATGCGCGGGGTTGTCGTGCTGCTCGCCCAGAAACACAATAGCAGCGGCACGCGCATCGTCTGGAGGAAGCGGCTGTGCGATGCCTTGCGCCCACGCAAAAGGCGCGACCAAAAGAGCCGCGCCCCAAATCAAGCCAGCAAGGCCCGAGGTGTTACCCGAGGAAATGCAGCACCTCACGAGACTGGTTTTCCAGCGACTTCCGCATTTTGCCAAATGCCGCCGCTTCAAGCTGGCGCACACGCTCTTTGCTCAGGCTCAGTTCCTGACCGAGGCTTTCAAGGGTGCGCGGCGTGTCACGCAGCTTGCGCTCGCGCACAATAAAACGCTCGCGTTCGTTCAGGTCATTCATCGCCTGTAACAGCCAAGCGCGCAGCTGCTCGGTGTCGTGCTGATGTTCTACCGTTTCCGAGGCTTGCGCGCTCTCGTCTTCCAGCGCGTCAATCCACTCGCGGCCTTCGTCTTCGGTGGACTGGGTCGCGTTCAGCGAATAATCAGAGCCCGAGAGCCGCCCTTCCATCATTTCCACATCGTGCAGCGGTACGCCAATCTCGGTTGAAATCATCTGGCGCAGCTGGTGCCGGTCCAGAACCTCGCCCGCAGACGCGCTTTCGCGTTCCAGCCGCGCCTGCACCCTGCGCATGTTGAAAAACAGTGATTTTTGCGAAGACGTGGAACCGGTGCGTACCATCGACCAGTTGCGCATCACATAGTCCTGAATGGACGCCTTGATCCACCAGACCGCATAGGTTGAGAATCGCACGCCGCGATCAGGGTCGAATTTGTCTGCCGCTTTCATAAGGCCCAGACCCGCTTCTTGAATCAGGTCATTCATGGGCGCGCCATAGCGCTTGAACTTGGAGGCCATCGAAATGGCCAGCCTCATGTATGCAGTAATAAGACGATGCAACGATTCCTCGCATCGTTCGTCTCGCCAAGCATATGCCAGTCGGAGTTCTGTCTCTGCGTCCAGTAATTCCGCTTTCATTGCCTTACGCGACAATGCCATATCTCTTGTAGAGTCCAAAGCCATAGCGACATCTCCCAGTCAGATGAAGCACACCTTGCCGTGTACAATTGATATAGATACGCACCATACACGCGATTGGTTCACTCGAAAGGTTTATAAATTGTTGCCAAAGCTGACATTCGTGCTAGGCGGCGCTGCTTCCGGCAAGTCCTTGTGGGCGGAAACCTACTTGCTGGGCAGTGACTTAGCACCGGTTTACCTTGCCACGTCACGCGCCTTCGACGACGAAACAAAATTGAAAATAAAATTGCATAAAAGGCGTCGCAAGGCGGATTGGTCCAACGTTGAGGCCGAAACGGACCTGTCCGGACCGCTCGCGATGCTACATGCGAACCAATCCGTATTGATCGATTGCGCCACGATGTGGCTGACGAACCTGATGATGGACGATGCCGATCTTGACCTTGCCCAAAAAGCGCTGCTGACCGCCCTGAAGACATGCGCAGCCCCGGTGGTGATCGTGTCTAACGAAGTTGGTCAGGGTATCGTGCCGGACAATGCGCTGGCCCGTCGTTTCCGCGAGGCGCAGGGCCGTTTGAACATCGCGTTGGCCGAACAGGCGGACAGGGTGGTTCTGGTCACCGCCGGGCTGCCCCAAGTTCTGAAAGGGCCGGCGCTATGACCACTTGGCACTGGGTGCGCCACGGGCCAACCCATGCAAAAAACTTTGTCGGCTGGCGCGACGTGCCCGCAGATTTATCGGACCGCGCACAGATCGAGAGGTTGCGCGCGTATTTGCCAGACCGCGCGGTTTTGGTTTCGTCCGATCTGACCCGGACCCGTGCCACCGCAGATGCATTGTCACAGCCCACACACCTGCGCCTGCCGCCGAACCCGCATCTGCGTGAAATCCATTTCGGCCTTTGGGATGGTATGCATTTCGAAGATGTCTCGGCCCGCGACCCCGCTTTGAGCCGTGCCTTTTGGGAGACCCCCGGAGCCGTGAAAGCCCCCTACGGTGAAAGCTGGGACGCCGCGTCCGAGCGGGTGAACGCTGCAGTAAATGCGATAAACGCACGGTTTCCCGCGGAGCATGTCATCGCCGTCGCACATTTTGGCGTGATCCTGACTCAGGTGCAGCGCGCGCTTGGCCTGTCTGCCTATGATACGCTGTCTCACAAGATCGACAATTATTCGGTGACGCAGATCAGCTGGTCCGGCGCCGCGGGCGAGGTTGCTGCGATCAATCACCTTCCGTGACGGTCTCTTCACATATTGGCGTTGGTCGAAAGCTGCCACATGCGGCTAGATTGCAGCCATGACTTATGACCTCTTCATCGGAGACCGGCTGTTTTCCAGCTGGTCTTTGCGCGGCTGGCTGATGTTCGACATGTTTGACCTGCCGCATCGCGTCCATCTGACCGGCCTTTATTCCGGCAGCTTTGCCGAGGATCTGGCACCTTTTGCACCTGCGAAACTGGTGCCTGTGGTCAGGACACCGCAAGACGAGATCATCGGCGAAAGCCTTGCGATCGCAGAGACACTGGCCGAGCGGCATCCCGACGCAGGCTTGTGGCCGCAAGATGCACACCTGCGGGCCCGCGCCCGGTGGCTCTGCGCGGAAATGGTCGGAGGTTTTGCAGACCTCAGGCGGGAGTGCCCCATGCAGCTTAAGGAAGTGTTCGCAGGGTTCAAACCCAGCGCGCAGGTCTTGGCGGACATCGCGCGGATTGAGGAGATATGGAGCGCCGCCCGCGCCATGCGCCCGGAGAACAGCCCCTGGATATTGGGCACCTATAGCCTGGCTGACGTGTTCTACACACCCGTTGCCGCACGCATCATAGGCTACAACCTAGAGGTAACGCCGGCCGCGCGCGGGTACTGCATGAGCCTGCTTTCGCTTCCGAGCGTGCAGAGTTGGCGCAAACAGGGTCTGGAAGTGACTTATGACACTTTTCCCTATCCTACCTATCCGCCGCTGCAGCCTTGGCCAGTGGCTGCGCCGACACCTTAACCATTCATAAACCTTCGTGACGTAGCGATTAACCTTAACGCACTCGCTCGGAGGATTTTTGGTGTCGCTGACGTTCTCAGTCGCCTTTCGCGGCGTCGAAGCCTGCCCGGTCGAGGTGCAGTGTTCGCTGGCGCCGGGCTTGCCGGGTTTCAGTATCGTGGGCCTGCCCGACAAAGCTGTGTCGGAAGCAAAAGAGCGTGTACGCGCGGCACTTTCCAGCATGGCTATCGCCTTTCCCTCCAAAAGGGTCACGATCAACCTTAGCCCTGCGGACCTGCCCAAGGAAGGCAGCCATTTTGATCTCCCCATTGCCTTGTCGCTGCTTGCCGCATTGGATGTGGTTCCCACTGATGTGATCCAGTCCGTTGTTTCTTTGGGGGAGTTGTCTCTGGACGGCAAACTTGTGCAGGTGACCGGGGCCCTGCCTGCCGCAATGACCGCCGCCGAAGAAGACTATGCCCTGCTTTGCCCATATTCTTGTGGGAAAGAGGCCGCTTGGGTGAGCGGAGCAAAAGTATTGGCAGCCCGTAGCCTTGGAGACGTGATCCGCCACTTTACCGGCCAGACCCCGCTGGGGGACGCTGAACCCGGTGAGGTATTGTCCGCACCCGTCCCTTTCGATCTGTTTGACGTGAAAGGGCAGGAACGCGCCAAACGCGCGCTCGAAATTGCGGCTGCCGGCCGCCACAATTTGCTCATGGTCGGCACTCCGGGATCGGGCAAATCCATGCTTGCACAACGCCTTCCAGGCCTTTTGCCGCCGCTTTCCCCGATGGAGGCACTCGAAACCTCGATGATCCATTCGGTTGCCGGGCTCTTGGATGAAGGTGGAATATCCCGCGCGCGCCCGTTTCGCGATCCGCACCATACTTCGTCGATGGCAGCGATCATCGGCGGGGGGCGGATGGCCAAACCGGGGGAGGTATCTCTGGCGCATAATGGCGTGCTGTTTCTGGATGAACTGCCCGAGTTTGCCCGCAACGTCCTTGAGACGCTGCGCCAACCAGTGGAGACGGGCGCGGTCATGGTCTCGCGCGCGAATGCGCATGTAAAATACCCCTGCCGATTTATGCTGGTGGCTGCGGCCAATCCTTGCAAATGCGGGTATATGGCCGAAGCCGACCGTGCCTGCGCCCGCGTGCCGATGTGCGGAGAGGAATATCTGGGGCGTATCTCCGGCCCGCTGTTGGACCGGTTTGACCTGCGTGTCGATGTGCCGCCAGTTTCCTACACTGATTTGGACCTACCGGCGACGGGAGAGGGTTCGTCCACCGTTGCCGCGCGTGTCGCGGCGGCGGCAGCAAAGCAAGAGACGCGATACCGGGACAGTCGCGACACGCGCTGCAATGGCGATGCCTCGGGCGCGGCGCTTGAGGCCTTTTCAACGCCAGACAGCGAAGGGCGCGACCTGCTGGTACGTGCAGCGGAAAAGTTTCGCCTGTCCGCGCGTGGATACCACCGGGTGATGCGCGTCGCGCGCACCATAGCCGATCTGGATGATGCGGAACACGTCCGGAAGCCGCATGTCGCCGAGGCTATCAGTTTTCGCGTCTCCGCGTGACGCAGCGCTCGGTCGCCTAACGCGCGGCCACACGCGCTTCGATCGCGCGCCAGATCTGTTCCGCGACATTGACACCGTCAAAGCGTTCAAGCTCCTGAATGCCCGTCGGCGAGGTCACATTAATCTCTGTCAGATAGTCGCCGATCACGTCAATCCCGACAAAAACCTGACCTTTCTCTTTCAACAAAGGGCCAATGGCGGCGCAAATCTCGAGATCGCGTTCAGACAGCCCGATTTTTTCCGGCCGACCGCCGACATGCATGTTCGAGCGCGTCTCACCGGCGGCGGGAACACGGTTGATCGCCCCGACCGGCTGGCCATCGACCAGAATGACGCGCTTGTCCCCGTTCGACACATCGGGCAGAAACTTCTGCACGATCAGAGGCTCGCGCGAGAAGCCGGTGAAAAGCTCATGCAGGGATGTCAGGTTGCGGTCATTTGCATCCAGCCGGAACACACCCGCCCCGCCGTTTCCGTAAAGCGGTTTGAGAATGACGTCGCCATGCTTGTCCTTGAACGCCTTGATCGTATCAAGATCGCGCGCGATTGTGGTGGGCGGCGTCAGCTCCGGGAAATCAAGCACCAGAAGCTTTTCAGGATAGTTGCGCACCCAGAACGGATCATTCACGACCAGCGTGGTTGCCGCGAGCCGGTCAAGCAGATGCGTGGACGTAATGTAATGCATGTCAAAGGGCGGGTCCTGCCGGAGCCAAACAACGTCAAAATCAGCGAGATCGACTTCTGTTAGGGGCCCGAGATCGGCATGATCGCCCTGTACGCGGCGGACCGTAAGGTCATGCCCCTGCGCTGTTATCCGCCCTTCCTGATAGGCAAGGTGATCCGGCGTATAGAAAAACAGCGAATGGCCACGCGCCTGCGCCTCTTCGGCAAGGCGGAAGGAGCTGTCGGCATTGATGTCGACATCCGCGATCGGGTCCATCTGGAAGGCTATTTTCATCGCAAGTCCTCATATCCTTTGCGCCTAGATGGCGCAGACCGGATAAAGGTGCAATGGCTCTTGGCCAGTATTCAACCGTCCCACAAGGCGTTTTCAAGGATTTCCACACGTCCCGTGGCATCCACCAAAGCGGCGTCGAACCGCATCTCGGTTAAAAGCCCCGAAGGCAGGCGAGAGACGAATTCTTCTGCGGCGGCGAAAATTCGCGCTTTTTGCGCGGGAGTGATCCGCAAGGCTGCTGCCGCGAAACTGCGACTTTTCTTGACCTCCACAAAAACAAAAACGTCAGCCTGACGGAACACAAGATCAAGCTCCCCGCCGCGCCCGCGCCACCGCGCAGCAACGAAGGTGAACCCATTGTCCGAATAGGCCCGGCGCGCACTGTCTTCGGCTGCAAGCCCCGCGTGGAAAGCCATCTGGCCTCGGTTCGATTTGGTAATACCGGCAGCAGTCATATCATCCTTTCGTCAATGCCAGCGCCAGTTGGTAGACTTGCCGGCGTGGCATCTGATGTGCTTTTGCAACAAGATCAACGGCATCGCGCATGCTATGCGCGCCCAACGCCGCTTGAAGGTCTTCTTGTAAACCGGAAGAGGAAATTTTTTCTGAACGGCCACGGTCAATCACCACGACAATCTCGCCTTTAACGGCGTGTCCGTCATAGTATTGTGCTAGGTTTTGCAGGGTGTCGCGCCTAGTTTCCTCGAATTTTTTGGTGAGTTCACGGCATACCACGGCCCGGCGGTCGGCCCCCAGAACCAGCGCGGCATCAGAAAGAAACGCGGCCAGACGTTTGGGCGATTCGTAGAAAACCAGCGTGCCGGGGATGTCCTTGATCTTTTCCATTGCCGCTTGCCGCGCTGATTTTGCGTTAGGCATGAAGCCTGCAAAAAAGAATGCGTCCGTCGGCAAGCCCGCCAGAACCAAAGCGGTTACAACAGCCGAAGGACCCGGCGCCGAAGTCAGGCTGTACCCGGCTTTTTGCGCGGCCCCGGCAATTTCGAACCCGGGATCCGCGATCATCGGCATGCCGGCCTCGGAGGCATAGGCAACCGACTGGCCCGCGCCAATCCGTTCCATCAGTTTTTCAATCGCCCCCTGAGAGCTGTGATCGTGCAACGCAATGATCTTGCGCCCGTCCAGCGGCACGCCATGAATATCCATCAGCCGCCTGAGCGACCGCGTGTCTTCGGCAGCGAGTGTATCCGCGCTGGCTAAAACATCGAGCGCTCGGAGAGTGATGTCGCGGGCCGTGCCGATCGGGACCCCGACAAAGTAAAGTCCCGCCGATAGTCGCACCTTTTGAAAATTCAACGCTGGACCCGCCTTTCGTGGTGACTATGATTGCGCAAACCTCAAGCGCGAAAGAGCGCCCGAATTGCTGGAGTATCGCCTATGTTTGCTGTTTTCCAATATGCCCGCAAGGGCGCGCGCGCCATCGTCCTACCGCTTTTTGCTTTGGTGCTCGCTGCCTGCGATACCGTACCCAGCTCTGGTTTCGGCACCGGTACCCCGACCGGAGAGCCAGTGGCCGTCGCCCTGTTGGTACCCAGCGGATCGGGTCAGGGGACGGATGAATTACTTGCGCAAAGCCTTGAAAACGCGGCCCGTCTTGCGATGCGGGACCTGAACGGCGCGACGATTGACCTGCGGGTTTATCAGACCGCAGGCGACGCGTCGCTGGCGGCAGCCAATGCAAACAAGGCCGTTGAGGAAGGCGCCGAGATCATTATCGGGCCAGTCTTTGCCACCAATGCCAACGCAGCCGCCAAAGCGGTTGCGGGCCGTGGTATCAGCGTTTTGTCCTTTTCCAACAACGCGGCCATCGCGGGCGGAAACCTGTTCGTGCTTGGGCCGACCTTTCAGAACACTGCAAACCGTATGGCCGCTTTCGCCGCTTCGCAGGGCAAGCAACGTATCGTCGTGGTCTATGGTGAAGACGTGGCGGGTACACAGGGACGGGACGCAATCGACCGCGCCGTGGCCCTGCAAGGCGGCCAGATCGTTGGCAGCGTAAGCTATGCGCTGTCGCAGCAGGACGTGATCGCAGCGATTCCACAGATCAAATCCGCCGTCGAGGCAACCGCAGCGGATGCGATCTTTTTCACCACGGATACGGCAACCGCCCTGCCGCTGCTGTCGCAACTCTTGCCCGAAGCTGGCATTTCTACCAACGTCGCCCAGTTCATGGGGCTGACACGATGGGATATCCCCGCTCAGACACTGAGCTTGCCAGGCGTTCAAAACGGCTGGTTTGCTATTCCCGATCCCGCGGCCACCGCCGCGTTCAGCAGCCAGTACCAAGCTGCTTACGGCAGCGCACCCCACCCGATCGGCGGCCTGGCTTTTGATGCCATAGCAGCCATCGGCGCGCTTTCCAGCCAAGGGGCGGGTTTGTCGCCGGCTGCTTTGACACAAGGCGCGGGTTACCGCGGGGCCAGCGGCATCTTCAGGCTCAACGGTGACGGCACCAACACACGCGGCCTTGCCGTCGCGACCATCAACGAGGCGCAGGTACAAATACTCAACGCGGCGCCGCAACGTTTTGGCGGCGCGGGTTTCTAAGGCATACCGAATGATTTCGAACGCATTACCGGCAGAAGAATTCGTGCATCTCGACCTGATTTGCGCGCCAGAACGCATTTTCGACACCGCGGCCTTTGAACGCGGCCTGACAGAGGCGATCGACAAGGGTGAAGACCCCAAGGACATACGCACGAGCGCTGTCCAAATGCTTCGAACGGCACAGGCGAGCGGACGCGAGGCCATTGCCGAAGCTTTCGCCGAAGCCCCGTTCGAAGCCCGTCTCATGACGCGTTCCTACACCTACCTGACCGACCAGATTGTGACATCCGCCTTGCGGGTCGCAGCAGACGTTCTGCACCCCAAGCCCAACCCGACAGCAGGCGAGCACCTTGCCGTGATTGCCGTGGGCGGCTACGGGCGCGGCGAGATGGCCCCCTTTTCAGACGTCGATCTGTTGTTCCTGACGCCCTACAAGATCACGGCCTGGGCGGAAAGCGTTATCGAATCAATGCTTTATATGCTGTGGGACCTAAAGCTGAAAGTCGGGCATTCCAGCCGCACCATCAAGGACTGCCTGCGCCTGGGTGCTGCGGACTTCACCATCCAGACCGCCATGCTTGAGCACCGCTTTCTGGCCGGGGACCGCGCGCTGGCTCAGACCTTTGCAGAGCGATTGCGCAAGGATTTGTTCGCGGGATCGGGAAAGCAGTTCGTCGAAGCCAAGCTTTCGGAACGCGAGGCACGCCATCTCAAATACAGCCAGCGCTACGTTGTCGAGCCGAACGTCAAAGAGGGCAAGGGCGGCCTGCGCGATCTTCAGTCTCTGTATTGGATCGCCAAGCACATCCACGGGGTGGACGACGCCGCCGATCTTGTGCCACTGGGCGTATTTACCGCGGATGAATTCAAGAGCTTTGTGGCGGCCGAAGACTTTCTGTGGGCCGTGCGCGGCCATATGCACCTGCTGGCGGGCCGCGCGACAGAGCAGCTTAGCTTTGACATTCAGGTGTTGGTCGCAGAGGCCATGGGCTACAAAGACGCCAAGGGACGGCGGGATGTGGAAATCTTCATGCAGGATTACTTCCTGCACGCGACCGAGGTGGGTGATCTCACCCGTATCTTCCTGACCAAGCTGGAAGCCGATCACGTCAAGGATGACCCCTTGCTGGAGCGTATCTTCCGCCGCCGGCCCAAGATCAAAGCCGGCTACAAGGTCGTGCACAACCGGATCGCGATAGAGGACGACGAGGCGTTTCTGTCCGACAAGCTGAACCTGTTGCGCCTATTCGAAGAAGCGCTGCGCACAGGTATGTTGATCCACCCCGACGCGATGCGACTGGTCAAGGCCAACCTTGACCTTATCGATGAAGACATGCGCACGACACCAGAAGCAAAACGCATCTTTTTCGATCTTCTGCTGAAACACGGCAACCCCGAACGTGCCCTGCGCCGGATGAACGAACTGGGCGTGCTGTCGGCCTTCATTCCGGAATTCGAACCGATTGTGGCGATGATGCAGTTCAACATGTACCACAGCTATACGGTCGACGAGCATATAATCCAGTGCATCAAGAACCTCAGCCAGATCGAGCGGGGGGAGTTGCACGAGGACCTGCCGGTTGTCTCCGGTATCCTCAAAGAGGGCGTCGACCGCAAAGTACTTTATACTGCGCTCTTGCTGCACGACATCGCCAAGGGCAGACCGGAAGACCACTCAATTCTCGGGGCCCAGATGGCGCGCAAGATCGCGCCCAGGCTTGGGCTGAACAAAGCGGATACCGACACGATTGAGTGGCTGGTACGTTACCACCTTCTGATGTCAGACATGGCCCAAAAGCGTGACATCGCGGACCCGCGCACGGTGAGGGACTTTGCCAAGGCGGTGCAAACCGTCAAGCGCCTTGATCTGCTGTGCGTGTTGACGGTCTGCGATATCCGCGGCGTCGGGCCGAACACGTGGAACAACTGGAAAGCAGCGCTGATCCGCGCACTTTACCGCCAGACGCGGCGCGCGCTGGAGACCGGGCTTGAGGATCTGAACCGCGAAAACAGAGGGGCCGAAGCCAAACGCGCCTTGCGCGAGGCGCTCAGCGACTGGTCACGCAAAGATCTTCAGACCGAAACCTCGCGCCATTACGACCCTTACTGGCAGGGGCTGCATCTGACCGCACATGTGGTATTCGCCAGACTGCTGCGCGACGTGAAAGACGGTGAAATTCTGATAGACCTGCATCCAGATGATGACCGCGATGCCACGCGTGCGTGCTTTGTGATGTCTGACCATCCGGGCATCTTCGCGCGGCTTGCCGGTGCTTTGGCGCTTGTCGGCGCCAATGTCGTGGACGCGCGCAGCTATACGACCAAAGACGGTCTGGTGACCGACGCCTACTGGATACAGGATACCGACGGGAACCCCTATGACGCGGCACGTCTGCCCCGGTTGCGCAAGATGATCGAACGCACATTGGCAGGCGAAGTTGTCACAACAGAGGCCATGAAGACCCGCGACAAGGTCAAAAAGCGCGAAGCTGCGTTCAAGGTGCCGACCCATATCACCTTCGACAATGAAGGGTCGGAGATTTACACGATCATCGAAGTGGATACGCGCGACAGACCGGGATTGCTGCACGATCTTGCCCGTTCGCTTGCCGATGCGAATGTCTATATCGCAAATGCGGTGATCGCCACCTATGGCGAACAAGTCGTCGACACCTTCTACGTCAAGGACATGTTTGGTCTGAAGTACTACTCTCAGAGCAAACAGCGCAGCCTTGAAAAACGGTTGCGCCAGGCGATCGAACAGGGTGCCGAAAGGGCCGGAACTTGAAACCCATCCGGCTGGTATCGGGCTTTTTCACCGTCGGTGGCTGGACATTGATGAGCCGCGTTTTCGGTTTTGTAAGAGACGCGATGATTCTGGCGTATCTGGGTACGGGACCGATGTATCAGGCCTATGTCGTCGCCTTCCGCCTGCCCAATATGTTCCGTCGCTTTTTTGCCGAAGGCGCCTTCAACATGGCCTTTATCCCGATGTTTTCGAAAAAGGTCGAAGGCGGTGAGGACGCGGATGGCTTTGCATCGGATGCCTTTGCGGGGCTTGCCACTGTACTGATCGGCCTGACCGTGTTGGCACTGGCGGCGATGCCCTGGCTGATCTATGCGCTGGCCTCCGGTTTTGCCGGCAAGGCGCAGTTCGCGCTGTCAGTCGAGTTCGGGCGTATTGTCTTTCCCTACATCCTCTTCATTTCGCTCGCGGCACTGCTGTCAGGCATGCTGAACGCATCCGGACGTTTTGCTGCAGCGGCAGCGGCACCTGTGTTGCTGAATGTGATGCTTATCGTGGCCATGGCTCTGGCGGCATATGCAGGGGTCGACGTGGCCCGCACGCTGATCTGGACGATCCCAATCGCCGGGATCGCGCAATTTGCGCTGCTTTGGGTCGCGGTGAAACGCGCAGGCTTCACCATCAGAATAACCCGCCCGCGTCTGACACCCGAAATGCGCAATCTGGTGCGAGTGGCCGTGCCCGCAGCGCTTGCGGGCGGTGTGGTACAGATCAACCTGCTTGTCGGTCAGCAGGTCGCCAGCTATTTTGACAAAGCGGTCAGTTGGCTTTTCGCGGCAGACCGGCTTTATCAGTTGCCATTGGGCGTGGTCGGCATCGCGGTGGGGGTGGTGTTGCTGCCGGATCTGTCGCGGCGTCTTAAAGCGCAGGACGATTCAGGCGCCAAAACCGCGCTAAGCCGTGCGGGCGAGATCGCCCTGGCCCTGACGATACCATCGGCGGTGGCTTTGATGGTGATCCCGCTGCCGCTGGTATCGGTGCTCTTTGAACGGGGTGCTGCCACGGCGCAGGACAGCGCAGCGATTGCGCTTGCCGTTGCGATCTACGGTCTGGGCCTGCCCGCCTTCGTATTACAAAAAATCCTGCAACCGGTCTTTTTTGCCCGCGAAGACACGAAAAGGCCGTTTCAATATGCGGTCGTTGCCATGGTGGTGAATGCGGTACTGGCCATTGGCCTTGCACCGGTTATCGGCTGGTTCGCACCAGCAATCGCTACGACGCTGGCGGCATGGGTAATGGTGGCGCAATTGCACATCGGTGCTCGCATCTACGGGGATGTCGCACGGTTTGATGCCCGGTTTGCCAGCCGCATCTGGCGGATGGTAGCAGCATCGCTGGTGATGGGTGTGATCTTGTGGATTTCGGCAAACGCCCTTGCACCCTTTTTGGGAATGCCATGGTGGCGCGCACTTGCATTGGCTGTGCTGGTCCTGATCGGCATGGTAAGCTATTTCGCCGCCGGACAGGTGCTTGGCGCGTTCCGTCTGGCCGAACTGAAGGCGGCACTGCGCAGATCGGGCTAGTCGCGGCGCATGTGGTGGAGCACCCGCGCCAGACCACCTGGCACAAGCAGCACCGACGCGACGAACCCGAATGCAAAACCCGCAAGGTCTGCAACCCACAGCGTCGAGGGCCCGAAAAAGACGCCAAATATCAGCTGAATCCCGAGCAAAACCGCAATCAGGCTGAACGCCTTCAGTTGCTGCTCTCCGGTTTCGGCCAGCCGCTGCCACATCAGGAAGGAATAGCCGCCAATCAGGCCATAGACAGCGGGAAAACCGCCAACAAGCCACGTCGGATCATCCAGAAGCAACGCATAGACAAAGGCACCAAAGACACTGCCACCCAAAAACAGCACCAGAACCGCAACCTGCCCCATCGCCTCGCCGACCAGCTTGCCAAGGGCCAGCATCAGAACGGCTGCGAAAATGGTCGAGGTGAAGGTCCCGTGCACAAATGCGTAGGTCACAAAGCGCATCAGATGTTCGGGTATCCAGCGTCCGTTGGCGCGCATCCAGTCGAACAAATCGCCTGAAAAACCATATGTCTCAATCGCAGTCAGACGCCATCCCACGGCGTCGGGCCCGCCAACCACCCCCTGAGTACCCAGCAGAAAGACCACTTCGGGCAGTGCGATCGCCGCAAAGAGCAAAAGCACGACCGGCGGCAGCGGGTTGACGGGCGGCTGTGCGGGCGGAACATTCATGGCAGTCGCTTCCTTGACGATGGGCTACCTCATGGGTAAGCCAGCGCGGACTGCATTGCCAGCGAGAACGGAGCGCTTTTCATGACCACTCAGACCTTTGCCCCCCGTGTGTTTTCCGGGATCCAGCCGTCCGGCGGGCTGACGCTTGGCAACTACCTCGGCGCTATAAAGCGATTTGTGTCCATGCAGGACGAAATGCCTTGTGTGTACTGTATGGTCGATTTGCATGCCATTACCGTATGGCAGGATCCGAAAGATCTGGCGCATAACACCCGCGAGCTTGCGGCGGGTTTCATTGCCAGTGGCATCAGCCCTGAAAAGTCTATTCTCATCAACCAAAGTCAGGTGCCGGAGCACGCACAGCTGGGATGGATTTTCAACTGCGTCGCGCGTATGGGCTGGATGCAGCGGATGACGCAGTTCAAGGACAAAGCGGGCAAAAACGCGCAGAACGCATCGCTGGGACTGTTCGGCTACCCTGCACTGATGGCGGCCGACATCCTTGTGTATCACGCGACGCATGTGCCCGTGGGCGAGGATCAAAAGCAGCATCTTGAGCTGACACGCGACATCGCGGCCAAGTTCAACCACGATTACGGGGTTGATTTCTTTCCCATCACAGAGCCTGTGATCGAAGGGGCAGCCACCCGTGTCATGTCTCTGCGCGACGGGTCAAAGAAGATGTCAAAGTCCGACCCTTCCGACGCAAGCCGGATCAACATGACAGACGATGCTGACGCAATTGCAAAGAAGATCCGCAAGGCAAAGACCGACCCTGACGCGTTGCCCAGCGAAGCGGCAGGGCTCGCGGACCGCCCCGAGGCACGCAATCTTGTGAACATTTACGCGGCACTCAACGATCAAAGCGTCGACGCCGTGCTTGCAGAGGTGGGCGGCCAGCAGTTCGGAACGTTCAAGCCGAAACTGGCGGAACTTGCCGTCTCAAGGCTTTCGCCCATCTCGGAGGAGATGGCGCGGCTTATGAACGAACCCGACGAGATTGACCGCATATTGCGTCGCGGGGCGGAGCAGGCCCGCGAGATCACCGCGCCCATCCTCGCCAAGACCTACGAAATCGTCGGGATGGTGCGTTAGCCGCGCACAGAGGCTGCGCGGACATGGGGATGGAAATGCGCCACGGTATGAATACTGTGGAGAAGCAAACCAACCTGAGGAAGCGCCATGTCACAACCACATGCCACTGTCGGCCATGTACATCTGCGCGTCGCGGACCTTGACCGCGCTGTCGCCTTCTACCGCGATGTATTGGGGTTTGAAGAAATGCAAAGGTTCGGCAATGCCGCAGCCTTCTTGGGCGCGGGTGGCTACCATCACCACATTGGCCTGAACACCTGGGACAGCAAAGACGGCACGCCGCCTCCCAAGGGGCACACGGGCCTTTACCACAGCGCGTTTCTGTACCCCGACCGCAAAAGCCTCGGGCAGGTTATAAAGCGGGTTCTGGACGCAGGATATACCCTGACCGGTGCCGCCGATCACGGTGTCAGCGAGGCGGTGTATCTGAACGATCCCGACGGCAACGGCGTTGAGCTTTACCGCGACCGCGCGCCACAGGACTGGCCCCGCGACGCTGACGGCAATCTGGCAATGGTCAATGACAGGCTGGATATCGAGGCAATCATCGCCGAGGCTGGCTAAATCGGGCAAAGCCTGATGGACAATCCGCGCAAGCTGCGCCACCTTCCGCCCTGAAAAGAGGGAGAGACAGATGGCCACGGGATTTTTCTGGGATGAGAAGTGCTTTTGGCATGCAGGGGGCAACTATGCCTTTACGCTGCCCATCGGCGGGTTTGTCCAGCCGCTGAATGGTGCCGGCCTTCCCGAAACGCAGGAAGCCAAGAGGCGCCTCAAGAACCTGATGGATGTCAGCGGCTTGTCTGACGATCTGGTTACGCAAACTGCGCCCGTCGCAACCCGTGAAGACCTCTTGCGTGTGCATCCGGCGACTTACCTCGACGCCTTCAAAAACCTCAGTGACGCGGGCGGCGGTGAGCTTGGCCGCAGAACCCCCTTCGCCGCGGGCGGATATGAAATTGCAGCCCTCTCCGCGGGGCTGGTCGTCGCGGCAGTGGAGGCGGTCGCGCAGGGTAAACTCGACAACGCTTACGCCCTGTCGCGTCCTCCGGGGCACCACTGCCTTCCGGATTTCCCCAACGGTTTCTGCCTGCTGGCCAACATTGCGATCGCCATTGAAGCTGCGCGCGCAAAAAATCTGGTCCAGCGCGTGGTTGTAGTGGACTGGGACGTGCATCACGGCAACGGCACCGAGGCGATCTACTATGATCGCGACGATGTTCTGACCATCTCACTGCATCAGGAAGGGAACTACCCGCTCGACACCGGCGCGATTGACGATCGGGGAAAAGGGGCCGGCTTGGGGTACAATTTGAACCTGCCACTGCCTGCAGGAACGGGACATAATGCCTATCTCTATGCAATGGACAAAATCGTTTTGCCCCAAATTGCCGCCTATAAGCCGGATATGATCATCGTTGCCTGCGGATTTGATGCCGGGGCCACCGACCCACTTGCGCGCATGCTGGCAACCACAGAAACCTTCCGCGAGATGACCCTGCGCCTTAAGGCCGCCGCGCAAGAGCACTGCGGTGGCAGGCTCGTACTGGCGCATGAGGGGGGATATTCCGAAGTTTACGCGCCCTTCTGCGGCCATGCCACGATCGAGGCGCTGTCGGGTAGCGACAAACATGTCCCGGATCCGATGGCGGAACCCTTGTCGATCCGCCAACCGGGGCCGCGTCTGGATGCGTTCCTGATGGGCGAGATTGACCATCTGGCCAGCCTGATTTGAAGACAAAGGAACACCGATGCCTATTCGCAACCAAGCCGCCCTTGATTTTCTGCTGACCCGACGCTCGCGCCCCGCAAAAACACTGCAAGGCCCGGCGCCCACCGCCGATGAACTCCGCCCGCTGCTTCAGGCGGCGGCGCGCACGCCGGACCACGGCAAGCTTGAGCCATGGCGTTTTGTCGTGATCGAAAAAACCGCAATGCCCCGTCTGGCAAATCTTGCACAAGAACGCGGAGAGGCGTTGGGACTGGACCCCGACCAGATCGCAAAAGGGCGGGCTCAGTTCGATCAGGGGCAACTGGCCGTTGCGGTCATCGAAAGCCCCAAACCGTCGGACAAAACCCCGGCAATCGAACAGACCTATTCTGCCGGAGCGGTGTGTCTTGCCCTGCTGAACGCGGCTTTGGCAGCGGGATGGGGCGCCAATTGGTTGACCGGCTGGCCCAGCCATGACCGCCTTTTCATGACCGACGGTCTGCATGTCGCTGCACATGAGCGCATCGCGGGGCTGATCCATATTGCCACCGAGACCTCTGCTCCTCCGGAACGTCCCCGCCCCGATCTGGAGGCCATCACGACAAGGCTCGACACATGATACTGAGTTCCTTTTTCGCGGCGCTGCGTCAGATGACTGACCCGCGGTTTCGCAATGTCCTTCTGATGGGGATCGGGTTGACGCTGCTTTTGCTGATCGGCATGTGCTTTGGGTTTGTTTGGCTGGTGGGCCTTTTGGTCGGGGACCAGACGACTTTGCCCCTGATCGGCGAGGTGACATGGCTGGACGACGTCGCCAGCTGGGGGACTGGCCTTATGGTGGCGGTGCTCTCCATCTTTTTGATGGTTCCCGTCGCCTCGGCGATTACCTCGATGTTTCTTGATACGGTTGCGCAAGCGGTAGAAGACGTACACTACCCCGGTCTGGGGCAGGCCCAATCCGTACCGATCGTCGATGCGCTGCGCGACACACTCGGTTTTCTGGGCGTACTGATTCTGGCGAACATCTTTGCGCTGGTGCTCTATGTCCTCTTTGCGCCGGCAGCCCCACTGATTTTCTGGGGGCTGAACGGGTTTCTGCTGGGTCGTGAATACTTCACGCTGGCCGCAATCCGGCGTGTTGGCCGCCAGAAGGCCAAGCAACTGCGCTCAAAGCATGTGTTCAAGATCTGGGCCGCCGGTTTCTTGATGGCGGTACCGCTGAGTGTACCGCTGTTAAATCTGGTTATCCCAATCCTAGGAGCAGCCACCTTTACCCATCTGTTCCACCGGCTGGCGCCGCTGGCCCCATCCGGTCAAACCAGTCCAAATCCCTGACGGTAATCACTTCTGACAGGATAATCGTCGAAATGATCGCCCAGAGGATCAGGCTGAGAACGGTGCATATCTTGGCTTTCTTACCAAAGTTATGCACCTCGGGCGCGCCTGCATGGGTGCCGGGCACAATCTCTCCAAGGTCACCTTGGGTTTTGACCCGAATGGGCAGGATGATAAGAAACATCAGCGACCAGATGACCGCGAACAAGACCAATGCCGACGTGATACCCATAGCGCGAAACTCCCGAAATCAGACCTGTTCCAGTTCGACCAGACAGCCGTTAAAATCCTTTGGATGCAGGAACAAAACAGGTTTGCCGTGCGCCCCGATCTTTGGCTCACCGGTTCCCAGCACCCGTGCACCTGTCTTGACCAGATGATCGCGCGCCTGCAGGATATCCTCGACCTCATAGCACACGTGATGGATGCCGCCTGACGGGTTCTTGTCCAAGAAGCCCTGTATCGGGCTGTTTTCCCCTAATGGGTACAGCAGTTCGATTTTGGTGTTCGGCAGTTCGATAAATATGACGGTCACGCCATGGTCAGGTTCATCCTGCGGAGCGCCAACATTCGCGCCCAGGGCCGTGCGGTACTGGTTCGCCGCAGCTTCAAGGTCAGGCACTGCAATGGCTACGTGGTTAAGGCGACCGATCATTGTGATTTCCTCTTGTGTCTGGTTGCGACGGTTATGCGGCGGCGCGGCCCCAAGCGCAAGTGCTGCAGCGCCGCATGCAGGTTTCTGACGTTAACGCCCTGTTATCCAACTTGGGTCATTGTGAGTCGTGTAACGAGTCATATGTGAGGTCAGAATGGAAAAGAAAGATCCGTTTGCGACAACAATTCCTGCTCCGACGGCTGCAAGGCCTTTGCTGGGGTTGACCGTTTTAGTGATTGAAGACAGCCGCTTCGCCTGTGAGGCGATGCGGCTGCTCTGCCTGCGTAGCGGCGCACGGATAAGGCGGGCGGATTGCCTGCGTTCGGCGCGGCGGCATTTGCAGGTTTACAGACCTTCCGTCGTGATCGTCGACCTTGGCCTACCGGATGGATCAGGCTGCGATCTGATCGCGGAACTGACAACAACTGAACCTCGTGTTGAAGTGGTGCTGGGCACTTCCGGTGACCCCACCGGCGAAGCGGCAACCATTGCCGCAGGCGCGGACGGTTTTCTGGAAAAACCCGTCACGTCACTTGCGCTGTTTCAGCAAAAAATTCTCTCAAACCTCCCGTCAGAACGTCAACCCGCCGGATTGCGCGCCGTCGAGGACGAAGAAATTCTGCCCGACTTGATCGCGTTTCAGGATGACATGGCGCATATCGCCGACGTTCTCGAAGATACCGAAGATGAAAGCGCCCTCGATTACATCGCGCAGTTTATCGCGGGCGTCGCCCGTTCTGCTCAGGACAAAACGCTGGAGCAAGCGGCAGAGGCACTGGCGCAGGCACGGACTTCGGGTGTGTCCGTACAGGCCGCCACAACCAAACTGAACAGCCTGGTCGCACAACGCCTGACAAAAAAGCTGGCGATCTAGGTCCGTTCCGCAAGAAGCGGATCAGCGGCAACACGAATACCTTGTGTCAACGCGCTCAGACTTTGCCGCTAGCAGCCCGCAATGAAATTGTCCTCCGAGAGCCAGTTGTCGAACGCTTCTTTGAGCGCGGGCCATTCCGCATCAATGGCCGCAAACCACGCGGTATCTCGGTTGCGGCCCTTGACTACGGCCGCTTGCCTGAACACACCCTCATAGCTCAAGCCAAGCCTTTGCGCCGCCTTACGCGACCCAAGGTTGAGCGCATTACACTTCCATTCATAGCGTCGGTACCCGGCCTCGAACGCCCATTTCATCATCAAGTACATGGCCTCGGTCGCGGCACGGGTGCGCTGTAAGGCGGGGCTGAAGTTGATATGGCCGACCTCGATCGAACCGCTTGGCGGGTTGATACGCAAAAAGCTCGCAACACCCTCACAACGCGATGTCTCAAGGTTTGTAATTGCATAGAATAGATGCGCGTCGTCCTGTACCGTTTTGCGCATCCAGTCCTTATAGGCCTCAAGCGTTTGGAATGGGCCATAAGGCATGTAATCCCAGACATGGTCCTGGCCCAGATACTGGTCAAAAAGATCAGCTGCATGGGCTTCCGCGTCCAGTTTCGACAAGCGGGCAAAGGTGCCGGCCAGATCCGTGCCGTCCGGCCGGGGCGGCACCTGCCAGCCCGACACCAGCTCGCCAAAGCCTTGCAGGTCTTCCAAATCTGTCATCACACTCCCTTTCAGCACAGGTCTGAATGCGACGCACACCGGATCAAACCCGCGTTTCATGGGGTTTTTCGGTGATTAGTCCTGTGGGATCACGCGCAAACCCAACTCCATAAGTTGATCGCTCATCGGTTCGGAAGGGGCCGACATCATCAAGTCCTCGGCACGTTGGTTCATCGGGAAGAGTATCACCTCCCGAATGTTTGTCTCTTCCGCCAATAGCATCACAATCCGATCGATACCCGCAGCACATCCCCCATGCGGTGGCGCGCCATATTGAAACGCGTTCACCATACCACCGAACCTCTTGCGCACCTCATCCTCGCCATATCCGGCGATTTCAAAGGCTTTGAACATGATCTCCGGCTTGTGGTTCCGTATCGCGCCCGACACAAGCTCATATCCGTTGCACGCAAGATCATATTGATAGCCAAGTACTTCGAGCGGATCGCCATCCAACGCCGCCATACCGCCCTGCGGCATGGAAAAGGGGTTATGCTCGAAGTCGACCTTGCCGGTTTCGGGGTCCTTTTCGTAGATCGGGAAGTCAACGATCCACGCAAAGGCGAAACGGTTCTCTTCGGTAAGGCCCAGTTCCGAACCGATCACATTGCGTGCCTTGCCGGCCACGGCTTCAAAGGTTTTGGGTTTGCCACCCAGAAAGAACGCCGCATCACCCACACCCAGACCCAGTTGCTGACGAATAGCTTCTGTCCGCTCCGGCCCGATATTCTTGGCCAAAGGCCCAGCGGCCTCCATACCCTCTCCCTGATCGCGCCAGAAGATATATCCCATGCCCGGCAGACCTTCTTTCTGGGCAAAAGCATTCATTCGGTCACAGAATTTACGGCTTCCCCCCTTCGGCGCGGGAATGGCCCTGATCTCGGTCCCTTCCTGCTCGAGCAGCTTTGCAAAAATCGCAAAACCCGAACCGGCGAAATGCTCAGAGACAACCTGCATCTTGATCGGGTTCCGCAGATCGGGCTTGTCGGTTCCGTACCAAAGCGCGGCGTCTTTATAGGAAATCTGCGGCCAGTCCTGATCCACCGGCTTGCCGCCACCGAATTCTTCGAAAACGCCTGTCAGAACAGGTTGAATCGTGTCGAAAACGTCCTGCTGGGACACAAAACTCATTTCCATGTCCAACTGGTAGAAGTCTGTTGGCGAACGGTCCGCGCGCGGGTCTTCGTCACGGAAACAGGGTGCTATCTGGAAGTACTTGTCAAAACCCGAGACCATCAAAAGCTGTTTGAACTGCTGAGGCGCCTGCGGCAAAGCATAGAACTTACCCGGGTGCAGCCGTGACGGGACAAGGAAATCGCGCGCGCCTTCGGGGCTGGAGGCCGTGATGATCGGGGTCTGGAATTCACGAAATCCCTTATCCCACATGCGTTTTCGGATTGAGCTCACAACGTCCGAGCGCAAGGTCATATTCTGCTGCATCTTTTCCCGACGCAAATCAAGGTACCGATAACGCAAGCGGGTTTCCTCGGGATATTCCTGATCCCCGAAGACCTGCAAAGGCAGTTCAGCCGCAGACCCGAGCACTTCCAGATCACGTACAAATACTTCGATCTCACCGGTAGGTATCTTTGGGTTCACCAGCGCTGCATCCCGCGCTTTAACGTTGCCATCAATCCGAATACACCATTCCGCGCGCAGCTTTTCGACCTCGGAAAAGACAGGGCTGTCGGGGTCGCACAAGACTTGGGTCATCCCGTAGTGGTCGCGCAAATCAATGAACAAGACCCCGCCATGGTCACGAATCCGGTGAACCCAGCCGGACAACCGGACAGTTTGGCCCACGTTCTCCGCGTTCAGGTCTGCGCAAGAATGGCTACGGTAGGCATGCATGAGGATATCCCTTTGGGCTCAAGAAAATTCTGGCCAGATACACAGTCTGCGCGAAGGGAAGTCAAGGTATTCCTAGCTGGAAAGCTGCCTAATGCAGCTTGCGCTTTCAAATTTCCGTGCGGACCCTTGAACCGCTGGTTAACTGCCGTGGTTTTGTCCCACCCCTGCGTGCCGATCATTGAAACCCGCATGCCACAGCCACGGCGGTAAACACGCAATTGCCAATTTGGCAGGTCAAAAACAAAAAAGCCGCCCGAAGGCGGCCTGTTTTGCAATATTGGTTGCGGGAGGGGGAAGTGGACAAGCTCGTACCAACCACGAGCTTGCTACATCAGTCTAAGCGTACGTAGCCGTACAGGGGATAACGCTTGAGATTTTGCCTAAGATGGAAGGCAACGAGAAATCCGTTCGCGCTGCTCTGATCCGCATGCTTGCAGTTGCGTACGGTATTCGCGTCTCCGAGGGTGAACTATCCGCATTAGACACGCAAAGGCAGGATTTTCTTGAACTTCTGATCCGTTTGTTTTGTGAGCGCCTTTTGGCTGAAAGCCAAAGCCTCAGGAGATGGCGCGGTCGGTATCGTCGGAACTTGGGCTTGTTTTCTTGTCGAGCATTACCTTCGAGGTTGCAGCGCCCATGCAACCTGTTTCGACATCCCGTTGGGAACGTGACGCTATGTCCAAAATGTGAATTCGATCAATTCAGATTGGCATACGGGTGATCCAAATCAGAGGCCCACAACGGATCGCGCGGAACGCTCGGAGCACTTGTGAAGCGTGGCGCTGCCATCGGCGTAACACTCAACGTATCCAGTCGCCACAGACTAAGCATCCGGACCTTGCCATCCAACAAATGAATGGTTTCATCGTTGTTTTCGGTTCGCAGCGTCCCGGACAAGCGGACCGGCATATACATGGTCTCCTTCATCACAGCAGAATCGTAATGGACCCGAACCAATTCATTGGGCGGGGGCGCTGGTATGTGGCTGCACATGCCAACGACAGGCACGAGGTACCCGATGGCTCGTCCGTCCGCGCTGGACTCGGTCGGGATTAGATAGCCTGCGATTTCCACCTCGGCGCCTTCCAGGACAGGGTTTGTCGCGATCAGCGCGCGCCTGCGCTTTTCGGCAACCTTCCAGCGCTGGGTCAGTAGTTCATCGATGTCGAAGCCGCTCTTCGTTAGCGACTGGCGCGCGACGTCACGGCGCGCTTCAAGGCGCTGCCGGACCTCCGGGGACAGGTCGGCCTCAAGCCGCGCGTCGATCCGGACGACCGTCCTGAGGTCGTTCAACCGCTCCGGCCCCATCTCCAGGTACGGGTCGACGAAGGCGCGGGCCGCAGGGTCCGCCAGATCATAAAAACCAATCTTGGCCGGCTCTGCGGCAAGCCCAGCCATTCCCACAGAAATGGCCATGACAGTTACGAGGATCAGACGCATGCTTTGACTTCCCCGTGTTGGTTCAATTTCCGCCCTGGGGTGGCAGGCCGGGGGCGACGTCGGGCATACCGGTGGAAAACTCGAGGTTCCAAGCCTCTTCGGTTACCGGCTCGAAGCGCGGCACAGCCTGCGGTTCGAAGCGGATCGGCTGGCCCGGAAAGACGCCGAGCAACTCATCGTCCCGCACCGTGACGGTACCGTTGACCACAACCGCCTTGAACCCGGTGGACGGCACCAGCCCCTCGGCATAGGTCGAATTGTCTGTCACGGTCTCAGGATCAAACACGACGATATCGGCGACCATGCCTTCCTGCATCCGGCCACGCTCCTGCATTGCGTTCAGCCCGGTTTCGCCGAGGTGCTTGGCGGCGTTGTAGCTGAGGATCGACATGATCTGCATCAGCGGGATGTCGTTCTCGCGGGCGAGCCTAATCGCCTTGGCACGCGCGCCCGAAGTGCGCGGATGGGTGTTGCCAATCTGGTCGGCCGGCGTGTCCCAAGGGCCGAAAATCGGTGTTCCGGCCATTGCGTCGCTTGCCATCGTCGTGCCGCGCAGCGTCAACCAGCGCGCCGAGTCCTCCTCGGGCATCTTGAAGAGGATGATTTCGCGGGTTGGGTCGTCCTTCAGGGCCTGTTCGAAAGATGCCGTCGTGTAGAAGTCACCGGTGATGGGGTCCTGGACCGTGTCCTCGTATTTGTGACCCAGCCTGTCTACCCAGTTTTCAGGCTGCATGAAGCCGGCGTTCAACGTTGTTGCCCCTGCGGAGTAAGGATAGATCTCGCCCCAGACGTTATGACCCTGTTCGGAAAGCCGTGTCAGCAACTCATGCGTCAGACGCCAGCCGGGATTGTTAAAGTGCAGGATCGAAACTGGTGCGCCAAGCGCCAGACCGTTGGTCAAGGCCTCCTGCGCGCCGATATTCTCGTGGGTCGCATCGTCCGGGGTGAAGCGCGTGTGCACGCCTGTGTGTCGGCCGTAGCGGGCGGCGACCTTCTGCACCTCGAAAAGCTCGCGCGAGGTGACACCGTTGCGCATGTAGCCCAGCGTGCTGCCGATCCCGACCGCGCCGTCCTGAAGCCCCTTGTCAAGGATACGCAGGATCTCGTTCCCAGTGTCGTAATCTGCCTTGGTCTCACTCCAGCCCGACTGTTTGCGGGTTTCGAGAACGGCAACCGGGCCGCGCAGCAGGTTGTCTCCGCTGGCCCCGTCGATGGCGATGGCACGCGCGATCTCATGGCTTGCTGCACATCCGTAGTTGGACTGGGTGACGCCTTCGCGCGCTGCGTACCATTCGGGTATGAGGGTCGCGGCACAGCCCATCTCGAGGTCCATGGATGTGGTCAGCCCGTCGTGCAGCCCGAACCTGTAGCCGAGCGGTGCCTGCCAGTGAAAATGGGTGTCGATGAAGCCGGGGGCGACTACGTGGCCCGTGGCGTCAATCGACTCGACACCAGACAACTCTTCTTTTGAGATTTCGACGATCCGCCCGTCTTTGATTGCCACGTTTGCAATGCTGTCATAAAGTGTCTCGGGATCCATAACCCGGCCATTACTGATGACGAGATCATAGTCCTGCGCTGAGGCTCCAGTTGCCGCAAGAAGGGTTGCCGACAGGCACGCCGCAATCGCGAAAGTAGATTTGAACTTCATTAACCGTCCTCCCTGTTGTGATGTCCGGTTTCGCACCCGACATATCCCAAATGGAAATGTTCGATCCGTTGACCGTTCTTTCCTGAATGACCCTCGTCATGCGTTTCGTAGCGCGCAAAAGCACGTGTTTACCGACCGATCTTGCGTTTCCCAGATGGACTCAGCAAATACACTTAGGGCCAATTCTTCTCGCACTGAGACTCATTCTTCCCAAACCGCTTGAGGCGTCAAGATATCTCTTATGCAAATGACGTGACTTGAAAATTGCATACATGACCGCTTCCTTGACCAAATGCCCGTGAAGCCAGCCGAGGTCGTTTAGATTGCACGGGGTTAGATGCACTTTCGCACGAGATGTGGCGCCGCTAGGCTTTCATAAATGGAAGCAAAGTCCGCAAGTGAGACATACCTGCCGGGTGCAGCGAATGTCCGGATTGGATTTCGGCCGATTTGCGTGATTTGAACGTCTGCTTTTCGGTAAACCCTGCTGCGCCGGCGCGAGCAATCCGATGACACCGTCGAGCAATCAAAGTGATTTTCGCTGCGCCAGCATCAGGCGGCTCCGTCCCGCAACTCGGAAGTAGACCGCTTTTCCGGTAGCGTCCGCTATTGGAGTAAGCAGACGTTCAGAACCAGAACATCGAAATTGCAGACGTGTACGGCTGCTTCACGCGACAAAGCCGTCATTTGCTAAAAGTGCTTGGATGACGGCTCAGAGCCCAGAGCAGCCGAATTGAAATTGTAGCTTTTACTCATGCAGCAAACTGACTGTCTAAGCTACGTGCTGCATCGCAGCCTTAAAAGCAGACGTTTGTCATGACCGCAGCGAAGTTTGTTCAGCTTACGAGCGCTCTGCGGACGTAGCCGCTGCTTGACTGAGGAAAAGTGAATTACACCCCGACGAGGGGAGTGAAAGATATCTAAAAACGTGCGTCTTCAATCAGTTGAATGTTGACACCGTGAGCAATTTTGAATTCTTTGAAAACCATGAAGTTATTGGCTTATTCTGTGACGCTCGCGCTGAGCGCTTCAACTGCGCTCGCAGCTGACCTGATCGTCGGGCTGGGGCAAGACGACGTGTTCGATCAAACCGATACGCAGGCCGCTGCTCTCGTAGTCGAATACCACGCCGATCCGTTCTGGTCTGGGCAACGTGCCGCATACGGGCTTGCAGTTGCCGGACAAGTGGATGGCGATGGCGATCTCTTCCTTGGGATTGGTGTCGCTGCAAAATGGGGTTTGGGAAGCGGTGCTTGGTACGTAGAAGCCAGCTATATGCCGGGCTATTATGATAAAGGCAGCGGAGGCAGCCCTTTGGGCGGTAATCTGCAATTCCGTACACTTCTGGGGCTTGGATACGAGTTATCCGAGAATAGGAGTATCTCTATTGCAGTCGACCACAAGTCGAACGGCGGCATCGAAGATCAAAACCCCGGCGGTGAAACACTCGCGATTCGATACAGGGTCGAGTACTGAGCAATCTCTAGTTGATCTGCAGTCTTGTGTCAGTGTGCCTTTTGTATAATGGCATTGATCCGTCGGTGTGGTTCCTATTTCCGCACAGCAGACATTCAATTGATGCCTTGCTTTTGCCTTCCCGCGAGCGGGTGTTTCGTCCGCAACTCTGTCGTAGCCGGAATTGTGGTGAGCGTCTGCTATCGTGCGAAGCGGCCACACGAGGCCGAAAGTACGCATTCTTCGTGCCAATCATATGAATGTGAGTCCGTCGTGCAACGTTCTCTGAAAAGCCAAAAACCTGCTCATTGGCACATGTGCAAAATGTCCGTATAGATTCAGAAAAAGTAATCGAGTAGGTCAGACACTATGAGCATCAACCCAAATCCAGAAAACAGGTCACTGTTCCGTTTGGAGAACGCGTTAATCTTTGCTGTATATTTGGTTGCAGTAATGGTTCTAACAACTGCGGCAGAAACCATTGTGGCTCATTCAATGTCGCCCACCAATATTTTGCCTTTCTAGCCTCTGAACCGTGCCAGTTTTTCAGATACGCTCTGGTAGGCAACATTGTATTAGGGATATGAGGCACGTAATGCAGCACTTCTGCTCTATTTCATTGATTATTCTAATGGCTGGGTGCGCATTACATGACCCAAATGATGATGCTGGTCGGTTGAGCCGAGAATTTGATAAAGGCGAAAAATTAATGATTGCTTGCCAAGAAAATGCTCGCAAATGCCCGAAATACAATGAGTTCAAGCAAGAGTGGGAACGGGAAATGATGCATTACATCACCTTTGAAGCTGCGCTTGCAAATCATAAAGCCAGAGTGGCCCGTGGATATGACGTATAGCCGTGATGCAACCGTAAAAGCGGACGTTCATTTAAAACTCAGCGATTATTCCTACACCTATATCTGCGTTGCGAAAAATTCGCTGGATTGATTTCCACACCTATTGACGGACATTGCGACTGTCCTCGCGGCGTCTGTTTCGAACTTGTCGGCTAAAAAACCCTAGCGATCCAAAATCTGGTCGATCGGTGGTGCATCTTCGAGGCTATATGATTTCAGGTCAATTATTCCCGCAATGCGTGTTTGATATCTGATAGAGATGGAGTAACTTTCGTCCAGTACACCTCTGGCAATGTCAAAAAAGGACTGCATTTTCAGTTGCTCCGGAATCTGCTCCGAAATGGGCGCCACCTGAGATGCCACTTCAACAGGCAGATCTACGATTGTCCAAATTTCGGCAAGATTGCGCCTAGTATTTACTGATACGCGCAGGATCTCGACAGAATAGGGTATAGCCCATTCCTTGATTTTGATGGCCATTTCCATCTCTGCTCGAGCCCCGCTATACCTGTAATAGGTTGCTGATGTCAGAGGCACCAAAATCACAAACAAGACCAAAAAGACTGTGGCTATTGAAAGCGCGAAGTTCTTCCTTCGCTTGCTTTTCCTGATGATGGTGGTGCCTGTCCCACTCAAAACATAGACAGCACAAGCGGACAGAATGATTGCACTCAAGTTGGTGCAAAAGAGCAATATGGATTCTTCAGCGCCGATAGACTGCCCAAAGTATATTAGCACACCCGCAGCCGAAAGTGGAGGAACGAGAGAAACCCCTATGGCCGCTCCGGGCAAAAGAGT
The DNA here is from genome assembly GCA_947501635.1 of uncultured Roseobacter sp. Classification (GTDB taxonomy): domain Bacteria; phylum Pseudomonadota; class Alphaproteobacteria; order Rhodobacterales; family Rhodobacteraceae; genus Roseobacter. The sequence goes on from CANMWT010000011.1 coordinate 83,785, forward strand.
GATTTCAGCTTTTTGTATCTGCACGTAAGCCCCAGAAGCACCTGCGGCGAGAGCGATAATCAGATCTTCGATCCCAGGATCGGTTCGAGCCAAAACCTGTTCAGGAATACGAATTTTGCTCGGGACGTGCACCACGTACATCAGCACATATGACAAGACGATACAGCAAGCTGCGGCCGAGATGACGATCAAGAGCAAGATAATTGCGCGTTTGACCCAACCCATAACCATTGCAGCGGCGATGCCAAGGATGGGCGTCATAAGGGGCGCGACTAACATTGCAGCGATTACGACCGAACCGGAGTCTCTAAGGAGACCCATGGAAGCGATTACCGTCGATATGGCCAGAAGCAGACAAAACCTGCGCCAGAACGCAGCCTTGTCAGCCCCTTCAAAACGGATGATTTCTTTTGCGGTGCTGATTTTTTGTGGGAGCAAAGCAGCGGGTTCCTTTGAGAATTTCTTGATCCAACTTAATGGTACACTCGAAGATGTATGAGCTCATGATAATTTAAGCCGCCACAGTTATTGAGCACTTGAGGGCGAATCTTCCGCACGTGGAGGATTCCTTCAAACTTCTCGGCCACGATCCTCGGAACGAGAGATTTCCGTGGTGGTTATCGACGCCTGGCACGCCCAAAGAGAGCACCGCCAACAGCACCGGCAGCCGCGCCTCTACCCGCGTCTCCGGCTATGCCACCGATTACCGCCCCTTTGATGGCGCCACTTGCGATATCGCCGCCACGTGTATCCGGTGTCACGCGCTGCGCGCCGCCAAACACAGCGCCACCGACGGCACCAGCAGCCGCACCCTTGCCGGTGTCTCCAGCGATAGCACCGATAAGCGCCCCTTCGGCCATGCCGCGGAGCGCATCATTTCCGATTTGTTGTCCGCTCCTGCTTTGCGCATCAACCGATGTTCCCTGAAAAGCCGCTGTTGCAAAAAGAACCGCGGCGACGAGTGTGGAACGGCCTGTAATGATCGCGTGCAGCATCATTGCGCAATCCTCCACGAGCATTCTCCGAACAGGATAAAAGTGTCTGCCTCCTGAATCACCGTCGCTGACATACGACCGGTCTTCTTGGAAATACTTGCAGCCCAAGGCTGGCCGGCATCTGCGCCACTGAGGACAATATCCGCATCTGTCTCCACGATGGAAGAAATCGCAGACGTAAGCTCCGCGCCATTCTGACCTATGGATGTCATGCGCGACTTCTCGGCATCGAGCTTGATGAGCGCGGGGATGTTGAAAGCGCCCGGCAGGTTTCGCTCGCATGCCTGATAAGGCGCGCAGGCAATCGCTTGCTCGACCGCGCAGAAAGCCGTTGCTTCGTTCGCCTGAGCAGAGCTGCCGACCACCAAAATGGAAAAACCGCAGGCATAACCGACGTTTTTAAGAGAGTTCCGTGTTTGTTTGAAGTTCATGTTGTTTTCCACCTTCTTGTCCGCATTGCATTTACGCCTTCCCACAAGACCATTAATGCCGCCGTCCATTTCCCACGCAATACATAATGAAGCGGTGCTTGCAGAAAGATCAGCCCCACACAAGTGGTCCTATTTTGTCGGTAGTTCATAACCGGCATTTGACCCATTTGGCGATGGTTTCCGCTACAGATGCGCGGAGGCTCCGAGCCCTTTATGGCAGTTTATATTTTAATATTGTTGTGCTTTCCCCCTTATTCGATCGGAAATTGTGCGTCTCGTAGGCTTTGAATATCTCGACTTCGAGCAGCTGATCGAGAAAAACGGACACCAAATCGGGCGTCCTACATGCCATCGGCTTCGAGCCGCGCGACAATTGCTTCCGCAACGGCGTATTCAGCATCGTCGAGAGCAGCGAGGGCAAATGTGACGGCGGCGGCGGCATGCTTCTCCATGCGATCAGCCCTCCTCTTCGCATGCCCTTGTTCAAGCGAGACTACCTTGTCCTCAATGGCTGCCTTGACCTTTTCGGCGCGCGCCTTGATCGCGGCTTGCGTCTCGGCCCACACACCCGCTACTTCGTCACCCGCGCCCTTCAGATCGGTTTCGAATTTCGCTTTGGAGCTTTCCGCTTTCGATTTCAGCGAGGAAACATGCGCATCCAGTTTTTCCTTGGACTCGGTCTCCAGTGCCTTGGCGTTCGTTTCAAGTTTCGCGGCACGTACCGAAAGGTCCGCCAATTCCTGTGAGAGAAGTTTCATAATATCATCCTTTTTTGTTCTTCATCTGCGTTTTCGTTGAAGTAGGCACCTAATTGGCGCCCACATTTAGGCTGCTGGTCTGATATGGCCGGTCACTCCGGTTATTGTTTCCCATGCAAATCGCAACCCGATCATGATGACCGGATATTGTCTTGCACTAGATCCATTCACTCGCTGTCGGCTTCCTCCCAGCGTGCTTTGAAGTCTGCATATGCACTGGTAAATCCTGCCTTCAGATCACCCCATGCATCCTCGGAGCCTGCTTCAAGCGCACCAACGCGTTCGCCAAGGTGGTTGCGCGCGGCCCGAAGATCAGTCACCGCTTCGGCATACTCATCACGGGCACCATCCTCCAGGCTGTCCCAGCTCTCCCGCAGAGCCGCCTCACGCCGGTCAATTTCGGCGTCCAGATCTTGAAGACCTTCGCGCGCTGCCGCCAGGGCTTCGTCCTTTTCCTGCACAGAGTATTTCCCGACTGCCTCCATCGCCTGAGAGATGTCGGTCTTCACCTCCTCCGATGTGATAAGATCGCTCGCTTCTTGCGCATGTATGGCGCCGGAAAAGAGGATCGCTCCCGTTAAAGCCGAAGCCGCAATTATACGTTTGAAATACAAATTTCATTCTCCATTCATTGATACGCACTGTCTTGAAGTGCAGTCAGTCTCGACCTCCATCGCAACAGTCAAATTGCGACGGTTAACGAGCAAGATATTTCCCGGATCGCTACAAAAGGGCAGTGGGTTCTCGCGCGCAACCTAAGGACGTGAACACGGGTTAAAAAAGCTGTCAAGTTGACCACAAGGGGAGCAGATACAGGCAGGCTTACGCTCTCCTGAGGCGCCTCCTCCGCTCGTCGACCTTCCTGGTCTGCGAGCGTATTTCCACAACCATGACCGGTCCGCGGCCAGGCAATTTCCGGCTTCGCGGCGTGACACGGTGCGATGGCCCTGGAACACTTGGCAGTCAAGGACCTCGCAGCTTCGAGGTGCAAAAAACTAAACTAATCAGTGCTTTGTCTTGTGTGGAGGGCGGCTTTGAGACCACTACTCAGGGATGGGGTCTTTGAAATTCGCGCGACCAGCATCGCTGCTAAAATGGCGAACGTCATAGGCAGGGCAAGAGAGAATGCTCCGGTCGTTTCCAGAACAAGTATGATCCCGGTAAAGGGTGCGTTGGCCACGAAGGCAAGTGCGACGGCCATACCGACGACGGCAAAAGCGGCCGGCAAAGGGGCCTCCCCCGGGAAGAAAAGAGCGTCCTCAGGGAAAAATGGCACCACAACACTGCCGAATACCGCTCCTACTGTGGCGCCGAGTAATAGAACCGGCGTAAAGTAACCACCGGGTGTCCCGGCCATCAACGACAGCGGACCAAGTAAAAACCGAATCAAGAAAATTGCAGCGAGTGCCGTGAGCGCGAACTTGCCGTCCAACACCGACTGTGTGATCGTTTCACCAGTCCCGACCAATTCCGGCGTAAACCAGGCCAGTAGTCCGATCACCCCGCCAACGCAGGCTGCACGAACAGGAGGACGCGGAAGAAAATCATCAGCAAGCCGGGCAAACGTCATGATCAATTGAACGTGCAGCCTGGCGAGAAGAGCAATTAAACCGCCCATCACAAAGAACAGCACGAGGTGCCCCGTACCGCCCGGCATCAGCAATTCGACATCAAAATTGGTACTGCGTCCGCTCAACCATTGTGCCACGGCGACGGCGATGCCGCCCATGCCCAACGTAATCCCAGACAACTTGAAATCGACGCGCTTTACAACGGCCTCGACTGTGTAAGCGGCACATCCGAGGGGGGCATTGAACATCGTTGCGACGCCGGCCCCGCCGGCGGCCGCCACAAAGATGTCTCGGTCGCCCGGCTTCAATCTGGCTAAACGGCAGATCGCCCGACCAATTGCGGCACCCATCTGGATGGCGGGGCGCTCCGGCCCAAGCGCGAGCCCTGATCCTATTGCAAGACCGGTACCGGCAAAGTTAACAGACAGCGCGGCGGGTACAGAAGTCTGGCGCTCTGGCGGCTCGTCGCTGTTTGCCTCGGCCGTTTGGGGCGCATCCGGGGCAAAGCGAGATGCCAGCCACGCAGCAAGAGACGCGGCCACGAGACAGACGAGAAGGGCTGCGAGCCATGACGGAAACGCGCTTCCGTCAGCGAGCGAGATGAGCGCAATGCGCGCAGTTTCTGCGAACCGCAGCGTCATAAGAAAGAGCGCACCGACGAGGCCAACCAGCGATCCGGCGACCACAATCGCGAGAAACAGGCGCATCAACCCCAAAACAAGCACTTGGAGCACAAATAATCGTTCAGTGCTGCGAGACCCAAAGACACTCGGCGGGCTTCCGAATTTCGGGCGCGCCTCATGGGGCCCAATTTTGCAGCCATTGTCGCCGCGAAATGGCGTGGCCGAGCATCAAGCCGATGCCAATGGCCAGCAGATTAGCGAGAAGCGACCATAAATCGGTAACACCGGAGATCGTCTCTCCGGAAATCCAGCCTTCCACCTCTCGAAGGCCATGCGATCCGGGAGAAAGCGCAAAAACCACTGGGATCATCAGGACAAACGACGGTATCGACCGCGGCTCCCTCGCCAGCCAGAGACTGACAGCCATGCATATTGCAGTCGCAACGAGGGTTCCGAAGACCTCGTTCCACAGCACGGATACAATCTGGGCCACGACCGTCGCCAAAAGAAGGACGCCAAGTGCCTTGCCGAAATGCGCCTTATCCATCTGAAAAGTCAGCATGATACCTATCAGAAACAATACGTGGCCGGGATATGCCGCCCACCAGGCGAACGTACCGCCCACCGGTCCGCCCGGCAGGAGTTCCCCCGACGGGGTGGCCGTCACGACCGACGCGAGGAAGGCGCCGGTTCCCAGCAGGACCAGCATGAACATGCTGTAGAAGAGCCGATCCACCGCCGCCGACCATCGCCCTTCCGCCAGTTCGTAGGCCTGCGTGCTGATCGAGTCGCCTGGGATGAAGACAAAGGTAGATGCAATCAGCAAAAGGCCAGGCGCCGCTGACGTGAGGCCCATTTTCCATGCAAGCATGACGATGACGCCACTGAAAAAGGTCGCGATCAAAGGCGCTACCTTGTCGAAGCCCGCAACCCGGTCAACCGTGAGGAAAACCAGTCCGGTCGCCATCCCCGAAACTCCGGCAAACAAAACTCCTTCCCACGTTCCAACGATATCCACCGCGAAGGCTGCCGAAAGCAAGATCACGCCGAACCACACCATCAGAGGTGGATAAGGCGGCTTGCGTTCCTTGACCCCCTTCAGAGCGGCCCGCGCCTCTGGCACAGACAACTTGCCGTCGAATACATCGGCGAGGTGCTGCTTGAGATCTTGTGTTGCCGCAAGCGGCGGGAACCCCGGCAGCTGAATCTTGACGATCGACACTTCGCCGCCCAGCTGGATGGTCGCCGCTTCGGCCCCGAAGATAACCGTCACATCGTCATGCCCGTAGGCGCGGGCCGCCTGTGTAATCATTGCCTCGTAGCCGACCACGCCTTCCCAGCTCCAGGACAATAGAAGTTCGCTGAGTTCAAGGAGATAGGCCCGGACTTCGTCCGCTTCTGACCGCTGTATGGAGACTGCCTTCGTCGTCATTTAGTTCTCCTCCTTGCTCGGTCTGGTCGACAGCCAGTCGGGAACGGACAGGTTCCAGTAGATCGCTGCCGCCCGCATGACAAAGATTAATGCAGTGCTCGCATACCCGATCAGTAGCCCTTTTTCGGGGAACATGGAGAGCAGGACTACATAGAAGATGCAGCCGATTGTCACAGGAATGGCGTAGAGTTCATGGCGCAGCAATAGCGTCGTACGCCCGGCGAGGACGTCGCGGATCAGGCCACCACCGATGGCGGTTGTGACCCCCAGCAGGACCGGTGCAAGTGGCCATCCGAAGTTCAGATCCATGACCTTGTGGGTTGCCAGAACCGCGAACATCGCCACTCCGATGGCATCGAGATACAGCATGCTGGTATACACCTGCCCGCGGGTCATGGTCCGGTTCGCGACAAACGCTGCCACGCTCGCACCCATCGCGACCCAGATGTAGTTGAGGTCGGTAGACCAGAATACCGGCACCTCAAGGATGAGATCCCGGACCGTGCCGCCACCGATCGCGGTAATGATCCCTAAGACAATGGCCCCAAACAGATCAACACGCTTGGGTGCGACGGCAGCAACAGCCGTGGCCGCAAAGGCCACGGTTCCGGCCATGCCGAGGAGATACTGAAGTTCAGCTACATCCATGCCAAATTGCTCCTGCAAACACTGTCTCCGACAAACGCGAGGGCGAATGCCGGAGCCGCAGTTTTTCCAATGAGATACTCAATCCCACAAGGCCTTGAGGTCCACGTGTGTCCAGTCCGCGTAGTAGTCGGGTACGGGGATCTTCAGCCATACGGAGCGACGCTTCACGTCCGTTACCATCTGGTGATTGGTCAGATCGGCATCCTGATTGGTAGGTTTCGTGGCACCCCCGCCTTCGTTGAAGCTGCCATCTTCGTTGATGAGGCGCATATCCATGATCTTGCGCACAACCTCCGCCTTCACCTTCCCCTTATTCTTAGCGAGATGGTGGTCCATGTTGGCGTGGCGCCGCAATGAGTTACTGACCGTTTCCCGCGTGCCCAGTCCCCAACTCTTTTCGAGAAACGTATTCACGACTGCAATGCAATCACCGTCCGGACGCCGGACCCGGTTCCCTGCCATCGAGGAGCACTCCATCGATGCGCCGCCGTTCTCGTCCCCGATGGATAGGATCATCGACGTGCTGTGGCAGATACCATTGAGCCGCGCGACGAGCGCATCCAGAGAGGCACATTCGCTGAGCAGATCGCCGAGCGTGTTGAGAATGGAGGGTCGATCTTCATAGACGACCGATCCGCCCATGCTCGTTCCGTCATGAAGATCCAGATAGACACCGTGTTCGTTGAGCGCGGTGAAAGCACAGTACATGCCCGGCCATCCCATGGTAGCAAACTTGTAGGAGCCGTCGGTCGGTATCCGTACCGTCAACACCTGAGCAAATTTGCAGAAGGTCTCGCTCCAGTCCATGTTGCGTCCGATGTACATCCCGCCATCGGCGGAATGGTTGCCCCACGCCAAGATCGACGTGCAGCCGGCAAAGGAGTGCAGCTTGGATTGGTAAATCCCATACTCCATGACCTGGTCGAGGAACACGACCTTGTCGAGCGCCCATCCCGAGCCCTCGGCGACCCCATCGTACCATGCGCGCATCCGCGTCGTGCAGGTGGTGTAGGCGCGATTGGCCCATTTCTTTACGTCGTCTTCAGTGATCTTGCCCGCTTTCAGGCCAGGCTCAACCAGAATGTCCGACGCTGACGCCATGTGATCGGTCATCAGCGCGCCGTATTGTGCGCCCATTTCCTGCGAAGTCCCGGTAAGAACCGGGATCACAAAGCTGTTGGCTTCATACAGCTTCCCGCCCCTTGCTTCTGCAATCAGCTTCAGATCGTTGGTCATTCGTAGTCTCCTTTAAGGTTGAACAAAGATGTTATTGCCGCGATTGCGCCCATCCCGAGGCTGGCAGTTCCGGTTGACGCCAAAAACATCAGCGGCCTGCGGTTTGTGATGCTGTTGGATTTCACTTGGCGGGCTGCATAACGATTTGACGTGGCCATTTTTTCTCTTTCTGGCAAGGCCAGCGACACCAAGAAATGCGGCGCTAGTCGTTGCGCGTATTCTGAGGTCGCCTAGTACTACAAAATGGTTATTTATTTCTGGTGGACTGTGCGCTTTTCAGTCAGGAGACAGCAAATGTAAAAATATACAGTTATTCCCGCCTATAATCCTATTCTTCCCGAGGTGCGGGATGCGTAAAGTGAATCTGTTAGCTTGACGCGCGTGGCGTGGCTGAAAAACCGCACAGACGACCGCTTGCTGAAACGAAAGCCGGTGGAAGAAGCAGAAGTCGTTCAGATTGCACCAAGTAGATGAACTTTCGCACGATCGAGATTGGGGGCCGCTAGGCTTTGATATCCACAGTTTGAATACAGAGACCGCTCATCGCTTTCCCTATATCCACCTCAAAGCGGTATCGGGCTTCTTATTCCTGTTCTTCGACCGGTATAAATCGGGTAGGCCGTCGTGAAGAAGCTAATCTCGCTACATTGACGACCGGTAGAAAAGTCCGCTCAGCGGTCATAGACCAATTCTTGTTGAACGTCCGCTGTTGGTGAAAGCGGCCACTGAAAGACAAATCTTCGATTTCCAATCGCGTACGGCCGCTAAACGCGAGACAGCAGACACTCACCAAATCTCGGCTAATGGCTGCTGATAGCCCAATTCGGTCAATGTCATTTGCTTCCACCGAAGTTTGCGACCAGATAGACCTTAGTTTTGCCAGTTTAGAAAAAGAATTTGATGGTTTCCCTCAAGCCCTTTTAAAGCGACCGTTTCAGGCTCAGAAAAAGCAAAGTCGTGAGGATACTGCTTCAGACCCTCTGTTGACATGGGTCAATGCCTTCAAAACGCTGGGCGAATATAATTTAAAGCACGGCTTGCAGGCGTGATCTGCTGAAATCCAAGCGTTGTAGTTCGAAGCCGTGAGCCATAGAGAGGGAGTAAGTTTTATGGCTATAGCGACAGCTTATTTGCCTTTTGACATGGAAGCCGAGCCTTTTTGGTTTGGGACCATCACAGAATCCACGCCAACGTACTTTTCAGTCACAGACGGATATCGGATAGCCGATTACTACGGCACCTTCTCCTATCCCCAATTTGCTCCCCCTGTCGGGACGGTGACACGTCTTGATGAATGGCGTGGGGGTGATCTTTTACATTCTGTGACCGGGGCCAACGTCGATTTATCATTGCTCATCAATGCGGGCGACTTTCTGATGGCGTCGTCCTATCTTTTTGCGGGCGCGGACACGTTCATCGGCTCGGACGGTGACGACAATCTGTTTTCGTTCGATGGAAACGACTCCATATCCGGCGGGCTGGGAGATGACACTGGCGATGGCGGGAATGGCAACGACACAATTAATGGCGGCGTTGGCAATGATGTCATGACAGGCGGCGCAGGTGATGACTCAATTGATGGTGGCGATGACGTCGAAGGCAACGTCGCCGTTTTTTCCGGCTGGCGGGATTCCTATACAATAACCTACCTTGGTGCCGACCCTTTTCAGGACGGCGTTACCGTTACAGATAACTATTATCTAGAACGTGACGGGACAGACATAATTGTCAATGTCGCTGTTCTCAAATTTCATGACAGAGACATCGTTATTGGGCCCTACCCCGGGGCCTACATGCTGGGCACATCGGTCGCCGATACACTTATCGGCGAATATGGCGACGACACTATTGACGGAGCGGAAGGCAACGACAGCCTTGACGGCTACTTGGGGAGTGACAGCATTGTAGGCGGCAGCGGGTCGGACATCTTGTTTGGTTATAAGGGCGCCGACACGCTGCTTGGCGGTCCTGGATCTGACACACTGCGGGGTGGCGAAGGTGCCGATACGCTTCTTGGTGGCGCGGACAACGACCAAATCGAAGGCGATGAATGGGGCGCAGGAGAATTGGGCGGTGCAGATAGCATCGAAGGCGGAGACGGCGACGATTTTATTCTCGGCAATGCTGGTGGCGATACGATCTTAGGCGGTGACGGCGCCGATACGATCTACGGTGATCACAACACAACTAACATTAGTAACCAAGGGAGTGATGTCATCAACGGTGGGCCCGGCAACGACTCTATTGAGGGTGGTCTTGGCGATGATTTTATTGACGGCGCAGACGGCGATGATTGGTTGAGTGCAAGGAGCGCGTTCGGCGGCAATGAATCTGACACGCTTTTGGGGGGTGCAGGTAATGATACATTGTACGGAAGCGATTGGGAGGACACCGAGGGCGATTTACTTGACGGTGGGGCAGATGACGACTTAATCCGTTTTGGCTACGGGGATACGGTGATCGGCGGCACTGGCATAGACACAATTTCATTCTATCTATGGGATTCGTCCGAAGAAATAGAACTTGATATGCGGGCCAGTGAAATCACTGGCGGCTCGATCAGCGAGGTCGAATACCTAACTGGTCTTCTGAGCCCACACAACGACACGGTAGTCGCTGATGCGCATGTGCTGCAGGATCTGTCTGGTGAGTCTGGTGACGATACAATTATTCTGGACTACAGTGTACCGCTTCCTGACGGGCGAATGGTCACCCGGCTGGAAATAGTTAATCTGGGCACCTTTGGCGACAACGAGAAGGTGTATCTCAGCGATGGAAGCATCGTATCATTCGACATCGAAGATTTTGAATTTGGCACCGTCATAGGCACATCGGGCGATGATAAGATGCTTAATGCCTTTATTTCTGCCGAGGTTAACTATTTTGGCCTTTCGGGGAATGATACACTTGAGGGATCCGGCAGCGATGATCTCTTGGATGGCGGGATCGGAAATGACAGCATCCACGGCGCTCTTGGTAACGACACGCTCATTGGTGGCGCAGGGGCCGACTTCTTGGGTGGTATGGGCCCCTATGACACGGAAGACGGTGACGACGAGATCTACGGCGGCGCAGACAATGACACGATAAAAGGCGATGCTGGCGCCGACAAACTCTACGGAGATGATGGCGATGATCTGATCAACGGCGGCAGCGGAAACGACATCGTGGTAGGCGACACTGGCGACGACCGTCTTGAAGGTGGAGAGGACGATGACAGTCTTGACGGCGGCGATGACAATGACGAGCTATTTGGCGGAGGCACGGGCGACGACACGCTGGTAGGCGGGCGCGGATCGGACTTCTTGTTTGGTGAGACCGGCAATGACCACATGGAGGGTGGTGACGGATTCGATCTGCTCAACGGCGGCACCGATAATGACACACTCATGGGGGGCAACGGTAATGACCGGCTCCTTGGCAATCT
>CANMWT010000012.1 GCA_947501635.1 uncultured Roseobacter sp.
TGGGGTGGTTGCCGGCGGCGCAATTCATTACGGCACCGCGGGCCAAGCCCAAGGCGCTGGAGACGTGGCACACGCCGGAGTATGTCGCAGCACTGCAACGGGTGGAGGCCACACAGGAAGCGACGGCACAGGACACTGCGCGACACGATATCGGGTCGGTCACCAATCCTGTTTACCCCGAAATCTTCCGCCGTCCCGCAACGGCGGCGGGCGGGTCGTTGCTTGCCGGGGAGCTTTTGCGCCATGGCGGTACGATCTACAATCCGCCGGGAGGTACGCACCACGGGATGCCGGACCGGGCCAACGGGTTTTGCTACCTGAACGATCCGGTGCTCGCGATGCTGTCGCTGCGCCGCAACGGGGTGCGCCGCATCGCCTATGTAGATATTGACGCGCATCACTGTGACGGTGTGGCCGAAGGGTTTCACGGTGATCCCGAGTGTCTGATGATCTCGGTACATGAAGAACGTCTGTGGCCGCGAACAGGCCCGATCGAAGATACGGCGGGCGGTTCTGCGCTGAACTTGCCAGTGCCCCGCGGGTTAAATGACAGCGAAATGGAGTATATCCGCGACCGGTTGATCGTGCCGCGTGTCGAAGCGTTTCATCCTGAGGCTGTTGTCCTGTTGTGTGGCGCCGACGGCGTGGAGGAAGACCCCCTTGCGCATCTTTGCCTGAGCAACAACGCGCATTGGGCGGTTACGCAGGCTGTTATGGGTATCGCGCCACGGCTGCTTGTTTTGGGGGGCGGGGGGTACAATCCGTGGTCTGTCGGCAGGCTTTGGACGGGTGTATGGGCCACCCTGAACGGTCATGACATTCCTGATCGTCTGCCACCCGAAGCCGAAGCGGTTTTGCGTGGGCTGAGCTTTGAGGGCAACAGACGCGGCAAGAACCCGCCGGCCCACTGGTTCCAAACCCTGCGCGATGCACCGCGCCCGGGCCCGGTCCGACCCGAGGTTGCAGATCGCGTCGCCTTCCTGAACAACCGCTCACGCGGCTAGGGCTTGGTCGCCTCAGGCGGGCCTGCTAGTCATGTTCCATGGCTGACGATCTTACAGAAGAAAACTTCCGAAAGCGGTACCGTGCACGCCTCTGTGCTGAACTAGAGGCCATCAAGGCAGCCGGTGACGATACGACCTCCGATCGCAGGCCCGTGGTTCTGGATCAACAGAGTATCGGGCGCCTTTCGCGCATGGATGCCTTGCAGGCGCAGGCCATGGCACAGGCGATGCAGGCGCGCCGGAACGGTCGGACGCGCGCGGTTGAAGCCGCATTGGACCGGTTGGCGGGGGATGGGTTTGGATGGTGTGAAGATTGTGGGGAGTACATCGGGACCAAACGGCTTGATCTGGACCCGACGATTTTGCGTTGCGTCGACTGCGCGCGCTGATTTAGACGGGCATATTGTCGAACATTTCGTCCAGCGCTTCATCCTTGAGCGTATTGTTGATGTGGCGCAGCTTGCATGGTACCGGATGCCCCTGCAGCGCAAGGGACGTTACCAGCTGGTCTACTTTGGGCTGCAACAGAATGCGCTCTGCTTCGGACGCGTGTTCTGTCTGCGCAATAATCTCGCTTACGTGTTTCTCGATCGCGGTCATTCTCTCTCTCCCTGTTTAATGCGTCCGCCCCTCATGGACGCAAGCCGGTGCAAGGCATTCGCCTTTAGGCTGCACCGTACATAGGCATGAGTGTACCCCGATTTAAGGGTGTTTTCACGTTATAGTTGCCCTTTTTCGGCTGGTTTCCGCGCGTTTGCCAAAAAAATGGACAGCTGTCTGCCTTTAGCAAATGTCAGGCAATTCGGCCCTTTGACAAAGCTTCTCGACGTGATGGCGAGAACGGGACGAAAAGTTTCAGAAACAGGAAAAGCCGGTCGAGGAAGCGTCCGGACACTCCAGCGTCGAGTCGTGTCGCGCGATCATTTGTCAGACCACCTGACCGCCGTCAGATCGGTTGCCTGTGTCGGGGCGTTGGCCCACAGACCGGTCAATTCGGTCCTGGCGACGGAAAGCTGAGCAAGCTGGAACAGAAAGCCGTTCACATAGTCGTCGGCGATCATGGTTTGGGCCTGTTGCATCAGTTGTGTCCGGGCCTCGGGATCAGTAGTGCCGTTCAACGTTGTCATGAGCGACTGATACGCTGGATTGTCGTATTGAAAGTAATAGTCGGGGTTTGCGTATATCCCGATGTCCAAGGGCTCTGTGTGGCTGACGATGGTCAGGCCAAAGTCTTTGCCCCGGAAAACAGATTCCAGCCACTGCGCCCATTCCACGTTGATGATCTGCGCCCGGATGCCCACCTGTGCCAGTTGCGCTGCCACGATTTCGCCGCCGCGGCGTGCGTAGGATGGGGGCGGCAGATAGAGCGTTGTGTCAAAGCCGTCGGGCAAACCGGCCTTGGCCAGCAGACTGCGGGCTTTTTCAGGGTCATAAGCCGACTGCGCGGTAAGATCGACATAGGCCGGGTGATGCGGCGCGAAATGAGTGCCAATCGGTGTGCCATAGCCGAACATCGCACCGTCAATAATCGCGTTACGGTCGATGGCATGGGCAAGGGCCTGCCGCACGAGGAGATTGTCGAAGGGAGGTTGCTTGTTGTTGGTCGAGAGGATCGTCTCTCCTTCCGTTGAGCCGACGAGTACCTGAAAGCGCGGGTCGGCTTCAAACTGGGGCAGGTTCTCGGGCGCGGGGAAGGCGCTGAAATAGTCCACATCGCCGGCCATGACCGATGCGAAAGCTGCTGTCGGGTCGGAGATGAACTTGAAGGTCGCCGCCTCCAAGGACGCGGGAGTGCCCCAATAGTCGTCGTTGCGCCGCAATTCGATGCGGTCGGACTGCACCCAGCGGTCAAACTTGAACGCACCTGTGCCGATCGGTTGCTGCTTGATGTTGTCCACACTCTCGGGGGCCACGATGACCGCATCGCCCCAGGCCAGATTGAACAGCATGTTGCCGTTGGGCTCCGACAGCGTCATGCGGACGGTCAGCGGGTCCAAGACAGACACCTCGGTAATCCCGGTATAAAGCGCCTTTTGCGCGTTGGTGCTGTCGTCGGCTAGTATGCGGTCAAAGGTGAATTTCACATCTTCGGCGTCCATCGTCGTGCCGTCGTGGAAGGTCACGTCGCTGTGCAAGCTGAAGGTATAGAGCAGCCCGTCGTCTGAAATCTCCCAGCTGCGTGCAAGGCCGGGGATGATGCTGCCGTCGGCTGCAAACCGCGTGAGCCCTTCGAAGACATTCGAGTACAGCACGGAATCGATTGCGCCTGCTGCGGCTGACGTCGGATCCAGATGCGGCGGCTCCAGCTGAAGTGCAACCGTAATGTCGGTCTGGGCGGATACCGACGTGGCAGCCACTGATATGGCAAAAAGGCTGTTTCTGAGCATTGACATCTATCGTTCCCCTCGCGTTGGACAAGCGAAGTGTTCATGCAAACGTGTGGTCATTCAAGGGCGGGGCCTTGGGAATGTCGTGGATTTTTGAATTTTCTCTTGGTATTCAGGATGTAACATTCAGTGGGAGACGTGCGGATGAGTGCGACCGCCAAACAGACAGCCCCCATGCCTGTCGATATTAAAGCCCGCAAGGGGGGTGAGCCTATTGTGAGCCTGACGGCGTATACGACGCCGATGGCTCAGATGATGGATGGGCACTGTGACTTTGTTCTTGTCGGCGACAGCGTCGGGATGGTGTTGCACGGGTTGCCGTCGACGCTGGACGTGACGATGGAGATGATGATCATGCATGGACGCGCTGTGTCCCGCGGGCTGTCCAAGGCGCTGATGGTGATCGACATGCCTTTTGGCAGCTATGAGCAAAACCCCGAACAGGCGTTCGAAAGTGCGGCACGGCTGATGCGTGAAACCGGCGCGGGTGCGGTCAAGCTGGAGGGCGGACAGCATATGGCGCCGACCATTGATTTCCTTGTCAAACGGGGCATTCCCGTCATGGCCCATATCGGCCTGACGCCACAGTCGATAAACACGCTGGGAGGCTATAGAGTGCAGGGGCGCGGCGCGGGGGCGGATGTTCTGATGGCAGACGCTGTCGCTGTTGCCAAAGCCGGTGCCTTTTCGGTTGTGCTTGAAAAGATACCGCAAGGGCTGTCGGACCGCATCACACAGGCTATCGATATTCCGACAATCGGCATTGGTGCCTCCGCTGGATGCGATGGCCAGATCCTTGTGGTGGACGATATGCTGGGGCTTTTCACGGCGTTCAAAGCCAAGTTCGTGAAACGTTACGCCGAGCTGGGCATGGAAGGCGAGGCTGCGATTGCCGCCTATGCGGCCGATGTACGCGCGCGTCGCTTTCCGGGACCGGAGCATGTGTTCGCGGACGTATTGCCAAAGGCGACCGCGGCACAATGACCACGCCTATCATTCGAACACTGGCTGATCTGCGGCAGGCAGCGCGCAGATGGCATATGGCAGGTGAGACGATCGGCGTGGTGCCGACCATGGGCGCCTTGCATGACGGCCACCTCAGTCTTGTGGCTGCCGCGAAGGCGGCTTGTGACCGGGTCATTGTGACCATTTTCGTGAATCCCAAGCAGTTCAATCAAACCTCCGATCTCGACAACTACCCGCGCACGGAAGAGGAAGACGCCCGCAAGCTCGAACGCTTTGCGGTGGACGCGGTCTATGCACCGGATGTCAGCCAGATCTATCCGTTGGGCTTTTGCACCAATGTCTCTGTGACCGGCATGACGGATGTTTTGTGCGGCGCGCACCGTCCCGGACATTTTGACGGGGTTGCAACCGTGGTCACCAAGCTTTTCACCCAGACTGCCGCCGACAAGGCATTTTTTGGGGAAAAGGATTTTCAGCAGCTGATGGTTGTCCAGCGGATGGCCCGCGATCTTGATATCCCGATCGAGGTGGTCGGCTGCCCGACAATCCGCGAAGAAGACGGTCTGGCGATGTCGTCGCGCAACTTGTTGTTATCTGATCGAGCGCGTGTTCATGCCCCGCGTCTGAACGAGGTGATGGAAGAGGTTACGGAAAAAATGGCCCAAGGTACTGCCTTCAGCGCTCTGCAGGCGGAAGCCGTTGCGCGTCTGGAGACGGCAGGCTTTACCGAGGTCGACTACTTCGAAGTCCGCTCGTGCGCGGCCCTTCAGCTTCTGGACCGCCCGACCGAGCCTGCGCGCCTGTTCGCAGCCGCTTGGCTGGCAGGAGTACGTCTTATCGATAACATTGATGTGCCGGTTACGGGCTAGATCAGGTGAGCACAGATCATGGGTTTGCCAGAAATCCGGAGGTATCGAATTGTGGAGAGGCTGCCCGATTGACGAGCGCGCGCAGCGCTGTTTTTTGGCGCGTCTGTCTTACGGCAGAAGTAGCGTTTCCAGCGTGGCGGCCATGACCTGAGCGCTATCGATCATATCGTCAACACCCACATATTCATCTGGCTTATGCGCCAGTTCGAGAATGCCTGGCCCGTAAGCAATGCAGTTTTTCAGCTTGCCGATCCGGTCGATGTGTTTCTGGTCGTAGGTGCCCGGTGACGCCACATATTCGGGCGGTTTGCCCATGACCTTTTCGATCGCCTCTGCCACAGTGCGGACCACGGGTGCTTGCTTGTCCGTCATCGAAGGCAGGACCGCATTGAGTTCGGTCAAGGTATAGGTGAAATCCGCTCGGGTCTCTTTCAATGCTTCAAGCAGTCCGGTGACCTCCGCGCGTACCTCGTCCAGCGTTTCTTCTATGAGAAAGCGGCGGTCAATCACGATGCGACAACTGTCCGGCACGCAGTGGGCGGGCAGGCTGGTATCCTCCTCGGCCTGATCCGGCTGGCCGCCGTGAATGGAGTTGATGTTCATGGTGGACTGGCGGGCGCCGTCCGGCACCACCGGCATTTCGGTATGGCGCGCGGCCATGGTGGGAAAGAGCTTGTCTTCGAATTCGGCAAGGACTGCACCCATATGGCGGACGGCACAGTCACCGAGGAAGGGCATGGCGCCATGTGCGATTTCACCGTGGGTTTCGATCTCGGCCCACCATCCGCCCCGATGGCCAAGGCAAATACGATCCTTGTTCAGAGGTTCGGGGATGATCACATGTTGCACACGGTGGGGATCAAAGTAGCCTTTTTCAGCGAGATAGGCGACGCCGCCGTAGCCACCTGATTCCTCGTCGGCTGTGCCGGAGATTTCGACGGCGCCTGAGAAATCAGGACAAGTGTCGACGAAAGCCTCTGCCGCGATGATTGACGCGGCAAGCCCTCCTTTCATGTCGCAGGCACCCCGCCCGTAGATTCGGCCCTCGACCAGCGCGCCGCCAAACGGATCATATGTCCAGCCGTTGCCGACTTCGACCACATCGATGTGGCTGTTGAAGTGCACGCAGGCCCCGCTGTGTTTACCGTCGCGCCGCGCGATCACGTTCCAGCGAGGATATCGGTCGCTGTCACCCGGGGTGCCCACTGCACGGATCATCTGGATGTCAAATTCGCGCGCGCGCAGACGGTCGGCCAGATATTCGCAGATCGCACGGTAGTCGGCGCCCGGCGGGTTCAGTGTCGGAAAGCGGATCAGATCCTGGGTGAGTGCGATGAGGTCGTCACGCCGTTGTGCGATTGTCGCGGAGAGTTGAGAGGTCATGCGGCCAGTTTTGGGTGTTGCGCCCGGAATGGCAAGAGCTGGCGGTAGATTGCGGGTGATGGTTTATGGATATTTTTGGACCAAAGAAGCCGGGCAGATTATGCGTTGTCGGAGATGTCTTTCATGGCGGCGAGCAGGCTGGCGACTTCTTCGAGGGAGTTGTAGTGACACATGGACACCCGTACGGCGGCCTCGAGGCCGAGGGGCGTCAGGATGTTGCCGGAGTAGTGGTCAGCCTTGCGGATATGGGTTCGGATGCCGCGCGCGTTGAGTTGGGCGACGATATCGGCGGCGGGGACATGATCGAGTGCGAAGCAGACCAGCCCTTCGCGGTCGGGGTTGTTGGGTCCACCCAGAATGGTGATGCCTTCCAGGTCCGCGAGGCCTGGCAGGTTTCCGGTGCCGTGGATCATGGTTTCGGTCAGGGCTTTTTCATGTGTGTGGATGGCAGAGGCCGCGGCTTCGATCTGTTGGCGCTGGTTGTCCGAGGAGCTGTGTTTGCGGCCCAGCCAGCTGAAGTAATTGACCACATCTGAAAATGTGGCGTAAGCGCCGGTGTCCCGTGTGCCCATTTCCCAGTTCGTGCGCGGTCCGTTATCCAATTGTTCCAGTGGCAGCTTTGTCAGCCTGTCCGATACCCATGCTACGCCGTATCCGTGGCGGGAAAACACTTTGTAGGGCGAGATGACATAGCCATCGATCTCGTAGCTTGAGATGTCGATATGTCCGTGGCTGGCGTGTTGTATTCCGTCCACGATGATGAAGGCATCGGGCGCTTTGGCGCGGATGGCAAGGCTGATGGCGGCCACGTCGTTGGCGATACCGGTAACGGGAGAGGTGTGCAGGATCGTGGCCACGGACACTTCCGGAGTGAGGTAGTCTGCGTAATCCTTTGCCGATACGGCGCCGGTGGCGTCATTGTGCGGCACAGAGATATAGGGGCGTTTTGCCATCTGCGCCCAGTGCTGTGCGGCGGAGCGGGACGCGGGGTGTTCCACGGTAGAGCCGAGGATTGGCCCCGTCGTGCCCATGACCGCTGTGCGGATCAGTCTGAAGGTCAGTTCCGTCCCGCTTTCGCCGACGAAAAACTGTCCGCCTTGCGGGTTGAAAAAACTTTGCATGTCGTCACGGGCCCGGGAAATGATGTCACCTAGCGCTTTCGCCGCGGGGTTGTCCCGGCCCTGATTGTCTGGAAGGGCTGCGAATTTCGCTGATGTGTCCACTGCGCTGTTGAGTGTGAGCGCGCCACCTGCGTTTTCGAAAAAGATGCGCGGACCCTGAAAGGGGCATGCGTCGACATGCGCAAAGCAATCGCGGACATCCCGCAGCAGATCAGGAGCGAAACCGGGCATGGGGGCCTCCGTTGAAGTTTATCCGGTCCTGATTGGGCGGGATCTGTCGGTTGGTCAAGTGTGCGCTTTGACATCAGCCTCCTGATTTTTCAGGGTATGCCTGTTTTGTCCCGGGTGCAGATTGGCATATGGTCAGACCAGTGCGCGGGATAGGATTGGTAAAGGATGGCGATCTGATGGTTGTACAAAGTCACGGTGCGGCGCAGAGCAAGGCTTTGCTTGTGGCCTTCGGCACAATCGGGCGCAATAATCTCAGCCTGATTGCGGCGGGTGTTGCCTTCTTTTCGATGCTGTCTTTGTTTCCTGCGCTTGCCGCCTTGATCGCCTTGCTCAGTCTGGTTGCCGATCCCGAGGTTGTTGTCCTGCAGCTTGAGGAGATGCGTGAGTTGATGCCTTCTGATGTCTACGACATCCTCAACGTGCAGATTGTCGGGCTGGTGAGCACCAGCTCGGATACCCTGGGCTGGACGGGTCTGATTTCAGTACTGGTGGCGCTTTGGTCGGCGCGGGCCGGCGTTGGGGCAATGATACATGGTCTGAATGTGGTTTACGGCACCGAAGGGCGCGGCACATGGCGGCACTACCTGCGTGCGTTGTTCCTGACGGTGGCGCTTGTTGCCGTGGGCGTCATTGCTTTGCTGACCGTTGTGATCGCGCCAGTTGTGCTGTCCTTTCTGGCCTTGGGGGCGGTGACCACTGTCTTCATCGATGTGTTGCGTTGGGTGACAGCGATTGCGGTCATATTCACCGGGATCGGCTTGCTTTACCGCTATGGGCCGAATCGGCGGCCGCTCAAGACGCGCATGATAACACCCGGTTCGATCCTCGCTGCGGTCACATGGGCGGTGGTTTCGATCGGGTTTTCCTACTATGTCGCTTACTTTGGCAACTACAACGAAGTCTACGGATCGATCGGCGCCGTAATCGCCATGTTGGTATGGCTTTGGATCAGCAGCTTTCTTGTTCTGTTCGGAGCCGCGTGGAATGCCGAAATTGAAGCCCGCCTCGTGCCTTTGCCTGTCGACAAGGACCCGGCGATTCCGGCAGAAGCGGTGGAAGATGTACCGGAGATATCCAATATTTCCTGAAAAACTTCGGAACGATACGGCAAGGCATGCGTTTGTTTGATGAAGCAAAAAGGAGAAACGATATGACAAGCGCATTGAACGTTGTGCCCTCTGACGATGATATCAACACCGGCATTGCCGATACCGAAGCCATGGCGCAGGGCATTGAGCATATGCTGGCAGATACATACCGTCTGATTTTCAAGACGCATGCGGTGCACTGGAATGTAGAAGGTCCGATGTTTCACGCGGTGCATAGTCTAACAGAAGAGCAATATACCAACTTGTTTGCGGCTGCAGACGAGATCGCCGAACGCATCCGTGCATTGGGGCATCTTGCACCGGCCACGTTGTCTTCGATCGTGTCGCATTCCGTGGTGCAGGATGATGAGCGCCCGACCTCGGCTGGCGGGATGTGCGAAGACCTTGCGGCTGATCACGAACGTGTCGCGCGCAGGCTGCACAGTTTGATCCAGACGGCCGAAGAAGCACGCGATCCTGTCACCGCGGACATGGCGACGGCGCGGGCTGCCTTTCACGAAAAATCGGCGTGGATGCTGCGCGCCATTTCCAAGAATTAAACCAGCCGCACAGAACCTCGCGCTCTTGCGCGGGGTTTCGCCGTGTCAGTCTTTCAGCGTTTCCGTGGACGAGAAGAACATCGCCTGGCTAACGGCGGATATTACCTGATCTTCGGCGTAGGGTTTGGAAATCAAAAAGGCGGGTTCGTGCTTTTCTCCGGTCAGCAGGCGTTCGGGGAAGGCTGTGATAAAGATCACGGGGCGTTCGCCCAGCTTTTCCATCAGATCGTTTACAGCGTCGATGCCCGAAGAATTATCCGCAAGCTGGATGTCTGCAAGGATCAGATCGGGAGCATCCGCAAGCCCCAGTGCAACGGCCTCGCTGCGGGTACTTGCTACACCTGTGACGCGATGCCCCATCTCTGAAATGATGCTTTCGAGGTCCATAGCAATGATTGCCTCGTCCTCGATGATCATGACCGAACCAGAGACTGCATCCGCCATCTCGCGGCGGGCGATTTGGACCAGTTCTTCAGCTTCGGCGTCGTCGATCCCGATAATCTTTGCAATTTTATCGAAAGAGAACCCTTCAAGCGTGTGGAGCAACAGAGCCTCGCGGCTGTTGTCTGTCAGTTTGGCCAGATGTTTCTGCGCGCGCGCTTTGAGCCCGCTTTCCCCATCATCGACCGGCGCGCCGGCGCTGGACCATATCCGGTACAAAACGCGGAAAATACCAGTCTTTACATCGGTGTCATCCAGAACAGAAGGATCTGCCAGAATGGTTTCAAGGCTCGCCACAGCGAAATTGTCGCCGCTGGACTGGCTGCCTGTCACGGCCCGCGCAAAACGACGCAAATAGGGCAAATGTGTTGCAAGCTGGCTACTAACGTCCTGTGTCTGGGTTGAATTTGACATCATTCCTGTCCTTTTTTTCGCGCTCGCGGGAACCATATAGTGGTTTGGGACGTTAACTGGCAGTTGGGTTGGGGTTTTACAACCGCTTTAAGGACAATTGATCGTTATGGCTCAGCCAGGTGCGCAAAGAAAACGCGAACAGATTATCGATGATAATCTGAAGCGCGTCTACGACGAGACCATCGAAGAGGGTGTGCCCGACCGCTTTCGCATATTGCTTGATGCGCTTAAGCAAGAGGAGCAGTCCAGGGCAAAGAGCGAATGACGCAGCCTGACCCGAGGGACGAGTTGGTTGAGCATCTGCCGGCGATGCGCGGTTTCGCCCTGAATCTCACACGTAACCCATCCGTTGCCGACGACATGGTGCAGGATGCGGTTGAAAAGGCGTGGACCAGTTTTGACAAATTCGAGCCTGGTACGAACATGCGCGCATGGCTCTTCACCATTTTGCGCAACACCTACTACTCATCGCGCAGAAAGATGCGCCGCGAAGTCCCGGATGTGGACGGCGCACATACCGAGACGCTGGCAGAGAAACCGGCCCACGACGGACGGCTCCAAATGACAGACTTTCGCGCCGCTTTTGCGCAGCTGAATGACGAACAACGCGAGGCGCTTTTGCTTGTTGGTGCCTCGGGCTTCTCTTATGAAGAGGCGGCACAGATGTGTGGTGTGGCCGTCGGGACTATGAAAAGCAGGACAGGTCGCGCGCGCCAGAAACTGGCCGATCTGATGGAACTGGACGATGATGAGGCTCTGGAAATGACAGATGACGCGACATTGTCTGTTCTGACGGCGGCCAAGGCCGCAACATTCTGAGATGACCGGCGGCTTTTTTGACGTCGACATCTTTCGTGGACTGGCCTTTCGCATATTGCTGTTCCTGACGCTTGCTTTGCTGCCGTTCGGGTTGATTGCTGTCTTCCAAACCCGCGAGATCGTCCGCCAGGCGGAGTCGAACTCAGAACTCTCCCTGCTGGCGTTGACGGACCAGTCGGCCAGTACTGAACGCTCGATTTTTCAAGAAGCCTTTGGGGCCGCCGAAGCGCTGAGCGCGCTTGCGCAGTTGTACTCGACAGATGCGCGGGCCTGCTCTGCGTTTCTGGAAGCCTACCGGCGTGCGGCGGGCATTTATTCGTTTATCGGGTATTTGCCACCTGACGGCGTCATGCGGTGCTCTTCCGGCGGGCAAACCTTCGATTTCAGCGATTTTCCGGGGTTCGCCAAAGAGGTCGAAGCCGCGAGACGTCAGATCACCTACAGCGCCAAGGGGGTCATCAGCGGTGAGCCCGTTCTGGTTCTGTCGCAGCCATTTTTCACCCGCGCAGGATTTGCCGGTTTCATGACCATGTCCGTGCCACTGACGGCAATTGCTGAAGAGACCTTCTCGCCGCTTTCGGGCATGCCCGCAAACCTCGTGACGTTCAACGCTGATGGTGTCGTTCTGCGGTCTGACCGGGGCGCAGTCATCACGCAGGCCGATTTGCCTGCGGGGCAGTCACTCGCGTCTCTTGTGGGTGCCAAGCCTGTCGTTTTCAAAGACAAGAACCGGGGCGACGCTACGCGTCTTTACGCCGTTGTGCCGATCGTGCCGGATGTCGCCTATGCCATGAGCATCTGGCGTCCCGAAGAACTGGCACCGGGTTTGCGTCAGTCCATCGGACTTAGCATGGTCTTGCCGGTCATTATGTGGCTTGCCAGTCTCGTGGTGGCCTTTTGGTCGCTGAACCGGCTTGCCGTGCGCCACATCCGAAAACTCGGGCGGCAGATGCGCCTGTTTGCCTATAACCGACGTGTGCCGCGCACCTCATTGGGCCAAAGCGTGCCGCGCGAGCTGGAACAAATCCAGACCGCTTTTGCGCGCATGGCAGATTCAATTGTCCGCGACGAAGCTGCATTAGAAGACAGCCTGCGCGACAAGAACATCCTGCTCAAGGAAGTACACCACAGGGTGAAGAATAATCTGCAGCTGATCTCCTCGATCATGAACATGCAGATCAGGCGGGCCCAAAGCGAGGACGCAAGGCAAGTGCTCAAACGTTTGCAGGACCGTATTCTCAGCCTCGCAACAGTGCACAAGAACCTGTACCAGACCGAAGAGCTGGACCGCGTGGATGCCGGCAAGCTTGCCGAAGAGATCGTGGGCCAGATGCTATCGATGGGCCTGTCGGCGAGCCGCGGTGTCGAGGTGACGCAGTCTTACGATTCATTCCAGATGGACGCCGATGACGCCGCACCCCTGACGTTGCTTATGTCCGAAGCGGTCACAAACGCGCTGAAATACATCGGCGCGCCTGGGCCGGGCATCGCCCCGCGGTTGAACATCTCTTTGACCCTGCAGTCGGATGACACGGTTGAATTCAAAGTATCCAATACCACCTCCGGCGCGATTGGGAGCGAAGGGACCGGCCTCGGAACCCAGCTTATCAGCGCTTTCGCCCGCCAGCTTGGCGGCGCGGTGGACGTGGGGTTCGAGGCGTCGGAGCATTGGATAACGCTGACCTTTCCCCTGCGGGAGCGCGTCAAGCAACGTTACGATTTCTAAACCAAATCGCTGTATCCCTAGTCGCTATGCGATGGACAAGTAAAGGGCAGGACAATGCCAATTGAAATTTTTGCCCTGGGGTCGGGTACCCTTGCGCTGGTCGCAATTGTGCTGATGGTTGTCAGCCGCGTTGAGACCACCGCCCGCAAGCCCGACAGTGACCGCAAACACTAAAATCCCGGTGATGCGAAGCTGGCGGCACTCGCACGGTTCCAGCGTTTGCGATAGTCGGCCATGGCGGGCGAGTCTTCCGCGTTTTTCAGCAAGAAACCCTCCGGCAGATACGCAAAAGCTTCGCTTGCTTCGGCCATCTCTTTGTTGCCAAGGCGGACCATCATGTGCTGTGGCATGAACCCGCCTGGTTGCGACAAACCCGCAGCACCCGTCATCTCGCCCAAAGCTTTCAACGTGTTTTTGTGATAACGGGCGACCCTTTCGGACTTTGACCCGACATCCAGCGCGCGGGCGCGCAACGGGTCTTGGGTCGCAACCCCAACGGGGCAATGATTGGTGTGGCATGCCTGCGCCTGAATACACCCGATCGCAAACATGAAACCGCGGGCCGAATTGCACCAATCTGCCCCAAGTGCCAATGCGCGCGCGACATCAAACGCGGACACGATCTTACCGGCCGCGCCGATTTTCACCTGATCGCGCAGACCCGCACCGCGCAGTGTGTTGTGCACAAAGGTCAGACCTTCCACCATCGGCATACCGACATGATTGGCAAACTCGACAGGGGCCGCACCTGTGCCACCTTCCGTCCCGTCCACCACGATGAAATCGGGCACAACGCCGGTTTCCAGCATGGCCTTGACCATACACATGAACTCGCGCCGGTGCCCGATGCAAAGCTTGAAACCTACAGGTTTGCCACCTGATAACTCGCGCAATTGGCCGATGAAGGCCATCAGCTCCATGGGTGTTTCAAAAGCAGGGTGCGCGGCAGGTGACACACAGTCCACGCCCATGGGAATGCCACGCGCCTCGGCGATCTCTTCGGTAATCTTCGAGGCCGGCAACATGCCACCGTGGCCGGGTTTCGCCCCCTGGCTGAGCTTTATTTCGATCATCTTGATCTGATCGAGACTGGCCGTCTCGCGGAACTTGTCCGGGTTAAAGCTGCCATCATCATTGCGACATCCAAAATACCCCGACGCCACCTGGAAAATCAGATCACCGCCGCCTGCCTTGTGATAGCGGCTCACGGAACCTTCGCCCGTATCATGGGCAAACCCACCCATCTTGGCACCCTTGTTCAAGGCTTCGATCGCGTTGCCGCTCAGCGATCCGAAGCTCATGGCCGAGATATTGTAGATCGATGCGCTGTAAGGTTTTTTGCAATTCGGACCGCCAATAAGTACACGGAAATCGCAGTCTTCAATATGGATCGGATTTACCGAATGCGTCACCCAGGCGTAGCCGGAATCATATGCGCGCATGCGCGACCCAAAAGGACGTTTGTCCTCAGCACCTTTCGCGCGCTGATACACGAGCGATCGTGCATCACGCGAAAACGGCTCTTCGTCCTGATCCGATTCAATAAGGTATTGCCGGATTTCAGGGCGTATCCCCTCAAAGAGAAACCGCATGTGGCCAAGCACGGGATAGTTGCGCAGGATAGAGTGGTGCGTTTGGTTCAGATCGTGAAAACCAAGCCACGTCAGACCAATGAAGACCAGCGCGGGGAGCCACAACCAGCTTGTCCAGACCAGCGCCGCGATCACGCATATGACGGAAAGCGCGGCAACCGCGGCCAGAGTTGTGAAACGCAGGAGTGGTTCCAAAGCATGCATGGGCAGAGCTCCTTTTCGACGGACGCACGACTATTGCTGACCAGAGGGTGTGCCAAGAGGAGAATTTGTGCAAGCCGTTGTCTCGCATCGCGAAGCTGATTACGGTTGCCGGCAGGCGTCATAGCAGATGCACAAGCATACGGAGACGGGGACAATTTCACGGCCCGTAGAACAGCGATTGGATAAACCCGGCAGATGAGCGGCCCACTTGAAAACCTGCGGGTCGTGGAATTCTGCGGCCTTGGTCCCGCGCCGCTGGCCGGACAGTTGTTGGCAGATATGGGCGCGCAGGTTACCGTGATTGATCGCGCATCCGCCCCCGAGGATGCCACAGATGTGAACCGGCGCGGCAAGCGGAGCGTCGCGCTGAACCTCAAGACACAAAGCGGGCAGGCGGTCGTTCGGCAGATGCTCGAGGGTGCGGACATCCTGATCGAAGGCTTCCGCCCCGGTGTGATGGAAAGGCTGGGGCTGGGGCCGGATGACTGCCCGGCGCATCTGGTCTATGGGCGCATGACAGGGTGGGGGCAAAGAGGCCCATGGTCGGACACTGCGGGCCATGACATCAACTATCTTGCTCTCACGGGTGCTTTGCATGCGATTGGGCCAGCGGACAACCCCCCGCCGCCGCCGCTTAATCTGGTTGCGGATTACGGTGGCGGCGCCATGTTTCTCGTGTTTGGTCTGCTGGCAGCCGTGATCGAGCGGGCACATTCTGGCAAAGGGCAGGTCGTGGATGCGGCAATGGTCGATGGGGTGCCCGCGATGATGGGCCTGATCCAGGGATTATTGGCACGCGGAGACATCCAGAACCGGCGCGAAAGCAACTGGATCGATGGAGCCGCGCCATTCTACCGCTGTTACACTTGCGCAGATGGCAAATTCATCTCTGTCGGCGCATTAGAGCCGCAATTCTATACCCAGTTGATGCAAAAAGCAGGCCTGGACGAGGCGACTTCGCAATATGACCGGGCAAGTTGGCCTGCTGAGACCGACAGGCTGGCGGCCCTGTTCCGCACCAAAACCCGCGAGGACTGGGCCAAGGTCTTTGCAGGGTCGGACGCATGTGTCGCGCCCGTGCTCGACTTTGCCGAGGCGACGGTGCACCCGGTGAATGTGAAACGCGGCGTTTTCTATCAGGAAGGTGACGTCTGGCAGGCAAGGTCCGCCCCGCGGTTCAGCCGATCAGAGCCCGCGCGCGCCCATGCCCCGCGGGCAGCGGGTGCAGACACGGATGCGGTTTTGCGCTCGCTTGGCTACACCGACGAGGACGTGACGCGTCTTAAAGAAGAAGGGGTTGTCACATGAACAGAGTTGCAGCTGTGACAGGTGCTGCAGGCGGGCTGGGCCGGGCAATTACCACGCGGCTGCTGGCCGACGGGTTGCACGTGATCGGGCTGGACCGGGATGCTGCCGGTCTGGAGGGTATGGCGCGCGAGGGGTTCACCGCTTGCCTATGCGATCTGACCCAGCCTGATGATATCGCGGCAGCATTCCGCGACATCGGCGCCACACAAGGCGGCCTGGACGTCTTGGTCAACAATGCAGGCACCTGCCTCATGTCCGAATTTCCCGACATTTCTGCAGCTGAGCTTGACCAGCAAATGAGCGTGAACTTCAGCAGTGCGTTTCACTGCTGTCAGGCCGCCGTAAAGCTGATGTTCGGACGGGACGGGGTGCGCAAAATCGTAAATATATCGTCCAACGGTGCCTATAACTTCGATGTTTTCGACCCGCCGCACTATCGCGCGTCCAAAGCGGCGATGGACACTCTGACCAAAGACCTCGCACGGCGCTATGCACGCGATAAAATCGCGGTAAACTCGATTGCACCCGCCATGACGGAAACCCCATTGTTCGGTGTTGTCAGCGAAGAGGTGCTGGCTGCAGCCATCGCACAGATGCCGCATGGCCACGCGATGCAGCCTGCCGAGGTTGCGGCGTGGGTCGGGTTTCTGGTGTCACCCGCAGGCGACATCAGTAGCGGCAATGTTATTGTTCTAAATCAGGGCAGGGACGTGCGCTAGTCGTACCACTCTGGGGCTTTGCGCAGCGTTGGCCACTGTTCAGGGCAGTGCCCGTAGATCACCATGGCACGATCTTTTACAGCCCGCGCGAGCAAGCGTTTGGCATGGTGCTGCGCCTGCTGTGCATCCCACGACCCGGCAAAGCCGGTATCCATCTCGGACGGTCGACTGATCGCGTCCGACGTAAGAATGACAGCGCCCGTGCGCGGCAATTGCACAGCAAAGGCCAATTGGCCGGGCGCATGCCCGGGTACGGACAAAACATCAAACCCCGGCCCGATGGTCGTATCTGCTTCGATCTCAATATACTTTGCGTCGGGCCATTCCATCGCCTGTTTACCAGACCAATAAAGGGGGCGGGGCAAGGCCCTTTCTTCCTTTGCAATGACGATGGGCGCGCCGGGAAAGCCACCCATGAAACCCACGTGATCAATGTGTGTATGGCTCTGGATCATCAGATCAACATCCGACGGCGCCAAGGATAACGCAGCAAGCTGTGCGGGCGCCAGATTCTGTGCCGTCAGGGAAACAACCCGCCCAAAACTCTCCAGTCCGTCTTCTGAGGTGGCAGCGACGGCATCCGCGGCATATTTAGTCGGAAAGCCGCTATCGATCAGTATCGTCTCTCCTGCGGTGGTTTGCACCACATAACCACAAATTCCGATGATCCGCCCGTTTTCATGCACTTGAAAAAGTCCAAAATCCAGCACTGACAAACGGGCCGGCATTCCTTTGAGCAGGGGTTGCATATCCTGAGTAAGACCTTTTTGCTTGAAGTTGAACTAGACCGGACTGAGCAGATGAAAGTCAAGATACACAGGCTGTTTGAATACCTGCTTGAAACGACGGAAAAAGCGCCAGAAGCCATCGTCGGCTTTTCGCTTTCTGCCGCGCCGGTTTTGGGTGATTTTCTGGACGCGCTTGATCCTGCGCAATCTCTTGACTGGAACGGTCGCGATTTTCGCGGCCTGCCGGAATTACGCACCCACGTTCTGGCTCAAGCCGGACTAGAGGGGCTATGCCAGCTGGAAGACGTTCTCATTACAGCCGGCGCGGCAGAGGCAAACTATCTTGCCATGATGCAGCTGCTGGAAAGCGGTGACGAGATTATTGTCGAGACACCCGGGTGGCCGCAGGCAGAGGTTCTTGCTAGGGCCAAAGGGGCTACAATAGTGCCTGTTCACCGCCAAGAGGCCGAAGGTTGGACATTGCCCCTTGAGGCGCTGCGCGACGCAACGACAGCACGCACCAAGATGATATTTTTAAGCAATCCTAACAATCCCACAGGCCAGTTGCTGAATACCTCCGAGTTGCAAGAGATAGTTCGGATCGCCGATCGTGTTGGCGCATGGCTGGTGGTGGACGAGGTTTATGCCGGGCTTGAATGGCACCGCCCACGTGCGCCCTCTATCGCAGGCCTTTACCCGCGCGGCATCACCACAGGATCAGTGTCCAAGGCCTTGGGACTTCAGGGGCTGCGCACGGGCTGGCTGGTGTGCCAAAATCAGGATCTGGTGATGGATGCGGTTATCCTGCGCGAAAACGCGTCGGAAATTATGAACATCATGGGCGAAGTTATCGCAGAAATCGCGTTGCGCCCTGAACGGCTGGTACCCGCACTTGCCACCGCACGACAGGCAGGGGCGCAGAACCTTGCGCGTCTCAACAGCTGGATCGCAGCAGAGCCGAACCTTGACTGGATCCCGCCGCAGGCCGGGCTTATCGGGCTGGGTCGGTTGCCCGACGGGATAGACAGCGACCGGTTTGCACAGCGTCTACTGGACGATCCATACCGGACCTTCCTGCTGCCGGGCAGCGCCTATCACCAGCCACAACACATCCGCTTGGGCGTCGGCGGCGGGCCCGAAGTTAATCTGGAAGAGGGATTGAACCGCGTCTCGCGCGCCTTGCAGGATTGGCGCGGCTAGCGCAAACCATCGCGCGCAATAAAGCTCGACAAATCCAGAACGATCTGTGCCCGCGCCACAGCGATTGCAGCAGGCCCGCCCATGGGATCAAACGGTACCGTCAGATCAAAAAGCCCCGACCGTTCCCGACCGCCGTCTGCGACAGCCACGAAGTACTGGCCGCTGGCCCGGAAACGGCCGTCTTCCTGAGCAACCAGTTTTTCAAACCGCACATCCAGCCGCGCATCCGGAAAGGCTTCGAAGGGCCATGGCTGGGATGCGACGCGCGCGCCCGTGATCTGCGTCAGGTTTCGGCTGATTTCGAGCGCGACGGCCCGATCCGGTGTATCGGCCCATAACACCGACCCGTCACTGACCAACCGACCGTCCGCGGTTTGAACCGAAATCTCATCGGCGGCGGCATAGGCGGGCAAGGACACTTCGCGCACTTCCACTGCTCTGAAAGAGATACGCTGTGTCTGCGTCACTTGCACAGGCTCGGTAGCGTATCGATTCGACGGGCCGCCACAGGCTGCCAGCGCCAGTACAACCACCAGAAATGAAATGGTCTTTTTCATCTATCGCCCCCTGATAAGCGCATCCGGATTCCGCTCGAGTAACCGCGCCAAAGCGGTGATTGCGTTGGATGCCTCAGATATATCGCGCAATGCCGCCTGTGCGTCGCGGCTCAAAACTTCGCCACGGTTGTAACCCGCGATTGTCGTGCTTGCCTCGTCGAAAACCTGCGTAATCCTATCGACCAACTGCGGCAAATCCTGCGTCGACAGGGCCAGAGCGTCAGCCGCATCGCGGGTCGACGCCAACGTCGCGTTTACATTGGACACAGCACCACCTTCCCGCAGCTCGGACAGGGTCGCATTCAACTCATCCAGTGCACCGGCAAGTGATGCGGGCAGCGCCTGTGTTGCCGGCGCGCTGATGATCTCATCTGCGGAGGCCAGCACCGACGTGACCTGATTGGTCAGCTCTTCCAATGGCAGCGTTGCCGCATTGGCGGCCACTTCGACCAAATCTTCGACCAGTTGCGGCACACCGGCGATTGAGCTGCCAACCGTCCCCGCCGCTTCGGTGGCGGCATCTATGGCGGCAAGAATACGCGCTACAGCCTGCTCTTGTTCAATCTGGGCCAGAATACCGTCGAGCCGCAGCAAGGCTGCATTCAGTGTCACGGGGATTTCCTGCACCGTTTCCGACGTGACAACACCACGGATATCGCCCAGCAGAGCGCGCAGGTCCTGCGGTGCGCCGCGCACATCATCACTGGCGATCAGATTGCCCGCACTCTTCATAAAGTCGATGGCACTTTGCAAAAGCTCTTCAATCGGCAGGTCGTTGACACGAGACAAGACACCCTCGACGCTGGCTGTCCGGTCTGCCACCGCGCTCGCCGTTGTTGGCAATGTCGGAAACACACCGTCGGCCAAAACGATTTCCGCAGGCGGGGCGTCCGCGACATCCAAAAGCTCGATTTTCAAACCGCCAGTGAAAATATTGCCCGAGGCCAGACGTGCCCGCAAACCGTTGCGCACCCTTTCCTGCAAGAACTCAAGCGCCGCATCGGGAGAGGAGTTTTCCTGCAAACCCAAACGCCCCGGCTGGATGCCCATCACCACATTCAGCCGCACACGACTGTCACCATATCGTTCCTGATCGACCAGACCGGAAACATTGTCGACCGTACCGATCCGCAAGCCCTTGAATTCGACTGCAGCCCCTTTGCTCAGGCCCGCGATGTTTTCGTCAAATACGGCGCGCACTTCCAGCAGTTCAACTTCGGAGGCGTTGAAAACACTGCTGCGGGCATCTGCCTCGGACGCGTAGACCTCAAACACGGACCCATCGCCCACAGGTTCACCGCCCGAGACAAAGGTGTCGAAGGTAATGCCGCCCGCAACCAGCGAGGCCACCGAACTGAAGTTCAGCTCAGCACCACCAGCCCCCAGCGAAAAGCTGAAACCCGACGTGTCCCAGAACCGTGTTGTCGGCGTGACCAGACGCCCGTGTGGTTCGTAGATAACAGCCTCTGCAATGGCGAAATTGCCTTCCGGTGATATTCGCGCGGGGCCCACGCGGCCAATCTCGATGCCGCGATACAAGATGGGCGTATCAGCGCTTAACTCTCCGCCGGGGATGGAGCGCAAGGCCAGCTGCAAACCGCCTTCGCCCGGTTGGTAGAGCGGTGCACTCGAAAGCCCCTTGAACGCCGCGCGGGGGGTGCCGATTTCGCTGTCCCAGGAGCCTTCGATAAATACGCCGGTCAGCACCGTGTCGAGGCCGGTCACACCCGAGGCGGAAAACTCCGGTGTTACAGTCCAGAAGGTCGCGCCAGTATCGATGTAGGGTGCGACTTCCTTGTTGACGCGCACGGTCGCGATGACGCTTTGCAACCCGTCGCCAAAACTTATGTCCTCGACCAGCCCCACCGCCACATCCCGAAACCTCAGTTCCGTCTCGCGCGGGGCAATCCCGGCACCGCTTTCAAACTCGATGGTAATCACAGGGCCGCGCGCATTATAGGACTGCCACGCCACCACAAGCGCCATGACCAGCGCAAGCAGCGGGATCACCCAAACAACCGAGACATTGTGTAGAAACGAGCCCTTTCGATCCTCGAATTCGACCGGTGGCACGTCATTCATCTTGGTTACCTTCGTTTTGCGTCCTTTGCGCATCCCAGATCATGCGGCTGTCAAAGGAATGCGCTGAAATCATTGTAAAGATCACCGAGAGAGCAAAGAACAGACTGGCGGGCCCGGGGTTTATCGTCACTAACAAGCTCAATTGCACGAGCGACGACAGGATCGCAACGACAAAAATGTCAATCATCGACCACCGGCCGATATAGTCGACCACCTCATACAGCAATTGGCGCTGGGATTTCGAAACGCTGGACGGTCGCGAAACGGACATGGCCAGAAACGCGATAGCAAGAAACTTGCCTATGGGGATCGCAACAGAGGCAAACAGAATAACCAGCGCCACGGACCAGCTGCCGTAGTGAATAAGTTCGATCGCACCGCCGACTATGGTGTCTTCTTGACTGTAGATCAGTGTCCGGGTCTGCAGCATTGGAAAAAGGTTCGCGGGGACATAGCACATCAGACCCAGAATCCAGAAGGCCCAGACCCTTTGCAACGATTTGGGATCGCGCGAGATCAGCTTGTGGCCACAGCGCCCGCAGGTTGCGGCATGTTTCGGCCACGCAAGATGGCACCGCGTACAGGCCACCAGCCCGAGCGCGCGGGCGGTTATCTCTTTGCCGGTTTGTTCAGCGCGTTCCATACGGACCACCTACAAATAAAAGTATCCTGCACAACCACCAACACAACCAGCACAACAAACATCCAGAATGCCGGGCCGAACGATACATCCACCAGCTGCCCTACCTTGATGAGTGCCACCGCACAGCCGATCGCGAAAATCTCGGCCATCGACCACGGGCGCAACGCTTCTGACAGACGGAACGCCGAGGCTGCGTGCCGCGCGGGCGGGCGGTCGCGCACAATCGGCACAAGCACATAAAGCGACAAGATCATGCGCGCCATGGGGATGAGAATTATCAGCGACAGCGTCGTCAATGACAGGATCACAAGCGGGCCGTCCTGAAACGCCAGCGCCGTTTCAAGAATCGAAACGGAGTTATGCACGCTGCCTGCCTGTACCGACAAAAAGGGAAAGACGGCCGCTGCAACAATCAGGATCAAAACCGCCAGTGAAACGGCAATGATCTGAAGCCCCGCCTTGCGGCGCGGGGTGATAAGTACGGTTTCACAACGCCTGCAGACTGCCCGTTCGCCGTGCGCCGGCTTTTCAAGCTTGAAAGCCGCATCGCAACTCGGGCAGATGATCAGGTCCAGTCTGGGATGGATATCATGCGTATCGTTCATAGCGGCAAACTAGCCCTATTGCACAGCAGAGAACACAATGACTTTCGCATAAACACCCGCACGCCGCAGATGCCGGAAAGATGCTTTGATTTGCAATGTCAGAAAATGACCGCGCCGTCGTCATCGTCGCCGGTGGCCGCCTGCAGGCGCTCCATGTCAACGACACGAAAACGCCGCTTGTCCTCGAATTGAAGAATACCTTCGGACTTCAAGATGCCGATCTGCCGGCTTACGGTTTCAAGGGTCAGACCGAGGTAATTGGCGATGTCACCGCGTGACAAGGGAAGGGTCAGATCGACCTTTATGCCATCGCGTCGTTGGAAGTGCTGACGCCGCACGACCATCTCGATGAACGTCGCGATTTTTTCGCCGGCTGTCTTGCGGCCGAGCAAAAGCATCCAATCCCGCGCGGCATCAAGCTCATCCATCGCCAACTCAATCATACGTTGTGAAATATGCGGCATTTCGGTCAGCAACTGCTGGAAAGGGGCCCTGTCAAAGCAACATAACGTAACGTCACTTGAAGCCACCACATCGAATTCGATTCGTGTTCGGCCCGGATGCCCGATGAAATCCGACGGCAGCAGCAGCCCTACCATTTGGGTTCGCCCGTCCTCCAAACCTTTGTTCAAAGACGCCACACCACTGACAACAGAAGCCACAAACTTCATTTCATCGCCGCGCCAGAAGATCGTTTCACCAGCTTTGAAACCGCGATATTTCTTTATGGATTCAAGGCGTAAGAGTTCTTGAGTGTCACACCGGGAACAGACCGCGCGATGGTGTATCGGGCAGTCCGTGCATTTAACACCAGAGATGACGTTATTTTTCAACTAATTTGACCTATATCAAACGGCCTTGCGCGCTTCTGTTTAGTATAGCGTGATGGAGCATTTGGAACAACTGCGTTACTCGGGTCTTTTCGAGGCGCGTGTGCCGCGGTACACGAGTTACCCTCCGGCAAATCGCTTCATCCCCGCCGAAGGCAGCCTCTATCAAAGCAATTGGCTCTCGGATATTCCACGGGATGCGTCGCTCTCTCTATACGTGCACGTACCGTACTGCAAAAGCATGTGTTGGTTCTGTGCCTGCAGGACACAAGCCGCCGAAAGCCGCGAGATCGTCGACGACTATGTGGAGTATCTACTCAAGGAAATCGCCTTTGTCCGGGAGCTTTTGCCGCAGTCAGTGACGCTGGATCGGTTGCACCTTGGGGGCGGGACCCCGACTATGATCCGGCCTGCGCAAATGGACAGGCTGCTTGATGCAATTTACACGGCTCTGCCGCAAGCGAAGACATTTTCCTGTTCGGTTGAAATTGACCCGATGCAGGTGACACAGGGCGCCCTTGATAATCTTATCGCGCTTGGGATGAACCGCGCCATGATCGGGGTGCAGGATTTTGACCCCAGCGTCCAGCGGGCGATCGGACGGGCACAAACCTTCGAGCAAACATTCGAGGTCGTCCGCAAACTAAGAAAAAGCGGGCTGCAACATCTCGATATGGAATTGCTGTACGGGTTGCCTCGGCAAAACGCCGCCTCAATCTCGGAAACAGCGCAGCAAGTGCTGGCAATGGACCCTGACCGTGTGGCCGTTTGTGAGTATTCACATACCCCCAACCTTGCAAAACGTCAGATCCTGATTGACGCACGCACGCTGCCCACAGCCGAAGATGCCTTTTTGAATGCGCAGGTCGCACGCCATATGCTGCTAACAGACGGGTATGAAACCGTAGGCGTCGATCATTTTGTCAAACCCGGGGACAGTCTTGTAAAGGCGCGCGACACAAACACCCTGCGGCGCGATTTTGAAGGCTATTCCGACAACACGTCGCATGCGCTGATCGGTCTTGGGGCGTCCGCCATTTCCCGTTTTCCAGCGGGTTACGTCCAGAACGCATCGGCCACATCGATCTACACCAAACTTGTCAGTCAGGGAAATCTGGCTGGCAACCGCGGATATGTTCTGACCGCCAACGACAAACTAGTCGCTGCCATGATCGAAATGCTGATGTGCCGTTTCGAGATTGATGTGGACGATCTGCGCAAGAAGTTTCCCGGCGAAACCGGCCTGATTGATGAATTGTTGCAGAACCTAAACAAAGTCTACCCGTCTCATCTGGACATCTCGCCCAGCCATATTGTCATCAAAAAACCGTCCCATCCACTGGCACGCATGGTTTGCAGCACGGTTGATCAACTTGGCCGGGGCCGCCGCGCAGGGCAATAGCATGAAAGACTGTTGCCCGGCGTTCAAAAGCCCCGGCGCAAAGATGACGCATGGGTCGATCTGCCGGCAAGGTTGCCCAAACACGTTTTTTGACGCAGACTGCACGACAAGATGGCTTGGCAAGAAGC
This sequence comes from uncultured Roseobacter sp., assembly GCA_947501635.1. Lineage (GTDB taxonomy): Bacteria > Pseudomonadota > Alphaproteobacteria > Rhodobacterales > Rhodobacteraceae > Roseobacter. The sequence goes on from CANMWT010000012.1 coordinate 25,008, forward strand.
CGTCTCAACCGGTGCGCAGCAGGAGACATTCATGAAAATCGCACGCGATCACAAACCCCGTGTGGGCTTCTTTGTGACGTGTATTGTCGACGCGATGCGTCCCAACATCGGGTTTGCGAGCCTCAAACTGTTGGCCGACGCAGGCTGCGACGTTGAGGTGCCAAACACACAGACCTGCTGTGGCCAGCCTGCTTTCAACAGCGGAGATGACGCAACGAGCCGGCAGTTGGCACAACAGGTGATCACGGCTTTCGAAGGCTATGACTATGTGGTTGTCCCCTCAGGCTCCTGCGCCAGCATGATCCGCAGCCACTACGCAGAGCTTTTTGCGGAACTGCCCGACTGGCAGGAACGGCAACACGCCTTATCCGCCAAAACATGGGAAATCCTCAGCTTTCTGACAGACGTCATGGATTATACCCCCAAGGCTGAATATCACGGCACCGCAACCTATCATGACAGCTGTTCGGGCCTGCGCGATCTGGGGGTCCACGACCAGCCGCGCGCTTTGCTGTCTCATGTGGACGGGTTGTCGATGGTCCCGTTGGAGGGCAACAACGAATGCTGCGGTTTTGGCGGGACCTTTTGTGTCAAATACCCCGAACTCTCCACAGCCATCGTCGGTGAAAAGACCGCAAAGATCAAAAAGACGCAGGCGGATACGCTGCTTGGCGGCGATATGGGTTGCCTGATGAACATGGCTGGAAAACTCAGCCGCGAAGGATCGGACATGCGGGTGTATCACACGATAGAAGTGCTTGCAGGTATGGCCGATGGCCCCGGCATTTGCGCACCGGCCCTGAAATGAAGCAAACATCCCACCAGTTCACACAAAACGTGACACGCGCCCTCGCAGAGCCCACGCTCAAGATCGCGCTTGACCGGACGACGACCTTGTTGCGCACGCGTCGCGCCAAGGTGATTGATGCTTTCGAAGAATATGCCGAAGCGCGCGCCACCGCCCAAAAGATCAAGGACCACACGCTCGACAATCTGGGGCACTACCTGCGCCAGTTCGAGGAAAACGCCATCGCCAGCGGGGCCCAGGTCTATTGGGCGGAAACACCCCAGCAGGCCCGCACTGTGGTTACCGAAATCTGTCGCGCAGAGGGGGCTAAATCGGCCACGCGGGTGAAATCCATGCTGGGCGAGGAAATCGGGATCGGTGAAGCGCTGGCCGACGCGGGCGTTGAACGTGTGGAAACCGATCTGGCAGAGCATATCATCCAGCTCGCAGGTGATCCGCCGTCTCATATCGTGATGCCCGCCATGCACAAAACACAGGAACAAGTGGCAGAGCTTTTTGCGAAAAAACACAAAGATCCAAGCACCGAACAGGATGTAACCTCACTGGTGAGCAGCGCGCGGCGCGAATTGCGCCCCAAATTCATGAATGCGGATATCTCGATTTCAGGCGCTAACTTTCTGATTGCGGACACAGGTTCATTTGTCACGGTCACCAACGAGGGCAACGCCGAGCTGACAACCACGCCACCCAAGACGCATATCGTGACCGTCGGCATTGAGAAAATGGTCCCCAGCCTCAAACACGCAGCGGTCTTTTTGCGCCTGCTGTCTCGTGCAGCAATCGGCACTGAAATCACGCAGTACACTACCTTTTTTAACGGGCCCAAACGCGAAGGGGACCGCGACGGGCCTGAAAACCTGCATATCATTCTGGTGGACAATCATCGCTCTGACATGCTGTCGGATTTTCTGCGCCCAATGTTGCGCTGTATCCGCTGCGGGGCCTGTATGAACCACTGTCCGGTGTATTCTGCCGTCGGCGGGCATGCCTATGGCGCTGTTTATCCCGGACCAATGGGTTCTGTTCTGACCCCAGCGATGACCGGGATCGAAGGCAGTAAGGACCTGCCCAATGCCTGTACGCTGAACGGACGTTGCAAGGAGGTCTGTCCGGTCAATATCCCGCTGCCGGACATGCTCCGATCACTGCGGGCGCGACAGTTTGAAAAAGGCATGCCCAGCGGAATGACAAAATGGGGTCTGCGTGTTTGGGCGGCGCTCGCCACAAGACCTGCGCTTTACCGTCTTGCTACGGCAGCTTCGAATGTGGCGCTACGCGGCATGGCACGCGGGCGCGGCAAGATCACGACCGTACCGCTTGCGGCCGGATGGACGGGGAGCCGCGACCTGCCGCAACCCGAACCGGGCACCTTCATGCAACAGTACAAAAAGGGGAGGCGTTAGGCGATGTCACGCGATGCGCTTCTGGCCAAAATCGACCACGCCAACGCCGGGCGGGGTGACATGGATGTAAAAGCGGCGGCGGATGCGCTGATCGCAGAGCCAGACCGGTTTCGCGTCACTTTCAACGATCAACCGCTCTATGACCGTTTCGTCGAGAAAGCAACGTCAGAGACCGTGACTGCGACCGTGGAAACGCTGGATGCACTGGCCGACGTGCCTGCCGCCGTTGCAGCCTATATGGCAGCCAGGGATTTGGGGAACCGGATCGCACTACAGCCGCGCGAAAGCCTGACCGCGCTTGACTGGTCCGCTTTTGAGACCGCCGCAACTGCCCAGATGAACGAAGTTCTGGCGCTGACATTCGCAGATGCAGCGATTGCGGAAACAGGCTCTTTGGTGTTTCGCACCGGGCCCGATGCCCCAGTGCTACTGAACTTTCTGCCGCTGCACCACCTTGCCGTCGTGCGCCGCAGCGCCATCCTGCCGCATATGGAAGACGTATTTGACCATTTCGGAACATCCGCCGCGGACCAACCCCGCAGCCTGAATATCATCACCGGGACAAGCGGGACGGCGGATATCGAAGCAAAAAACGTCAGAGGCGCGCATGGTCCGCGTTTCATGCATATATATTGCCTGTCAGGTTAGTTAATTAACATAACGTTGATTATCCGCCTACGAGTAACGAAGCCGTGAGCATATTCAAATCGGTCCTTCGCCAACCCGATTTGGCACTATATTACAGAACATACCTCACGACATTACCTTTCACAGAAAGATGACATCATGCGCGCTGCCTTCTTGATTGCCGGTCTTTTGCTGACTGGCGCTTGTTCGACCGTCGGAAATGAATCCTTCAGCACGATTACCCTAAATGGCCGCGAGTATGAGCTGCGCACCCGCGCCATGGAAGGCCCACAAGGCCCCTATACCTCTCACGCCATTCGTGGCAGCAACGGGTCATTCCGGACATGTAATCCAGAATCCCCAGGCTCCTGTGAAGCGGCGTTGAAAAACAACCGACCGTCCAGCCGATAACAGGATAAAGAACGGCGCGGTTCAGCACCGCGCACCCTGCCTACAAAGCTATTCGGCGGCGACCTCCGCCAAGGTGCCAAAAATGGTTGGGGCGTGATCGCGCAGATAGATGCGCAGCCAAGGTGTGAACCGCTCCGGTGTTGCCTCGACCTGATCCAGCAGATCAACGTAACGCACCCATTCGACGGCCATCACCTCGTCGGGGTTGGGCGTGACTGACAACGCACTGTCAGCGTCGGCAACGTATACGTCCACAACCTCGTGTTCAATCAACCCCCCGCCCACATCGGCACGGTACTCCAGATGGTGGCGGTGCTTGGGGTTCAATCCGCTGATGCCCAGTTCTTCGTCCAAACGACGCACTGCACATACGTCCGGCGCTTCGTCCCATTCAGGATGCGTACAGCAGGTATTCGTCCAAAGGCCGGGCGTATGGTACTTGCACAGCGCCCGCTGCTGCATGAGCACCGCATCCCCCTTGAGAACAAACACCGACACAGCCTTGTGCCGCAGACCCTTCACATGGGCCTCCAGTTTTTCCACCGGTGTCAGCGTACCGTTTACCCAGGCAGGGATCATGATGGTCATACGCGTGTCGTTGCCACAATGCCGGTAAGATGCGCAAGGTTTTTCAGGCCGATTTTCAGATGGGCCATCGGTCTTGCCCGCACCAACTTTTTGTTCATATAGGCTTCGAAAGTCAGGCGCTGCACGTCGATATCGTGGCACAGCGACACAAAACGCTCGCGCCTTTCGTCACTGCGGTAATAGGCGTTTTGCATGGATCCCAGCACGCGGAAAACCATTTTATGCTCTTTCATAAAGAGCTGGCGCGCGAGCCGCAGGTCTTTCACCCGCCCCGAGGCCAGCGTGGCGGCACAGGCGGTCGCGGCCACCCTGCCCCCGACCATGGCATAGTAAATCCCTTCGCCAGAGCTTGGCGCGACAACCCCCGCCGCATCGCCGGCAAGCAGCACGTCCTTGCCGTTGTCCCAGCGGTCCAGCGGACGCAACGGGATCGGCGCACCTTCCCTGCGGATCGTTTCGCAATCCGCCAGCCCCGAGGCTTCGCGCAGCGCAGCCGTTGCCTCTTTGAGGTTCACCGATGAGATTTCTGTCCCCATTCCAACGCTGGCGCTGTTGCCATGCGGGAAAACCCAGCCGTAAAAGTCCGGTGAGATGGCGCCGTCATAGATCACGTCACAGCGTTCAGGGTCATAGACATCCGTCTTGGGCGGGGCTTTGATGATCTCGTGATAGGCAAAAACCAGCGGCACCTTGTCGGCGTCCTTCACTTCGGCAAGGCCCACGCGGGACTTTGCGCCATCCGCACCGATCACAAGCTTGCATGGCAGTTCACGTTCTTCCTGCGTGGCTTTATCGCGGTAGATCACAACCGGCGTACCGTTCGGGCGTTCGATCCGCACAAAGGTACCTGTAAAGTAAGCGGCACCGGCATCGGCGGCGCGGGCGCGCAGGAAGGGATCGAAATCCTTGCGGTCCACCATCCCGACAAAGCCGTTCTCGATCGGGATATCCACCATGCGACCGGTGGGCGATATCATCCGTGCCGTGTTCACCTTGGCCAGAAGCTGGTCATCTGTGATGTGAAAGTCCTGCATCAGCCGGGGTGGGATAGCCCCACCGCAGGGTTTGATCCGCCCTTCCCTGTCCAGCAAAGCCACCTTGTGACCTGACTGCACCAGATCGAGGGCAGCTGTGGCCCCAGACGGCCCCCCGCCCACAACAACTACATCATACATCTGCTATTCTCCCGGCATCATGGCAGGCCGCGCGTCGGCGTCCCGCTTCGGTGAAACAAGCCGCAGGGCAAGCGCCGCCGCGACCAAGAAAACAAAACCCTCAAAGGCAAAGACAGTGCCATAGGCCAGCGCATCCTGCGACGTGACCAGCCGCATCAGATCGACCATTGCAGTGCCCGCGAATGATCCGAGGCCAAAGGCAATGGCCTGCGCCGCGCCGAAAAGCCCCATGCGCAGCCCTTCGCGCCCATCGCCACCTTCGCGCGCCAGACCCATCATCGCACCGATGGCCGCGACGGCGAACGCGCCATTGGCCATTCCGAGCGTCAGAACATTCATCCCGAGCGGCCAGCTTTCTGCATGCATCCCGCCATAGGCGAGGCCAACAAGCGATATGCCCGACAAAAGGCAACCGCCGACAACCCACACACGGATTGGAACGGTGACCCAACGCGCCAAAAGAGTGCCGCCCAGCAGAACGGCGATCATGCCGATCAGCGCACCACCGTGGTGCATGCCGCCCAGCTTTGTACTCTCACCCACAGACAGCCCGAATACATGGCCCGCGAAAGGCTCAAGGATGAGATCCTGAAGGTTATAGGCGAGCATCGAGGCAAAAACGAAGATGGTGAAAATCCGCACCCGCGGATCAACCCACAATTCTGACAGGACGTCACGGAAATCGCCGTCCTTGGCCTCGACCGTACGCTTTGCGCCACGCTCCTGTCCCCAGACCCCCAGCAGTGTCAGACACATCGCAACGGCAGAGACACCAAAGGTCACCAGAACCAGCCGCGTATGGGTATATGGGTCCAGCATCTGGCCAGCCGTTATCCCTGTCACTGCCAGCCCAAAGATCATCATGATCCAGACCAGACTACCGGCAGGCGCTTGCCGTTCCGCACTGACCCGCGTGGACAAAAGCGCCAGAAGGTTTGTGCCGGCTGACCCGATGCCCAGACCGATCAGCAGAAAGGAAGGGACCGCCGCGGCAATCCCCGCCCAGGCAACACGTTCCATCAGCCCGACAGACAGGGCCGCACCGATCGCCCCTGCCCCCAGCAAGGCGACTCCGCCTATGATCCACGGGGTACGCCGCCCGCCCTGATCCGCCCCGTGGCCAAAGCGTGGTCGCAGGAACTGCGTGCCATAGTATATAGAGACAAGAAGACCCGGCAGGATCGCCGGCATCGCAAGCTCGACGACCATCACGCGGTTCATTGTGGCCGTAGTCAGCACGACGATGGCCCCGAGTGACATCTGCACAAGACCCAGACGCGCGATCCCACCCCAGCCCAGCATCATCCGAGCCCCCGCAAAGCGAATGCAGCGATCATCATACCGCTGATGTAAAGCAACACGCCGGTGCCGTTGTACCACGGCGCTTTGGCCTTGGGGTCTTTGAACATCACAGTCATGGCCCAGAACTGCAGGCACAAAACCGCGGCAACGCCTGCAGCATGCAGCGGCTTGCCCCAGGCAAAAAGCAAAAGTGCAACGGTGACTTGCGGCAGGGTCATCACAAGGCACGCCACCTGAGCCGCACGTCTGGGCCCGAGGGTCACAGGCAGTGAATTCACGCCCATTTCGCGGTCACCTTCCAGCGCTTTGAAATCGTTGAGTGTCATAATGCCGTGCGCGCCCAACCCGTAGAGCAGTGCGACAAGCACCACTTCAAGGCGTGGCGCGCCCGCGCTCAGCACTGCCGCACCGGTAAACCAAGGCAGCGTTTCATAGCTTAGCCCGACAAGACCAGGCCCCCACCAGCCAGAGCGTTTCATCCGGACCGGCTCTGCCGAATAAGCCCATGCCGCCAGGACGCCAATCACGGTCGCGCCAAAGCCCCACGGCCCCAACTGCCAGCCGACAAACAGTGACAACCCCGACATCGCCAGCGCAATCCAAAGACCCCAACGGCCCGGAATACGGCCCGACGGGATCGGTCGGTTCGGTTCGTTGATCGCGTCAACATGACGGTCGCACCAGTCATTGGCAGCCTGACTCATCCCGCAAACAATCGGCCCTGCGAGGATAACGCCCAGAATGACCAGAACCCACTGCCCCGAAGGCGAGGTACCGGACGAAACAACACCACACAGATAGGCCCACATCGGAGGGAACCATGTGATCGGTTTTATCAGCTTGAGGGCGGCAGCAGGTTCGGGAAAACGGCGCGGCTGTATGATCTCTGTGACAGACATGTGTAAACTATGCCTGACACCTTGAGTCGGCGCAAGAGGAGAGTCAGCCCGCAAAGCGCATGCCGCAGGCTTATCCGTTTTTGTTCAGAAGTCCGTATTTACGCAGTTTCACGTAAAGGCTCTGGCGCGACAAACCCAACATTTCAGCCGCCGCCACGCGGTTGTTGCTCGTCAGTTCAACCGCAGTCTGGATGCACATCTTTTCGACCACATCCGTCGTTTCGGCCACGATATCCTTCAACGACGCGGAGCCGACCAGATCCATCACGTTACGTGCAGGTTCCGCAGGGACATTTGCGGGTCCGCCAGCGGTGACGGTCCGCGACGTTTCCGTGCGGCTCACGTCTCGGATGATACAGCCGATCGCCGGAACATCCGTATCATCCAGATGGGTTGCCGAAATCTCGACCGCCAGTCGCGTGCCCAGGTCATTGACCAGTTTGGTCGCATAGATGCGCATATGGCCCGTGCGCTGGGGCTGCTCAACCAGCACGCCGAGGTCGATCTGCCCGCGGCCTAGAAAATCGTTCAGACTACGCCCGACAACATCCGACAAATGCGCCGCACCCACCAGATCCATAAAGCTTTCGTTGACAGAGATAATCACCCCTTTGGGCGTCATGAACAACATCGCGTCGCTGCCCGCGCGGAACAGGGCAAGCGCATGATTGGTCGCTGTATCCGCGCGGTTTGCATCCGCGGCCTGCGTGTCAATGCGGCACATCAATACCCGCTGGCCACCCGCGCGAAAGACGACGGGATGCACCACCACTGGCGTCTTTGTCCGCCCTGCAGTCAGCGTGACCCGCCCCTCTTCTTCCGACAGGGTTGCGTTCATCAGGCTCTCGGTCAACTCGACGGTAGACCGATCCGTGAAATGCTGCGCAAAGCTGCTGCCGCGTAACGCATCCTTGCTCAACCCCAGCAGAGTGGCCGCTGCATCATTGGCGTCTTCGACGCGCCCATTCTGAACGGCGACGAAAACAACCGCCTGATTGGTATGCGACAGCAGCACGCGGTACCGCGCGTCGAATTCCCGACGCGCCTCATAACCTTGCTCCAGAGCAATCTGCGCCTGAACCAGCTGCTGCTGGGTCTCTGCAATCGGGCGTAAATCGCGCCCGAGCAAAAGAGCTGCATTCTCGTGGCCAAAGCGGTGGAAGGTATAGCGCACCGGATACTGCCAAACCGCGTTGTCACTGTGGTTCAGCTCCAGCTGCTTTTTGGGAATCTCGCCCAGCAGATAGGCGGCATGGGCTTTTTCGAACTTGGGGGCGGATTCACGTGTCAAAAATTCGGTGACGGACCGCCCTTCCCAGTGTTTGAGATCGCCGAAGGTTTCGCTATGCGCGTTGACCACAACAGACAGGATAATGGCATCGGCAGACACAACCAGCGCAATATCAGATGCCGCGGCAATGATACTACTCAGGAACTCCGGCTCAATCAGCGGCACCGAACCGCTGGACCAGAATGTGCTGCCGCCGGACGTCATACAGACTTCTGTGCTTTAATGCGCTTCATGCAAAAAGCCACAGCTTCTTCTGCTAAGTTGGTCACTATATCTGCACCTGTGAACTCAATCACGACTTCTTTTTCTACCTTCAGAGCTCCCCCAACCGCCAAAACCGGAGGAACTGGGACTGCTTTTCGAATTGTTTGCACTGTATTGCGGGCACTTTCAAGCGTTTCGCGCCGTGCACAGGTGACCAAAATCAGGTCAGGTGTCTCGGCAAACAGCCTAGCTTTCAACGACCCCATGTCCTCATCATAAGACGTGGTAACCTCACAGCCCAGCCGCCGCAGCTGTCCGGCCACCACGCTGGCGCCCAGAAAATGCTGTTCGCCCTGCGGAACGATGACAAGCACATCCATTTGCAGATTGGCGAACTTGGGGTCGGCCTGCACACGTGTCGACGCCTCAGCCAAGAGCGACTGCAGACGCAGAATGCCAATGGTCACATCAGCAAAGTTTATCTTGTCGTCTTCCCAAAGATCACCCAGCGTACGCGCCGTAGTAGGCACATAAAGGTCGATAATCGCATCAACCGTCAGACGGTAGCCGCGCAACTCGGTCAACAAACCATCGGGTGTGAAACTGCCCTTGGCCAGAACCGCGCGCAACATGTGGTCAAGCACGAACTGCCGCAGACCGTCAAAAGACACAGCCTGCCGACCACGCAAGACAGAGATCACCTTGGACGCCAAAGCATCCACGGTCTCGGTCCGGTTGCGCTGAACGCCACGCGGGTCTGCTTGATCGTCCGTCGACATGGCTTTTCCTCGACGACTCTTCCCTTGAGCACGCAGGCAGAGGCCTCCGCAGAGTCGATGTGTCCAAAAGCGTCTACGGTTGACAGCCGAATGTCAAACAGAATTGACACTTTTGCTGGTGCAAATCCGGTAAATTCGCAGAATATCGTATAAATACACAACAAAAATTGGGGAAAAAGCGAAAAGCCCGCCAATTTGCACGCAAGAGGCGTTGTAAACCTAGGCCTTAATCAGTGTAAGTTTTAGTTGACACTTTTTGATAAAGGCCGATACTTTCGTCCAAGATGGCAAGAAAGGCGACTCCCAAAATGCATGGACATATGTCCCGCAAATCGGTTCCCCCCGGCCTGTATACGGCCGAGGAACGCGCACGCCGCGATGCAACCTATTGGACTACAATTCAGGGCGTTCTCGCCCCGCTTCAGTTTGTCGTTTTTCTCGTCTCTCTGGCACTGGTTTTGCGCTATCTTTGGAACGGCGAAGGATACATGGCCGCCACCTGGTCCATCGTCATCAAGACGCTGGTGCTTTACACCATCATGGTCACCGGTGCGATCTGGGAAAAAATCGTTTTTGGCCAATATCTTTTCGCCCCCGCCTTCTTTTGGGAAGACGTGTTCTCATTTGCCGTGATTGCGCTGCACACCGCCTATCTCTGGGCGCTTTTCACAGCCGCGCTCGACCCCGTCTCATTGATGATTTTGGCACTCGCCGCCTATGTCGCCTACGTGATCAACGCGGTCCAATTCGTCCTTAAACTGCGCGCCGCCCGCCTACAGGCCGCGGCGGCTGCAACGCACGCACCGGAGGTGCCCGCATGACCGAACTGCCCCGTATCCCGACCGGTGGCGGCTGCCGCGAGGAACCGATTCTCAAGCAACGCGGCCAACGCGAGGTTTTCTGCGGGCTGACGGGAATCATCTGGCTGCACCGCAAGATGCAGGATGCGTTCTTTCTGGTGATCGGCAGCCGGACCTGCGCGCATCTGTTGCAATCAGCTGCCGGCGTGATGATTTTTGCCGAACCCCGCTTTGGCACTGCCATTCTTGAAGAGACCGATCTGGCGGGCCTCGCCGATGCGCAAGAAGAGCTCGACAAGGTCGTTGACCAGTTGTTGGCGCGGCGTACCGACATCAAACAGCTGTTTCTGGTGGGTTCCTGCCCGTCCGAGGTCATCAAGCTGGACCTCAGCCGCGCGGCGGAACGCATGACCGAGAAATACGCCCCCTCAGTGCGCGTTCTGAATTTCTCGGGCTCGGGCATCGAAACAACCTTTACCCAGGGCGAAGACGCCTGCCTTGCATCCATGGTGCCGGTGCTGCCGGACACTGATGATCGACAACTTCTGCTGGTCGGAGCCTTGCCCGACGTGGTCGAGGAGCAGGCAGTATCCATGCTTGAACAGATGGGCATCGGCCCGATCAAAGTTTTGCCCGCGCCCCGGGCAGACAGTGATCTGGGCCTTGGGGCAAACACCGTTTTTGCCCTGACACAGCCGTTTCTGGGCGACACGCATGCAGCACTCGAACGGCGCGGTGCAAGGCATCTGGCGGCGCCTTTCCCTTTCGGCGAAGAAGGCACGACCGCCTGGCTGCGCACCATCGCGGATGAGTTTGGGGTCAGCGACGAAACCTTCGCCCGCGTCACGGACGCGCCACGCGCCCGCGCCCGCAAGGCAATTTCGCAAGCGTCCGAAGCGTTGCGCAACAAATCAGTGTTTTTCTTTCCCGACAGCCAGCTGGAAATCCCGCTGGCGCGCTTTCTGACCCGCGAATGCGGTATGGACGCGGTCGAGGTGGGTGCCCCGTTCGTGCACAAAGGCATCGTCGGGCCTGATCTCGACATGCTGGCGAAGGGGCCCACGATCTCTGAGGGGCAGGATGTTGATCTGCAACTGGACCGTTGCCGTGCCGCGCGCCCCGACCTGACAGTCTGCGGCCTTGGCCTTGCCAACCCGCTGGAAGCGGAAGGACTGGCCACGAAATGGGCCATCGAGCTGGTTTTCACGCCCGTGCACTTTTACGAACAGGCCGGTGATCTTGCCGGACTTTTCTCGCGACCACTGCGGCGGGCTGACCTTCTTAAGCTGGAGGCCGCGGAATGAAGCTGACCGTCTGGACTTACGAGGGACCGCCCCATGTGGGCGCGATGCGCGTCGCAACCGGCATGAAAGACCTGCACTATGTGCTGCACGCGCCGCAGGGTGATACTTATGCCGATCTGCTGTTCACCATGATAGAACGGCGCGACCACAGACCCCCTGTGACCTATACCACATTCCAGGCCCGCGATCTGGGATCGGACACAGCAGATCTGTTCAAACAGTCCTTGCAGGACGCCTATGACCGGTTCAAGCCGCAAGCCCTGATCGTCGGGTCCTCCTGCACCGCAGAGCTTATTCAGGATGACCCCGGTGGGATGTCGGAAACCATGGGCATCCCCGTCCCTGTCATTCCGCTTGAGCTGCCCAGCTATCAGCGCAAAGAGAATTATGGCGCGGACGAAACGTTCTTTCAGATTGTACGGGCGCTTGCAAAGCCGATGGACAGGACCGCGCAACTGACCTGCAACCTGATCGGGCCAACGGCTCTGGGCTTTCGTCATCGCGACGATATTACCGAGATGACAGGGCTGCTGTCTGATCTGGGGATCAGTGTGAATGTCGTGGCCCCGATGTCGGCTTCGCCACAGGACATCGCGATGATGGGACAGGCGCATTTCAACGTGCTGATGTATCCCGAAACGGCGGAAACAGCGGCCCGCTGGATGGAACGTGAACTGGGCCAGCCCTATACCAAGACCGTGCCCATCGGCGTTGGCGCGACACGTGATTTTGTTGCCGAAGTTGCAGAGCTGACCGGTGTGACACCCTATCTGGACGAAAGCCGTCTGCGTCTGCCATGGTACTCGAAATCCGTGGACAGCACCTATTTGACCGGCAAGCGCGTGTTTCTGTTTGGTGATGGGACGCATGTTCTCGCGGCCGCGCGTGTTGCCCGGGACGAGATGGGTTTCGAGGTTGTGGGGCTTGGCTGTTACAACCGCGAGATGGCGCGCGATGTGCGGGCACTTGCGCGCAACTTCGGTGTCGATCCGCTTATCACGGATGATTACCTCGAAGTGGAACGCCGCATTGAAGAGCTGCAGCCTGAGATGATCCTGGGTACGCAGATGGAGCGCCATATCGGAAAGCGTCTGGGCATTCCCTGCGCGGTGATTTCCGCCCCGGTGCATGTTCAGGATTTCCCGGCCCGCTACAGCCCCCAGATGGGCATTGAGGGTGCGAATGTGCTTTTCGATACATGGGTGCATCCGCTTGTCATGGGGCTTGAGGAGCATCTGCTGCACATGTTCCGCGATGATTTCGAGTTTCACGATGCCGCGGGGCCTTCGCATCATGGGGGCCATGCGCCCAAAGCCCAGAGCGCCGACGGGGGGCCAGCCCCCCAGGCTGCGCCTTCCCCCCGGGATACTTCGGGACCAAAGAATATCGAGAGCACGGTTCAGGTCGTATGGCTGGAAGACGCCGAGCGCGAGCTGAAGAAGATTCCGTTTTTTGTGCGCGGCAAGGCCCGGCGCAACACCGAGACCTTTGCGAGCGAACGCGGGGTCGAGGAGATTTCCGTCGATACGCTGTATGAAGCGAAGGCTCATTATGCGCGATGATGTGCTGATAACGGGGCGTTTGCCGGGGTATCGCGTCGTTATCGTGACGCTGGACAGCCACGCGGCGGGCCCGGCGATGCGCGCAGCGGAGCGTCTGGCCGGAGACTATCCGGGCTTGAGTATTTCAATTCATGCCGCTGCGGAATGGGGCGAGACACCGGGGGCCTTTGAGGCCGCGCGGGACGCCATCGACACCGGCGACATCATCATTTCAAATCTGCTTTTTCTGGAAGAACATGTGGCGCGCATTCTGCCGTCCCTGCAGGCCCGCCGTGCGCAGTGTGATGCAATGATTGGCGTGATCGCCGATGCGGCGATCGTCAAGCTGACACGCATGGGATCGCTGGATATGATGGCGCCGCAATCGGGCGCGATGCGGTTGATGAAAAAACTGCGCGGGTCGTCAAAGCCGTCGAGTTCCTCGGGTGCGGACAAGATGGCGTTGTTGCGCCGTCTGCCCAAGATCCTGAAGTTTGTGCCGGGCAAGTCGCAGGATTTGCGCGCGTGGTTTCTGACGATGCAATACTGGCTTGGCGGGTCTGATGATAACGTCGAGGCGATGTTGCGCTTTTTGCTGAACCGCTATGCACAGGGTACCGGTTGGGCGAAAGCGCCCGATGCGGCCGACCCGATCGAATACCCCGATACCGGGCTATACCATCCGGATTTGCCGCAGCGCATCACCACGGATCCTGCCGATCTGCCAGTCCCTGCGGGGGCTACCACGACGGTTGGGCTATTGATGATGCGGTCTTATGTCTTGTCATCAGACACCGCGCATTATGATGCGGTGATCCGCGCCTTTGAAGCTCGGGGGATCGCGGTGCGCGCGGCCTTTGCCGGTGGTTTGGACGGGCGCCCGGCAATTGACGGGTTTTTCCGCGATGCGCAGGCTGTGAAAATTGATGCGCTGGTTTCTCTGACCGGTTTTTCATTGGTGGGCGGCCCTGCCTACAATGACAATACGGCAGCGATCGAGGTGCTCAAAGCGCTGGATGTGCCCTATATCGCGGCCCATCCGCTTGAGTTCCAAACTTTGGGTCAGTGGACATCTTCAGGTCAGGGATTGGGACCGATCGAAACCACGATGCTGATTGCTCTGCCAGAACTGGACGGTGCAACGAACCCCACTGTCTTTGCCGGACGGCACGGTGAGGAAGGGTGCGAGGGCTGTCAGTACCGCTGCCCCAACCAGTCGGACGCCAAAGCGATGGCGCCGTGCAATGAACGGATCGACAGTCTGGTGGAGAAGACCATCCGGCTCGCGTCTTTGCGGCGCAAGACCAATGCGGACAAGACCGTGGGCGTTGTTCTTTTTGGCTTCCCACCTAATGCAGGTGCAGTGGGAACAGCTGCCTATCTTTCTGTTTTTGAAAGCCTTTTCAATACGTTATACAAGCTCAAATCAGACGGCTATGACGTGGAACTACCCCGCGATGTGGACGATTTGCGGGCGCGTGTTCTGAAAGGCAACGCCGCGCAGTTCGGTCAGGAGGCCAATGTGGCCGACCATGTCAGCGCCGACACAATCGTCAAAACCACCCCGCCGCTCGCCGCGATCGAGGCGGTCTGGGGCCCGGCCCCGGGCCGTATCCAGTCTGACGGGCGCGGTGTTTTCGTACTGGGCGCACATTTCGGTAAGGTCTTTGTCGGCGTACAGCCCACATTCGGCTACGAAGGCGACCCGATGCGGCTGCTTTTTGAAAAGGGTTTTGCCCCGACGCATGCTTTTGTCGCCTTCTATCTGTGGCTCAAGAACACGTTGAAGGCGGACGCCATTTTGCATTTCGGGATGCATGGTGCGCTGGAATTCATGCCGGGCAAACAGGCTGGTATGGGCGCACGGGACTGGCCGGACCGGTTGATCGGCGAGATGCCGAACATCTACCTTTATGCCTCGAACAACCCTTCCGAGGCCTCGTTGGCCAAGCGTCGTTCCGGCGCTGTGACAGTTACCCATATGACACCGCCGCTGGCGGCTTCAGGGCTCTACAAGGGGCTTTTGGAGCTGAAAGACAGCCTGAGGCGTTGGCGAAGCATGGAAGCGGAGGCGCCAGAGCGGCCCGAGCTTGAAGCGCTGATCTCGGTTCAGGCGGCTGCCGTGGACATGGAAGGTGCAGCCCCCGATGCCTTGTGGCTGAAGCTTCTGGAAACCGAGGACGCGCTTATCCCGGACGGGTTGCATATCGTTGGCGCGCCACTGAGCGATGCCGCGCGGGCCGAGTATCTGAGCGTGATGGACCATGCCGACGCAGAGACACGCGCGCGGGTGGATCACATGCTGCGTCAGGAGACGGAACTGGACGCGATCGCGCGGGCACTCTCCGCGCGCTTTATCGAACCGGTTCCGGGCGGGGATCTGATCCGTTCGGCTGATATTCTGCCCACGGGGCGCAACATCCACGCTTTTGACCCTTTCCGCATGCCCACGGCCTTTGCCTGTCAGGACGGCGCCAAGCAGGCCAAACTGCTGCTTGAGACCCATGACAGTCTGCCGCGCACGGTGGCTCTTGTGCTGTGGGGCAGTGACAACATCAAATCCGACGGTGGGCCGATTGCCCAGGCTTTGGCCCTGATGGGCTGTGTGCCGCGATTTGACAGTTTCGGGCGGCTGGCCGGTGCGGACCTGATCCCGCTGGAGGATCTGGGCCGTCCGCGGATTGATGTCATCATGACGCTGTCGGGTATTTTCCGTGATCTGTTGCCACTGCAGACGCGCATGCTGGCGGAGGCCGCGCAAAAATGCGCGCTGGCGGACGAGCCGGTGGAGATGAACTTTATCCGCGCCCATGCGCTGGCCTATGCCGAAAAGTCAGGATGCGACATGGTCGAGGCCAGTCTGCGCGTCTTTTCCAATGCCGAAGGCGCCTATGGGTCGAATGTGAACCAGCTGGTGGACAGTTCCGCCTTTGGGGACGAGGATGAACTCGCCGATGCCTATGAGGCGCGCAAGAGCTTTGCCTATGGCACGGACGGAAAGGCCTCGGCGAATGCCGCACTTTTGCAGGCGCAGCTTGCAGATGTGGATGTGGCCTATCAGAACCTTGAAAGTGTTGAGCTGGGTGTCACCACGGTCGACCATTATTTCGACACGCTGGGGGGCATTGCGCGCGCTGTGAAACGCGCTAAGGGCTCGGATGCGGCTGTCTACATCGGAGACCAGACCCGCGGTGCCGGCAAGGTGCGGACTTTGAAAGAACAAGTGGCCCTTGAGACCCGGTCACGCAGCCTGAACCCGAAGTTTTTCGAAGGGTTGCTGAAGCACGGTGCCGAAGGCGTACGTCAGATCGAGGCACAGGTGACCAATACCATGGGCTGGTCGGCGACGACCGGTCAGGTCGAGCCATGGGTCTACCAGCGCATCTCGGAGACTTTTGTGCTGGACGAGGAGATGCGCCAGCGATTGGCGGAGTTGAATCCGACGGCGTCAAGCCGGATGGCGAACCGCCTGCTGGAGGCACATGACCGCAATTACTGGAGCCCCGATGCCGAAACGCTGGCCGCCTTGCAGGATGCCGCGGATGCGCTTGAGGACCAGCTTGAGGGGGTTGCCGCACAATGACGACTTTGAGTGAACACGGCCTGTCGGACCGGGGCGCTGCCCCGGACCCCGGGATATTTAGGGACCAAAGAACCGGGGAGCGCGCCCCTTTGAAAGGACTTTTGACATGAGCCCACTAGATAGAACGCCCCCGAGTCTTCGGGGACAGGACGGTGAAGGATCGGTGCAGGTGCACCAGGATGAGAGTGCAAAGATCGAAGGGGCGAAGGTCTTTTCGGTTTATGGCAAGGGCGGGATCGGGAAGTCGACCACGTCGAGCAATCTGTCGGCTGCTTTTTCGATGCTGGGCAAGCGGGTTTTGCAGATCGGCTGTGATCCCAAACATGACAGTACCTTTACGCTGACGGGGTCCTTGGTGCCCACGGTGATCGATATTCTCAAGGAGGTGGATTTCCACCCTGAGGAATTGCGTGCCGAGGATTTTGTTTTTGACGGCTTTAACGGCGTGAAATGTGTCGAGGCAGGCGGGCCACCTGCGGGCACTGGCTGTGGCGGCTATGTGGTGGGGCAGACGGTGAAGCTGTTGAAGCAGCATCATCTGCTGGATGACACCGATGTCGTGATTTTTGACGTTTTGGGGGATGTTGTCTGCGGCGGTTTCGCGGCGCCCCTGCAGCATGCAGACCGCGCGCTGATCGTAACGGCCAATGATTTTGACAGCATATACGCGATGAACCGGATCATTGCGGCGGTGCAGGCCAAATCAAACAATTACAAGGTAAGGCTTGCCGGCTGTGTCGCCAACCGCTCGCGTGAAACCGATGAGGTCGACCGCTATTGCAAGACGGTGGGATTCAACCGGATTGCACATATGCCTGATCTGGATGCCATCCGCCGGTCGCGTCTGAAAAAGAAGACGCTTTTCGAGATGCCCGATGACGAGGAGATCGTTCAGGTCCGCAAGGAATACATACGGCTGGCCGAGACGCTGTGGAACGGGACGGAGCCCTTGGCCCCCGCCCCACTGCCCGACCGAGATATTTTCGAGCTTTTGGGATTTGACTGATGCGTGACGAGGTAACCCTGCAGGACCGGCACGACACGCCCTGGGCCGAACGCCCGGGCTATCGTGATACGCGTGCGCGGGTTGAAACCTATTTCGACAAGACGGCCACGCGCACTTGGGAACGGCTGACGTCGGATGCGCCGGTGTCGAAGATCCGTCAGACGGTACGTGCGGGACGCGACCGGATGCGCGATCTGATGCTGGACCGCCTGCCGGCCGATCTGCGCGGCCATCGCGTGCTGGATGCCGGCTGTGGCGCCGGCCAGATGACGCTTGAGCTTGCCAAGCGCGGCGCTCAGGTGCTGGCCACGGATATCTCTCCGTCTTTGGTGGATATTGCGCGCAGGCGGCTGCCGGAGGAATTGCTGCCACAAGTGCAGTTCGCGTCCGGAGATATGCTCTGCCCGTCTTTGGGCCAATTTGATCACGTGATCGCGATGGACAGCCTGATCTACTATGATGCAGCAGACATCGGCCGCGCGCTGGCCGCGCTGGAGCAGCGCACCTCGGGAGTGATTGCCTTTACCGTCGCACCGCGCACCCGCGCCTTGATGACAATGTGGTATGCGGGCAAGCTTTTCCCCCGTTCGGACCGCAGTCCCGTGATGATCCCCCATGATGCCGCGAAGCTGGCGTTCGCGGCCCGCGCGCAGGGTGTGCAAAACCCTGTCGCGGCTGTGGAACGCGTCGCATCGGGCTTTTACATCTCGCAACTGATGGAGGTGCGCCGGTGAACGCAGCGGGCCTCAAACGTCTGTCTCTCAGGGCAATGCCATTTGCCGATGCGGCCAGTGATGATCTGCCGCTGAGCCAGCTTTTGCGGCTGTCGCTGTTCCAGATTTCGGTTGGCATGGCCGCGGTGATGCTGCTGGGGACGCTGAACCGCGTGATGATCGTCGAGTTGAGTGTGCCCGCGATGATCGTGGCTGTGATGATTGCCCTGCCTGTGCTGATCGCGCCTTTCCGCGCCCTTCTGGGCTTCCGCTCGGATACGTACCGCTCTGCCATCGGGTGGAAGCGGGTGCCCTATATCTGGTTTGGCACGTTGTGGCAGTTCGGCGGTCTGGCCATCATGCCCTCGACGCTTTTGGTGCTGGGCGGGGATGTCTATATCGAGTTGCCCTACGCGGGCGAGTTGCTGGCCGCCCTTGCCTTCCTGATGACGGGCCTCGGCATGCATATGACGCAAACCGCGGGACTGGCGCTTGCCTCGGATCGCGCAACCGATGAGACGCGCCCGCGTGTTGTCGCCCTCCTTTACGTTATGTTCTTGATTGGAATGGGAATTTCCTCTCTCATCATCGGGTTTTTGCTGCGTGACTTTACCCCGCTCAAGCTTATTCAGGTGGTTCAGGCGACGGCGGTTATCACCGCTGTTCTGAACCTCATTGCGCTGTGGAAGCAGGAAAGCGTGCGCCCCATGTCGCGCAGCGAGCGCGAAGCCCCCCGACCCAAGTTCAAGGACGCATGGTCGGATTTCATGAACGGCGGTCAAGCCGGCAGGCTGCTGGTCTGTATCTTCGTGGGGACCATGGCCTTTAACATGCAGGATGTGCTGCTGGAGCCTTACGGCGGCGAAATCCTCGGCCTGTCGGTCTCTTCCACCACGCTATTGACCGCAACATGGTCTTTGGGCGCACTCATCGGCTTTGCCTGGGCGGGCGCACGGCTTGCCCGTGGCTCGAACGCGTTTCGGCTGGCCGGTGGCGGCATTCTCGCAGGCATCTGGGCCTTTTCCATGGTGATTTTCGCCGCGCCGCTCAGCTCTCCGGTGCTGTTTTACGCAGGCGCGACGATGATCGGCTTTGGCGGTGGCCTTTTCGCGGTTGCGACGCTGACCGCCTGCATGACCCTGCCCGAAACCAGCACCGCAGGACGCGGGCTGGCCCTTGGCGCATGGGGCGCGGCACAAGCCACGGCTGCCGGTCTGTCGATCGCGATCGGCGGGTCCTTGCGCGACTGGACAGGCTCTATCGCCATGTCGGGTGCATGGGGCGAAGGGATGATCTCTCCCGCAACCGGCTATTCATTTGTTTATCATACCGAGATTGGCTTGCTTTTCGTCACTCTCGTGATCCTGGGACCGCTCGTGCGCCAAAGCGGTCCTCTCACCCCGAAGGAAAGCGGCTCCCGCCCGATGGGCCTGGCCGAATTCCCAACTTGACCCCGTTTCAGGAGGAAACGACATGACTGCAGCATTCTTTGGCGAAGTGGATCTGGCCAGCGTCACGCTCTGGCTGTTCTACATATTCTTTGCAGGACTGGTAATCTGGATTCAGCGCGAAAACATGCGCGAAGGCTACCCGCTGGAAGATGACGAAGGTAACCCCTCGTCCAACCCCAGCATGTGGCCGCTGCCGGAAGACAAGACATTCAAGCTGCCCCACGGCCGTGGCGAAGTGACCGTCCCCTCGGGACAGACGCCTGAACGTGCCGATATCGCGCTGAAACGCGTGGGCCCCGGCAACGGCTACCCGCTTGAGCCTACCGGTGATCCCATGCTGGACGGTGTGGGGCCCGCCTCCTGGGCACCGCGGCGCGATGTGCCAGAACTGGACGGCCACGGCCATCCCAAGATTGTGCCCATGTCCGGCGTCGAAGGCTTTTCGGTTGCAGCCGGTCGCGACCCGCGCGGCTTGCCCGTTGTGGCAGGCGACGGAGAGATCGTCGGCAAGATCACCGATATGTGGATCGACGAACCGGAACAGTTGGTACGCTATCTGGAGATGGAGCTGGACAGCAAATGGGGATCGGGCACCCGCCTGATGCCGATGACATTTGCGCGGATCAAATCCAACAGCGTGAGCGTGCATGCGCTTTACGGCAAGCACTTTGCCACCATCCCCACAATCGCGTCCCCCCGGCAGGTCACCCTGCTCGAGGAAGACAAGATCTCCGGCTACTACGGCGGCGGCAAGCTCTATGCCGGCGACCGTCAGGAACCGCGGATTTAAACCGCAAACGAACAGAGTGGCGCCCCACAGCTTTCAGGGGCGCCCTGCACAGCGACAAACCATGAAACGGAGGAGATACTCGCCATGTCTCACCACAACACGACACAGAATGCCCACGGGCATGACGACTTCGAGATAGAGCCCGTTGAGGGGCTCCCTGCCGAGCCGCCCAAGGGCGAGAACATCCTGTGGCAGGGCCGCCCCGACTGGTGGCGCCTCGCTGTTGAATCGCTCAAGGTGAAATGGGTGGCGGGGTACTTTGTCCTGCTCGCGCTCTGGCGGTTTGTGTCACAACTGGACCTTTTGCCGATGGGTCAGGCAATCGGATCCGCGGTGCCCTTTTTGATACTGGGCTTCGTTACCTGTGGTTTGCTCACGCTGGTGGCGGTCGCGCAAGCGCGTGCCACGGTCTACACGGTAACCGATGCGCGCGTCGTGATGCGCATCGGTGCCGCGCTGAACATCACCATCAACATTCCCTATACGCAG
Source organism: uncultured Roseobacter sp. (assembly GCA_947501635.1). Taxonomy (GTDB): domain Bacteria; phylum Pseudomonadota; class Alphaproteobacteria; order Rhodobacterales; family Rhodobacteraceae; genus Roseobacter. Next base: position 46,172 of record CANMWT010000012.1, read on the forward strand.
GTCGGCAACGCGATGCTTGACCTGCGTCCGGGTGGATCGGGCACCATTGCGCTGGAAACCATCGGTCACACGCGCCTGTCGTACCTGACCTGCTGGCCCCATGTGCGCCCGTGGTACCTGCGTGAGGCCCAACCGGCCCTGCGCTGCATCCCCGAGGCGGAAAAAGTCGCAACACTGCTCTCAGAGGCCGCAGAGGCCCGCGTTGCCATGCCCAAGATCGCCCGCACAGGCGCAGCCCCTGCCCCGCAGCAGGCGACAGCCGCCAGTGCAACAACGACAGTTGCGGCGGAGTAGGTCCATGAACACACAAACCCGCCCCCGCATTCACGCCCGCGAAGAAGAACTGGTCCCGCGCATCATGGTGCGCATCATGTTCGGCCTTGTCTTCACCGTACTTGTGATCGTGTCGGTCGCCACCTTCACGGGACGCGAGCCGCAAAACCAGCCGCCCGTTGGCGCTGTGATTTCCGAACGGGTCATTCATCTGTCCGGTGACGCTTCGGGCAAAGCCCGCGTGCTGGACGCCACGGGGACCGTGATCGCGGATTTCCCGGCCGACAAAGGCGGCTTTGTCGCCGGCATCGAACGCGTGATTGCCCGCGAACGCGGCCTGCGCGGTCTGGACATGTCGGCCCCCGTGCTCTTGCAACTGCGCGAGGGCAACCGCCTTTCCATCACCGACCCTTCGACCGGATGGTCAGCCGAGCTTATGGGCTTTGGCGCCACCAATTCCCGCACCTTCGCCAGGTTGCTGGACAAACCCAAACCCTGAAAGGAAGCCACCTCATGGGACTACTGACAAAAGACTTCGAACGGGCACCCTGCACCGTCGAGATTAGCCACAAATTCGAAAGCTTGCACGCGCATGTGCGCTTTAACAACGGTGCCGTGATCTACCCCGGCGACGAGGTAAAGGTTCATGGCGGAGAGATTATGGCCCCCTTCGGCGAGATCGTCTCGGAGGACCGCGAAGCCACGATCATCCGCGCCAGCAAGCTTGAACGCCTCTGGACCCGCCTGACGGGCGATCTTGAGGTCATGGAACTGTGCGAGTTTTCATTCTCAGAGGAGGTCACGCTATGAACCTGCAAACACCCCTGCACGAAAAGCACACCGCCGATGCCACCAGCGTCGAAGAGGGGCTGGCAATCGCCGAAGCCAAAGACGCAATCTATACCAACGAAATGGCAACCGAAACGGCCATGGCCAACACGCTGCTGACCCCGCGGTTCTACACCACGGACTTTGACGAGCTGGACGCCATCGACGTCTCCGGCGTGCGCGAAGACTGGGACAAGCTCATTGACCAGATGGAAGCAGACCCCAACAAGGGCCACTTCAAGAAAAACGAAGACTGGGATCATGTCGACTGGGACAATATGGAGCCCGAGCTGAAGAAGGAATTCATCGACTTCCTGATCAGTTCCTGTACGGCCGAATTCTCGGGCTGCGTGCTCTACAAAGAGATGAAGCGGCGCGGCAACAACAAAGATATCACGCAGCTGTTCCAGCTGATGGCGCGGGACGAGGCACGCCACGCGGGCTTTATCAACGATGCCCTGCGCGAAGCCGGTCTGCGCGTGAACCTCGGGTTCCTGACGCAGAAGAAGAAATACACCTACTTCCGGCCCAAGTTCATCTACTACGCCACGTACCTGTCGGAAAAGATCGGCTATGCGCGCTACATCACGATCTTCCGCCACCTTGAGGCGCATCCCGAGCACCGCTTCCACCCGATCTTCAAGTGGTTCGAAGAGTGGTGCAACGACGAATTCAGCCATGGCGAGGCCTTCGCCCTGCTGATGAAGACTGACCCCAAGCTGACCCAAGGCCGCAACGTGCTCTGGATCAAGTTCTTCCTTACGGCGGTCTATTCGACGATGTATGTACGCGACCACCAGCGCCCCGCCTTCCACAAGGCCCTTGGCGTAGACCCGGACTGGTACGCGCACGAGGTTTTCACCAAGACCTCGAAACTGTCGGAGCAGATCTTCCCGATCACCGTCGACATCGACCACCCGCGCTGGCAGCCAAATCTTGAAAAGATGCAGAAAGCCAACGCCGATCTCGCGATCGCTAAGGAGAACGGCAAATTCTTTGCCAAGCTGGGCGCTCAATTCCGTGCGGTCAGCGCCTTTGTCTCGCTTTATACGATCCCCGCGAAAAAGCACGTGGTACCTGCGACAACGCGTCTGGAGCCTTCGTACTGACATGACAATCCTGTCCGCCTCTCTTCTGGCCCTCTTCGTCTGGTGGTTTTCCACCGGGGCGATCCTGTGGGTCGTGAAGACGGCGGACAAAAAAGACCCGGGCGCGGGGCTGCGAGCCACGCTCTGGGGGTTGCCCATGCTCGCGCTTGGCATCGCAGGCTTCTGGACAACCCTGCCGGACACAACGGTTTTCGGCGCCTGCGCGGCATTCCTGTCAGCACTGTGCATCTGGGGCTGGATCGAACTGGCCTTCCTGACCGGCGTCATCACCGGCCCCAACACCTACCCGCTGCCCGAAAACACACCCGAATGGGAACGTTTTGTGCGCGCATGGGGCACGCTGGCCTATCACGAAATGCTTCTGGTGGGCACGCTTATCTCGCTGGTGCTGATAAGCGAGGGATACGCCAATATCTTCGGCGTGTGGACCTTTGCGGTGCTGTTTTTCGCCCGCCTCTCGGCCAAGCTGAACCTCTATCTCGGTGTGCCCAAGATCAACGTGGATTTCCTGCCCTCCGCGCTGGCACATCTCGCCACCTATTTCCGGATCCGGCCGCTGAACTGGCTGTTTCCGTTTTCCGTGACGGCGCTCTCCTTCGCTGCGGCCTGCTGGCTGGAGCGTATCTACGCCGCACAAACCGACGGCCAGATTATCGGCTTCTCTTTGTTGTGCGCCCTCACGGCGCTGGCACTTCTCGAACACTGGGTGATGGTTCTGCCAATCCCGGACGAAAAGCTTTGGCGGTGGATGCTTCCCGCGCCCAAGCAACCAACACCCAAATCAACGATACTAAAAGGGGGACATCATGGACTTTGATGCACTGTTCCAAGCACAACTGGACACTCTCAAAGAAGATGGCAACTACCGCATCTTCGCGGAACTTGAACGGCAGGCGGGCAAATTTCCCCAAGCCAGATGCCACGACGAAGAGGCACCCGATCAGGTCACGGTCTGGTGCTCGAATGACTACCTCGGCATGGGCCAGAACCCCACCGTCATCAACGCGATGAAAGACGCCATCGACGCCTATGGCGCAGGCGCGGGCGGTACGCGCAACATCTCGGGCACCAACCATGCCCACAAGCTGCTCGAAGCGGAACTGGCCGACCTGCACCACAAGGAAGACGCGCTGCTGTTTACCTCCGGCTACGTCTCCAACTGGGCCGCCCTCAGCTGTCTGGGCGCACGCCTGCATGACGCGGTCATCCTCTCGGACGAACTCAACCACGCCTCCATGATCGAAGGCATCCGCCATTCGCGCGCCAACAAGGTGCTGTGGAAACACAATGATCCCGAAGACCTTGACCGCAAGCTCAGCGCCCTGCCCGCCAACTGCCCCAAGATCGTGGCCTTCGAGAGCGTCTATTCGATGGACGGCGACATCTGCCCGATGCAGGAAATCGTCGAAGTGGCCGAAAAGCACGGTGCCATGACCTACCTCGACGAAGTGCACGCCGTGGGCCTTTATGGCCCGCGCGGCGGCGGCATCTCCGAACGCGAAGGGCTGCAGGACCGCATCACCCTGATCGAAGGCACGCTGGGCAAAGCCTACGGTGTCGTGGGCGGCTATATCACGGGCTCTGAGGCGCTTTGTGACTTCATCCGGTCCTTTGCCAGCGGGTTCATCTTTACCACCGCCCTGCCCCCTGCCGTGGCCACCGCCGCGCAAGCGTCGATCCGGCACCTCAAGCAATCAGATCAAGAACGCAAACTGCAACGCGAACGCGTGGCCTACCTGCGCAAGCGGCTGGACATGGAAGGCATCCCGCATCTGGAAAACCCCAGCCACATCATCCCCGTGATGATCGGCGATCCGGTGAAATGCCGGATGATCGCGGATTACCTCATGCAGCAATACGGTATCTACGTGCAGCCGATCAATTATCCCACAGTCCCCAAGGGCACCGAACGGCTACGCTTTACGCCCGGGCCCCTGCACAGCGTCGAAGACATCGAACACTTGGTGCTCGCGCTCAAAGAGCTGTGGAAGCAATGTGCGGTCAGCCACGCGGTCGCATAACCAAAAATCCACCTTCGAAAACCCGACCCCGCGCGATTGTGCGGGGTTTTTTTTCGTGCTGGCCCCCAAGGCCGAAAACTACTTTTTGATCTTTTTAAATCTGCGATACCCTTCCCGCGGCCGGACCATTCTCCGGCCAGCAAAGATTTGAAAGGAAATGAAAATGTTCAAGAAGATTATGGCGCTGTCGGCAATGGCTTTGATGGCCGGGTGTATGTCGACCACACCTGCAGATACACCGACGGCTGCCACGCCCTTGCTCGACAAGCGGCTGGTCTCGGACGGCGGTGCCGTGTTTTTGATTAATTCAGACGGCACCATGGGCGGCGAGTGGAGAGGCCAGCCCATCGTCGGCACCTATGAGGCAACATCGACCGAAATCTGCAGCGTATTGACCGCCCCCGCGCAGCTTGCCGGTGAACGTTGCAGCGTGCCCGTGATCGCCGATGGCAAGGTGACCTTCAACCGCCGCGACGGATCGCAATCCGCCACCTATACCATCGAAGGCTGACGCCCGGCCGGCCCGTGCTGTTCAAAAAAGCGCGCGGGCCTTTCAACCGGCAGCACCGTATCAAACCGGTGCTGCCGGTAAAAACTTTGGGAACATTGTGCAATTTCCGTAACCTGACGGCATTATCGCGCCAACGTGACTGTTGACTCTGCGGATGATCTGCTACGTTATCTCCCAAAGAGCTAAGGGAGATACCTAATGACACGCACATTCGCAGCCATTATCGCAATGACCTTCGCCGCAGCGCCCGCCTTTGCAGACGGACACGGCGGTTCCGGAGACGCCGCCGCGGGCGAGAAAACATTCAGCAAGTGCAAGTCCTGCCACATGATCGTATCCGACGCAGGCGAAGAGATCGTCAAGGGCGGCAAGGTCGGGCCGAACCTTTACGGCATCATCGGCAGCCAGGCAGGCACAGGCGACTTCAAATACGGTGATGACCTCGTTGCCGCTGGCGAAGCGGGACTGGTCTGGGACGCGGCAAACCTCGCGGAATACGTGGCCGACCCGCGCGCATACCTGCGCACGTTCCTCGACGACAGCAAAGCCAAATCCAAAATGGCCTATAAGCTCAAGAAAGGCGGCGAAGACGTCGCAGCCTACCTTGCCTCTGTCGCCCCCGCGCCAGAAAGCTGAAACCAGCACATAACCTCACAGATCAAGCCGCCCGGCACCGGGCGGCTTTTTTTGTTATTTGAAGATTTTGCCGTATAGTGACCGGATACAATAACAGACGCCTTCGCCGTCGAAAGGTCCCGCACCATGCGCTCTCTGCTCACATCCCTAGCCATCATCTCTGCTTCCTGCTCCGTCGCACTGGCCGACGGTGTGCCCAGCGAAAGCGCGGCAGAGGGCACGTTTCCCGCCAAACCCTATTCGCCTTACGCCAACCGCAAAATTCCCGAGCGGCCACTTTGGGGCGACACCCATCTGCATACCGGCCTGTCTCTGGACGCCGGTGCATTCGGCAACACCCTGCTGCCCGACACCGCGTGGCGCTTTGCCAAGGGCGAGCAGGTGATCTCTTCCACAGGGCAGGCCGTGCGCCTGTCGCGCCCGCTCGACTGGATGGTGCTGACCGACCACACCGACATGATGGGCTTTGCGCCCGACTTGCAGGCCGGCAAACCCGGTGTTCTGGCCGATCCGAAAGGGCGCGAGTGGTATGAAGGCTACGCCAAGGGCGGCGAAGAGGCGGGCAAGACAGCCTTTGACCTCATCACGAACTTTTCGCAAGGCACCCTGCCCGAACTTTTGCTGGAATCCTACAGCCCCGGTGCCGATGCCTTTGCCTTCACCTGGGAACATATTGTGGATGCCGCTGAACGCCACAACGATCCCGGTACTTTCACCGCCTTTATCGGCTTTGAATGGACCTCTGTGCCCAAGGGTTTCAACCTGCACCGCAACGTGATGCTGCGCGACGGCGGCATCCGCGCCAAACAGGTGACCCCGCCGGTCACACAAGCGCCCATTGGCGATACCAACCCGCTGACCCTTTATGACTGGCTGGACATGTACGAGGAAAAGACCGGCGGCCGCGCCGTCGCCTTTGCCCATAACGGCAACCTGTCAAACGGCTGGATGTTCCCCACCGAAAAAACCTACCACGGCGGCACAGTGGATGAGGAATATGTCACCCGCCGCGCCAAATGGGAGCCGCACTACGAAGTCACGCAGATCAAAGGCGACGGTGAAGCGCACCCCGCCCTGAGCCCGGATGACCCATTTGCCGATTACGAGAACTGGGACGTTGGAAACCTCGACCTGACAGAGTTGAAAACCGAAGACATGCTCGCCGGCGAATACGCGCGCGAAGCTCTGAAACGCGGCCTGATGCTGGAAGAAAAATTCGGCGTGAACCCCTATAAGTTCGGCATGGGCGGTGCGACAGACAGCCATACCTCTCTGACAACTGCCGAGGAAGAAAACTTCTTCAGCAAGTCCGTCAGCGTCGAGCCTTCGCCTACGCGCATCCAGCACCCCTTCGTGAAAAGCGATGCAGGAGAAATTCCCGGACACATGCTGGTTGCTTCCGGCTATACTGCCGTATGGGCCACCGAAAACACCCGCTCGGCTATCTTTGATGCCTTCAAGCGGCGCGAAACATACGCCACCACCGGCCCGCGTATCGGGCTGCGGTTCTTTGGTGGCTGGGACTTTGACCAAGCTGACCTGAACACGCGCATGCCCGCCGAAACCGGCTATGCCAAAGGCGTGCCCATGGGCGGCGATCTGCCTCCCAACGCCGAAGCGGCCACAGCTCCCTCCTTCATGGTTTACGCGCTGCGCGATCCCATCGGGGCCAATCTGGACCGCATCCAGATCGTGAAAGGCTGGCTGGACAGCGCCGGCGCGCTGCAGGAAAACATATACGATATCGTATGGTCTGGCGACCGCAGCGCCAATGCCGATGGCACCGTCCCCGATGTCGGCAACACCGTCGATATCGATACAGCAAGCTGGGCCAACAGCATAGGTGCCTCCGAACTGTCGACCATCTGGACAGACCCCGATTTCGACCCTGCCGAACGGGCCTTCTACTACGTGCGCGTCCTCGAGATTCCCACCCCCCGCTGGGTGCTCTATGACAAGCTACGCTTTGGCATCGACCTGCCGGCCGAAGCAGAGTTGACCCATCAGGAACGCGCCTACTCCTCGCCCATCTGGTACACGCCCGAAGACTGACCAGCGGGGGCTGCAGCCCCCTCCCCTGCCCTGCTGTCCTACCGGACTGAAAACCGATTGCATCTTTGGTGCGTTTTGCGGCACCACAGCCTTGGCGCTTTCAATCCACAGGACAGATCATGGACAACCGCAAACTCACCTCTCTCTTCGAGATCACAGGATCCGTCTCGGCCATGGTCTACGCGGTGCTGATCGCATCGAATACAGGCAACGAGATTCTGGGCTTTTCGCTCTTGCTGCTATCCGCCTCGCTCTTTGCGGCCTGGGCAGTGATCGACCGGCGCTGGACCTTTCTGCTCTTGCAGGCCTTCTACGGCGGCTCCGCCATTCTGGGGCTGGTCCGCTGGGGCTGAAAACCGATTAAAGTGGTATATTTTACGGCAGCCCGACTATACATTCAGGCGCGCAGGCATAAGGCAGTGATCGGATTGAGGAAAACTTGAACCAGTATTTGGGCATTGTGTTGCTGGATTGGGTCGAACTGACAGGCTATGCCGCCTCTTTCCTCGTTTTCCTGACCTTTTGCATGAAAACACTCATTCCGCTGCGCCTCCTGGCTATCGCATCCAATGTGGTGTTTATCCTCTATGCGCTCGGTGCCGGCCTCGTTCCGGTTTTGCTGCTGCATGCGGCCCTCTTGCCGCTCAACATTTTGCGGACCTATGAACAGATCAAAATCCACCGCCGTGTGCAGCGCGTGACGGATGGCAGTGCGGACGTGGACTCCCTGATCCCCTTTATGCATGCGCGCCTCGGTCCCGCGGGCGAAGTGCTCTTTCGAAAGAACGATATAGCAAAGGATATCTTCTATATCAGCAAAGGCTCTGTCGAAATTCCCGAAATCGGCAAAACCCTCGGCCCGGGCACGCTCTTTGGTGAAATGGCACTGTTTAACGACGACCACACCCGCACGGCCTCTGCCATTTGTCTCGAAAACTGTGATTTGATGGTGATCTCAGAGGCAGACATTATCCGCCACTGCACAACCGACCCCGCCTTCGGGTTGTTTCTGGCCAAGCTTGTTGTGTCGCGTATGACTGAAAATCAGCAGGAACAGACACGCAAAATCACGTGACCACGCGCACTTCGGATACGTCCCCGTCAACCTCGCGCAGGGCCGCCAGAATGCGCCGTTCCAGATGCGTCTGCACATAGGCCGCATGAAACCGTGACGGCGCACGCAACGTAAGTCGCCCCCCTGCCCGCTCCGCCCGTGTCAGGGCACTGATCCATGCCGCATAGGCACCCGCATCCTCGGCATGCAGCAGTGCTTGCGCCAGAACCCACTCGCTGCCGCTGGACACATCGGGGGCAGCCACAGGGGTCTTCACCGGCAGTGGCACCACGGTCTGGCTTTCGTCGCCAGCGCCCATCCGCAGCTCGAAATCAGAGCCTACACAGGGCCATTGCGCCGATGTATCCTCTAAAATTCGGTCCAGCCCCAACGCGTATTGGGTCACACGTCCGCGCGCGCCCTGTCGCCGCACCACCAGCCAGCCGCGCGCACGCAACAGCGCCATTTCGCGTTTGACAGTGCGCTCGTCCACCGACCAAAGCTGCGCGATCTCGCGTTGTCCCACGGCAAGTTCGTCGCGGGCCCAGTTGTATCTGGCTGTCATCAGGGTCATCAGCCGCAGCACGCGTCTCTGATCGTGTTTGTCCCGCGCCAAAGCATAGGCGCCCAAAGCTGTCAGAATGTCGTATTTGCGTGCAGCGGCCCCACGACCCACGGGTTTCGTGGAAAGCATAGTCTGCCCTTATGTCTAGATGCATGCCCGCTACCGGGTCATGCTGCCTCTGAACGGGCTGATGGATCAGCCTCTTTGTCTGGGTCCCCGGCCTTTTCAGCCGCTTTTCCGAACCCTTCCCTGATTTGCGTCCTAAACGCCGATTCTGTCAAGAGCAGCTTTGCAACCAGCTGTCTTTCCTGCCCAATCCAAAAAGAAAAATATCGGTATATTGGTATTGGGGGACAGTCAGGGCGTCCCCCAATAAAGCGCTTTTGTCCCCCAATAGCCAGTCTGCTGCCCCGTGATGTCCCCCAATATCTTGTAGCGATGCGCAGGCTTGTCCCCGCGGGGACAGACCCGCTGCACAGAATCACCAGACCCCGCGGCGGCCCTTTACCTGAAGGCGCGCGCATGGGTCCGCATTTCTGCTACGCAATGATATTCCCTTTTGCGTTTTTCCGCAAATACGCGTAAATCTGGAAAAAAGCAGAATTTGCGTCCCCGCGGGGACAGAGGTTTTGCACAAAACAACACGAGCACAAAGACAGGCCGCCCATGTTTACCCACAAAGACCTCGCGCAGTTGCAGGCACAATCGCTGAAAATGCAGGGGTTCATCCGCCAGCAGACCTACAGCCCGCAAAACGAGAAGACGCTGCGGCGCTTTTCCAGCTGGGAGGTGGCGGAACTGGTGTTTCAGGTCAACCAGTCAACGATGCGCGGGCGTCTTGCCGCCGACCCCACCCTGCCCCAGGGACAGGTAGAGGAGGACGGACGCCAGCGCTGGTACAGTCTTGACGAGATCAACGAGCTGCGCCGCCGGCTCAAGGTCAACCGCCGCTCGCTGATGCCCTACCGGCCGTCAGGCAAACGTGCGATGCGCGCGGCCATCGCCAATTTCAAGGGCGGCGCCGGCAAATCCACCGTGGCGCTGCACTTTGCCCACGCCGCTGCGCTGGACGGCTACCGCGTGCTCTGTGTCGATTTCGACCCGCAGGCCACGCTGAGCCATTCGATGGGCCTGTCGGATGTGGCCGAGGAATACACCGTCTGGGGTATTATGGCGCGCGATCTGGCGGCAGAGACGACGCGCATGAATCAGGCCGCACAGGGTGCCGAAAGCGGGACCGCCCTGCCCCAGCGCCGCCTGCCCAGCAGCATCACCGACATGGGGCTGGCTGATCTGCGCGTGTCGGATTTTATCAAGCCGACGAACTGGCCCACGATCGATATTGTCCCCTCCTGTGCCAATGCGGCCTTTGTTGAATTCGCCTCTGCCCAGTACCGGCATATGAACCCCGAATGGTCGTTTTTTGCGGCCGTTTCGCGCTTTCTTGACCAGCTGGCACCCGACGCTTATGACCTTGTGCTTTTTGATTGTCCGCCGGCCATTGGCTACCAGTCGATGAACGCGGTTTTTGCGGCAGACATGCTCTATATCCCCTCCGGCCCGGGGTATTGGGAATATGATTCCACCACCTCTTTCATCGGTCAGCTGTCCGAAGCGCTCGAAGATCTCAGCCGGTTTTCCGGACTTGTCCCCGCGGGGACAATGACCCTGCCAAAGGCGTTTCTGGATGTGCGATTCCTGCTCACACGGTTCGAGCCCAACAACGATCTGCACCGCGCGATGCAGTCAGCCTTTGTCAAAGTCTGGGGTGATAGAGTAGCCACCCACCCCATCGAGATGACCCGCGCGGTTGAGCAATCAGGGCGCTTTCTGTCGTCCATCTATGAAATCGACTATCGCGATATGACCCGTGAGACATGGCGGCGGGCCCGGGCGAGTTTCGATCAGGCATATGCTGAATTCCGCACCCATCTGGGCGCGGCATGGGACAAACTGGAGGATGAGGTATGAGCAAGCGGCGAGTATTCGACATCGACTTTGACGACACCGCTGTCCCCGCGGGGACAGACCCGGCACCCGAGGCGCGGCGCGGTCCGATGGCGGCGGCCATTTCCGAGAATGCCGAAGCACTTTCTGCGCGACAGGAGGCAGAAGCCGCCATCCGCGCTGAGAATGACCGGCTCGCGCATGAGTATGTGGCGCTCAAGAAAAATGGCCAGATCGTGGGCCCTGTTGCGGTGGATGCGATCCGCGCTGAAAAGCTGATCCGCGACCGCGTGGCCGAACGGGACCCGGAACTGGACGAACTCAAGGCGTCGATCCGCGCGGTGGGTCTGTCAAACCCGATCCACGTGGAGGAAGTCGCGGACGGCTACGAGCTTATTCAGGGCTTTCGCCGCCTCTCGGCCTATCGCGAGCTTTTGGCTGAAACCGGCGATGACACTTATGCCCGCATTCCCGCCACGCTCCAGGCGCGCGGGGCGCAACTGGACTTGCTGTACCGGCGGATGGTGGACGAAAACCTAGTGCGGCGCGATATCTCTTTCGCGGAAATGGCGCAGCTTGCCATGTCCTACGGAGACCGCACCGGGCAAAGCATGGGCTATGCGGGCGATCCGGTTGATGTGCTCTTTGCCTCTGCCGGCCGGCAAAAGCGCAGCTACATCCGCCATTTCACGCATCTTCTGCGCGCCATCGGTGACACGTTGAAACACCCCGAAGTGATCCCGCGCGCCACCGGTCTTGGGCTCTTGAAGCTGCTGGACAGCAACCCGCGCGCGGCCGGGCAGGTGCGGGCGCTGTTGCAGGCCCATCCCGACCGCGACGCGCAGGCAGAGCTTGCGTTGCTGCGGCAAGCGGTGGCCGGCGGTGTCAAGGCGCCAAAAGCGCCCAAGGCCCCGGTTGCCAAATCTTCCGCGCGGACAACCATCAAGCTGAACCGCCCCGAAGGCACGGCGCGGTGCACTGCCTCTGCCGGCAAGTTCGAAGTTTTGCTGGACCGTGATTTCGGTGCAGTTGACCCGCGCCGGCTCGAGCTGGCAGCCCGTGCGTTTCTGGATGCGCTCAAGGATTAGTCGTGCACGAAGTCGAGGATCAGACGCGCCACGGTCTCGGGCGCTTCCTCATGGGCCAGATGGCCCAGACCGGGCAGGTGAACAACCCGCGCATCGGGGAGTTTGCGGGCGGCTTTGTCAGAGACTTCGGGCGGCACGGTGGCGTCGTTATCGCCCACAATCAGAAGTGTCCCCGCGGGGACAGTGCCCAGATCGTGCTGCAGCCCGTCCAGAGACCAGTTCGCCATCATCATCAGCGTGGCGTCCGCGTGGTCGCGGTCACTGATGAGACGTCGGTAATACGATAGCCCTTCGGCATCAATATCAGACCCTGTACTGCGGATTAGAGCCTCAATGCGCCCCGGCGCTGCGGAGGATTGCGCAAAGACCTTCGCCGTGAAAGGCACCGCTGCCAGCAGCTTGGCAAGCACCGGAAACAACACGCCCGCAAGCCCTTTGAAATTGTCTAGAGCGGCGTTGATGCCGACGACCTTGGGGGGGTGTCCCCGCGGGGACACAAGCTGTTGCGACAATCGAAGCGCCAAAGCACCCCCGGCGGAGTGGCCGATGATCGCGGTGGGGTGCCAGCCTTCCTGCCGGCACATGCGCGTCATATCCTCCGCGGTGGCTTCCAGTCCGGAACGGTGCCGCGCGCCCAGTTGCGTGAAACCCTGACCGGGCAGATCGATGGCCACGACATGGTACTGCACCGCGAGCAGCGGCAGCAGCATGCGAAATGAATGGGTAGAGCCGCCTGCCCCGTGCAACAGCAGCAGGGTCTCGCCCGTGCCGGTTTCTTGCACATGCCAGCGGTGCGGACGGCTGTGCACCTGCCGTGAGAGCGCCGCATGGGGCCAGTCGGCAGGGGGAGGCCAGCGCATGGGCCCTCAGCCCTCCAGAGCGGCGCTGACAGCCCCTGTGAGCCGCTCTGCGTCGGCGCGGGGCAGGGCGATGTAGGGCGCCTGCATGCGGGCCGCCAGGCTGCGCAGCGCGTCCTGAGGGCGGTTGGACATGTCGATCACCAGCCCCGCTATGTTCTGCGCTGTCAGCAGCCCGGCCATTTTCTCGGCATCGCTTTGCGCGGTCTGCCGGTTTGCCGTACCGTCGAGCGCGATATTGGCGCGTCCGTCGGTCAGGATGACAACCGTGGGGGAAAGCCCGCGCGCGCGGCTTTGCTCGGCCAGCAAGGCGGCCTGCTGGAGCCCTGCGGCCAGCGGTGTACCGCCCCCGCCGGGCAGGGAGGCCAGCCGCCGTTTGGTTTGCACCAGCGATCGCGTCGGCGGCAGCAAAAGCTCGGCTTCTGCGCCGCGAAAGGCAATCAGCGCCACGTGGTCGCGCGCCGCATAGGCCTGCCCCAGCAAAAGTTCGACCGCGCCCTTGGCCTCGTTCAGGCGCGACATGGCCGCGGAGCCCGAGGCATCCACGGCAAAGATCAGCAACCGGTCGGACTGTTCCTGGTAACGCTTGAGGCGGATGTCTGCGGGTCTGATCTGCAGCCCCTGGCGCGGGGGTGTCCCCGCGGGGACAGCCGCATTGCGGAGCGGTTGCCAGGGGGCCGCCGCCCGAAGGGTGGCCACCAGATCAATACGGGCCCGACCGTCCAGCCGCCCGGGGCGGGAGGGCAGGGGTCGTCCGCGCCGGTTGCCTTTGCGCTTCATACCCGCACCGCCGCCGGTCTGGCTGCGGGTTGTCCCCGCGGGGACAAGCCCGGCCAGCAGGTCCGCAGGCAACAGCGCTTTGACGGCGTCCACCAGCATGTCACCATCGGGCAACTCGAAGCTTTCGCTGTCTCCGGCGCCGTCGTCATCGGGGGCGTCTTCAGGCGGGGGAGGGGGGTCCTGGCTTTGGTCTTCGGGCTCTTGCGGGACACGGGTGGCGCGCTGGGGATAGACCAGCTCGGCCGCGGCATTAAGGTCGCTTTCATCTACCGCTTTACGTCCGTGCATTGCTGCATGCGCCCGGGCGGCGCGCAACGCCAATGAGGGCGCGCGCAGGCTGTCGATGCCGAAGACTGCCGCAAGGCTTGTGAGGGTTTCGATGTCGCTGCCTGAAACGGTCACATCGGCGGGCGTCAGAGGTGTCCCCGCGGGGACAGGGGGCGTATCCGAAGGCCAGCCAGCAGGCGCGCGCCCTTCCGGCGCGATGTGAAACGCCAGACGTTCGGTCAGGGCAGGGGGGGCTGCCTCATCCGGTTCGGCCCCTTCGTCAAGCGCTACGATCATATGTCCTGCGCCGCTGTCCAGTTGCTGGGCCAGTTTTGCCGCAAGATCCGGACCGCACCGTTCCGACATGGTCAGCAACGCAGTGCATCTGCTATGAAAAAATGATTTATTTTCAACTACTTGCGCGGCATTCAAGGTGGCGGCCAGATCCAGTCCGCCAAACAGCTGGTCGTCGCTGATGGTGGGGTGAATTTTGCGCGGCTGCAAGGGGGCCACCTGCGTCAGCACATGATCGCGCGCGGGGCTTGCGCGCATGCGGATCACCGCGCCGCCAAGGTCTGCATCCGGCACACAAAGCAGTCGGAGCGCGAGGGCCGCGCGGTCCCAACTGGTGGTGTCGCTGGTCACCCCAGTACCTCATCCACGATGCGGGCGACACGGGCGCCTGATCCGGCTTCGTCCAGCGGGTCGCGGCGCAGCCGGTGGGACAGGGCAGAGGGGGCGATGTCGCGCAGGTGCGCGCGCGTCAGGGTCTTGTCGCCCCGATAGGCCGCGAGCGCGCGGGCGGTGCGCAACAGCGTCAGTTCGCCCCGCAGCCCGTCCGACCCCAGCGCGATGCATAAAGCGGCGCAGTCGTTCAGGATATCGTCGGGTGTTTTGACCTTGGGCAGGCGTTTGCGAGCTTTGAGAATGGTGTCGCGGACCTTTGCATCCTCTGCGCCATGCCGCGCCATGAAGGCGTCGAAATCTGCTTCAAACGCGTCGCGGCGCTTGATGACTTCGACCCGTTCAGCGACGTCCGTAGGCGATTTGACCTCGACCGAGAGGCCAAAACGATCCAAGAGCTGGGGGCGCAGTTCGCCCTCTTCGGGGTTGCCGGAGCCGACCAGCACAAAGCGGGCGGGGTGGCGGATCGAGAGGCCTTCGCGCTCGACCACGTTTTCACCGGACTGGGCCACGTCGAGCAGCAGATCGACGATGTGATCTTCGAGCAGGTTGACCTCGTCAATGTAGAGATAGCCGCGGTTGGCGCGGGCCAGCAGCCCCGGTTCGAACGCTTTTTCGCCGCGGGTCAGGGCCCGTTCGATGTCAAGCGCGCCGACCACACGGTCTTCTGTCGCGCCAAGTGGCAGGTCTATTACCGGCGTGGGGCGTTTGACACGTTTTTTCGACCCTAATTCGGCCCAATCAGGGCATTCTGCGGTGGTTGCGGCATTCACCGGGCAGCTTTCGACGACGGTGATTTCAGGCAGCAGGGCCGCAAGCGCGCGCACGGCTGTCGACTTGCCGGTGCCGCGGTCGCCAAAGACCAGAACGCCGCCGATGCCGGGGTCGACAGCGGTGAGGATCATGGCCTGTTTCATCTCGGTCTGGCCAACGATCGCCGAAAAAGGGAAGGGGGTCTTCATGCAGTCAGTTCCAATTTGTCGAGGGGGCTTGCGCCGTCCCATGAGCCGGCATCGCCCAGGATGGCGAAACGGGCGTAGAGTTCTTCGGCAAACCAGTTGCCGTCACGCACCGCGCGGATTGCATCGGCATGCGGGCCGCTGCGCCGCGCGAATGCGGCCATTTTGGATGTATCGGGCCAGATCGAGAAGGTGATCTGGTGCAGCAGGGGCATTTCGCCGATGCCGATCTTGAACACCACATTCGGGTCGTCGTCGATCAAGCGGTTTACGTCAGGTGCCTGATCCCAGAATTTCAGGGCGCGACTGGGTTTGACGGTGGCGCGGGTCAAAGCGGCCAATGGGCCGTTTTCGGCGCGGCCGGTGGCTGCAAAGGGAGCGGTGCCCGACCATATGCCGCGTGCGGATGTGGTTTCGAGAAATACGGTCCAGTCTTCGCTGGCGGCGGAGCGGTAGCGGTTGAAAACGGATGCGTTTTCGATCTGGTTGCGGGCCGTTTCCTCGTCTTTCCAACTGCACAGAATGGCAAAGACCTGTGGTACCAGCTGGGGCGTGAAGCCTTCGTTTTTGCCCGAGCCGCAAAGCTTCCAGAAGCCGATGCCCGGCACGCGCGGCAATGACAGGCGCGCCTGTCCCATCATCCACATGGCCCACGCACGGCTGGCGCGGGTGCTCATACGGAAAAAGCTGATGGAAACAACGGGTGTTTCGGGGGGTGTTTTCGTCATCTTGCGCACTGGGACTCACTAGAGTGTCAACTAAGTCTGACACTATTTGCCGCAAAATGGAAGATGACAATTGTCAAGTCAACTAGACACATCTACTGTATCCTAATGATGACACGTGTTGATCCCATCGAATCTGTTGAAGCGGCGGACGCGCAGGGCGCGCGTGCGATTGTAATCGGTGCGGGGCTTGGGGGTCTGGCGGCGGCGATGCGTCTGGGCGCCAAGGGCTACCGCGTGACGGTGATTGACAAGCTGGACGTCCCCGGCGGGCGCGGATCGGCGATCTGGCAGGACGGTCACCGCTTTGATCTGGGACCCACGATCGTGACGGTACCGCAGCTTTATCGCGCGTTGTGGGAGGCTTGCGGACGCGACTTTGACGCTGATGTGACCCTGCAGGCGCTGGACCCGTTTTACGAGATACGCTGGCCTGATGGCACCAAGTTCGTCGCACAGCAGGACACCGAAAAGCTGCGCGCCGAAGTGGCGAAACTGTCGCCCGGTGATCTGAAGGGCTTTGACAAGTTTCTGGTCGACAGTTCCAAGCGCTACTGGTTCGGTTTTGAGGATCTGGGCCGCAGGTCGATGCACAAGCTGTGGGATCTGGTCAAGGTGCTGCCGATCTTTGGCATGCTGCGCGCGGACAGATCGGTTTACGCCCATGCGGCCAGCCGCGTAAAGGACGAAAAGCTGCGCATGGCGCTGTCGTTCCATCCGTTGTTCATTGGGGGGGACCCGCTGCATGTGACGTCGATGTACATCCTTGTGGCCTATTTAGAGAAGGAATTCGGGGTTCACTATGCCATGGGCGGTCTGGCCGGCATGGCCCAGGCGATGGCCAATGTGATCGAGGATCAGGGCGGCACGCTTTTGATGAACACCGAAGCCGACGAGATCGTGGTGCGGGACGGCGCGGTGACAGGTGTCAGGTTGCAGAACGGGTTGGAGATGGGCGCGGACGTTGTCGTGTCGAACGCAGATTCGGGGCACACCTATACCCGGCTGATGCGCAACCACCGCAAGAAACGCTGGACGGCGGCGAAGCTGAAGAAGACACGCTATTCGATGAGCCTGTTCGTGTGGTACTTCGGCACTAAAGGCACTGCCGGGATGTGGAAAGACGTGGGCCACCACACCATCCTGAACGGGCCGCGCTATACCGGATTGCTCAAGGATATTTTTATCAATGGCAAGCTTTGCGATGACATGAGCCTTTATGTGCACCGCCCGTCGGTCACTGATCCGTCGGTGGCGCCGGAAGGGGATGACACCTTTTACGTGCTCAGCCCGGTGCCGCATCTGGGTCACGACAACGGGGTCGACTGGGCCAAGGAAGAGCCCCGGTACAAGGCCAAGATGCTTAAGGTGCTGGAAGAGCAGCTGTTGCCCGGTGTGACCGACAAGATCAGCAGCGAAGTGGTCTTTACACCCGAGACCTTCCGCGACCGGTACCTCAGCCCGCTGGGCGCGGGTTTTTCGATCGAGCCGCGCATTCTGCAAAGCGCGTGGTTTCGCCCGCATAACGTCTCGGAGGAGGCGCGTGGGCTGTACCTTGTGGGCGCGGGCACGCATCCCGGCGCTGGTGTGCCGGGGGTGATTTCAACGGCAGAAGTGCTGGGCACGCTGGTGCCCGACGCGCCGGTGACCGCCGCCGCCGCCCCGATGCGGAGGGCTGCGGAATGATCCGTCCCGACGATATGGAACACTGCCGCGAGGCGATCCGCCACGGGTCTTTGTCGTTTCATGCCGCGTCCAAGCTATTGCCGGCGCATGTGCGGGATCCGGCGCTGGCGCTTTACGCTTTTTGCCGGCTGGCGGATGACGAGGTTGACCTTAAAAAGGACAAGATAGGCTCTGTTTTGCGGCTGCGCGACCGGCTTGACCGTGTTTACGCGGGCCAGCCGAAAGACGCCCCGACTGACCGCGCCTTTGCCGCGATCGTGGATGAGTTCGAGATGCCGCGCGCCTTGCCGGACGCCTTGTTGGAAGGTCTGGCCTGGGATGCGGACGAGCGCCGCTACAAGACCCTGTCGGGGGTCAAGGATTATTCGGCGCGTGTGGCCTCGGCCGTGGGGGCGATGATGTGTGTGCTGATGCGCGTGCGGGATGCGGATGCGCTGGCGCGCGCCTGTGATCTGGGCGTGGCGATGCAGCTGACCAACATTGCGCGCGATGTCGGCGAGGATGCGCAGGAACGGCGGATCTATCTGCCGCTGGACTGGCTGGACGCGGCAGGGATCGATGTGGAGCAGTTCTTTGCCAATCCGACGCCAAGCAAGGCGGTGAGGGCCATGGTCAAGCGGCTGGTGATGGAAGCGAACCGTTTGTACATCCGCTCGGAGGCGGGGGTGGGTGCTTTGCCGGCGGCATGCCGTCCGGGCATTTACGGTGCGCGCTACATCTATGCGGGCATTGGCGGGCAGCTGACATCGATGGGATACGATTCCATTTCGGCGCGGGCGCGGACCAACAAGTGGCAAAAGATCGGCTGGCTGGGGCAGTCCATGTTCCTGAGCGCGGCCAGCGTGGTGATGCCCAAGTCGGCGGTGCTTTATGCCAAGCCGCTGGACGAGGTGCGTTTTCTGGTTGAAGCCGCAGCGAAAGGCGCGCCGCAACCGTCGCGCAGTGATGCGCTGATTTCGGTGCTGGCGACGTTGGAAGCGCATAGTCAGGCGCGGCGCAGCGAGTTGACAGGCTAGGGCGGACGCTCTAGCTGTCGACGATGTTCTGGCTTTTATTCGGTATCTTTCTGATTGCCTGCCTTGGTGCGGGCTTGACCGGTGGGTTGTTCCCGCCGGGCCCGTGGTACCGCAAGCTTGAAAAGCCGTGGTTCACGCCGCCGGACTGGGTGTTTCCTGTCACCTGGATGGTGCTTTACATTTGCATGGCGGTTGCCGGCGCACGTATTGCAATGGCCGAGAACAACGGCGTGGCGATGGCTTTCTGGGCATTGCAGATCGCGTTTAACGGGCTGTGGACACCTGTCTTCTTCGGGATCAGGAACATCCGCATCGGGATGGCTGTGGTGTCTTTCCTGTGGCTGGCCGTGCTTGGCTGCATCCTTGTCATGTGGCCGGTGGATACGATCGCAGCACTGTTGTTCCTGCCCTATCTGCTGTGGGTGACGATTGCGGCGGCGCTGAACGCCGAGGTCTGGCGGCTTAACCCTGACATGGCGCGCAACCCGCCCGAGACGGCCACCTAAGAATCAATTGAAATATCAAACACGTAAAGCTAGGCTTGCCTGAATGGCTATTGTTTTGGGGGCGTGTTTTTGTGAAAAAGATTTCTTTTCTTGTGGCGGCTGTTCTGGCTGCCGGCATTTCAACGGCGGCATCGGCGGGGTCAGTCACACTTGGCTTTAACGCAGCTTCTTCGGGTGGTGGCGATCAAACCTTTTCCGAAAGCGGCTATACCGTGGCCGCGACAGGGGGTGCGTTTTTTGGGGCTTCGGACAATGCCGATGGTGGGCTGGAATATGAGAGACGTGTCAACAGCGACGGCATACTCACGGTCTCACGCGCGACGGGTTTCAATTTTATGAGCTTGGACTGGCAAGTCGAAAGTGATTCCCCAAGTGCAACGGTGTCGGTCGAGGGGTTCCTGGGTGCTACGTCGTTGGGAATAGATGAGTTCACGTCGACGTCCTCGACTTATGCGACCTTTATCGCAAGTGTTCTGGATGGGCTATTGCTCGACAGGCTGGTCATTCGCGCGGATCGGACAAGTAATTCGGGCGGCGTCTTTGGCTCGCTTGATGCTGTTGTTCTTGGCGATCTTGAAACAACGCCCAATCCTATTCCGTTGCCAGCGTCGTCTTTGTTGCTGTTGGCAGGTGTCGGAGGATTGGCGGCTGCGCGCCGCCGCCGCCGTTCCTGAATCCTGCGGGGTTTCGCAAGTGTGGCGCGCCGGTCAGTCCCAGCGCCAGCCTTTGCGCCGTGGCACCCGGACAGCCAGCATCGGCTTGATAAGCGGTGAACGGAAGCGGGTGAGGTCAAGCGCCTCATGCACGCCCGTTGTTTCTTCGCCATCCAGCGTCGTTGTGACCGCCGAGCGAGAGTAGAACGGCGCATCAAGCATGTTCATATGCTGGCGCGGGGTGCAATCCGCGTCGCCACGGGTTTCGCGCTTGACCGCCCAAAGGCTGCGGCGAAAGCGTTTCTTGGGGGGCACAGAGATGGTGCGGGCGGTACCGTCTTTGTCGAAGGCGAAGCCTGCAGCCAGTTCCGATCCGTCCAGTCGTGTGGCATCGTAAAAGCAAGTCGCGCCCTTTGCGGTGGGAAAGCGGCCCCATGTCCAGTAGCTGAAATCTTCTTCCAGCGCGCGGGTGCCGAAGTTCGCGTCGAAGTAGCCTTCGCCCTGCCACTGCCATCCTTTGCGGTCGATGTTCACCTCGATGCGCGCCGATGGAGCGAAAGGCCGCCAGATATGGGCGGCATCCGGTGTCAGCGGCAGCTCGACGCGGGTGATGGCCGAAGGGGTGACACGGATTTCACCCCTTATGCGATTGACGAGCGGCGGGCTGGACACTTCGTCAATGTCGATCACCAGATCGCTGCCGTCCCATCGCATCATGGAGGGTCCGACTTCGAGCCGTGACGCGGTTTGGCGCAGCGCGCTTTGCCCACGGTCGGTCATCGTAAAGCGACCGCCCGGCCCGTAGGTGGCCACGTTGAGACAGACGTGGTTTTGCGGATTCCTGCGCCCAGACCAGCGGTACCAGGGCGAGAAAACAGAGCCTATAAAGCCGATAACAGAGACAGCACGGGTGCCGCAGTCGCTTAATCCGTCGACATACCACCAGGCATAGCCGTTCGGGCCGACGTCCACGTTGAAGTTTGGTCGCGCAAGATCGCCTCGGCCGCGTGCCGTGCGGAGAGTGTCGCCATCGGCACACCCGCACCCGGGTGGGTGCCCCCGCCGGCAAGAAAGAGGTTGGCGATCGGTGTTGTCGCTGTCGGGCGTTTGAGGGCGGCGGTCAGCCCATGAGGTGTCTGGCCGTAAAGCGCGCCCAGTGTTTCGGGAAACAGGGTCGCGAACATCGCTGGAGTGGTCAGTTGTGTCGCTTGGGGCGTCGGGTCGAAAGTCACGCCCATAGCCGCCATCCTCTGCATGATCTGATGATGCCATTCGTCCAACTCCCTTTGTGGAGGTTCTTTGTCTGTTGCGGGCGCGTTCGAAATGATTTCGAAACGTTCGAGTGTCGGTGGGGCCGCCGCGAGGCCGCGATCTTCGGCGCAGAGATAGAGCGTCGGGTCTGCGGGGAGCCGCCCGGCGGCCAGATCGGTGAATTCGCTGTCCGGGTCTGCTGCGAAAAAGACGTTGTGGTGGGCCAGGTCGACCCCTTTGGGGGTGGCGGCAAAACTATGGACCCGTGCGGAGAGTGACCGCGGCAGGGTGACGGTCTGTGGCGCCACGCGGGTGAGCGTTTGGCCCATGCTGCCAGTTGCTAGCGCACGCGGGTCGCCTGCGTAGAGGACCGCTTCGGCATCGAGGCGGTAGGTGCCGTCGATATCGACGCCTGTGGCCTGCCCGTTGTCTGTGACGATACGGTCCACATGGGTGTTGTAGCGGATGTCGACGCCGCGGTGGCGCGCGAGAGTGGCGATGGCCTGCGCCAGCTTGTGCATGCCGCCTTCCACCACCCAGACCCCGTCTGCCTCGGCCTGCCAGATGAGTGACAGGATCGCGGGGCTTAGATGCGGCGCGCCGCCAACATAGGTGGCGTAGCGGCCAAAGAGTTGGCGCAGCCGCACATCGCTAAAGGCCTTTGTCAGTGCCTGTTTCAGTGTCGACAGTGGGGCCATGGCAGTGATCAGCGACGGCTGGCTCATCACATGGGGCACCAGTTCACGCAGGCTTGGTTGCGGCGCCTGCATCATGGGTTGGTCAAAGGCTTCGAACAGCTTTTGGGTGCGTTTGTGAAAGCGCATGAATTCGTCGGCCGATCTGTCGCCCGCCCATGCCGCGATGGCGTCGCGGCTGCGCAGGGGGTCCGCGTGCAGATCAAGGCAGCTGCCGTCGGGCCAGAAGTGGCGCGCAAGGATGCTTTGCGGCACGAGGGTGACGTGGTCTTTGAGGTTTTCTCCGGCACAGGCGAAGAGATCGTCGAAGACATGGCGCATGGTCAGCACCGTGGGGCCTGCATCAACCGGGCCTGCGTCGCTGCGCAGCGTTCTGATTTTTCCGCCGGGGGCGTTGTGCCGTTCAAGCAGGGTCACCTGCATACCGGCGCAGGCCAGTCGCAGGCTGGCGGCGAGGCCGGCGATACCGGCGCCGATCACCACAGCACGGGGCCGGTCCGGCAGAAGGGGCGCACTTGAAAGATGCATAAGGGATTGTTGACTCGAATGAAGAAAGTGTCCAGTATGATTTACACTTTGGTGTATGTAAAATATGACACCTGCGGTCAAAAGGACATCCTCATGGGCATGAATGCGCGAATCGAGACAGCAATTTCACAAGCGGTTGCTGTCGGTCAGGGGCGTGGGGCCGTGCCGCCACGGCTGTCTTCCGCCTTGGGCTATGCGACGGCCCCCGGGGGCGCGCGGATCAGGCCTACTATCCTGACGTCGGTTGCGATGGCCTGCGGAGATGATCGCCCCCTGCTGACTGATGCTGCAGCGGCCGCACTTGAGCTTATTCACTGCGCGAGCCTTGTGCATGATGATCTGCCCTGTTTTGACGACGCCGATATGCGTCGGGGCAAGCCTTCGGTGCACAGAGCCTATTCCGAGCCGCTGGCCGTGCTGACGGGTGACAGTCTCATTGTGCTGGCGTTTGAAATACTGGCGCGGCAGTCAGTGTTGGCGCCTGACCGTGTGGCGCAGTTGATTATGATCCTGTCGCAGCGCACGGGCATGCCTGGTGGCATCTGTGCGGGGCAGGGTTGGGAGAGCGAAACGGAGATCGACCTGTCGGCCTATCATCAGGCCAAGACTGGTGCCTTGTTTATTGCCGCGACCCAGATGGGGGCGGTTGCCGCGGGTCAGGAAGCCGAGCCGTGGTTCGAGCTGGGCGCGCGCATCGGGGAAGCCTTTCAGGTGGCCGACGACCTGCGTGACGCTTTGTATGATGCCGAAACGCTGGGCAAGCCTGCAGGTCAGGACGATCTGCACGGGCGGCCCAATGCGGTAAGCCTGCTGGGTGTGCAGGGCGCCATTTCGCGGCTCAAGGATATACTGGGCGGTGCTATCGCCTCTATCCCCTCGTGCCCCGGAGAGGCGCAGTTGGCCGAGATGGTGCGACAGTACGCCGAGCGTCTGACGCCCGTGGCACCGAATATCACAGCAGCAGAGTAATGGCGGACACGACCCATGACCTGCCGGACTGGCGTGGCGGTTGGCTGAACCGGTTGATCGCGCGTCCGGGGTTTCAAAGCTGGGCGAGTCGCTTTCCGCTGACGCGTGGGCAGGCGCGCCGCGACGGTGCTGTTCTGTTTGATGTCGTGCAGGGCTTTGTTCAAAGTCAGGTGCTCATGGCGGTGGTCGAGCTGGACTTGTTACGCCGCCTGCGCGGCGGACCGCGCTCGCCCGAGGTGCTGGGCCGTGCGACGGGGATCGCGCCGGACCGGATGCAGGTGCTGTTGCAGTCTGCAGCGGCGCTTAAGCTGATCCGGCGCAAACGGTCGGGCGACTATATCCTTGCGCGCAAAGGTGCCGCGTTGATGGGCGTGCCGGGGCTGGAGGCGATGATCCGGCATCACCGTGCCTTCTATGCGGATATGCAGGATCCTGTGGCCTTGTTGCGCGGGCCTGAAGAAACGGAACTGTCGCAGTTCTGGCCATATGTCTTTGGTGCACGCGGCGACATCGATCCGGTTGTGGCTGAGACCTATTCTGACCTGATGGCTCAGAGCCAGAAGCTGGTGGCCGAGGACACGCTGCGCGCGGTGTCGTTCACGGGTGTTCGGCATCTTGCCGATATCGGCGGCGGCACCGGCGCCTTTCTTGAGGCGGTGGGTGTCGCTTACCCGCAGCTGCAGATGACATTGTTCGATCTGCCGCAGGTGGTGCCGGGTGCAACGGCCCGGTTCGAGGCTGCGGGCATGATGGATCGTGTCACGATCGAGCCGGGGTCCTTCCGCGATGATGCTGTGCCACAGGAAGCGGATGCGATTTCGCTGATCCGTGTGCTGTACGATCATGCGGATGAAACGGTGACCCAGCTTCTGGCCGACGTATACGAAGCCTTGCCGGCTGGCGGTCGCCTTATTGTTTCGGAGCCGATGGGTGGAGGTGCGCGGCCTGACAGGGCAGGGGACGTCTATTTCGCATTCTATACACTGGCCATGCAAACCGGTCGCACACGGTCGGCCGAAGAGATTTCGGCGCTCTGCGCGGCGGCTGGATTTACCAACATCCGCAGCCCGCGCCCGGCGCGAAATTACGTGACCCGGGTTGTCACGGCGCAAAAACCGGGCCAGCGCGATTGAATGTGTCAATTATAGTTGACACAAAATTCTGTAAGCTTAAACTTACAACAGACGAAGCCAGAATCTGTGAGTCTCTCTAGACATCTGATTCACCTCAAGGAGCCGATTCCCGTGGATACTACTGCCGTTCTTCTGAAGGGTCCCAAAGACCTCGACGTGGACACGCTGACGCTGAATGCGCCGGGCGCGGATGATCTGGTGATCGAGGTTGAGCATTCCGGTATCTCCACCGGTACCGAAAAACTCTTCTGGTCCGGACAGATGCCACCCTTCCCCGGCATGGGATATCCTCTGGTGCCCGGCTATGAAGCGGTTGGCGAGATTGTCGAAGCGCCGCGCGCATCCGGTTTCAAAGTGGGCGAACGCGTCTTTGTGCCCGGTGCCAATTGCTATGATGACGCCTTCGGGCTTTTCGGTGGTGCCGCCTCGCGGGTCATTTCGGCGCCGGACCGTGTAACCCGCATTGATTCGGGCTACGGCGCGTCGGGTGCTTTGCTGGCGCTGGCTGCCACAGCGCGCCATGCGATGGCGGGACTGAACAAATCCGTACCGGACCTGATTGTGGGTCACGGCGTACTGGGCCGGTTGCTGGCGCGTCTTACGATCGCCGCCGGTGCGCCTGCGCCGACGGTCTGGGAGATTGACCCAAGCCGCCGTCAGGGCGCGCAAGGGTATGAGGTTGTGGCGCCGGAAGATGATCCGCGCCGTGACTACACTTCGGTTTATGATGCATCCGGTTCTGTCGAGGTGCTCAACGAATTGGTGGGCCGTCTGGCCAAGGGCGGCGAAGTCGTGCTGGCCGGGTTCTACACCACGGCGATCAGTTTTGCCTTTCCGCCAGCCTTTATGAAAGAGGCGCGCTTCCGCGTGGCGGCGGAATGGACCCATGACGATCTGGCGGCCACGCGCGCGCTGGTCGAGGCCGGTCTGCTGAGCCTTGAAGATCTCATCACACATCAGGCGAGCCACCGCGATGCGCGGGCTGCCTACACCCGGGCCTTTACCGATCCGGATTGCCTGAAAATGATTTTGAACTGGAAGGACGTGGCATGAAGGACGAAGTTCCAAACCTCAAGGGGTATGACGCCCGTCTGAAAGACGAAGCCAATGAGGCGACGCTGGAAGTGCCTCAGGCCGAGCCCACGTCCAAGACGCAGATCATTGCGATCTATGGCAAGGGCGGTATTGGCAAGTCTTTTACCCTCGCCAACCTCAGCCACATGATGGCCGAACAGGGCAAGCGTGTTTTGCTGATCGGCTGTGACCCGAAGTCTGACACGACCTCGCTGCTGTTTGGTGGCAAGGCTTGCCCGACGATCATCGAGACCTCGACCCGCAAGAAGCTGGCGGGTGAAGAGGTGAAGATTGGCGATGTCTGTTTCAAACGCGGCGGTGTCTTCGCGATGGAGCTTGGTGGCCCTGAAGTGGGACGCGGCTGTGGTGGGCGCGGGATCATCCACGGGTTCGAGCTGCTGGAAAAGCTTGGGTTCCATGATTGGGACTTTGACTATGTGCTGCTGGATTTCCTCGGCGACGTGGTCTGCGGCGGTTTTGGCCTGCCCATTGCGCGGGACATGGCCCAGAAGGTGATCCTTGTTGCCAGCAACGATTTGCAGTCGCTTTACGTGGCCAACAATGTCTGCTCGGCGGTGGAGTATTTCCGCAAGCTGGGCGGCAATGTCGGTGTGGCCGGGCTGGTCATCAACAAAGATGACGGTACCGGCGAGGCTGCGGCCTTTGCCGAAGCGGTCGATATTCCGATCCTCGCGTCGATCCCTCAGGATGACGACCTGCGCAAGAAATCCGCCAACTACCAGATCGTCGGTACGGCACAATCCCAATGGGGTGATTTGTTCGCCGAGCTGGGCGACAACGTGGCCGAAGCGCCACCGATGCGCCCGACACCGCTGGATCAGGATGGGCTGTTGGGTCTGTTCGATGCGTCCGAGACGGGCGGCGACTTTGTTCTGCAGCCGGCGACGGATGAAGACATGCGTGGCAAGAACGCCGCGCCCAAACCATCGTTGGAGGTGGTTTATGACGATGCCTGAGCCGTCCCTGTATGACCTGACCGCCGCAGAGCGGGGCAGGACGCATGGTGCGGAATCGCTCCACATGTATGAGGCCGCGCAAAAGGCGATCGAAGAGACGCGCCAGCTTCTCGACACGGTTGCTTTGCAGATGCGCCGCATGGAAGGCGCGCCGGAATGAAGAACGAGGTCACATATGATGACGCCGCTGAAGTGGAGGTGATCAAAGGTCACCCGCATGGCGATGTCACGCGTGTGGCGGATGCTGCCCCGGCAGATGCGATGGGCTGCCATTCGGGTGCGGATATGGCGCAGGCCGCCCGCGCGGCCGGCCAGTCGGAGCTGTTGGACAAGTTCAAGGCGGATTACCCCGTGGGGCCGCATGACAAGCCGCAGTCGATGTGCCCGGCCTTTGGGTCGCTGCGCGTGGGGCTGCGGATGAAGCGCGTGGCCACCGTGTTGAGCGGGTCGGCGTGTTGCGTGTACGGCCTGACCTTTGTCAGCCATTTCTACGGGGCGCGCCGTTCGGTCGGTTATGTGCCGTTCAATTCCGAGTCGCTTGTGACAGGTAAGCTTTATGAGGACATTCGCGACAGTGTCCACGAGCTGGCCGATCCTGATCGCTATGATGCGATCGTGGTGACAAACCTTTGCGTGCCGACAGCCAGCGGTGTGCCGCTGCGTCTGTTGCCCAAGGAGATCAATGGTGTCCGGATCGTCGGGATCGACGTGCCCGGATTTGGGGTTCCCACACATGCCGAGGCCAAAGACGTTCTGGCCGGAGCGATGCTGAACTATGCCCGCGCCGAAGCGATGGCGGGGCCGGTGGCTGCTCCCGTGGGTGGGAAGTCTGCACGTCCTACGGTGGCCATGCTGGGGGAGATGTTCCCCGCCGATCCGATGATGATCGGTCAGATGCTGGCGCCGATGGGACTTGCAGCAGGACCGGTGCTTCCCTGTCGGGAGTGGCGCGAGCTTTACGCAGCGCTCGACTGTGCGGTGGTGGCGGCGATACATCCGTTCTATGTGGATACGGTCCGTGAATTCAAAGCGGCGGGGCGCCCTGTCGTGGGATCCGCGCCGGTTGGCTATGACGGCACGGCAGCCTGGCTGAAGGCGATTGGCGAGACACTTGGGGTATCGGCGGAGGATATCGCAAAAGCTCAGAACGCGGTCCTGCCGGCGATCCGGGGGGCGCTTGCGGCGACACCGATCAAGGGGACGATCACGCTGTCGGGCTATGAGGGCTCTGAGTTGCTGGTGGCGCGTTTGCTGATCGAAAGCGGTGCGGATGTGCCGTATGTGGGGACGGCCTGTGCCAACAGCCCGTGGTCTGCCGAGGATGCGGCCTGGCTTGAGGCCAAGGGCACCAAAGTGAAATACCGCGCATCGCTTGAAGACGATTGCGCTGCAATGGAAGCGATCCAGCCAGATCTTGCCATTGGAACGACGCCAGTTGTTCAAAAAGCCAAAGAGCTCGGTATTCCGGGGCTGTATTTTACCAACCTGATTTCGGCACGACCCCTGATGGGGGTGGCGGGTGCCGGGTCTTTGGCGACTGTTATCAATGCGGCCATCGGGAACAAAGACCGGATGGCGCATATGAAGGATTTCTTTGAAGGTGTGGGCCATGAGGATACGGCCGGTGTGTGGGAGGGTGCGCCCAACCTGCGGCCGGACTTCCGCGCGCAGCACCAGAAGAAGCTTGATAAAATGGCGAGGGCGGCGAAGGCCGCGCAGATGATTTGAGGGCGACAGGGCTGACATATCCTTTGATGGGGGCGCTGCCCCCAAACCCCCGCGGTATTTTCCACCATTTGGACGCAGGGGGGGCTGGTTGATGCTGGTCACCGATCATGATCGCGCGGGCGGCTATTGGGGGGCGGTTTACGCCTTTTGTGCCGTCAAGGGTTTGCAGGTGGTGATTGACGGCCCGGTCGGCTGTGAGAACCTGCCGGTCACGAGCGTGTTGCATTATACCGATGCGCTGCCGCCACATGAGCTGCCGATTGTGGTCACGGGTCTGGGTGAGGGTGAGATGGGCGCCGGCACCGAGGAGTCGATGAAGCGGGCGTGGGACACGCTGGACCCGGCACTGCCGGCTGTGGTGGTGACGGGTTCGATTGCCGAGATGATTGGTGGCGGTGTCACGCCGCAGGGTACGAATATTCAGAGATTTCTGCCGCGTACGATTGATGAAGATCAGTGGGAAGCGGCGGATCGGGCGATGACCTGGATCTTTACCGAGTTCGGTATGACCAAGGGTCGGATGCCGCCCGAGAAGAAACGCGAGGAAGGTGCGCGTCCTCGCGTGAATATCCTTGGTCCGATGTATGGCACGTTCAACATGCCATCTGATCTGGCCGAGATCCGGCGGCTGGTCGAAGGGATCGGCTGCGAGGTCAATATGGTGCTGCCTTTGGGCGCACATGTGGCCGAAATGCGTAATCTGGTAAATGCCGATGTGAACATCTGCATGTACCGCGAGTTCGGGCGCGGGTTGAGCGAGCTTCTTGCCAAGCCGTATCTACAAGCCCCGATAGGGGTCGAGAGTACTACCAAGTTCCTGCGCGCACTGGGGAACCTGGTGGGCCTCGACCCCGAACCTTTTATCGCGCGGGAGAAGCACTCGACCCTTAAGCCGGTCTGGGATCTCTGGCGCTCTGTCACGCAGGATTTCTTTGCCACGGCGAGCTTTGCGATTGTGGCCAATGAAACCTATTCGCGCGGCATCCGGTTGTTTCTGGAAGATGATCTGGGTTTGCCCTGTGCCTTTGCGGTTGCCCGAATGGCCGGAAAGAAGACCAATAACGAGGAAGTACGCGCCCTGATGGGGCAGAAGCGGCCGTTGATCGTGATGGGGTCGATTAATGAAAAGATGTATCTGGCCGAGTTGAAGGGGGGACATGGCCCTTCGCCTGCCTTTATTCCCGCCAGCTTCCCCGGAGCCGCGATCAGGCGCGCGACGGGCACCCCTTTCATGGGCTATGCCGGGGCGACCTATTTGGTGCAGGAGATCTGCAACGGTCTTTTTGATGCGTTGTTTCATATTCTGCCTCTTGGCACGGAGATGGATGCGACGGATGCGACACTGACGCCTTTGCGGCGTGATTTCCCATGGGATGACGATGCGCAGGCGATGCTTGACCGGATTGTTGAGACGCATCCGATTTTAACACGAATTTCAGCTGCGAAGACCTTGCGGGACGCGGCGGAGAAAGCGGCATTGGCCGCAGGCGATGACCGTGTGGTGCTGGACACTGTGCGGGCGTTGGATCCGGCAACGGCCGGAAATGATCTGGAGGATCGAACATGAGTGATATGACATCTGACATGATGGAAACGACGCAGTCGGGGGAGGCGCCGCGCGAGTCTGTGCGTCGTAAGACCAGTGTCGAATTCACGGTGTATTTCGCGATCATTTTTGTAGCGACACTGCCGCTGGCAACGCTGACCTGGGCGATGCATGCGATCAAGTCGCGCAGTTTTACGGATAAAGGCCCCATGGCACGCGCCTGGGCTCAGGCCACGATCATCACGCCGATGATTTTTTCGGCCTATTGACGAAGCTTTCGCGCCGCAGCGGGTCTGACCCCATTGCTGCGCGACCCGAATTCTCGACCTGTGTGCGCCTGTCGAGTGAAGAGACTGTAACCTTGGGAACAGGGGAACAGAGCCCCGAGGGGGGAAACCCCCAAAGGACCCGGCCGCGGGGTGCGCGGCGTCAGCATAACGTTCCGGAGGAATTTTTATGGCTGATAATACCGACCTGTCCTTTACAGGTCTTACAGACGAACAGGCGCAAGAACTGCACTCTGTCTACATGAGCGGCCTCTGGCTGTTCTCGGCAGTTGCTGTGGTCGCTCACTTGGCGACCTTTATCTGGCGTCCGTGGTTCTAAGAGGAGATGGATATGGCAAAGTTCTACAAGATCTGGCTGATTTTTGACCCCCGTCGCGTTTTTGTGGCGCAGGGCGTATTCCTCTTCCTTTTGGCCGCAATGATCCACCTGGTGGTTCTCAGCAGCGGTCTGAACTGGTTCGAGGCGGCGGCAGCCGTCGGAGGTCAGTAAACCGGTGGCGTGCCTTGTGGGCACGCCTTCGGGTCACTGGCACCACACTATCAATGCTGCGGGCGGTCTTAAGTGTGCGCCGCCCGCCCGCGGCGAACTCGCAATATCATAATACGACGGCCTCCGCCTAGGATGCATGTCGATGTCACTACAGCCGCGCTGTTGCGCCGTGCCGTGGTGCATCGCATCAGGTTCTGAACAGGCGCGCCGCACAAACGCGGAGAAAAGAAGATGGCGTTGCTCAGCTTCGAAAGAAAATATCGCGTCCGCGGAGGGACGCTGATCGGAGGCGATCTGTTCGACTTCTGGGTGGGTCCATTCTATGTGGGCTTCTTCGGAGTGACGACCGCCTTTTTTGCATTGCTCGGGACGATCCTGATTTTTTGGGGTGCCTCCCAGCAAGGGACATTCAACCCCTGGCTTATCAATATCGCACCCCCTGACCTGAGCTATGGGCTGGGCCTTGCGCCGCTGATGGAAGGCGGGCTGTGGCAGATCATCACGATCTGTGCGACAGGCGCGTTCTTGAGCTGGGCAATGCGCGAGGTGGAAATCTGTCGCAAGCTGGGCATGGGCTATCACGTTCCCTTCGGGTTCATGGCAGCGGTCATCGCCTATATGACGCTGGTGATTTTCCGCCCGCTTCTGATGGGCGCATGGGGCCACGGATTTCCCTATGGGATTTTCAGCCACCTCGACTGGGTGAGCAACACAGGCTACGCCTATCTGCACTTCCACTACAATCCGGCGCATATGCTGGCGGTCACGCTGTTCTTTACGACAACGCTGGCTTTGGCACTGCACGGTGGCCTGATCCTGTCAGCCTGTAACCCTGAAGAAGGCGAAGAAGCCAAGACGCCAGATCACGAGGACACTTTCTTCCGTGACTTCATCGGCTATTCGGTCGGCACCTTGGGCATCCACCGCGTGGGGTACCTGCTGGCGATCAATGCCGGTCTGTGGTCGGCCGTCTGTATCATCATCTCCGGTCCGGTCTGGACTGCCGGTTGGCCCGAGTGGTGGAACTGGTGGCTTGACCTGCCGATCTGGGGCGAACCCATCGCCGTCATGGGAGGAATGTGATCATGTATCCTGACTATCAAAACATTTTCACTCAAGTGCAGGTCCAGGGCAAACCCGAATGGGGCATGGACGATCAAGGCAACAACATGATGGAAGAGCGGGTCGGAAAACCCTTCTTCAGCACATTGGTTGGCTTCTTCGGTAACGCGCAAATCGGGCCATACTACTTTGGCTGGACGACGATGGTTGCCTTTGCCACCGGTATCGCATGGTTTGTGATCGTGGGTTTCAACATGCTGGCGCAGGTCGGCTGGTCGATCCCGCAGTTCATCCGGCAGCTTTTCTGGCTGGCACTTGAGCCACCAAGCCCCGAATACGGGCTGACCATGCCACCGCTGAACGATGGCGGCTGGTACATTATCGCCAGCTTCTTTTTGCTGATCTCGGTGATGACATGGCTCTTGCGGGCCTATCTGCTGGCCGAGCAGCACAAGATGGGCAAGCACATCTTCTGGGGCTTTGCCGCTGCAGTCTGGCTGTTTCTTGTACTGGGTCTTTTCCGTCCGATCCTGATGGGATCGTGGAGCGAGGCTGTGCCTTATGGCATCTTCCCGCACCTGGACTGGACGACGGCGTTCTCGATCCGCTACGGCAACCTTTACTACAACCCCTTCCACTGTCTTTCGATCGTGTTCCTTTATGGCTCTGTCCTGCTGTTCTGTATGCATGGCGGCACCATTCTGGCGGTGACCCGTTACGGCGGCGACCGCGAGCTGGAGCAGATTTATGACCGTGGTACGGCAACTGAACGTGCGGCTTTGTTCTGGCGCTGGACCATGGGCTTTAACGCCACGATGGAAGGTATCCACCGCTGGGCGTGGTGGTTTGCGGTGCTCACCCCGATCACTGGCGGCATCGGGATCCTGCTGACCGGTACGGTTGTGGACAACTGGTTCATCTGGGCTCAAGAGCACCATTTCGCGCCAATGTATGACGGCTCCTACGGATACGAAGACTACGGCACCTACGAAGCCTTTATCGGGAAGGAGAACTGATCATGTTGCCCAAGTGGTTTGACAAATGGAACGAGGACAACCCGACGAATATCTTCGGTCCGGCGATCCTGGTTGGTGTTCTGGGGGCGGCTGTGTTCTTCGCGATTGCAGTAATCTCGATTGGCAATCCGGCCCAGACGGCAAGCATGCAGACGGGCCCGCGTGGTACGGGCATGCATGTTGCGGAATTCAACGTGGCCCGGTTTGCACCGGACCCCACGATTGAGGCCTACTACACCGAAGAGCCTTATGTGCCCGAAGGGGGCGAGGATCTGGCAAAGGACATCTATGAGAATGTTCAGGTACTGGGTGACCTTACCGAGGACAATTTCAACCGTGTGATGGCTGCGATGACGCAGTGGGTATCACCGGAAGAGGGTTGCGCCTACTGCCATGGTGATGTGGATGTCGAAGAGTACGGCAACGATGACCTTTACACCAAGGTTGTTGCGCGCCGGATGATCCAGATGACACAGAACATCAACGAGAACTGGGACGGACACGTCAATGCCAACAAGGAGGTCGGTGTGAACTGCTACACCTGCCACCGCGGCGAGAACGTGCCCTCCGAGATCTGGTTCAACATCACGCCGGTGACAAATGCCACCGCCGGGTGGTCTTCGGTTCAGAACCGGGCCACGTCGCTGAGCCAGTCCACGTCTCTGCCCTCCAACGCGATGGAAGTGTACCTGACCGAATACGAAGCGGTGAATGTGCATGACCTTGAAAGCCGTGTTGCGGGCGTGCCCAACGATGAGGATGTTGCGTCAATTCAGAAGACCGAGATGACGTATTCGCTGATGAACTACTTCTCGAACAGCCTCGGTGTGAACTGTGTGTTCTGTCACAACAGCCGCGCCTTCTACGATCCCGAGCAGGTGACGCCGCAATGGTCCACCGCGCTTCTGGGCCGTCAGATGGTGATCGAGATGAACCAGGAATATCTGCTTCCGCTCGAAGCTGAATATCCCGCTGAACGCCTTGGCCCGGTTTACGCAGATGCGCCTAAAGCTGCCTGCAAGACCTGCCACAAAGGTTATCAGCAACCCATGCAAGGCTTGAATGTCATTGCCGACTGGCCCGAACTCGCGACCACCGAGGCGCCAGTCTACGAATAGGATCGTGGGCGGCCGTCACCGGTCGCCCCGGTCTTAGCCCAGCACGGACCATTGGCTTCCTTGGTTCGGGCGCGGGGTCTCAACACCCCGGTTCCCTTCCTGTTGGCTACAGGAACCTGGGGTCGCAGCGGGGAAACCCGATGCGACCCCTTTTGATTATCGGTCGGCGGATCACAGGCTTTGGCAAGAGCTTGCGCCACCGTTTAAAGCGAGGAGAAGTGCGCGATGACGACAACAAAAACCCCGACCTTGGACCGTGTTGCCGGACCTGCCGATTTGCGCGGCATGTCCGACAGAGACCTTGGGCTGGTGGCTGATGAGCTCCGGCATGAAGTGATCAGCGCGGTCAGCCAGACCGGCGGGCATCTGGGTTCGAGCCTTGGTGTGGTGGAGCTGAGCGTGGCGATCCATGCGGTTTTCGACACGCCCCGTGACAAGCTGATCTGGGATGTGGGTCATCAGTGCTATCCGCATAAAATTCTGACGGGCCGGCGCTCGAAAATGTCGGGCCTGCGACAAGGCGGTGGGATCAGCGGTTTTACCAAACGCTCTGAATCCGACTATGACCCCTTTGGCGCGGCGCATTCCAGCACATCCATTTCGGCGGCGCTTGGATTTACGGTGGGGCGGGATATGGGCCAGCCGACCGGGGATGCTGTTGCGGTGATCGGTGATGGATCCATCAGTGCGGGTATGGCCTATGAGGCGCTGAACAACGCAGGCCACGAGGGCCGCCGCTTGTTTGTTATCCTGAATGATAACGAGATGAGCATCGCCCCGCCGGTGGGCGCGATGTCGGTCTATCTGTCCAGCCTGTCCGATCTGAGCCGCAAGGGCCCGTTCGGTGGTCTGATGGCGATGGCCGAGGGGATGGAACAAATTGCGCCCAAACCTGTGCGTGAAGGCGCACGCCGGGCCCGCGAGCTGGTGACGGGTGTGGAAAGCAAGGGCACCTTCTTTGAAGAGCTGGGTTTTGACTATATCGGCCCGATCGACGGCCATGACATGGACCAGCTGCTGAGCGTTCTGCGCGGTGCCAAGGCACGGGCGACGGGGCCGGTGCTTATTCATTGCTGTACGGTCAAGGGCAAGGGCTATGCGCATGCGGAAGGCTCGGCTGACAAGTATCACGGCGTGTCGAAGTTTGACGTGGGCACGGGAGTTCAGGCCAAGGCCAAGGCGAATGCGCCATCTTATACGGGGGTATTCGGGGACACGCTGACCGAAGAGGCGGCGCAGGACCCTGCGATTGTGGCGGTGACTGCGGCGATGCCGTCGGGCACCGGCGTTGATCGTATGGCCAAACGCTTTCCCAACCGTGTGTTTGATGTGGGTATCGCTGAACAGCATGGCGTGACCTTTGCCGCTGGTATGGCGGCCGCGGGCCTCAAACCCTTCTGTGCGATCTATTCGACCTTTTTGCAGCGTGGCTACGATCAGGTTGTGCATGATGTTGCCTTGCAGGGGCTGCCGGTGCGTTTTGCCATTGATCGCGCTGGTCTGGTTGGTGCCGACGGGGCCACGCATGCGGGTGCTTTTGACATTGGCTATCTTGGTGCCTTGCCTGGGATGGTGGTGATGGCGGCCGCAGATGAAGCGGAATTGGTGCATATGGTTGCTACGGCGGCTGACTATGACGCCGGGCCGATCGCCTTTCGGTATCCGCGCGGCAATGGCACAGGTGTCACGCTGCCCAAGCGGGGCCGCATCCTTGATATCGGCAAGGGCCGGATGATCCGGGAAGGCAGCGGCGAAGTTGCGATCCTGTCTCTGGGGACGATCCTTGGTGATTGCGAAGCCGCAGCCACGCTGCTGGCGGCGGAAGGTATTGAAGCGACGCTTGCTGATGCACGGTTTGCCAAGCCGCTGGACATGGATCTGATCGCGCGGCTGGCCACGACGCATAAGGCGCTGGTTACCGTGGAGCAGGGCGCTCAGGGTGGATTTGGTGCCATGGTGCTGCAAGCCATGGCCGGTTCGGGGCTACTGGACCACGGATGTCGTGTCAGAACGCTGTGCTTGCCGGATCGTTTCATCGATCAGGCCTCTCCAGCCGAGATGTATCGGGATGCGGGGTTGGATACCACGGGCATCGTGGCCGAAGTATGCCGCCTGCTGGGCCACAACGCAAAGATTGTCGATCTGAATACGGCGCGGGCCTAGGCGGGATTGACGTCACACCAGCAGGGCAGGGTGTCGCCCGGCTCTGGCGTGGCGTGAAAGATGCCGCGCGCAATCGCGCGGGCCATGCACAGGGCTGCCGCGTGGCCGATCAGCGCCAGATCGACAACCGGATCCTTCAGGTCCGCTGTGCCTGTCGCGGCGGAAAAGATCAGATCACCATCCATTGGCGTATGGCTTGGGACAATTGCGCGGGCCATACCGTCATGTGCGGCGACGGCGACCCGCTGGCACTGAGATTTGGTGAGCGCGGCGTCGGTCGCGACGATGGCAATCGTGGTATTTTTGCGTTCGGTGCTGGCATTCAGTTTGGTTTGTGTCAGGTCGCGCCCAAGACCGCTGGCGGTATCGGGGCCGCGCCCGCCGAATTCCCGATCCACCTCGAAGGGGGCGGCAAAAAAGTGCCGGTTGCCCGGTGTCGTGACCGTGCCTATGGGATTGGCGGCCACAAGCGCGCCGACAGTTATCCCGTTTTCGAGGACAAAAGACGCCGAGCCGAGCCCGCCTTTGAGGGTCCCCGTGGTGGCCCCCGTGCCGGCACCTTGCGAGCCCAGAGCGAAAGTGGACGCTGCCGCCTGATAGGCGCTGAGGCCCAGTAGGGGATAGGGGTTGGTGGTCCATGATTTCTGACCGCCGTTGAGCAGATCAAACAGAATGGCGCCGGGTACAATCGGCACATGCGCAGGCCCCACGGCATAGCCGCGCCCGTCCGCGTGCAGGGCTTGCATTACACCGGAGCAGGCGTCGAGACCGAAGGCAGACCCGCCGGACAGGACCAGCGCATCAATTTCCGCGACGGATTTATCGGGGTTCAGCAGGTCGGTTTCGCGGGTGCCGGGAGCGCCACCCATCACGTGCACCGAGGCTGTGAACGGACGGTCTGCCGTCAGCACGGTGGTGCCTGATTTGAGCCTGCTGTCCTGTGCGTTGCCGACGCGGAGGCCGGTGATATCGGTTATCAGGTTTTGTGGGCCGGGGTGCATCATCTTGGGTTGGGTTCCAAAAAAGTATTTGTGCCTTCGGCGAGGATATTTAGAGACCAAAGAAGCGTTCAGAGCCTTGGTTTGGCAGCGGCTGTTGCGGGATCGCCTGTGTTGGGTTCGCCTTTGGGTTCGATCAGCAGGACATGGCATTCTTCTTCGGCGCGGGGGCGGTGGGTTATGCCCTTGGGGACAACGAAAAGCTCGCCTGCGCGGACAGTGTGAGCGCTGTCTTGCAGGTCCATCGTCATCTCGCCTTTCAGCACCAGGAAGAAGTCGTCTGTGTTTTCGTGCAAATGGAAGGGAAAGGCACCTTGAAAGCGGACGACCATGACATCGTTGTCGTTATAGTCCGCGATTACATGCGGGTCCCAGTGTGATGTGAACAGTGCTAGTTTTTCAGCCAGGTTTACAGGTTTCATATGCAGCGTCCTCCGTCTACTTCCATGGCAATGCCGGTTATCATCGATGCCTCGTCCGAGCATAGAAAACAGGCGGCGTTGCCCATGTCTTCGGGGGTGGAAAAGCGGCCCAGCGGGATGGTCGCGAGGAATTTTGCGCGCATCTCGGGGGTATCTTCGCCCATGAAGGATTTCAGCAAGGGTGTTTCGCCGGCAACCGGATTGAGGGCGTTGACGCGGATCCCTTGCGGGGCCAGTTCGACTGCCATCGCCTTGGTGGCCGTGATGAGCCAGCCTTTGGAAGCGTTATACCAGTTCAGGCGTGGCCGGGGGGAGACGCCGGCGGTCGAGGCGATGTTGAGAATAACGCCGCTTTTGCGCGGTTTCATCAGGGGCAGGAGTGTGCGGGTTGTGAGGTAGATCGCTTTCATATTGACGGCGAGGACGCGGTCGAAGTCTTCTTCGCTGACGTCTTCGAGGGCGGCCGGCAGGTGAGTGACGCCTGCATTGTTGACCATGATGTCAATCTTGCCCCAAGCGTGCATGGCGGTTTCGGCCATCGTTTCGACAGAAGCCGCATTGGTCACGTCTGTGTATTGAGCGCGGGCGGCAGGCCCACAAGCGGACGCGGTGGTTTCGGCCATATTGATGTTCAGGTCTGCCAGCATGACCTGTGCGCCCTCTGCCACGAATTTCTGCGCAATACCGGCGCCGAAACCGGATGCGCCGCCTGTGATGATAGCTGTCTTGCCTTTAAGTCTCACGTGGGCTCCTTTGGACCAGATACTTGAGTACCACCCTGTCGTGACCGTCGCTTGACGGTGTGGCAGGTGCATCGCGGTGGTGAACGAAGCCTTCACGTTGCCAGAAATTCAGGCCGCGCGGGTTGGCCGCCAGTACCGCGAGTTTGATCATATTGATCTGGCGATTTTTTGCACGGATTTTCAGTAAACTTGTAACGGTTCGCCCGATACCGCGTCCGCGAAAGGCCGGGTCCAGCAGCATAAGGCCGATCCACCAGTCATCGGGGTATTCGTAACCTTCGGCGATGCAGACCATGCCGACCATGGCCGGGCCCTGCATGACCGCGTAGTGCAGCAGGCATTCGGGCCCGAGTTCCGGCGGAGTGGCAGTGAAAAAGTCGCGGACGTAGGCGTCATCGGGTGCGTGGCCGATTTCGAGCGTGACATAGTCGGCCGCGCGGGTGGCCAGATCCAGCGCATCGCTGCTGTGATCCGCCTGTGTAAGGGGCCAGAGCCGGATATCATCCGCCATGGTGATCACCTTTCAGTGGGGCAGCTCGGTTGTGTCCAGGTGTGGTACGGCGGCAACGAGCTTTCTGGTGTAAGGATGACGGGGATTGGTAAAGACATTATGTGTGCTGCCTTCTTCGACGATCTTGCCCGCCTGCATGACCATGACGCGGTCTGTGACGGACCGCACAACTGACAGGTCGTGAGAAATGAACAGATAGGTCAGCCCGTGACGGCTGCTTAGCAGGGCGATCAGATCAAGAATGCGCCTGCGGACAGAGACATCAAGTGCTGAGACGGCTTCATCGAAGATCACGAGGTCAGGCTTGATGAGCAGCGCGCGGGCGATGGCAATACGCTGGCGCTGTCCGCCAGAGAACTCGTGGATGTAGCGGTCGGCGTCTGAGGATGTGAGCCCGACGTCAAAGAGTGCTTCATCTACCATACGGTTACGTTCGTTTTCGCTGGGGGCGGTGTCAAGCAAGTGGAGAGGTTCGCAGATGAGCCGGCGGACCTTGTGGCGGGGGTTGAAGCTGCCGAAAGGATCCTGAAACACGACCTGCATGTGACGGCGTGCGGCGCGGATGACATGTTTGTCAGGGGATATGGCTGTACCGGCGAGTGTGACACGGCCTGACTGCAGCGGCTCCAGCCCCAGAATGGCGCGTGTCAGGGTGGATTTTCCGCAGCCGCTTTCGCCGACCAATCCCACTCGCTCGCCACGCTGGATATCAAAGCTTACGTCATGGACGGCTTGTACCAGTTGGGGGCTTTCCAGCAACCTGCGACGGGGCATGCGGTAGCTGCGCGACAGGTTTTGGACTGACAAAAGTGGCGTTGTGGCTGTCCGCGGTGGCAGTTCGACGCGACGTGTTGCGGCCCGTAGCAGCGATTGCGTATAGGCATGTTGCGGATTGGACAGAACGGCACGGGCGGTGCCGGTCTCAACTATTGCGCCGTGGCGCATTACGGCGATCCGGTCGGCATGTTGCGCGACAACCGCCAGATCGTGGGTGATGAGCATGAGGCCCATGCCGTCTTCGCGTGCGAGCCGGGCCAGCAGTTGGAGAATTTGCGCCTGTGTCGTCACGTCCAGCGCGGTGGTGGGCTCATCCGCGACCAGCACCTGCGGGCCCAGCACAATCGCAATGGCGATCACGACGCGCTGACGCTGCCCGCCTGAGAGTTGATGCGGATAGCGGTCGGGGGGGCAACGGTCGGGGGACAAGCCCACGCGGACGAGGGTTTCCTCTGCGCGTAGGCGCGCTGCCCGACGGGATATGTGGTGGTGCTGGCGAACTGTCTCGGCCACCTGCGCGCCGATGGTCTGCACAGGATTAAGGGCTGTCATCGGTTCCTGAAAGACCATGCCGATGTCCCGCCCGCGCCGCGCGCAGAGCTCTGCTTCGGTCAGGTCGGACAGCGGTCTGTCCGCCAGCGTGATCTGTCCCCGCATCGTAGCGCCCTGAGGCAAAAGCTGCAGTGCTGCCAGTGCTGTCAACGACTTGCCTGACCCGCTTTCACCCGTCACGGCGAGGATTTCCCCGGGTCCGACCGAAAGAGAGATGTCGTGCAGGATTTCGGTGCCGTGGATATCAAGGCAGAGGTTGTCAATCTGCAGCATGGTCATGCAGGCCGCCTTCGCAAGCGCGGATCGAGGATGTCGCGCAGACCGTCGCCCAGCAAGTTGAGCCCCAGAACGATCAGAATGATCGCGACACCGGGCACGATGGCCAGATGTGGCGCCAGTGTGACCAGCGTTTGTGCATCTGCAAGCATTCGCCCCAGCGAAGGGGTCGGAGGCTGTACACCCAAGCCGACAAAGGACAGTGCCGCTTCGACCTGAATGCCGAGGGCGAACTGGACTGTGGCCTGAACGATCAGGACGTTCAGGATATTGGGCAGAATGTGCTCAAGCGATACCCGCGGGGCGGCTTTGCCGGCGACCCGAGCGGCCATGATGAACTCGCGCTCCCAAAGGGGCAGTGCCGCACCACGGGTGACCCGGGCAAAAACGGGAATGTTGAAGAGACCAAAGGCGATGATGGCGTTCACGGCGGAGGGGCCGAAAACCGCTGTGATCAGGATGGCCATCACAAGCAGGGGAAAGGCGAATACGATATCGTTGCCGCGCATGATGGCTTCGTCCAGCCAGTTGCCTTTGTTCGCGGCGGCGGCAAGACCCAGAGGCACCCCCACCGAGAAACCTATGGCAAGGGCGACAAGGGCGACGGCGAGCGACGTGCGGCTGCCAACCATGACCATGCTCAGGATGTCGCGGCCCAGATGGTCGGTCCCCAACAGATGGGCGCCCCCGGGCGGCAGCAGTTTTTGGGGTATGTTCAGGCCTGTGTGATCATATGGTGTCCAGATCAGCGACAAAAGTGCCATCAGGATAAATCCGGCGGACAGCACCGCGCCAAGCATGAACGGACGGCTCATGTTCGGTCTCTCAGGCGCGGGTCTACCGCCGCATAGGCGAGATCCACGACAAAGTTGATGACGATCACGCCAAATACCACCAGCATGACCACGCTTTCCACGACAATGAGATCGCGGTTTGAGATTGACTGAAAGATCAACCGCCCCAGACCCGGCAGATAAAAGACCTGTTCGATGATGATGGTGCCGGCGAAGAGAAAAGAAAACTGCAGGCCGACGATTGTCAGAACGGGGATCATGGCATTTCGCAGACCATGACGCCAAAGTGTTTGCCGGCGCGATAACCCTTTGGCGCGGGCGGTGCGCATGTAGTCTTCGCCCAAGACATCCAGCAAAGCTGAACGCATGACCCGGGTGAGGATTGCTGCCTGCGGCAGCGCCAGTGCGATCGCGGGCAGCGTCAGGGCGCGTATCGCGGGCCAGAGCCCGTCTTCCCACCCCGGAAAGCCGCCGGCGGGAAACCAGCGCCACTTTATCGCAAAAACCAGAACCAGCATCATCGCGAACCAGAAATTTGGAACTGCCACGCCCATTTGTGTTGCTCCCAACACTGCCAGATCAGCTGATTTGTTGCGCTTTGCGGCCGCAAGGATGCCAGCCGGGATCGCGATCAGCACGGACAGCAGCAAGGCAAACACCGCAAGCGGGATGGAGACGGCGATACGATCTGCGACCATGTCGCTGACCGGCGTGCGATAGGTGTAGGAGGTGCCGAAATCACCGCTTAGCATGCCACCGATCCATGCAAAGTATCGTTGGATCTTGGGCGCATCCAGACCAAGTTCGGCCCGCAAGGCTGCCAGCGTGTCGGGCTGCGCGTTGATCCCTAGCATGAAGGCGGCAGGATCGCCGGGTGCGATCTCGATCACGACAAAAATCACGACCGACGCCACCAGAAGGCTGAATAGCAAAGAGCCGAGACGTTTGACGATATAGCGCTGCATCCGGTTCAGGTTAGGCCCGGTGGTTTGAGGCGTCCAGAGGGGTTGTGCCGTGGCTTGCCTGCGTTACATGGCAGTGTCATGGACCAGCCGCGTTTTATCGGAGCAGAGATTTTCCGCCATTCCAGCTATGGGCGCTGGCACCCGCTGCGCGTGCCGCGGGTCTCGACCGTGATGGACCTGTCGCGCGCCTTGGGGTGGTTGCCGGCGGCGCAATTCATTACGGCACCGCGGGCCAAGCCCAAGGCGCTGGAGACGTGGCACACGCCG
>CANMWT010000013.1 GCA_947501635.1 uncultured Roseobacter sp.
CTCCATGTTCCCTAACGCATACCATAGGACACAAAATCGTGAACTGACAATAAATAAATTCACAAAACTGAATGCGACCGGTTTGGCAGCGCAATTCAGTCGGTGTTTCCGTCGTTTCTTTCCTGGATCATACGCGCATGATAGCGCTGAAAATCTTCGCCGTTATCAAGCAGGTAGCGCTTCTCATTTACCCATGTGAACATGTCCAGTGTCGTACCATAGGCGAAGGCACCCGGCATCATGGCAACGGCGGCCTGTTGCGCTGTCTGACCCTCCGCAACCTCTTCCGGCATGAACAGAATCGTCGGCGTGAAGAGCATGCCCCATTTGCGTGCAGCATCTTTCTCCGACAACACCTCCCCGTCGAAATCGGTGACTTCGGTATCGCCGTGCAGATTAAGCTGAACCACAAAGAAGTTGTCTTCGATGTATGCCGCCAGCGTCTCTCTGGGAAACACTTCCTCATGCATCTTGGTGCAGTAGACACATCCGCGCTGCTCAAAGAAAATCGCCAGCCGCTTGCCCTCGCCCTGCGCTTCTTCGAGGTCTTCGCGCAGGTCCTTGAAGGTGTCGCGCATCCACACGGTCTTG
Organism: uncultured Roseobacter sp.; assembly: GCA_947501635.1. GTDB lineage: Bacteria > Pseudomonadota > Alphaproteobacteria > Rhodobacterales > Rhodobacteraceae > Roseobacter. The sequence goes on from CANMWT010000013.1 coordinate 592, forward strand.
TGCAGCCCGTCATCTCCAAGCTCGGCCGCGGCCACCGGTAATGCCAGCGCCACAACAGTCAGCAGTCCAATCAATCGTCCCATGTGCTTCTCCCTTAGATATTCTGAAAGGCCGGAAAGGTTTCCAGCATCCATTGTGCGATCAGGTTCACGCTGTCGGTTGCGATCAGCGCGGCGAACAGCAGCATCAAAAGCCCCATGGCCTTTTCAACCTTGGGCAGGTGCTGGCGGAACCGCGAAACAAACCGCAAAAACGGTCCGATGAACAGCGATGCCACCACGAATGGCGCGGTCATCGCCACTCCGAACACCAACAACAATACCAGCCCCCGCGCCGCAGTCGCCTCTGTGCTGGCGGTAAAGATCACGGCAGTCAGCACGCCGCCCACACAAGGCGTCCAGCCGGCCGCGAAAGCAAGGCCGACCACATAGGCACCCAGCACCGACATGTTGCCTGTGTCACCCGCCTCGACCTGAAACACCCGGTTGAGAAAACCGATGCGAACAACCCCCAGAAAGTGCAGCCCCATAACAAAAACAACAGCTGCCGCGAACAGCCGGAACTCGGCCTGAGCCCCGCGAAAGCTCTGGCTGAGACCGTAGGCAGCAGCGCCGAGCAGCACAAAGACGGTGATGATTCCCAATGAAAACATCACCGAGGCCAGAAATGCGCGCCGCCGCACACCGGGGGCCAAGACGCCGTCGGCGCTGATTTGTGACATGGATGTGCCCGCCATGTAACTGAGATAGAAGGGAACAATCGGCAGAACGCAGGGCGAGAAAAAGACGATCAGCCCCCCTGCGAGCGCTCCCAGGATTGATACGTCGAACATATTGCGCTGCCTTTTCGAGTACTACCGACACACATTCAAACTATTGTATATTTCCCGCTCCCGTCAAATAGCCAGCAGCACTGACCCTTATGGACAGCGCACCAGCAGGGCAGATCAATGCACAAACGCAGGTGACGGATCAGAATGCCAGTGAAAAGCTCAGGGTAAACACGTCGCTCTCCAGCCGCCTTTTGGCGCCAAACTCCTTGACGTATTTTGCTTTGAAGCTGAGGTCACCGCCGAAAAGCTGCCCGCCGCTGTAGGTAATGATCGGTCCGGCGCCGCTGACACGGGCCTTCAGGCTTTCGGCCCCCAGAAAGCTTTGCGTCAGATCTGCGCCACGCCCGCTGTCATTGGACAATTGCTGGTAGGTGTATCCTGTCAGGCCCAGGCCCCAGCCGGACGGCAATCGCTGAACCACGGCACCTTCCAACTGGATAGCCGGAGCAGTCTGATAGTCGGTTGCGGTGTTGAATGTACTGAAAAGAAGGCTGGCCGCTCCGGAGAGCTCCAGTCCTGTTTGCGGATTAAGCGACGTGACCGCGACAAAGGGTTGAAAAGACCAGACGTTCTTGCCGTTTGACAGCAAGTCAACGCTGCGGTTGGCAAGGTCGATTGTAGCGGTGTCGTAGTCACCCGTGGGCATATAGACAGACAAACCGGCACTGTAGTGCAGTGTCTCGTCATGCCAGCCCACAAAGCCGGTGACTGTAATGTCGCCGATGCCCGAAGACGTATCATTGACGCCAAGACCGTTGATCGGTGCCGTCACTGCGGTATAGGACAGCGAGATGTCCGGCACCGGGATTGTGACGTTGAGGCCCGGTGTGCCACCCCACAGCTTCTGGTCAAACACCTGTGTAAACCCAAAGCGGTACAGGTTGAGGTCCACATCAGCATCCGCACGGATCGGGAGGCCGCCGATCGAAACGCCCTGTACATCGCCTTCCAACCGGTCATAGGAAAAGCTCAGATACGTTCCGGGGGGCGGCACGATCCCCGCAAGCGTGTCGCGGGAGCCCAGAAAGTAGGCCCCCGTGCCCCCCTCAACGGCCTGAGACGACGTCGCCCATCCGGCACCCAGTGGGACCAGACAACCGAGTGTCAACAGGCGGATGACGGCGAGTTTGCTGGTCGACATATGATAAGCTTTTGGAGAGTACTGCATTGTCTTTCCTTGCATTTGTCTTCTCGGGAGCAGCGCTTTGACCGTAAAGCCAAGCCTGTCAGATGCGGTCAAGCCGGTGTTGAAAAAGTTGTGCGCGTAGATTGCGACAAGCTGGACGAGCCTGCTGCCAAATCGCCGTAGTTTGGAAAGCTGCCTGTGTTTCTTGCATCAGCCCACCGCTATCACCAGCACCGCCGCTTGCTGCTGGCAGGTCCTTGGCACACCGTAACCCGCACAGCCCCTTCGTAGCGCCCTCTGCAGGCCAGGTTCATTCGGCGGGACCGTACCAAATGGGCGACGTCCAGCTACGCTCTTGTATCCAGGCGGGCACAGTATCCAGCAAAGGCAGACCGTTTCTGACCGCGTCATATGTCGTCCAGCGCGGCGTCGGAATCTCGATCACGCGCGAATAGTAGAGCGCATGCGCCTCGGCGTCGAAATCGTCATCTATCCAATGCCCGATAAGCTCGGCGGCACCTATGTCGTTTGTATATGTCGCGGTTTCGGCATTTACCGTGTTGCCAACGGCCGGAAGGGCACCATTGGCATCCGGTGCGCGATCCCCCGACCAGGCAACATTGATTATTCGCTCTTGCGGCTCTCCTGCGTCATCGACCCAGCCCTTGATGATCTGGATACGGTCAAGATTGGCCCCCTGCGGATCCTTCATGGCATGCACCGTAAAGCTGGGCGCCCCGTCCAGCCCCGTCAGCGTACCGCCCATCGGTACACCATTGGCATAACCATCCATAACCATCCGCACCGGATCGTCTGTCGCGTTAAGCGCCGCACCCGCAAAGAAACGCGGCTTTATGCGCGGGCCAGACGTCACAAAGGTTTCACGGGCCTGCATCGCATCGAAGATCGCCCCACGGGTGTTCTTTGGCGCCCAGACACCGGCGATAGACCCCGGGTTGGCCTCGGGTCCATTCACCCAGCCATCGATCTCCCCCTCCCGGCGCTGTTCGATCGTGCCGTCTGCAGGACCATGGCTGCCGTTATAGGTGGCTTCGTCCACATCGCTGGGTGCGCCGTTATGGTTATCCGTCCCGCCAATAAAGCCAAGTTTGTAGGGATTTGCGCCCAGTTTCGCCTCGTAATCCAAGCCTTTGGTAACAGCCCAACGCACAAAATTCTGACGCTGAAAATCCCGCCCGCTATAGGTCGACAGGCTTTCGGCGTTTTCAAAATCGGCAAATTCATCAGCAGGCCAAAGCGATGCTACAACCTCGGAGTTGCCCTTGATCTGCATCATCTCGATCAGCGGCTCCCACTTAGCGCGCGTTTGTGCATATTCGCGCGTCAGCGGGTTGCCGTCATTATCTACCGGCTCGAACATCAGCCCCTTGCTGCCGTTGGAGTTGTGAGGAATGGCCAAAAGCGTGGACCCGTTGGCTTCCTGCTCTGCCATCCAGGCCCAAAGCTCTTCTTCGTTGGTGGTATCGAGCGCGCTGATCGGCATGTCCGGCACGATCGCATCGCGAAAGATCACATTACGGTGCATGTTCCCCGCATTTGGCGCAGAGGTCCACTCGAAGGCCACGAAAGTCGTAAACACGCCGGGATCGTAATGTGCCTCGGCTGCCGTGACGATAATGTCCTTCCACGCTGTGATGGTCGTTTCTTCACCGGCATAGAAGGGCGGATGCTCGGGCGTGCCCGACCGCATGTTGTTGATTACATACTTTAAAAACCATGCGCGCTGTTCATCGATGTTGGACAGGCCGCGCAACGCGCTCAGAGCTTCTTGATAATGCCCGGCCGCGGCAGGCACTTGCGCCGACAACATCTCACCCAGAAACTCCGCATGGTCGGAAACAGCGGCAAAATCCAAAGGACTGCCGATGTTCCGGATTACGTCATTGACGACGACATTCTCTCCCTTGGCGTATCGATAGGCATCAAAAGTTGTGAGCCTCGCTCCACCAATGTAAGCATCCAGCGAAAAAGATGTATGCACATGCGTTTCACCAAAATACGCGTTTTTCAGCGGGTTTTCAGCCACTCTGTTTTCCTGCGCGGAATGATCCACCGGCTGCGCTGCCGCCGCAGCGGCAAAAACGCTCAAAACAAGACCTGCAACAACCTGCTTCATGGGTCTTTCCTTTTCGCTTGAATAAACACGGCGCCGGGTGACGCGCGCCATGCACGCCCGACGCATCCCTACTTGGATGCTTTCTTTTTGACCTCTTTGCCTTTGCCGTCCACGCCGGCCACATCGCGGGCTGTTTCCGCAACACCACAGCGGTTACCAACACCCACGGTCGCCTTCATTGCAGCACCCTTAACCGCTTTCTGGGTGGTGCACTCAGGATCAACCGCGTCTTTCGCTTTCCCCGTCAGCTTGTTCTCTGCTGCCGCACCACTGGCAACGAATACACACACTATCAGCGCTTTTCGAAACATATCATCCTACCCCATTACTCGTTCGGACTGTACCAGATGGGTGATGTATAGGCGCGATCCTGCGTTATCATCACCACATCATCGTCCATTTCCACGTTGAATTTGACCGCATCATAGGCTGTCCACCGCGGTGTCGGGATTTCGATGACCCGCGCATAGTAAAAGGCGTCTTCGGCGGGGTCAAAGTCGGGATCTGTCCAGACGGCACCCAGTTCTGCCGCGCCGATGTCATTTGTCCAAGAAGGGATCGACAGGTCTACCGTGTTGCCGACAGGCGGCAGCTTCCCCTCGCCGTCCGGTGCGCGGACCCCGCCCCAGGCGACGTCATAAACCCTTTCCATCGCCTCGCCGGTCTCGGCGTCTATCCAACCCTTGATGATCTGGACGCGATCAAGGTTCGCACCAACAGGATCGCGCAAGGCATAAACAAGAAAATCCGGCGCGCCATCCGCAGGAACCGCCAGATCACCGCCCATTGGCACCCCGCCCAGATACCCGATCTGCGCCAGATCGCGCCGGGCCATAACATCTGCTGCATAGTCACCACCAAAAAAGCGCACTGTCATGCGCGGACCGGTGGTGGCGTATGTCTCGCGCCGTTCCATCGCATCAAAGAGTGCGCCCCGCGTATTCTGTTCGGCCCAGACCGCGGTCAACCCGGCGGCCGAATATATCCAGGATTCAAACGCCACATCCCCGTTGGGATAGGTCCGGCCGACATGGCTGGCACGGTCCGGGCTGGGTTCATAGGCTGCAAACTTGCTGTAAAAGTTGTTCTCCTGAACGGTGGTCATACCGACATGTGTGTCCGTCGCGCCATCCGCGCCGAACTTGTACGGGTTCACGCCCAGCTTTTGGCCCAGTTGCAACCCCCGCAACAGACCTGCACGCGCATATTCGCCGGGCAGCATTTCGGGCGTTTTGCGCGTGGTGGCATCAAGGTTGCCGTAATCCCACGTTTCGAAATCGGCAAACTCGTCTTCGGGCGACAGGAGCGGATGCGCTTCACCGTCCCCTTTCAGCTGTGTCCACTCGTACAGTCGCTCCCATTTCTGTCGCTGTTGCGCGTAGGCCGCATCCAAAGGCGCACCATCCGCGAAATCATCGACCAGTGGGAACATCATGCCGCTGGACAGGTTGCCGTTGTGCGGGATCGCAGTGACGTCGCCGCCCGTAACGGCTTCGTAGTTTTCCAGCCAAGCCCACAGATCACGGGGGTTCGACGATCCTAAAGGTGGCGTTGTTGTATAGGGCACCACCTGTCCCGCGCGCTCCGGACCATCACGGAAAATGACATTCCGGTGCAGGTTGTTTCCGGCAACAAGTGACGTCCACTCAAAGGCAATGAAAGTCGTGAAAACACCGGGGTCGTTGAACTCCTCCGCCGCGGCTATGATATCATCCCAGACCCGTTTGTAGGCAGGATTGCCAGGTTGATAGTTCAATGTCGGTGAAATCGTACCCTGCGCGAATTGCTTGGTCAGTTCCTGCGCGGCGCGCCGCGCCGTCTGCCCCCCCTGCGCAAAAGCTTCGTGGAATTGCCGGCCTTGTTCGTCTGCCAGAATGTTCGGCGCACCCGCAAGGATATCGGTAATTGCTCCCATCCCGTCGGAGTGATCGGTGATCATGTAAAAGTCGAGCGGCCGGGACAGTTTAACCGGTTGTCCCGTGTTCGACGTGATCTGCTCTCCGCGCGCCAGACGGTAGCTGTCACGGGGCAAAAGCACGGTGCCACCCCCGCCTGCATCAGCCGAAAGTGCCGTGTGCACATGGGTGTCGCCAAAGTAAACCTGCGTAGGAAAGGACCGGTCGGCATAAGGGGAATACGGCCTGCCGGCCAAAACACTGTCTGTCGCGTCAGGTGGCACATCCTGCGCAAGGGTCAGACCCGGCGATAAAAACAGAACAACGGTCGCAAAATAAAATAGCTTCATAATCCCCCCGAAAAAGGCATTTGAAATACAACCGATCGGCTTATCGGCACGCGGCGGAAATGAGAAAGAGACGACGCCTCAAATGGCCCACCCACCTGTAACAACGGCCGCGTCGTCCCGAATCCACGAGGACACCTCTGGACTGTGGCATAGAAAATATGCTTAAGCAGTCCAAATTTGGACACGTACAAGAGGTTAAAATGGAGTCGCAGACACGCGCGGCCCTGATGTCGGGATGGCTCGGTCAGATTGACCGTTCCGTGGCCGAATTGATCCTGCAGGCTGGACGGCTAAGCAAATTTTCTGATGGTGCGGAAATTTACGGCTTGGGGCAACCTCAGGATTGCCTGCACGGTGTAGCCCGCGGCACCGTGAAAATGCTGGTGGCCGTGAACGAACAAGACCCCAAATTCGGGCATCTCGCGGGTCCCGGTTTCTGGTTTGGCGAGACCGCCGCGGTGACTGGCAACCAAAGCCTGGTCGAATTGACGGCGTCAGGTCCAACCGAGACCCTGAGCATCTCCAGAAAGCAGATAGATGCAATTGCACAGACCCACGCAGGCGTCTGGCCCGCCATTACCCTGCTGGCGGTTTGCAATCTGGGCACCGCTATCGCCGTCGGCGAAGATCTCCTCATCCGGGATTCGCGTAAGAGAATGGTAGCGACGCTGCTGCGGCTTAGCGCAAGAAGAAGTTGCTTTCAGAACATACCGCCTTTTGCGTCCATCCCCGTTAGCTGGAACGAACTGGCCGAAGCGACCAACCTGTCGCGCTCCAAAGTCGGAGCGCTTTTGTCGGAGCTTTCCAAACAAGGCTTGGTCGAGACCCGGCAAAAACAGGTTCGGGTTGTGGATGCGATCGGTCTTGATGAGCTTCTCAAGCAGTAAAAAAGCAGCACACGTATGCTTCGCATCTCATCCCAACTGAACTGCGTCCGGCTATCGTTGGTGGGCAGTTGGCGAATACTCACACATGTCGGAGTGCTGCATCACCGCAACTGACTGCAAGAAAGAGTTCTTGAGCGTTGCGCTACAAAATGAGCGCTGCTCATGTTTGTTGACTTGAAAACCGACACTGGGCCACAGTCTGCTTCAGGAGAGCGCCAACGCTTTGAACGGCTTGCAAAACCATACGAACTAAAAATGAATATAAGTCACCATTCAAAAAAGAACACGCTAATCTCAATCTATGATGCAGCGCTTTCTGACAACAATTGGAGATCTGCACTCGACGCCTGCCAAAAAGCCGTGAATGCCGCGGACGCGATGTTCTACCAGTTCAGTCGCGCCGAAACGGTCAGTTTCGCGCTGGAAGAAACCAGCACGAACATAACGCAACACCAGCATCTCCTGTCGGAATACAATCAACTCGTCGCTGAGGGTCGGGGCTCCAATTATGATGAGGAAGGGCTGGGGTATGTGCATCAGACACAACCCTACACAGTCACCTTGGACGAGAATATCTGGTCATTGGATGAAACCTATCTTGCAAGACCAGAAGTTCAAATAGCGCTAAAAGGCGGGTATCTGCGCCGAAGTTTCATTAATCTCTCCAGTGATCCGATAACGTTGAGCGGATTGATTTTTCTCTACGGTCGGAACTGTGACGACGCAGTGCCCGCTGGTGTGAAGGAAGTCGGCCCTTTTTTCGCGCCGCATGTCTCGAAAGCCGCAGAGATATTCCGACTGACGACGGGGCTTCGCCAAAAATACAACGCGGTGTTATCCGTCCTCGACAAGATTTCAACGGGTGTATTGGTCGTATTGGAAAATGGTAACATTGCTGTCAAAAACCGTTGCGCACAGCAATTGCTGGAAGAGAAGTCAGGCGTGTCCGAAACAAAGAGCGGTCAGTTCGCGGCCAACGACGACACCGCTGCAGCCTTGTTAAAACGCGCAATTCAGGAGGTGGGACTAACCGCCAAGGGCGAGCATGATCAGTCCGGGGTAGTTGTCCAAATCCCAAGGCGTGACGGTGATGTGCCACTCATCGCAGTCGTCTCTCCGCTTCGGGACGGAGAAATGGAAATTGAAAAGGGACTATCCGGGGCGCTTGTGACGCTGGTTGATCCGATGCGACCGGTCGATGTTCAATGCGATCTGGTCGCACAGGCCTATGGACTGACAAAAGCCGAGACCCGTGTCGCTGAGTTGGTTCTCCAAGGTAAGTCGAATGTGGAAATCTCCGACAGGTTCGAAGTCAGCCCGGAGACAGTGAAAAGCCAGATCAGTGCGATTTTGGCAAAGTCAGGATGCAAAAGCCGGGTGGCGTTTATCTGGCGCGTATTCCAACTTATTCCGCCGATTGAGTAGACTCCGCCGCACTGCGCGAAGCGGCGGCACCGTCAGTGCTTGCCCCTGAAATTCCCAAACAAAACAACGTATCCCCCGGATGGGGGATGTGACGCATTCGGCGAAATAGTAGCTTGAGGATTGGGGTTGCTGGGAAGATCCGGCGAAATAGCGAGTTTCGAAAACGTCTTTCGATTTTGGGATAATACATTATGAAATACTTTGTTTGCGCCTTCGCGCTTTGCGCTGGACTGACGACAACCGCTGAAGCGGCAACATTCACTTCTTCTGTCACGGCCGCCGGCTGCACCGATTTTGAGAGTAACGCAACAGGCTCATCTGCGACGTGTGACGCGCCAACATCGGGTGACTCTCGGGGTAACGGGTCTTTTGCTGAGTCCGAAGGCGGAACACTCCGCGTCGGGGCAGAGTCCTTCGCGTTGCGTGATACATCAGGCACTCTTCAAGTCAGCGGGAGCCAGAATACAGCGCAGGCGACCTTCAGTGATACCTTGTTTTTCAGCGAGGACACAGGGGTGTATCGGCTGGAAATCGACCTGTTGGGTTCCCTTTCACTTGTCGCACCTGATCTTGGATCGCCATCTGTTATTACGTCCAGCATCTCACTCGACGCGTCTGGAAATGGGACGCTCAGCGAATTTGACGTAATTGTTCAAGACGAAGTAGGCTTCGGCGCTCCTCAACTTTCGGTGGACCAAAATGAGATCGTCGACTTCGTCGACTTCTTCGAGTTCGCCTTTTCAGGTGGACAACTTGACTTGTTCGTCAGCTTGCAAGCTTTGGCGCGATGTTCTGGTGCCATCACTTCAACCTGCTCAGCCGAAGCGGAATTCCTGAACAGCCTGCGGATAATTGGCGGCGAAGTGCTAGGAGCAAACGGCGACCCAGTCAGTGATGGCTTTATCGGCTCTGACTCCGGCTTCGATTATATTGCGGGGGTTGCTCCACATGATCGCGGCGATCCCGTCTCGCCGATACCGCTCCCTGCCGCGGGGTGGCTTATGCTGGCTGGGCTTGCGGGTTTAGGTACACTCCGCGCCGCTGGTCGCCGAGAAAGAAGGTCCAAACTCATTTAAGTACCTTCGCCCCGGGTGGTTTCGCCGCCCGGGGTTATTTTTAAGCCTGCCTGGCCACATTTGAGCCTTTTGCCACCCCCATTTTTTCTACCTCTCACAGCTCTTGCGCCGCGTCGTATTCTTCGGCCAAACGCATGTCAGCGCGAGCACGAATAGCGAGAACATGTTCTTGAGAGCGGTGGACCTCAGACAACCGTTCGGACTTTTGGGATTGTTTCGTATAAGATGTCGTCGGGCGTTTCGCTCAAGCAAAATTCAAACAACAGAAATTTGGAGACACCAGATGCATACTTTGCTGTCCAAAGCACGCAATACTCTTGTCGCCAGTGTTAGTTCTTTCATTTTATTCGTGCCCGCTGTCTCGGCGGAGGCAAGTTTCGAGACGACATGCAACCAACAAGCAGACGTGGCGTTTAATGAAGGTCTAAACCTTATTCATAACATGATGTACATTCAGGCCGAAGACGCATTCAACAGGGCGGCAGCCGCGGATCCGGGTTGCGCAATGGCGCAATGGGGTGTCGCGATGTCAAACTTCCATCCTCTCTGGCCCGGTACTCCAAGCGAAGCCGAAATTGAAAGGGGATCCGCCGCTGCGGAAAAACTCGCTGCAATGCCCTCTGAAAACGCTGTCGAGCAAGCATTGATCGATGCCGTCGTTACATTCTATGCCCCCGACCATGAAACCTATCGCGCGCAGTTAAAATCATGGGCGGACGCGCAAATCGCTGTGGCTGAGCAACACCCGGACAATACTGACGCCGCTGCTTTTGCGGCCCTAGCGCGCCTTGCGACGGCTCCGCGCGGTCCGGACCGGATCAAGGTAAACGCGCAGGTGGGAGACGCGCTCGACGCAATTCACCAAAAGGCGCCTGACCATCCCGGCGTTATCCACTATGCCATCCATGCCTACGATAACCCGCCGCTCAAAGATCGGGGCAGACAATACGCTGAGATTTATGACAAGACAGCACCAAACGCACCTCATGCGCTGCACATGCCTGCCCACATCTTTACCCGGACAGGAGAGTGGGAGAAGTCGATAGACCTAAATAGCCGGTCAGCCGAAGCGGCGCTCGATCAGTCCAAGGATGTTATTCAAAGCCACTATGCGCATGCCATTGATTATTTGGTCTACGGCCATTTGCAGCTAGGCGATGTTGACGAGGCCGCGCGTCTGGTTGATGAAATGCTGGACATTCAGAACCATCAAGTGAGTTTCGGTGGCGCTTATGCCCTGGCGGCAGCACCAGTCAGGCTGCCTCTTGAGCAAGCGCAGTGGGACGTCGCGGCAGCGCTTTCGCCAGATATGCATCCGGTCATCCGGTGGGAGAAGTTTCCGCAGACGGTTGCAATGAGGTGGTTCGCCATCGGTTTGGGCGCAGCCCGTAGTGGTGATGTTGATAAAGCACAAGACGCAGTTGCCGAACTTAAGTCACTGCATGCCGTCATGAACGAGCGTGGACAGGACTATTGGGCACAGTTGACCGAAGCACAAATCATGACGGTCGATGCCTGGACGGAACTGGCTAGCGGTAACGCAGAAATTGCACTGACCAAGCAATATGCAGCGGCGGATCTCGAGGACCGGATTGGCAAAAGCCCGGTCACGCCCGGCCACGTGCTTCCGGCACGGGAACTTTTGGGAGATATGCTTGTCGTGCTGGGCAGGCCCGATGAAGCCGCGGTCGCCTATCAGACGACTTTGGATCTCTCACCCAACAGAGCACGAAGCCTAACCGCGCTTCAATAAAAGCGCATACTAAACCCGGCCGGTGTGTAGCACTTTGCTGTGGCACCGGCCGCTTTGGGCTCGGAGCAGTTGTTCGCTGTGGTTTGCCCCAAGGTCTGATCTGCGGGACTTTGCTGCCGTTGCCCACCTATGGACGAGCGACCGCTTCAGAGAGACGTTTCCAATTAAACCCCACCAGAAGCGTCAGCAACACAGCTAAGGTCGTTAGAGCGGATTTAACAATTGTGGCTGTGCTAGTTGCATAAACCAGTGGAACGGAAATCACTGGCCAGCTCCAAATCATGGCAGCGATACCAAGGTTTTCGACATAATCGAACAGAGCACTACCAACCGAAAGGGTTATGGCAATGCGGACAAGTTTCCTGTTTGTCATGCGTTGCCCAAACCAGCAGATCGCGGCGACCAAGGTCAAAGTGAGCACGGCTGGATAAAAAATATCCAAAACTATCTGGTGACTGAGATAATACGCGCGCCCTTCCACCCCTAACGCTTCAAGAAGCGCCGCCGCCTCAGTAGAGCCATAGCCGAAAGGACGCATGTCGAAGGGGACGTGCCCTGAGACTGCTTCGATATGGGCGAGCGTGACATTGATCATCAGCAAATGGATTGATGCACCTATCAGTCCTGAGCCAACCGCAATTATTCCGATATGCTGTGACAAAATTCTGTTCGTCATTTTGTAAACTCCTTGATCTGTGCCACACATGCCCTCAGACGAAGTCACCCGCATTATCATTTGATAAGGCCCGCCAAGATGGATTTACGGACGTTTCTGATGCAGTCACCCGCGCTGTCAGGTATGCCTTGCGCGGATGATTTTGCATCTGATTGGAAACGCAAGCATTTGAAAAAGGGGGCGCACCTTACCCGGCAGGAACAACCCGAAACAGACGAATTTGTTCTTTTGGAAGGGTGCTTGGTGAGCAGTATTTGTGACCAAGACGGAAAAGAAGTTAGCGTCGAGTTTTATGTGGGTCCCTGTGTTATCACGCCAAATATCGCTCGAACGCGCGACGGTGTGTCGCTCGTGTCCATTGCGGCAACGACCGAAACCCTGCTTGCAAGGATCGACAGTGATCTGCTTTCAAATCGGATGATTTCATGTGAACCCATCCGAAACTGGGCCAATGGTGTTCTGCGGGACGCGCTAGGCCGGAAGGTAGATCGAGAGTGGTGCCTCGCCGCTCTTAAAGGGGCTGAGCGACTCACTTGGTTTCGCCAAGCATTCCCGGGCTACGAAGACATCTTTCCTCATACGTTGATTGCATCCTTTTTAGGGATCACACCTGTCACAATGAGCCGTCTACGCGCTAGGTAGAGAGCAAAAAAGAAGCGGACATCTATGCATCCTGCAGCATGGGTTCACACCGGGCCTCCACGGCCAGTGCGTCGCTAATTATGCCTCCCAACGACCATGATTGCGGGACAAAACCGCCTTTCGCGGCCAAAGCTCAGACGTGCGCTTTTGTAGTTTTCGATTGCTCAAGAGGCACTGAGGATGTCGTTCAAATCAGATCGATCTTTGTCACATCTGCTTTGAAGAACGCGAAATATTCAGCTGTTCCAAAGTGGTTACCACCTTCGACATGCATCGGCAGTCGATAGCCGCCGACTTCCCGATAATTTGACGGGTAGCCGCCGAAGGGTTGTTCGCGAAACTCTTTCTCCGGGTTTTCGTTGCTCCACCTTTGGATGAGCACTTCTTTCGGAGCGCCCGAGGCATCGACTGCGATATCGACAGATTGGGCGAACTCACCATTCCGCACGGTCGCGCGAGCGGTATCACTCGCCACGCCTTCCCACGTCACAGCCTCACTCGGAAGTAAGCTCGCGGGTGCCCAGAATGCCGCTTCCGCGACGACCCGTCCAAAGGCAGAGCGTTGGTGGTCCGAGTTCGATGCACGTACGACTGGCACAATACCGAGGAGCCAAAATCGCGTCCACGATCCATCTGGCATCGCACCGTCAGAGCCGCTCAACACGCCCGACTTAACCTTCGAAACCAGTCCGTGGGGTGGCGCCAGGATTTGGATCGCGGTCATCGGCTGGTATTTCGGCTCCTTCCTTGTGCCTAAGCCAAGTTCGCCCGTCGTTTCGATGCGCACCACCGTTCGAATTGGCGTTCCGTTCTCTATCATGAATTCGAAATAACGGCGTGCCGGTTCCGGAAGGTCTGCAACCAAGGATGGGTCGAAGCGGACGTCATCTTGCCGCGCGAGATCAGCCAGTCGTGTCCAAGCGGCGCGATCAAGGTAGATGTCGACCTGTCTCCACATGAGGAGCGCTGCCAAAACTGCGGCCAAACCTACAGCCAACCAAAACAACATTTCGCCTTACTCTCCCGCCGCAAGGAGTTGCTGTCGCATTGTTTCCAGCTCTGAACGCTCCAAAACTACGCCTCGGACGATGACGGCACGCGGGTCGCGAAGGGTCTCCAATCCCTCCAGTGGATTGGCGTCAAGCAAGACAAGGTCTGCACGGCGGCCCGGTGCAATCGTCCCGTCCTGATCATTCAGACCGAAGAAGCGCGGTGGAAACACCGTGGATGTTGCAAGCGCCTCGCGTGGCGTCAGTCCGGCGGCAACGTAAATGTCCAGTTCATCGAGTAGCGAAAAGCCATGAAACAGGTAAGGGTTGGCGAAGGACGCATCCGAAGACGCCAGGATCGGCACACCTGCATCATGTGCCATCAGGAAAGTCTGGCGATCCAAAGCGATGCTATCCTCGGCGAGAGCGCGCACCTCATCCGTCATAGCTGCCAATCGAAAATCAGGCTCTCCCCAAGCCTCTCGCACCGCAGCGGGCAGCATCTGCATCTGTGGCGTGTCTTCGTCAGGCCAGTTGCCGAGATAGAAGTTGGCAACCACAAGTGTTGGGCTGACGTGTAGACTTGTCTCCGCCATAGCGTCCAAAACGCCCGTACAGAGATCAGCGTCCCACGTCTCAAGGATGATACGGTTGCGTGACGCCATGATCTCAAAAAGTCGGGCCTGCCCGGTACCATCGGCCATTGCGTCTCGCAACTCCGAGATCATCCGTTGTTCGTTGGTGGAACAAGCCATGGGGATGCGTCCAAAGTGCTCCATTCCGTCCTGGCCTGCCGCGATTGAGGTTAGGAGTGCGACACGTTCGGGGATGTGCCCGACAAGCGGCAGGTCACGCATGGCTGCTGCCTCGGCCAGGGCAAGGAATGTAGCTTCATCCAGCATGGAGTATGACTTCACCGCAGCCCAACCCTCTGCCGCGATTTGATCCACGACCTCGCCTGCTTGGTCAGGCGTGTCGGCCAAGAACATGCCAGGCCAGGAGCCTGGGGTTGCATCGACCCACGCACCGGACAAAACGAGGCGAGGACCGAGAACTTCTCCAGTCTCAATCCGTTCCTGCAAAGCTTGTTGTTCCGTGATTGGCCAGAGCGCCCCCATATCCCGGATGCCGGTAATGCCGTTGATCAGGTAAAGAGGAAGCGCTGTGTCGGGCTCGGTCGGCGATGAGAAGATGTGAACATGCGAGTCCCAAAGCCCCGGGATGAGATACCCGCCCGCCCCGTCAATCACCTCCACATCCTCAGCGGCGATGTCGGTCCCAGTGGCCGAGATCATGCCATCTCTTATCAAAAGGCTCTGTGCTTCGGCGGTGTCGCCTGTGTCTATATCGACCAAATGAACATTAGTAAGAAGCGTATCAGCTTGGCCGATTGCTCCAACACTAGCGAAGAACAAGACCAAGAATGATGTGAGACGAGAGGTGCGTGTCATACTTGAACAACCCAGCTAGTGGCCTGGCGCACAAAAACGCTCCAGTTAATGCGCAATGAACGCCAAAAGACTCCATGCCAACAACACAAAGAGTACCAAACGTCGTTGACCCGGATCAAAGGGTGGTCACGATTGGAAGCCGTCATTCGAACAGAGCGCAGAAAGCGCGAGGTATGGGCTCGGAGCAGTTGTTCGCTGTGGTTTGCCCCAAGGTCTGATCTGCGGACGAAGCCGAAGTCCGAATTGAAGTAACTACCTTCTTTGCTTCTTTGAGAAGAGCATACTGGTCAATCGGTTCGTGCTTGATGCGCGGGTTCTGGGATGACTGGCATTTGCGGCAACCAACCCGAATGAACGTGCACGCCAATCATAAACCTTTCAGGTAGAGGAAAGGACAGTTTGTTATTGATTGGCGAAACAATTTGACTAAGCTGATTTCTATTTGAGTTTTAGGACTTTTTATGGGCGAACAGCTTGATATTTATATTGATAGCCTTTCCGATACACGCCTGATCTTCAACGGTCTGATCGAAGACGTCGATACAGCGACAGACGCCGTATCCAAACTTGATGACGCGGTCGACGACATTCAAGATATCGCGAACGATGCGGAAAAGTTGAGAAACCTCGCGGACAATCTCGGCGATTTCGTTTCCCTGCTAAAGCTCTTCCCGCCGACGCGATTCATCGCTGACAAGGTCACCGATATCATTCGCACGATCGAAAACCGGATAGAGGATATTGAAGACAAGACAGAAGAAGTCGAAGATATTCTTAAAAAATATGATACGGGTTTGACCGTTCTGAAGAACTCTCTGAAGGCTTTGAAGCTTGATCTGCAGAACGATGCTGCCGACATCGATGCGGCATTCGCGAGTGTAGAAGAGCTGCAAACATCCCTGAACGCGACGCAAATCAATCAACCGTCCGAGTTGAATGTGACGCTCGACGAGCTGGAAGCGCAACTGGAGACGCTCAACGCACAATTTCCTCAAGCACAGGTCGATCAGGCCATAGCCGCGGCCAACGCTGTGGCAGAAGCTCTGTCCCAGTATGACAGTATCTCCGGCATCATAAACACATTGCAAAGCTCGATTTCCGAAGCAATTTCGCAAGTGGAATTTTTGGTCGATCCGCTTGAAACGGTCGCTGATGCCCTCTCGCCGCTGACGTGGTTGCTGGAAAAGGCGGAGGACGTGATTGACGCTGTCTCCAGCGTGACAATTGACCCAATTTTGGATGCCCTTGGCGTTTCACGCCTTCTGGACAGCGTGACAGGTGCCTTTACCGGGTTACTTCCAGAAGTCTTTATATTCACGCCGCTGAACAATCTTGAGACCGATCTGGTTGAAGTTTTTGGCGAAGAGATTCCAGACAATACATGGGAATTGCCACTCAAGGCGGAATACGATGCGTTCATTGGCGAAATTCTTGGCGAAAACGGGTATCTTGAAAGCCTGTTTGCTGACGGCACCGCCGGCGCAGACCTGCTGGCCGGACGCAACAACGCGCTCTCCACAGAAGATCTTCTAGCCGGATTGGGTGGCAACGACGTTCTAACAGGCGGCCCTGGCGATGACACCCTTGGGGGCGGTTTCGGCGATGACATCATCGTTGGCGGCGCCGGGAACGACAGCGTCGATGGCGGCGGTAATCTGCTGGGGGACGATGTCGACGTTTTCCATGTGTCAGGGACGTTTGGAGAGTATTCTTTCACTGCGGATAGCGGCGTTTTGGAACTGACCCATGTAACGCCTGTCGGTGAGTCCACCGGCGTGGACAGGATCGTAAGGACTGAGTGGATCAGCTTTGCCGGTGTCTTTATTCCTACCGCACAGCTTCTTGCAGCGACAACGGTCAATTACAATGTCAGCAACGAGGTATTGGGCACGGCCGGCAATGATTTGTTGATCGGGGGCACCAAGGCAGACGTTATCAAAGGCTTCGAAGGGTCGGATAACATTCTTGGCCTTTGGGGGGCTGACCCGGGTGCTGTGCAGGATACGATTGACGGTGGCGACGATACCATTGACGGCTTTGTCGACACGGTTCAATACACCGCGATCAACCCGCTGGGCACTGGTGCCTTTGCTCTGCTTGATCTGTCTTTGACGGACCTTCTGGATCAGCGCACCGACGTTTTGCTGAACATCGAGAATGTCATCGGCTCGCTCGAGAGTGACACAATCATCGGCGACGACGTGGAAAACGGACTGTCCGGCGGCGCGGGCGGCGACATCATCGCGGCGGGCGCAGGGACCGATACGATCGATGGCGGCGACGATCAGGATACTCTCTTTGGGGGCGATGGTGACGACAGCATCATCATCAAACCCGATGGAGCGCATGACAGGGTTGTCGCGAGCCGCGGGGCGGATCGGTACACCGGTCAGCCGGATTTTGGCGACGTCATCCTGTACTCGATGGGCGCATCGGATTTGCTGGGCGCAAACGTTGCTGAAAACGTCATGGCCGCACTGACGCCCTTCGTGCCGACATTGGCAAGCAGTCTTCCGGATCGCATTGTCTTGACTCCGACCGCTAACGGTTACGCGGTTGAGAAGTTCTACGGCGGCGTAAGTGAAACCGATACGATTGACACCATTGGATCGCTGGTTGCCACGTCTGGTGATGACGATCTGACGCTAAGAAAAGAATGGTCACTGATCGATGCAGGTGCAGGTGATGACCTGATCACCGGGTATACGCCGGATAGAGACGCGATCGAAGTTCCCGCGAACCACCTCGTCTATGGCGGCGACGGGAATGATACCCTGGTTTCAGCCAGCGCTGACGAGAATTTTGTTGGTGGCGAGGGTGACGATTGGTTTGTCATTACGTCCGATCTTGCCGACGACACCCGGCCGGACGAAACCAGCTATACTCGGGTCTTTTATGGCGGGAATGGTCCTGTGGCGGACCCAGACGACCCGCTTCAAACCCCACAGGGCGCACCCAACGAGCCTTGGGGCTTTGAATATGATTTAAATTCTCAATTTGATCCAATACCCGCAGGCGGAACCGATGCCGGCTGGGATACAATGGATTTCAGCCAATCCGATCTATACATCAGGATGCTGTTCGAACGGAGCCTTGTCGTTGGTCGGGAATCAAACGATGGAACCACAAATCAACTGATCTATCGCTTCAGCGACGTGGATCGTTTTGTCGGAAGTGAAGCCGGAAACGGTGTCTTCTACGGCGGAACCGCGCGGAACTATGAGATCGTTGGTGGTGGTGGAAATGATCTTGTTTTTGGAAGAAGCGACGGTCAGGGCATCGGCCGCGATTCTGTCATTGCCTGGGGCAATGATGGGGACGACGACATGTTCGGCTGGCTCGGCGTGGAGGAATTCTACGGCGGTGACGGCGACGACTTCCTCATGGATGACGGCAATCTCGAAGGAGCGACAGAAACGCTACACGGTGGCGCCGGTGACGACTTTATAAGCATGGGCCGCGAAGGGTTCCGTGGCGGCGAACTCGATATGGACGGCGGTGAAGGACGCGATACAGCCCGGTTCCGGTTTGACGAGTTTTTTCTGAACCCCGACTCGATCACTGTTAATCTGGCGACCGAAATCTACACATTCGGCACCACAGTCGGATCGATGCAAAATTTCGAGAACGCTTCGGTCAGCGTGGCAAATGCAAGTGTCTTCGGCACCGATGAGGCAAATGCCGTTACCGTCGCTCAGGGCAACAACTCGGTCAGTGTCGGCGCCGGTAACGATGTCGTTTTCGGCGGCAGCGATAACGACACCATCTTTGGCGGGACAGGAAACGATCTGATCAATCCGGGCGAGGGTGGCGGTTTTGTCGACGGCGGCGAAGACTACGATCAGCTCTGGTTCCATTCCGGCATGACGTATGATCGGTTGACACAACGCGCTTGGAGCATTGGTTTTCGAAAAGACGAGGGCTTTGGCCGTCAGTTGGACGACGGGATCGTCATGGTCATCGCGGACGGGATCGCCCAGACAGCCAATGGCGATCTTGTGTTCCAGAATTTCGAAGAATACGCAGGGTCTACTGGGAATGACAGCATCGTAGCCGACCCCGCTGGTAGCAAAATCGACGGCTGGTGGGGGGATGACTCCCTTGAGGGCGGGGCAGGAAACGACACGCTGAATGGTGGCGCGAATGCGGACGTCATTCGCGGGCATGGAGGCGATGACGAGATCATTGTCGGTTCAGCTTATCGCGGCAAAGACATTGCTGACGGTGGCGACGGGTTTGATACGCTCTTCTTCGACCCCCAAGCACGCAATCTCGTTGTGAAAAACGGCTCTGCGGATGGTGTTGTTTTCGAAGACTATGGCGACTCTTTCTTTCAGGACGGCATCGAGATATTCGTCGAACGCGAAGACGATGTTGATGTCACATTCCAGAATTTCGAACGTGTTGTTCTGTCTGAAAACAATGACGTGATGTGGGGCGAGAATGCGGACGAAGAGATCGCTGGCCTGAACGGCAACGATACGCTGCAAGGCCGTGGCGGGGCCGATACGATCATTGGCGGGGACGGCGACGACCTGATCATGGGAAGCGGTGCAACAGGAGCCGAACCACGCGACTTGCCACGCATGACTTTCATGAACCAAGGCAACAACCGAAACGACTACATCATCGCCACGAATACCCCGATGCCCACAACGGCCATGACCGTCGAAATGATGGTCAACGGAGAGCAGCTTGACCGCTCACAAGCGATTTTTTCGTATGGTGTGACCGGATCAACAAATGAGTGGACCCTTTTTGCGCTCAGCACCGGGACGTTACAGATTCTGGTCAATGGAACAGCCTACAATACACCGGTTCAAAACACCTTGTTCCTTGACGGAACGGACCGTCGCCTTTCGGTCACTTGGGAAGACGACGGATATATGCAGGTCTTCGTCGATGGCGCACGGGTTTGGAATGATCGGATCACGATAGAGAATATCGACGCGCCCATCACATCCGGCGGTGCTGTTGTGCTGGGGCAGGATCAGGATGGCGGCACGCCCGGAGTGGCCTCCAGCTTCCAAGACACTCAGGCGTTTTCTGGCGGGATCAGCGACTTGCGTATTTTCAATGCTGTGATCTCGGACAAGCTGATCGCCGAGCGCGCGGAAGGCCTTCTCGACAACCCGCTCCGTGCGCCTAGTCTGCTGCACAACAGCACCAGCATGGACGGCTTTAATGACTTCCTGACCTTCAAAGGCGATACCTTCGCCGAGGTCGGCAACATCACTTACCAATCCCGCACCCTTCAGTTCACGCCCGACGGCGACGACAGCCTTGTGGGCGGTCTCGGCAGCGATGAGATTTACGGCAACCTAGGCAACGACACGCTGGACGGCGGGGAAGGCAACGACCTGTTGGTCGGCGACTACGGCAGGGCGCCGATCCCGCTCTATTTCATCAATGAAAAGCTGAATTTCAGCGGCGGCTTCATAGATGCCAACTTTGGTGTCATGCCAAGCTCTGCTTTCACCTTCGAAGTGATGCTCGAGGCCTTACCCAGTGAACCTGGTGGATACTCGCTTCTGTCCTACGCAGTCGGCGATGCCGGCAGCGACAATGAAATCTCTATTTTCATTGATACAAACGAGGGCGATCTGGATGTTTCATTGAAAAATTCGGCGTATTTCGAGATCAGCGATGTTGATATCGGCAAGCTGATGAATGGCGCGCCGCATATGTTGTCTGTGACATGGGATGGCACAACCGGCGAGGTTGCCGTCTTCATCGACGGCGAACTGGAATTCCGCGGGCTTGGGCCATCAGCATTCCAGACCACAATCGACAATGATGGATCACTGGTCCTCGGGCAGGATCAGGATTCACGTGCTGGCGACTTTGACGAACGGCAGGCATTCCGGGGCGGGCTGGGCGAAGTGCGGATTTTCGATACCGTTCAAAGCGATCAGGATATCGCGGCTCGCGCGGGCATAGCGCTTGGAGGCAATGCCGGAACCACTTCAAATCTGATCGCCTATTACACAGCTGTCGAAGGCGAAGACGCCCTCATTGACCAATTGCAGACCCCTGGCTTGGAGGATTTGATACGGACAGGTCTCGTGAGATATACGTCTGGCGATGACCGTGGGGTTGACGGCGATGACACGCTCAACGGTGGCGAAGGTAACGACACTATGGAAGGTGGCGGCGGCGCCGACCTCCTCTATGGTGGTGCTGATGCCGATCTCGGTTTTGGTGGTGATGGTGCCGACACTCTCGATGGGGGAACGGGTGCGGACACGCTGCTTGGCGAGGATGGCAACGACACACTACTGGGGGACACCGGCAGCGACCGTCTTGAGGGTGGTTTGGACAATGACAGCCTCGATGGGGGTGACGATAACGACGAACTGTTTGGCGGTGGCACAGGTGCGGATACGCTGTTGGGCGGTCGCGGTTCGGACTTTCTGTTTGGCGAGAATGGCAATGACTACATGGAAGGCGGCGACGGGTTCGACCTGCTGAACGGTGGCGCGGATGACGATACTCTCATGGGCGGAAACGGAAATGACCGCCTGTTCGGCAATCTGGGCAACGACAGTCTTGAGGGAGAGGCGGGTAATGACACGCTTTTTGGGGGGCCCTCCGGTAATGATATCCTGAAAGGCGGCGACGACGACGACCAGTTGTTTGGTGAGACGGGCCGCGACATTCTTTTCGGCGAAGGTGGAGATGATACGCTGTTGGGCGGGTTAAATGACGATACGCTTCTGGGGGGTGAGGGCGATGACAGCATCGAGGGTGGTCAGGGCAACGACCAGTTGTTTGGCGGGCCTACTGGAGCGGACACGCTGAAAGGCGGCCAGGGTTCGGATTTCCTGTTTGCGGAAAGCTCGGACGACCTGCTCGAGGGAGGCGACGGGTTCGACCTGATGAACGGAGGCGCGGGCAACGACCTGATGTTGGGCGGCAATGGCGGCGACCGGCTGGAGGGTAATCTGGGTGAAGACACGCTCGATGGCGGCGCTGGTGACGATGAGCTCTTCGGCGGCAACGGCGCGTTTGACGACACGCTGATTGGCGGCGCGGGCAATGACAGCCTGCGCGGCGAGGCAGGCAGCGACAGCTTCGTGTTCGAGGACGGTTTCGGCAACGATACGATTTACGATTTCAATGCATTTGACGCTGCTGAAAAGATCGACCTTGTGGCTGTGACAGCAATTTCTGACTACGCCGACCTGACTGCCAACCACATGCAAGACGTGGGTGTCGATGTTGTCATCACGGACGGCTCAAACACCATCACCATCCTTAACGCACAAGAAGCAGACCTGGGCTCAGACGATTTTGTATTTGTGTGAGGAACCTTGAATTGCTGGAGGGATATGCGGCTGAGTCATGTCTTAACTTCGCCGCGTCGGCTTTGTCCGTATCTCGTTGATCCACGCCTTGAAAACCGCTGCAGGCGGCACGAATGAACGCTTTTCAAACTGCGTCGCGCCGGACGTCTAATATGGTATCAATTGGTGCATCTGCGAGTTGGGATCTACGGCACTTCCTGAATGGGCTCGGAGCCGTAATCCGAGCGGTTTTGTCGGGTGACTGGTTGGACGGGCGTAGCCGACGTTCACGGCCGAGTTTTCGGCGTTCCGATCGTGAACGGCTGCTTTCATCAAGAGCAGACGCTGGCGAAAATCGAAGCAGTGTCCGAGTCGCGGACGAAGTGTGAATTCGCTGCGTGCGCCCCAATGTCGGCTATAAGGGTTTCTTCGTTGAAATGCGGCTTAAGCCGGCGAGTTCGCCCAGCCCAAAAAGTCGTTAAAGAGGAAACGAACACCTTCATCTTGAATAACCCAGTCGGCTTTGGATTCTTTGAACCAAAGCGAACCAAGATCAGTCTCGTTATCAGCCAAGAGTTTTTGGCAGTATTTGGCTAGTTCCCGCACAGCTTGATCACCATATCCCTGCCGAAAATCCTCATAGATCTCATAGCGTGCGTCAGGCTTGTCTGAATCCCATCCGGGATAGACGAGGTCTAGGTCCTGGTGAAGCTGCAGCGTAAAATCATAAAAAGACTGTGGTGGCTTCATATCAGTCCCTCCTTGGGTACGAAGTGATAATGATAAAGCCATCGGGCATATCTGGGGCGTACTCAATAACGGTTCCGACGCCGAACGTGTGTCGAAGAATTACGGGGGATGAGCGTCGTTGGGTCATTCGAAACGCCTCCGTTCCTGTCGTTGAAGAGAATTAGCTTGTCAAGAACGCCCTGTTTCTTCTTCCGCTAACAACCTCTTCGACCAGGGCAGCATTGTTGGCAAGGTTGGAATTCGTCAACTTGCGCGCAGCCTCAAGCGATGAAAACGACCCGTGGCGATAGCGGTAAAGGCTAAGAAATGGAGAGCGAACGCGAGGTGTTGTGACAGACCTCAGCAGGAAATCATCGCTTTTTCCTACGTGTTGAGCAATGGTATGCCCTCCACAAACTTCATGTTCCAACAAATTTTGTGGAGGAACGCTGCCGTCAAAGTCGGCTAGAATTAAGTTGTCTTGAGGGGTTGGCGCAATGGGTTCCGCGTAGCACCGGCAGTTATGAGCTTCGCCCGGATGCCCGCCCGCCGAGGGATCATCCCAACGAAACACCTGGTCGTCATATTCTGCATGGCTATCGCGCACTTTGGCATCGTCTTGCGAGCGCCAAATGTACCCCTCAATGCCAAAGTCTTCCTGCCGGAGCTGATTGATCAGTCCTGCAAAGGCGCGCAAAAGGCGTTCTTCCATGGCCGTTCGAAGCGGCCTAAGCCGTTGCGGATGATTTTGATATTCGCTGTATATGCACTCAAGCCGAGCGTTCCATGCGTTCAGTGCTTCCGTCTTTGCATCGGACACATCTCGCAAATCGGACGCCGTAAAAGTTGGCACTGAGTCAGGCGGCGTCAGTGCGTTCAGCAACATCAGGGTATTTTCGGCAGTCACCTGATCGAGGCGTTCGCTGAAATCGGCCTGCAGAGCTGAATAATTTGGGAAAGTGGATTTGAGCGACAATCCCACGCGGTAGCCAACCAGACGACCATGTCGCTGCGCTATTCTGTACTGGCTGTCGCCACCATGTCGGAGGAAATCGCTGAAACTGTGTTGCATGTAACCTCCGAACGCGTGCGGGACAGGTTCTATTTACAATTGGTAAAGAAGAGATAAGGCCACTGTTCGCAGCACACTCCGCTCGCGTCAGAGAAACTGGCCCGCGGGACGGGATCGAGCGTATGCCGGCAGTCCACATGGCTACAACGCATATCGCGCTGATGCGGCAGGGTGGGCGCATGGCGAATTCCGAGCAGCTCCCGCAATTCGAGGCGCATGAGCGGGCGTACAACAAACTGGCGCGCACTTACACTGCTCAGGTTGAAGCCCTTGGTAAACATCGCAATGGTGGCAAACAGACCGTCCGCGTCGAGCGCGTTAACGTCGAGAGCGGCGGACAGGCCATTGTGGGCGATGTAAGCGCTGGGGGCATGGTTGAGCATGAAAAGTGACAATAAGGTTTCTAGCTGGCCAGGCAAAGCAAATGGGGCGCGCCGACAGGCAAGCTAAAGGTGCTTGGATGTGAGGCCTTATTGAACTTTTTCACAGATGCCCGCGGGTCCGGGGGCTTGCTGGATAGCTTGCAGATCCAGAACGACCGGGAACACGCGCGGGTCAAAGAGAGAAATTCCTAGAAAGCACCTCGCGCCCATGTGGTTTGTGCCGTAACATCCCGCAAGGTTAAGCAGAGTGTAAACGATAAAGTCAGCCGGATGGTCATCCCATTCTATGAGAGCCGGTTTTGCTTAGATACTAAGCTCTTGTCCCCCCAAGAACCAATGACAGCGATGGAATCATAACGCTGCAATTCAAGTAACTCTTTTTTCAATTAATTGGCGATCCCTGAAGGACTCGAACCCTCAACCTGCTGATTAGAAGTCTTATTACCCCATTTTCGATGTCTTTGTGGGCAGTTCGATTGAGTAACTTTTTTTCATACATAGTTGGGACAAACGCGTATTCAGGTTTCTATAAGGCCCTTCCCGACTCACCGCATTTTGCTTACCTTATGCTTACCTGAACCATCTGGAAGCAAAATGCCCAATACCAGATTAACCAAATCAAACATCGATCGCCTTTCAGCAACAAACCGGGACACGATCTATTGGGACGACGGTTTGCATGGTTTTGGACTCCGCGTGAAAACATCCGGTGTCAAAAGCTTCGTCGTTCAATATCGCAACAAACAAACGGGTCGGTCGAAACGCAAGACACTTGGACGATATGGGCCAACCTTGTCTTTGGGCGCCGCCCGCGAAATGGCACGCGCGCTTCTTGCTGACGTGGTGCGTGGCGGAGATCCTGTCGCGGATGCTCAAACGCTCAGGCATTCACCAACGGTGACCTCACTTGCCGCGCAATACATGACCGAACATGCGGAGCCAAAGAAACGCCCCGGTAGTGTTCGGAATGATCGGTCGATGCTGGACAGATACATTCTCCCAAAGCTTGGAGATCTTAAAGTCATTGAAATGACGCATCAGCATGTTCAGAAGCTTCACAACCAGATGCGTGATACGCCATATCAAGCCAATCGTACTCTGGCCCTCATGTCGAAAATGTTTGAACTGTCTGTGCGCTGGGGCCTGCGCGTCGACAATCCGGCGCGCGGCATAGAAAAGTTCCCCGAGGAAAAGCGGGACCGCTGGCTGTCAGACGATGAGCTGCAAAGGCTTTTAGTGGCTTTGTCAGAGCACCCAAATCAAGTTGCAGCCAACGCCATACGCCTGCAGCTCCTGACGGGTGCACGGATCGGCGAAGTCCTGACGGCAAAATGGGAAGACTTCGATTTGGATCGCGCGGTCTGGACAAAGCCATCGCATCATACGAAACAAAAACGGCGCGAACATCTGCCGTTGTCCTCAGCCGCGTCCGCCTTGCTTGTAGACATACGTGACGAGCGAGGATCAGAAAGCGTTTGGCTTTTCCCAGGCCGTTCATTGGACAAGCCGTATAAAGATCTCAAAGGGTTCTGGCGCTCGGTCACGAAGTCTGCAGGTCTTGAAAACTACCGCATCCACGACAATCGGCATACACATGCGTCACATCTCGTTTCCAGCGGTCTGAGTCTGCCGATCGTCGGTCGGTTGCTTGGACATACAAACCCCTCCACAACCCAACGCTACGCGCATCTCGCAGACGACCCGTTGCGGCAGGCGGCGGACGTGATGGGTAAGAAGATCGGCGGTGGCAGTTCCTGAAACTAGTGAGCTTTCTTTTGCTGAAGGCACGCGATCAGCAATTAGACTGCAACTGTCGGCACGGTGCCGATGTTTGGGACGGAAGGGAATGGACGGAGACCTAAGATGTCCAAAACTCTACTTCCCGTTGTCACAACGCGTCGCCCGCCCTGGAACAAAGGCAGACTGGTCGGGCAGAAACGGCCATTGCAGCCAAAACAGGTCTGGGCCATTCGCGCCCGGCTCGAACTCGCAAACAAGCTGAGAGACCTTGCTTTGTTTAATCTTGCCATCGATAGCAAGTTGCGCGGGTGCGATCTCGTCCGCCTGAGGGTCAACGATCTCGTCATTGGCAATTCTGTTCGCGATCGGGTTTCCGTTGTTCAAAGCAAAACTGCGAAGCCGGTCCAATTTGAAGTGACAGAGAACACGCGCGAAGTCGTGTCTCAGTGGGTCTCTTCGCCGGAAATGCGTGGACAACGGTATCTGTTTCCCAGTCGTTTGCGTGCTTTGCCGCATCTTTCGACCCGGCAATACGCTAGGCTTGTCCGGGAATGGGTGTCAGCAGTTGGTCTCGATCCGTCCGGCTATGGCACGCATTCACTTAGGCGCACCAAGGCGGCTTTGATATATAGAAAGACCGGAAACCTGCGTGCCGTTCAACTTCTTCTCGGTCACAGCAAGGTGGACAGTACAGTCCGTTACCTTGGCGTCGAACTTGAAGACGCCCTTAGTATTGCCGAACGCATCGATCTTTAACGATTTAGGCGGGCGGGATCGTCCGCTCGCCACTCCCAAGCAGACCTTCGAAATCCCGCGTTCATCTTCCGCTGCGAGCCCTTCTGCGACCTTCGATCAATCTGCAGCAACCGTCGCGAAGGGCGGACTCCGGACCTTCTCTGCAAGCGCGAACCAAATAGCCGTGATGTCAGGAGCAGACATTGAGAAGACCGCGGAACCCTGATTTCTGAGGCACCACGGCCCCGTCTTTCTTGACGAGAATGGTCAGCAGTTACAGACTCTGGGCGCACACCGCGGCATCACGCCCGCAAGGCTGACCGGCGCCGCCGGTCGCCCCAAGGCGAGCTTCGGCCTGCCGGATCGGGCCGACCCAGCCAAGGTTTAGCCCAGCTGGGGCCTTGGGCATCGCCACCACAAGCCCGAGCCCGGCGCCTCGGTCAGGACACGCCGAACGATCATCATGGCTTATTCTCCAAGTTGAAGGCTTTGATCACCGCCGGCCCTTTCTTCCTGACCAGCAGCAGATGCCCCCGCCGAAAATCCCCACCCGGCGAATGATACTGGAATGAATGTCGCCGGTTCGGTTTCAAGAACCAGGGCCGCCAATTCCCGGTTCCAGAGCTTCGTCGTCACCCGTTTCGTCCGACCGCAGGGCGGGTCCAGAACCCCGCGCGAACCGCTGGACTGACACATGATCGATTGCCAATCAGCGTTTGGTCCAACGGCCGCCTCCAAAAAAACAACGCCGGGGCCATTGCCCCGGCGATATCCAGTTTTCGGCTGTCGGCTTCGTCTTACTTGATCTCCTCGATCTCGCCGGGGCGCCATTCGCCATCGTACCAGGCCTGTTCGGGGCCATAGATGCGCCACAGCATGTTCCAGCCCTTGCCGGGAATGGTCTGGATCCAGTTATCCGCACCTTCGGGGCGTTCCGGGCCGAAATATACATCCCACGACCCGTCATCGTTCTGCACGACGGCCTCATCGATGCTGGTGACCGCCGGATAAGGGTCATCGACCTGAAGCATGGAGCGGGTCATGTTGTCATAGACAGTGATATCCCAGAACCGACGGGCCGGTACATTTGGCGGCACGCGCAGGTGATAGGTCTTGGCCCCGTCCAGCGGATTGCCTTCGGAGTCGCGCAGGCCGATCACGTATTGTGACCCGGCGCCGACCGGAGGTTTCACCATCGCCGGTGTGATGCCGGTCGCGTAGAAATGGAACCGTGCACGCGAGTTGATCAGTCTGACGCTGTCATTCAGGAATTCGTAGCTGCCCCCGGCAAACCCTTTTTCCCAGCTCTTGCTTTCTGGCCAGATGATGCGGTTTTCGTCGCGGTTGGCCCAGATGATCGAGCGTTGCGCCGCGGTGCCGACCGCGGCTGCCTCGGCAAGGATCTTCTGCATCCGTTCATCCGGGGCAAAGGGCTTGCCCTTTTCGATGCCAATGCCCCGCAGAAGGCCGAGCATTTCCGCGCTCTGCGCCGCATTAGGTTCTTCCTGAACAATCTCATTGACCTCTTCAAAGAAGGTCGCGTCCTGCGCGTGCAGGGTGTTGAGTTCTTTCATAGCCACATCGACCCAGTTCACCTCTTTGGGTTCCTCCCCCATGGGGTACAGGCGGAAATGAGATTTCATGTTGTCGACAACAGGGTCGGCTTCGAAATTCGTCATGAACCCCCGGATTGCCAGCCAGTGACCGTACGTGTCGGAATGACGCACGATATAGCCTTCAGGCAACTCGCCCTCGTATCCCGGGGGCACCAGCAAGTACTTGCCGCCTTTGCCCTTGTCGGGGCCTGCGTTGCCGAAATCGGTCACATAGTGGAACCAAGCGTTATCGATGATGCCGAGAACGTTGGGCGGCGTTTCCATGATCATCGGCCCGTCTTTCAGGTCGATCCACATGAACCCGTAGACCACGGTGGTGTTGCCGGTCAGCAGCAATCCCTTGGAGTCCAGCCGGCCATGCCAGTACATCATGGTTTCGTTGTCCGGGCCGAATTCGCGAATACCTCTGCGGAACCCGGCCAGCGAGGCCGCCGGCGTGGTCATGATCATCGCCTCGACCGCGCGGCTGAAATCCAAATGATCCCACAGCTTTTGCGAGGTCTCCGGGGTGGGAACACCGTCGACGAATTCCAGCGTCCCGATCCGCGTTTCCGTGCGATCGGGTGTGACGACGTTAGCGGGGATCGCCGTTGTATTCTTGTATGTCGGGCTCTGGGCAAGCGCCGGGGTAAACGTGACAGCAAGAGCGCTGGCGCCGAAAATCAGGGATTTGATGGACCGTTCTTTCACTATGACTTCCTCCGTTTTTTTGCCGCCAGAAAGGTTCGAAGCAGGCAGCATTTGAGTCTGTCTACAGATTGGACTTTTCACGGCGCATGTTTTGGTCACATCACGCCAACGCAGGCCAGGGCGACGCGGATCACAGCGGCAGACTGAACGTGAACATCACGCCGCCGCCCTCGACCCGGTTCTTGGCATTGAATTCCTTGTAGCCACGCAGATTGGCAAAGACCGGGGTGCCGCCAACTTCGAAAATCCAGCCGATTTGCGGGCCGATCCCGTAGGTCTGACTTTTGAAATCCCCGAGTATCTCGGGCTGACCGCTGTCCGCCGTCAGCTGTTGGTAGGCAAATCCCACAAGCCCGACATACGTCTGTTCAGTAACAAATTTGGACGCTCCCAGATCGAGGTGAAAGTCGATTCCGTTTTGATAGTTCGTGTCGGAGTTTTCGAAGTTGTAGGTCAGACCGGCAGTGGCCGAGAATTCCCAGCCGGTTTCCGGGTTCAGGTAGGTATAAGCGCCGCCAATATCGACAGCCGCGTGGCCCAGACCAAGGTTCGACAAACGGGTTGGGTCGTAGCTGCCGATCGGAATGTTGCCAGTGACATAGGCCATCCAGTTGTGCACGCCGCGGTTCCAGAACAGCTGGGCGGTGGGATAGAGATCGCTTACCCCGGTCACTTTATCTGACGCGGCGGCACTGATACCGCCGACCGAGACATCCGCTGATACCTTGTTTCGGGCCGGTATCAGGGCGATCGAAAAGCTGGGCCGCCCCCCCAGGAATGTCGTGTCCGGAGTATAGCCCGGAACGATGAACTGGCCGAAATAACTCGCATCGACGCCGAGTTTCAGACCGCCGTCAAATTCCAAGGGTTGATTGGCATTCGCCTGGGCCGAGTACCAGTAAGAGACCATCGCAAGAGACGCACCAGGCTCCGGGGCAATGGCGGCAAAGCTGCCGTATTGCCCCGGCAACCAAAAACTGGTGCCGCCTTCATCCGCTTGTGCGGCGGGGGCGCTGATTGTCGCCAGAAGCAGCGCTGCCGCCGCAATTGCGCGGTCATGGAGCCGAAATCGGAAGGTGCGGCTGGAAGCGGTTTTTTGAGACATTGTCTTTCCCGAAAGTTGGCTGAAGATCAAAGGGGTAGGGCGAGCACCGTTCATTGTTGGGAATCACGCGGCTGTCGGTTGGTCCCATCGCGCCACATGTTGATGTTCCGGATTTGCACTGCGGCCAACGCAACCGTGAGTCCGACCGGCGGATGTTCAGCCGGACCTCTGGAATACGCGGAGCTTTGCTTGACCAAGTTGGCCGGATGAGTTGGCACAGTCGCCCATCAGAACCCAGTCTGAAAACCGTCTAGACGATACGCCTATTTTTCGCCTGTCATTCGCCTGACCGCGTCCTCATCAACCTCGGTCAGAACCCTGACACGCATGCCCGGTCTCAGAACATGCTGAGGATTGTCGAATTCAGCCCACAGCGTGACGGTCCCCGTCGCTTCGTTCAGGGTGCTGCTGGCATGGGTCGGCTTGGACGGGATCGGATAGATCAGTGTGTCGGTCAGCATCAGCCTGATGGTCAGAAGCCCGAGAAACTCATCGGGCGAAGAAAGTGCCGTAGATTGGAACAATTCAACCTGTTCTGCGTAGGGCTCTTCATAGGCCACCAGAACAGGGTCAAGCTGAACAATCCGCGCCAATGGAGCGCCGGTTTCGGCTTTGACATAGGCGCCAACGGATACATTCGGAGGGCCGACGATTCCCGAAATGGGTGCCCGGATCACTGTGCTTTCAAGGTCGATCCGTGCCCCGTCAAGGGCAACTTCTGCCAGAGCCAAGGCAGCTTGCGCGCCAGCCAGTTCGGCTTTCGCTTTTTGCAACTGTGGTTTTGTCACGGTACCACGCTCAAAAAGTGTCTGGGCACGGAGGTAGTTCTCATTGGCCAGTTCGGTGTCAGCCTGGGCCCCAAGAAGGCTCGCTTGAGCGGTTCTGACGCGCAGTTTGAATTCCGTGGGATCCAAAGTGAACAGCGGATCGCCCGCTTCCACGCTCTGCTCCGCTGAAAAATGGATCTGTGCAACCACGCTATCAAGCGTGCTTGCGATATCGGTCTGGTTGGCCGCGACGACGCGCCCGTCAAAACTCACATCCTTGGCCGCGCTTCGGAGCAGATCAATCAGATCTGACGCGTCCTGATTCGTAGTTTGCGCAACGACGCTACCACCAATGAGAACCTGCAAAAGCAGCGTAACCAGGGCCACATGCACTTGCGCCCTGGCTCTGGCCGCCGCCAGCACGCGCTGTATCGCGTATGACGCGTGTCCACGTGTGTTATCCGGTGTGGCGTTTCGGATTTCTGGTTCGGTCATCGCATCCATCCCGTGGCTGTTCTGCGGCCGGTTCTGCAACCGGCCGCAGATTTTCTACTCACTGCACCAGTTCAATCTCTCCGGGTTGCCAACTGCCATCCAGCCAGGGCTTGAGCGGGCCGTACATCCGCAGCGCGATGAACCACCCCTTGCCGGGAACGGTTTGAAGCCAGTTGCCCTTTTTGCCGGCGGGGGCCTCCGGCGAGAAGTAGATGTCATACGAGCCGTCTGCGTTGGCTTCGAACCCTTCGGTCTGACTGCCCAGCGTCGGAAACTGCTGGTCGGTCTGCAACTGGGACCGGGTCTGGGTGTCGTACATCGTAACCGCCCAGAAATCCTTGACCGGCACATTTGCGGGCATCGTCAGCTTGTAGGTCTTCGACCCATCGAGGGGGCGCTTTTCGCTGTCCAGCATCGCCATGGTGTAATCCGACCCCTTGCCGGCGGTCCGGATCGCCATGGCCGGCGAGACCACGATATAACCGTAGTGATAGGTCGTCCGCCCATCCAGGTTGCGGCCCTTACCCCGCATGAAGAACGTGTTGCGGTCGGGATAGGCCAGCACCCAGGCGCTGTCCGCTCCAAAGGCCTGCACGCCGGTATCGCGCGGGAAATAGGTGTAGTTGCGTGCGATGCCTTCGCCGATCTTCGCCGCATCCTGCAGGATCGCCTGCATCCGTTCATCGGGGGCGAAATCCTTGCCCTTCTCGATGCCGATCGCTGCGATCTGGCCGGTCCGCTCAACGCCCAGGAAGCCTTCGGGCTCTTGCTGGATCACCTCGTTCAGCCCGGAATAGAAACTGGCATCGGTGGCAACAACCGTGTTCATCTCCTCGCCGGACACGTTCACGAATTCCATTGCCGGCGGGGTGTCCGCCTGCGACAGCGGATACACCTTCAGGTTGTCGCGGATGTTCCTCGACGCGGTAAAGATCGCCTTGTCGATGGGCAGGCTGTTGTCGAGATAGCCGCGCATGAAGTTCCACACGCCAGAGGTATTGGACTTAACAACGAAATACCCGTCTGGAACATCGCCATCATAGCCCGGTGGCAGCACAAGGTATTTGCCGCCCTTACCCTTGTCAGGGCCAGCCGCGCCTAGGTCGGTCATGTACTCGAACGCCATGTCGTCAAGCACGCCAAGCATGCCTGGCGGAAGTTCGATCACAGTCGGACCGTCCCGTCCGAGATCGAGGAAACCGATGGCATACATCGTCGACGTGTTCCCCGTGAGAAACAGCGACGTTGAATCCATGAGCGTGTCAAAAATGCAGATCTGATGCGCCGCGTCGGCACAACCCGCAGCGCGTTGGCCTTCGCGCAGGGCATAGGCCGACATGGTCGGCATCGTGTTCAGCATCACGTCGACCGCGCGGGACCTGTCGAGATAATCATAGAGCGTCTCGACGGTTGCACCGGTTGGAACCCCGTCACGATAGGTCAGCTTCCCAAGGGATGTGTCCACGCTGTCCGGCGTGGTGATCGAGTCCGGCAGCTCGGTGGTCATCTGCATGTTCGGGGCGTCGGCAAGCGCCGAAGCAGCGCCCAGCGCAAGCAGACTGGTGCTCAGAATTGCCGATATGTGTGTGAATGGTCGCATTTCTTTCTCCCGCGGGTGTGCCGGCCCGAACGACTTGGGCCGCAATTGAACTGACCCAGATATCGTCGATTCGCTTCGGGCGTTTTGGTCATGTCGCGCCAGGGGAATGGCCGCGCGCTGTCACAAGGCGCAGCGATTTCGGGTCACGGCCCCGCATTGACGCAGGACATGGGCAGGACCGGGCCGGGTCTGCGACAATGCGGCCAGACCAGACGGGTACTCTGTTTCCTTTGCAGGCTTCGAAGAACCATCTCGTTGCAGTTACCCTGTTCCACCGATCTGTCGGACCGCTTTCACCGAGGAGAAGCCAACAATCGGCTTTTTTTCTGCCGCCTTGTGAATACGTAGGAATGCCGCCAATCGTTTTCTGGTCATTTCACGCCACCCTCAGAAAGTAATCCTCACCCGCAACCCGGCGACCCATTCACTGTCAACACCCGGTGCAAAGGCCGGATTGGCGAGATACTGGATATCTGGTGTGATCTGCACGTTGGGCAGTGGTTGATAGCGATAGAATGCCTCGGCAGTGTATTGATCGCGCGATTGCCCACTTGTTGTTCCTTGCGGCGCTTTGCTCCAATTCAGGCCGATGCCCAACTGATCCCGACCATTGAACAAGGAGTACCCCGTACCGATGCTGATACTGCGATCGACCAGCGCACCGCCTCCGTCGGCATAGCCAGCCCTGAAAAACGGTGTCCAGCGCTCTGCCACCGTCCGGCCGCCATGTACCGCGACGCCCCACCCGCTGCCGATTCCGGCCGCGCTGCGTGCATCTATTTGCCAGGCACTCAGGTGGAAATTGTCGCTGAAACGGTTGGCCCATGTGTCGTACCACCCGATTTCGACGTGCTTGAAGGTCTCACCTGTATCGAAAAGGTTCTTTATGCCCTGAACCGGATCATCGGGCTGGCCATTTGCGTCCGCAATCCCCGCCGTGAAGTAATAGTTAACGCCAAACCGCCACCGAATTGCTGCGCCGAGTCCCTGATTTGGGGCTGGGATGGTCGGGTTGGTCGAAAAGGCGAGATTGCTGAAGCCGGTCCACGGACTGCCCAAACCATATACATCCACATAGTCGGTGGTATCCACGATGCCGGCAAGAAAGGCGACGCGGTTGTTGTCAAAGGACTGCTGCCAGAACAGGTTGGTCAGTATCTGGCCTGCATCGCTGAAGGTGATCGACGTCAGACCGGCGTATCCGATCGACGGCCCCAACCCCTGCGGCGCGATTGACGTGCCAAGCCGGTGCCGGCTTTCGACCTTGAAATGCACAGCGCCGGTGTCCGCCGTACCATTTCCGACCAGGGTCCAGGTCCCATAAAGGCGGAACACACCACCGACGGCATCCCGGGTGCCCACCCCGCTCCCGTTGGCGGATTGCGCCATCAGGTTGATATCGCCACCAAATGTCAGGCCCTGGGCCGATCCCAATGGTGCGTTGGATGCAGGCGCTTTCTGTTTCTTGTCAGACTTGAGCTGATACTCAACACTGGAAGGCCCCCCAAAAACGGAGGGATTGGATTTCACGGTATCCGCATTGGCTACCGACAGTTGGATGCTTATCAAGGCGGCCAAAACCATTGCCCAGATATTACGGCTTGGGTGCAGGCCTCTGTATGTCATCTTAGTTTGAAGCTCGATCCATAAAGTTCAATTGCCCGCTCCTACAGACACTTCGTTGTATATCGTTAGCCCGCCAAACCCGGAGGCCGCGCTGGATACCGGTTCATCAGTTTCATTGCTGGGTTCCTGGGACGCTGCAGCCATCGACACCAGACTCAGAGCAATCAGGGGAATGTGTTGGCGCAGGTGTCGGAGTAAGGCGCAGATTCGGTCCATGAAAATGTCCCATCCGCTGCAGCCGCCGCAGGTCGGCGACAGCTGCAGCGTGCAGCGCTATCTACAGCGCGTTCTTGTAAACCTTGCCGTCCTTCATAATGAACGCGAGGTTATTTTCATAGTCCTCCACGATTGACACGTCCTCCAGAGGATTACGGGTATAGATCAGAATGTCCGCCATGGCGTCTTCTTCGATGACGCCTATTTTGCCGTACGGATTTCGTTGGCCAGTCATGCCGACGATCTTGCCGCCGTTACCGGTCGCCTGGACCATGATCTCGGCTGACGTAAACCACTCCTTTCTGAGCCCGAGGTCCTTCAGCTGGTCTTTGCGGCCCTCGTAGCTGAACAGGAGGTCGGTTCCGAAGCCGATAAGCAAACCGTATTTCTTTGCTAACTTCATAGCTTCGCTCGTGCCCTCCATCGCCTTCTGCAACTTCGCCTTGCGAATCGGGTCCGTATAAAGCGGTTTCAGCTGAGCCAGAACCTGTACCGACGGCACATAGACGACGTCATTCTTCGCCATGAGTTGTGCGGCTTCTTCATTGAGCAGTGATCCATGCTCGATGCTTCTTACACCGTTCTCCACGGCCCGGATGACACCATCAGGCGAGTGACTGTGCGCCATAACGTAGGTCCCGTAGTCTGCAGCTGCATCAACCGCAGCCCGAATTTCCTCGGGCCGGAATTCGACGACGTAGAGCGGGTCGGTGAAAGAAGACACGCCGCCTGCGACCGCAATCTTGATCTGGGTGGCACCGAGAAACAGTTGTTGGCGCGTCGCCGCTGTCATTTCATCTACGCCATTGGCAAGCAAAACATGCCCGGAAACCTCGCCCGGCCCCAGAGGGCCGCCCCATTTCTTGGGCAGAGCATTCGGGTTCTGGGGTCGAAAGTCACCATGACCGGAGTATTGCGATATCATCGCGCCTGCCGGGTAGATGCGTGGTCCGGGTACCAAACCCTGGTCGATCATGCGCTTCAACCCGAACGCATTGCCTGCGGCATCCCGCATCGTGGTGACACCACGCATCAGCATCTCGCCCATCTCCATGGCCGAGTGAATCTGAACATAGGCCTGGTCACCTTCCATGTATTCATCTTCCTCGACACCCATCGTGGCGTGCGAATGCACGTCGATCAGACCAGGTGTCAGGAAAC
The DNA here is from genome assembly GCA_947501635.1 of uncultured Roseobacter sp. GTDB lineage: Bacteria > Pseudomonadota > Alphaproteobacteria > Rhodobacterales > Rhodobacteraceae > Roseobacter. The sequence continues at coordinate 37,052 of CANMWT010000013.1, forward strand.
CGCCCTTGCCGTCGATGACCTCCGCGTAACTCTGCTCAGAACCACCGGAATCGACGATAGCGGAGATTGTATTGTCGGTTACAACGACGTCTTTTCCGGAAATCAGCGTGCTGTTCTCTCCGTCAAAAATCTGGACGTTCTTTATAAGGATGTCCTGAGCCATTGCTGCCGACACGCTGAACGAAAGGATCAGCAACATGGCCATGGACTGTCGAAGCATTATGCTACAAACGCTGTGTTTCATTTCTAACCTCCGTAAGAGTTGCTATGCGAATTAATGAGGGCCAGCCTAGTCATGGCTTAGTAAGCGTAAACACCCTCTTCCTTCTGATTCGTATTCGTACGATACGCTCGGTCCGGGGCTGGTTTTGGTCATCTCGCGCCAGGGGAATGGCCGCGCGCTGTCACAAGGCGCAGCGATTTCGGGTCACGGCCCCGCATCGACGCAGGACATGGGCGGGACCGGGCCGGGTCTGCGACAATGCGCCAAATGCAGAGGGGCCGGGGAGACCCCCGGCCCGCCGATGCTTGTCCAATAGTTGGGTCTATTCGACAATCACCACATCATTGGGCACCCAGGTCTTGTCGTTGAAGGCCTTGAGCGGTCCGTAGTAGCGGATGTAGGCAAAGAACCCTTGGTCCGGCAGCGTTGGGACCCAGTTTTGCTCCGGGACGTCGGCAGGTTTCTCGGCGGCAAAGTACAGGTCCACCGACCCGTCCGCGTTGGCCTCGGGGGCAGGTGTCTGCTGGCTGCTGATGCTCGGGTACGGCCGGCTCTGCAACTCGGACCGCGTCCAGGGGTCGTAGAGCGTGACCGCCCAGAACAGCGCCACCGGCACGTTCGGCGGCATCGTCAGCTTGTAGGTCTTGGACCCATCCAGATAATCCCCCGACGCATCCTTATAGGTCGTCTGATACCGTGACCCCGTGCCTTCGGGCATCTGCATCGCCATGGCGGGGGTGATCCCGTCGGCGGTGAAGTGGAACGTGGTCCGGGCCTCGAGATTGAAGTAACCCTCAGGGTCGAAAGTCGAGCTGTCTCCGATGAAAGGGCTTTCCCATTTCAGGCCGGGGTAAACCACGGCGTCCGGCTGGCGGCTTTCGAACGCGATCACGCGGGACATGGCCACGCCCTCTTGCGCGGCTTGCTCAAGGATCTTCTGCATGCGCGCATCGGGCTCGAACGGCTCGTTTTGCTTGATGCCCAGAGACGCCAGTCTGCCGAGCAACTCCTTGCCGAAGGCGTCGGCCGGTTCGTAGCTAATGATCTCATGCATCCACTCGAACGCCGAGGCATCCTCGGGCACCAGCGAATTCCAGGCAACATTGGTGGCGTTCTCGACAACCGGCGGGCGGGGGCCGTCCTTCAGCGGATAGATCTTGGCCCCGTCCTGGAAATACGCGATGGCTTTGTCGCCCAAGCCGACCTTGGCCGCATTCGCCCGGATGAACGAGAAGTTCATGTAGGTTTTTGAGCGCACGACGAAATAGCCGTCGGGCACCTCACCATCATAACCCGGCGGCAAAATCAGGTACTTTCCGCCCTGACCCTTGTCCATCCCGGTCGGGCCGATGTCGGCGCCAAACAGGAAGCTGTGATCGTCCAGCGGCCCCATGACCCCCGCCGGCACTTCGAACACTGTCGGGCCGTCCCGTTTCAGGTCGAAAACGGCAAAGGCATACAGGCTCTCGGTGTTCCCGGTCAGGACCAGCGCACTGGAATCGAGCCGGTCCGCGGTCACCCGGATGTGAGAGCTGTCTTCCATCCCGAGGTCGCGAACCCATCCCTTCATCAGGCCATGCGCCGACAGTGCCGGGTACATGTCGAGGTAAAGTTGCGTGGCGCGTTGAAGGTCGAGTTCATCGAAGACCTTTTGTGCGGTCTCTTCGGTGGGATAGCCGCCGGGGAACTCAAGCTTTCCGAAGCGTGTGCTAATGGTCTCGGGGGCGGGCTTGAAATCCCCCGGAGCGTAAATCGGTTCCGACTTGGCCATGTCGAAAAATCCTGGTGCCTGTTCGGCCAGCATCGGGCCAGCCACCAGTGTGGCAATCAGCCCCGCGACCGTCGAGTTCAAAAGTGGTAACGTTTTCATTCGTGTGTTCCCTTCTTGCTGAGGAAAGGAGGACCCCCCCTTTCCTTCTGACCCGTACGATACGCCCGATTCGGGGCCGGGTTTGGTCATCTCGCGCCAAATGAGAACGGGCCGGAACGCCTGTTCCAGCCCGTCCTTTCGATCACTCGATGCGTTTGACTTCAGCCCCGTCGTCTCGTCGATCCCGGCAACTGAACCGCAAAATAAATCCGACGACGATACCGCATTCCAACACTCCTTCTTTGCTTTGAAAGTGAAGTGTTACGTCGATCTATTGGGGCCGCCGCCCTAAGCAGACTTTTAAGCCGCTAGTTGTTCGCGGTTACAACGCGCACAGGCAGGTCTCCAATGACTTGCTCCAAAACAGTTTGCTGTCGCGATCCATAACCCGGAGCATTGTTCAGCCCACGCCCAATGAGCTGGACCACTTCAGGAGATCCGGAGAACTTCGAGTGACTTCCCGTTCTCGAGTCCTCGACCTGCGAGAGATCGATCGCCGTCACTCCAAGCTTGCTGAGCTCTTCTGCGTCAGAAGCCCCTACTCGAGGGACGCCGCCTGCGATCCGGCGCGAAGCAAGCAATGCAGAGTCATCTTTGGACAGTAGAACAAAGAAGCGATCAAACGTCGTGTTGATCTCGCCCATTTGCGACCGGAACAAATCAATATCAATATCCGGCGACGCAAGCACCACATTTTGGAGCCGACCCGTTCGATTGAACTGACCCTTCTGTGCAACGTCAACAATTGCTTCCATAGTCAAAAATCCACCCATTGAATGGGCGAAAACGTGGTATTTTGTAGCGATGCTTCGGCTCAAAATCTCGGACGCGTCGATCAAGAGTGGTCGTGCCACAAGGGCACTATTGAGGTCATAGACGTATCGGGAGAGGCGACCTGCCGAAGCCCATGTGAACAGAACTGGCACACCATTAAACCCACTATCCTCAACGAATTGGCCCACCTGCAGAATGGCATCGCTTGTCGTCATGTTGTACCCATGAACGAACAGCAGTAGTTCACGTTGTGATGCAGAGCGGGATCTGAGCTCCGTGTTTAGAGAAGATAGAAACGCGTTTTGTGAAGCGTATGTGGAAGGCTCAATTACGGCAAACTCGGTTCGAGGATCAGGTGGCAAAGATTTTGGACGCTTCAACTGACCTGCTACATGGGTTGGGGGTACTGACACTTCGACCGAAGCCATGCCCAATTCATCCGCTCTGAGTTCGGAAAAGAGAGCCCCAACGACCTCTGTGTCTTCGCGTGTTGTGACGATGAACACCTTGTGTTTTGTGGCTTCAACAACTGATCTGGCGGGGAATTCGGGATTGTCGATCCCGATGAGCTCTGGCGCACGGGCACAAGCTGTAATCGTCAGAATTAGAGCGAGCGCCAAGAGACGTATTGAGATCATAGTGAAATCCTAATCCGGAGAGCATGAGTTACTGAAATGCAACGCTGCGAAACCAACCTGCTCCGCTCAAATAAAGTCATTCTGACAAGACCCATCCGATGAATAGATCGGCTCCGACTTGGCCATGTCGAAGAAACCCTGCGATTGCTGGGCCGGCACCGGGATTGCCGGCGCCGTGGCAAGCAATCCTGCGGTCGTTGTGCCTGAGAGTGGAAACGCATTTACGTGGGTTTTCCTTGCAGTTGATGAGGCGCGTGCGGCCCCCTTGCGTCTGACATTAAGGCAGCATTGTACAGGGCACAAATTTGGTCATTTCTCGCCAAGTGACGCGGGGCCGAAGCATGTGCCGCGGCCCCGGTCTTTGTGGTTACTCGATCAGTTCGATTTCGCCCGGGACCCATGTCTTGTTCAGCCATGGTTCCAGCGGGCCATACATCCGCAGGATGATGAACCAGCTCTTGCCGGGGATCGTCTGGATCCAGTTGCCTTCTTTGCCCTCGGGGGCTTCAGGGGCAAAGTAGATGTCCCACGAGCCGTCGGCGTTCTGCTGAACGTTCTCGCCGTAGCTGTCGAGGGCCGGATACCTCTGGTCGGTCTGCATCATCGACCGGGTCTGGGTGTCGTAGACGGTGACGGACCAGAAATCCTTGACCGGCACATTGGGCGGAAGGGTCAGTTTGTACGTCTTTGCCCCGTCCAGAACCTGCGCACCGCTTCCCATCCCGGCAATGCCATAATCCGATCCCTTGCCGGGTACTGTCACCGCCATTGCCGGCGTCACGACGACGGCGTTGTAATGCATCCACAAACGGGAATCGTAGCGACGCGCGCCATCCTTGAGGAACGTCGTGTCCTTGCCGGCGAACCCCATCACCCATTCGCTATCGGGACCATAGATGCGGGCCTCGGGATCACGGGGGAAAACCGTGTTTGCGCGGGCATAGGCGTTGCCGATGGCTACGGCGTCCGTCAGGATGGCTTTCATGCGGTCATCCGGTTCGAACGGCTGCCCTTTCACCATTCCGAGCGAAGTGAGCAAGCCGCGCGTTTCCGGATCTTTGGTGCCGATGGGCTCTTCCTGGATGAGCTGGTTCAGCATCTCCCAATAGCTGTAATCGTTGGGCGGCACCGCGTTGTAGCCTGCCCGCCCAGACATGCTGATGAACTCGGGCTGGGGCGGATTATCGGCCATGGACAACGGATAGATCCGCAGATTGTCCTTCACGCCCTGCGCCGCCGCCTCGACGCCCTCGCTGATATAGGCGCGCATGAAGATCCAGTTGCCAAATGTCGCGGGTCGAACCACGAAGTAGCCGTCGGGCACCTCGCCTTCGTAGCCCGGTGGCAGGATCAGATACTTGCCGCCTTTGCCCTGATCCGGGCCTGCAATGCCGAGGTCGGTGACGTAGCGAAACCACATGTCGTTTACGGCGCCCAGCATGCCGGCTGGCAATTCGATGACGGTCGGACCGTCCGTGGCAAGGTCAGTATAGGTCCATGTGTAGATGGTGGAACTGTTGCCGGTCAGAAAGAGCGATTTCGAATCCGCCAGTTCATCCCAGATCAGGATCTGGTTGACCTTGGTCGCACCGATATCGCGCTGGCCCTGCCGCATTGCGTATTGCGACACGCCGGGCACGGTCGCAATGTAGGCCTGCACCGCGCGGGCGCGATCGACATAGTCGTAGACCGTCGAAACCGTGGCATTGTCCGGGACGCCGTCAAAGAAGTTCAGCGTTCCGATCGATGTCTCCACGCTGTCCGGCGTGGTGATCTGGGGTGGAATATCCGTGGTCATGCCGTAGGTCGGTGTCTCTGCTGACCCGACCGTGCATGTCAGCGCCAGCATGCCGGCGCCCAATATCGTGGTTCTGACGTCAGTAGGTATCATGAGTGTTCTCCTGGACAATTTGAATGGATGCGATTGGCAATTGGGCCTTTGCGAGTCGCAGGCTAGCGATCGGAGAGGCGAGTTTTTGGTCATGACGCGCCAAAAACGGAAACGGGCCGGGGCATGTGCACCGGCCCGAGAATTTTGGGTCATGGGATTGGCGGCGATGTCAGCCGTCGAGCTTTTCAAAATCGTTCAGAACCCAGGTTTTCTCGATATAGCCCTCGGTCGGGCCATAGAAGCGGAAGACTACAAAGAACCCTTTTCCGGGGTCCGTGGTGATCAGGTTCCGCTCGAACCCTTCCGGTGCCGATTGGCCAAAATAGAGATCGACGGAACCGTCTGCATTCACAACCGGGTCGGTATCGCTGCCCACCGTAATCTCGCCTTCGGAGCCGAGCAGACCACGGGTTGCCGGGTCATAGGCGGTCACGGCCCAGAACCGTTTGACGGGCGGGTTCGCCGGCACGGTCAGCTTGTAGGCTTCATTGCCCATCAGCACGCTGTCATTGGCGTCGCGAAACGCGGTCAGGTAGGACGTGCCGACACCCGGCGTCGTGCTGAGCAGGTTGGGCGAGACGACGATGGCCGGGTAGTGCCAGAGCGTGCGGGCATCGATATCCGCCGCGCCGTTGGGCCAGACGAACTCGGTATTGCGGACGAACATCTTCTCCCATTTGCGGTCCGGCCAGTAGTGGATGTCCGGATCGCGCGAGGCATAAACGATTGTGCGCGCCATCGCCGTGCCCTGCTGTGCGGCCCTGTCGAAGATGCCCTGCATCCGTGCGTCGGGCGCGAACGGTTTGCCTTTCTCAATCCCGAGCGTGGCAAGTCGGCCCAGCAGTTCCGCATCGAAAAGCGATGTCGGCTCGTGCTGGATGATCTGGTCGAGCATCGCGAAGAACGACCCGTTTTCCGGCGGCAGCGGGTTCATGCCAACCGCACTGACATTGATGTATTTGCCGGTCCGGTCGGGGGTGTCGAGCGGATAGACCTTCAGGCGCTGGCTGAACCAGTCGACGGCCTGATCACCGGTACCGACATCAACGAAGGCGCGCATCATCGCCCAGATACGGTAGCTGTTTGAGCGCAGCACGAAATACCCGTCGGGCATATCGCCGTCATAGCCGGGCGGAAGGAACAGGTATTTGCCGCCTTTGCCCTTGTCGGGACCGGTCGCACCGAAATCCGTCAGATACTTGAAGGCCGCGTCGTTGGCCGTGCCGTACATGCCGGGTGGGATTTCGACCACCGTTGGCCCGTCTTCCTTCAGGTCGATCGAGGCGACGGCGTAGATGGTTGAATTGTTGCCGGTCAGGTAAGGCTGGTTGGTGTTCATGTAATCCGCCATCACACCGATATCCGAGGCGGTCTTGAAGCCAAGGTCCCGCGCCTGAGAGCGCAGGATGGCGTAAAGCGACATGTGCGGAAAGAAATCCATAAAGGCTTGCGTCGCCCGCTGCAGGTCCATCTCGTCATAGACACGTTGAGCGGTCTCGGGCGTCGGGAACCCGCCGCCATCGAAATTCAGCGTGCCAAAGCGCGTTTCCATCGTGGCGGGGGCTGAGATGAAGTCAGCCTTGGTCTGTGCGCCGTCCGGATTGTCGAAGAGCGAGGTGGATAGTCCTGCGTCTTGTGCGAAAGCGGGGGCTGCGAAGGCTACGGCAGCCGTAAGAGTAAGAAAGCCAATGCGTGTCATCTCATGTCCATTTCATCAATTCAGGTTGTTAGGTTGCCTGTAAATGCATGCAAGCTTTGATTCGTCGCGTTATCTTTATGGTTTACGGCGGAGAGTCGGTTTGGTCAGATCGCGCCATCCAGACTGGTGTGGTTCTGACAGACAGAATTCTGTTCCACCTTGCGCCGGGCAAGTTTGACGCTGAGATTGAGTGCGGTGACCGGCGAATGATCTGCTGACTGGCGGACGGCTGTGGTCGTTCAGAAGGTGAAACTCAGGCCGGCCATCAGGCCCTTCATCTCCACATCGTAAACAAAGCTGCCGTTCTGGCGATCAACTGACATCCAGCGATAGCCGATCACGCCTGAAGTCACAGGCGTGAACTGATACCCGACTGCCCCGAACAGATCGAACATGCTCTCGGACCCGGCTCCAAACCCGCCTGCATAGGCCCAGCCGGTCAGATAGACGGTATCTGACATATCCACGCGTCCGCGCAGGCCGATCACAGGGTCAATCCAGCTGTCTTTGCCAGACGCGGACACAGCAGGGTTGACTCCAGCAGCAAGGTTCAGGGAGGTATCAACGCTCCAGTATCTCAAGCCGGCACTGCCCCAGACCTCACTGTTTTCGTCGTTGGTCAACAAGTATTCTGCAGAGAGACTGTAGACCTTGTTTGTTGCTTTTACGGTTGCCGTCCCAAAGGCGGGTGCCAATGCGTCCGTTGCGTTCTCAAGCTTGATGTACTGCAGATCACCCGTGACGCCCCAACGGCCCTTCCGTGCGTTTCCGACAATCATCCCAGCAGCTTCAAGGTTATCCCAGATATCGCTAAAACTGGAATCCACATCGACAGGAGGTAACCCTGGGATGGTTGCGACTGTTCCTGCCAGGCTTGATCCCCACAAATACGGTGCAATCGTGAAGGTCCAGTCGTCTTGCGCCTGATCGTCAATCGCATACACTGGGCTTGCCAGACAGGTGGTCGACAGGAAGATGGCAGCCAGTCGATACAAACATCCTTTGTGACAGTAGTCTTTTCGTTTGTGGTGCATAAGGTGTGTGTCCCTTTTCTCGGCACCCATCAGTTTGACGCGCTCAGGACAGTTGTTTTGGTCAGATCACGCCAGATCAGGCGGCAAGATCCTGACAGAGCATCTCGCGGCGGTACTTGCCGGGGCTGATCCCCGCGATACGCCGAAAACTGCGCCCGAAATTAGACTGGTTTTCATAGCCAAGCGTCATCGCAACATCGATAAGCGGAATGTCAGGATTGACCAGCATCTCGGTCGCCAGTTCGAACCGCGTGGTTTCGATCAGCTGCGAATAACTGACACCTTCGTGCTTGAGTTTGCGTTGCAGCGTTCGTTGGCTTGTGTTGGCGATTTCGGCAAGGACATCAATCTTGGGCGCCGTCTCGCGCAGATAGGGACGCAACAGGCGTTTGAGAGTGCCCGCGGTATCGAGTGCGCAGGGCAAGGTGAGCGAGGTTTCGGCCGATGATGACAGGGCAGAAATCGGTTTGCTCATCGCCAGAACCGACGTGGGCACGACGATCGAGGTGTGGTTCGATTTCTTGATGAAGCGCGTTCTGGGGTTGGCCTGTTGCGCGGCATCGCAAACGTCGAAATCCGATTTGAACCGGATTTCGACGGGGGACCAGTTGCTGCCAGTGATACTGCGCACTGTCTCGATCAGCACCATGACCTGGGTCCATTCCGAGATGGAGACGCCCCCCAACCCTTCGGGCGGGGCGCCGTCGCAGAAAACCTCGGTCGTGCCATTGGATTTGATCACGCCAACCCGCGTGTCGGTATCTTCCAGCCTGATCAGCTTGGCCAGACCATCGAGTCGCGCGTTGACGGTGGGCATTGGATGCAGTGCCTCGGTCAGCTCGTCACTGAAGGTCGACGCCGAAAACCGTTGCGCCCACAGCCAGCCAAGATCGTCGATACCTTCACGACGCTCATTTCGGCCAAGGAACTCCATGGCGAGGACATTGCTGATGAAATCCTCCGGTGTCTCCTCCACCTGAACGGGCAGTTTTCCCACCTCGAGTTCCCGTTCGATCGGTGCGCCGATGTCGCGCAAAACCTCGATGAACGGGATCAGATAGGCCGCTCTGCATACCGAAATATCTTCCATCTTCCCCCCCCTTGGCCCCAAAGCCGTTGATTTCGCGGCTATTGAATGCGTCCACATTCATCACTCTTTTTGACCGGTTTTGGTCATTTCGCGCCAACCCGGAACAGCACTCCGGATGGCGTAGACGGACCAAAAAACCATGTGCCATCGTGCGAGCCTTGCGAAATCAGTAACAGTTTCCCAAAGGCACCACATTGATCCAGCGCAAGAGCTCTCAAGAAAATTTACAGGCGATTGAGCGTGCCATACGATGCGCGGCGCTCACCGGCTGTCCCACTCTGGAGGATGTCGCCCGAACACTGCGCGTCAGCCCCAGATCGCTGCAGCGGTTCCTGATGGAAAACGACACGACATTTTCGCGGATCGTTGAACGATACAAGCGACAGACGGCGTTCCAGTTGCTGTTGCGCGAAGAGATCAGCATTTCCGAAATCGCGGCGCGCGTCGGGTATACCGACACCAGCAATTTCGGTCGTGCCTTTCGGAAATGGACAGGGCAGTCGCCTCGGAAGTGGCGGGAAAATCTGTCAGGGGACCTGAACTGCTGCTCCGCGAACCGACGAATCCGCGACTAACCACAGCATAAAGGCGATCAGGCGCAGAACGGGATTTCGGTTCGTTTCCTGTCGCACGCGCGGCCTGAATCGCCAGGGTCAATGCAATCTCGCATGTTGGCGCCAAATGACCAAAACGGACGCTGTGCATCTTTATTCTTGGTGGCGAAGGTCCGGCGCCGTCTGCGGGTATGTGCAAATCAAACTTCAACGCGGACGACTTGGGCCCGACAAATGCGTTTCTGATCCGACGGAGAAAACATGTCTATCTTCAGGTCCCTGCTTGTGGCTTTGGTTTCGTTGTTCTGCGCATCTCAGGTTTTGGCGCAAACGGCGAACCGTGAAATCGAGACCAGTGAGCCAGGGTTGGCGATCCACGCGACCGAAGCTGTGGGAATCGCCCCAATCCGGACGGAGAGCCCACGCAGCACTTTGCAATCATTGTACCGGTTGCGCGACGACCTGGAAACCGCCCTGGCGACATACTGGAAGCAACAGAACAGGGCGAACGCGGCTCAGATCACTTTTGTGATGGGACAGATCAGAGCCTTGATCGATCTGTCTCGATTGCCAGGGTCGTCGCGTCGCGAGGTCGGGACGGAAACGGCCTTGTATCTTCTTGACATCCTCGGGAGGGTCAAAACCATCGACGCTGCGGTCCTTCCCGGGACTGACGACCTTGATGATCAGCCCACCACCGGCTTTCGTCTGCCCGGCACACCACTTCGCATCATTGAAATCGTGGAAAGCGACCGCGCTGGCGAGTACCTGTTTTCCGCGGACACAGTCCGGAGCGCCCCCAGGTTCCTTGCTGGCTTGAGGTCGCTTCCACTTCGGTCATCCCTTCCCATTGACTCCTGGGACACCACGGGGCGGCAGATTGCCGGACCATGGATCCCGCTCGCCGTGATCGCGAAACTGCCAGACTTCACAAAACGTTCGCTTCTTGACACTCCGGTCTGGAAGACTCTTGTCGTCACCTTGTTGACGATTGCGACAGGCTTTGTCTTGCGCTTCTGGCACCGACTTTTGGTCAATCGGCTGACAAACGACCCGGTTTACATTGTCCGTCTCAGGATCCTGAGCCCAATCGCCATCATGATCAGCGCTCTCTGGCTTCAGCACGTGTTTTCCTTTCAGGTCAACACATACGGGCGGTTCTTCGATCTGACTGAATCCTTCTTGATCTTGGTGTTCTACGTTGCGGCGACATGGGCTTTCTGGGGAGTATCCAGAGCTTTTTTCGAAACCATCATGGTTGATCCCAGACTCGCGAACCAAAGCCTCGACCACAGCTTCGTCAGGCTGGTGGGGCAGATTATTGGCGTTATTGGCGGCGTCCTGATCCTGGGGCTTGGAGGACATGAACTGGGCTTGCCTGTCTTCAGCATGGTCGCAGGCCTTGGGATCGGTGGCGTTGCCGTGGCTCTTGCCGTCAGGCCGACGCTGGAGAACCTGATTGGCGGTTTCATTCTGTTCATCGACAAACCGGTCCGGGTCGGCGACTACTGCACGTTCGGAGGTCAGAGCGGAACCGTTGAAAGCATTGGCGTGCGTTCGACCCAACTGCGCGCGATAGATCGCACACAGATTTCAATTCCAAATGCTCAGTTTGCCGACATGCAGATCGTCAACTGGGCCAAATGCGATACGATGCTGATCCGGGAAACACTGGGTCTGCGATTCGAGACGGACACAGAGCAATTGCGGCATGTTCTCGCCAAAATTCGCGAGATGTTGCATTCACACCCGCGGATCGAGCCCGACACGATCCGAGTCCGGTTCATCGGCTACGGTGACTCCTCGCTGAATGTCGACCTGCGCGTCTATGCCAAGACACGCGAATGGAACGATTATTATTCCATCAAAGAAGACGTTCTGATGCGGATTGGCGAGATTGTCGATGCGTCCGGATCTGCTTTTGCGTTCCCGTCGCAGACACTCTACTGGAGCCGCGATCCCGGCCTGGATGCCGAACGCACGGAAAAAGCGCATCAGGACGTCGCGAGCTGGCGCAGGCGGCGGGAACTGCCGTTTCCACGCTTTTCCAGCACAGCGCTTGAAGCTCTCTCGGGCAAGTTGAGATACCCGCCACCAGGGTCGCCGGATTATTTGGCGACCGACGAGGAACTCGCCGTAGGCGGCGAAACATTGTCTGCGGATGAGACTGAAGATCCCGTGACGGAAGGTGCCGGGGTCGAGAAGCCCAATAAATCCGGCATTTGAAGTGCCCGGACCCGGACGCTGAAAACTTTGCCTGTATCACAGAATGGTCGTTGGACGCGGACCCGTCACGCCAAAGAACGCCCTTCTTTATCAGGTTCGTCCGCTTCCGTCTGCAGCATTTGCATCACATCTGTTCCACCGAAAGAAACAGCCAGCCGACGAGAAGCACGATGCAAGTCCTCACCCCTGTGCTCCTCGCTCGACGGTTTGGATCAAGCGTACAAAAACCCCATCCCGAGAATTCAATTTGCCGCGCTGTTAACGAACGGCCACAATGCGGAGGCGACACTGCAGCACAAGCTGCGGTCGCCAAGGTCGACACTGGGCCATTCGGCGCCGTTAGAGCTCAGGGAGCGCATGACCGGTCTGTCCGCATCTCAGACTTTCGCCGAATTTTGAGGAAGGTCCGCTCATGACTAAAGCAGCCGTCACTGGTCGGTGATCTGCAAATTGATGCTCGAAGGTCAGCTTGTACGCTGCAAGCAGACCTTCACCAGAAAAAGCCCTAGGTCCGAGATGCGGACAGACCCGCCTGATGCTGGCGCAGCGAAAACTGCCTTGATTGCTCGACGTTGTCGCTGGATTGCTCGCGGCGGCGCAGCAGGATTTACCGAAAGCAGACGTTCAAATCACGCAAATCGGCCGAAATCCAATCCTGACATTCGCTCCTCTCCTGTTCTATGTCTCACATGCGGGACGAAGCGGCTGTTGCTCCGAGATTTGCACACAAATCACGAGGACAGGAATTTGCCAAACAAATGATCGCTCAGCAAAGCGCGCTGGACTTGAATGTAGCGTTCGCGACCGTGGCCACTCCTTACCGGTAATGTCGGTGTAATTGCGATACACTTTTCTCCCGCAACTCGGTAACCTCTGACAAAATCAATTGTAACCGCAATACGAGGTGAACACGTGTTGTGCTATAGAACGGGGAACGAGGCGGATCGTGAATGAAGTAGCGATAACTGGAACCGGTATCTTTACGCCACCCGAGGCGATAACCAACGCGCAACTCGTAGATGCTTTCAATGCGTACGCCGATCTTCAGAACCAACTGAATGCCGCTGATATCGCACTGGGCGAGGTGACGCCAATCCCGCATAGCTCGACGCGCAAAATCCAGATCGCGTCAGGCATCAAGCAGCGGTTCGTTGTCGACCGTGCTGGCATCCTTGATCCCGAGGTCATGCATCCGGTCCTGCGCGAACGCGACGACGATGAGCCGAGTCTGATGGCTGAGATGGCGATCAAAGCAAGCGGCAAGGCACTGGCACAGGCAAAATGTGCGCCAGAGCAGATCGACGCCGTGATTTGTGCGGCCTCAAATCACGAACGCCCGTATCCCGCCATAGCCATAGAGATACAAAACCTCTTGGGAACAAAAGGCTTTGCTTTCGATATGAACGTGGCCTGCTCTTCAGCGACCTTCGCGATCCAGGCGGCCGCTGACATGATCCGATGCGGCTCTATCGCACGGGTCCTGGTGGTTTGTCCTGAAATCTGTTCCGCCCATCTGGATTGGACAGACCCGGACTGCCATTTCATTTTTGGTGATGTCTGCGCAGCCTTGGTGCTTGAGAAATCTGACTTGGCGCAGGTGTCAAAATTTATCGTTCGGTCCACGCAGTGTGCGACCCAATTCTCCAATAACATCCGAAACAACAACGGTTTTCTACGCAGAACGCGCGAAGGCCACATGGAAGACCGGCGCGACATGCTTTTCAAACAGGACGGCAAGGAAGTTTTCCGTGACGTTCTGCCATTGGTCGTCAAACACATCAGCGCACATCTGGAAAGAGACTCTATTTCCGCAGATGCAGTGAAACGTCTTTGGTTGCATCAGGCAAACAAGACGATGAATGACTACATCGGACGGAAAGTGCTGGGTAGGAAGCCAGAAGCATCAGAACAGCCCAACAGTCTGCAAGACTATGGTAATACCTCTTCCGCAGGCGCTATTGTTGCGTTTTCCAAAAACTCCGATGATCTCAACAACGGCGATATTGGGGTCATCTGTTCTTTTGGCGCAGGGTATTCGGTGGGTTCAGTCATCCTTCAGCGGCAGTCGGGCTGACACGGACCGACATCGAGACATCTCGTTACGAGTCTTTCAATTTGAAACGCCGGGCATGCGGGATTCTATCAGGCTGACGAGATCGGAAATTTTAGCGATATTGTCGAACTCTGCCTCTTCGATTTCGACGCCAAGGTCGTCCTCCAGTTCTATGAGGACTTCAGCGATATGCAAACTTGAAAGTTCAAGGCTATCAAACGTCAGGTCCTCACGTTTGCGGAGAGACTCAAGCATGTCTGAAGATGCATGATGTTCAAGTGTTCTTTCGAGCACTCCGTAGAGAAATTCATCTGGTTTCTGCGTCATGTCAAACTCTTGCTTTCAGGCCATGAGGTTCGTTTAGCGGGCACTGCGTTCTGGACGCTCGCCAATGGCGCGACATACGTCTACCCTTCACGCTCCAATTTTTTCCGCGCTAGTTTACGGGCACGGCGGATTGCTTCACCTTTTTCCCGCGCCTTTTTCTCGGACGGTTTTTCGAAATGCTGCTTGAGCTTCATTTCGCGGAATACGCCCTCGCGTTGTAGCTTTTTCTTCAATACTCGAAGAGCTTGATCGACATTGTTGTCGCGAACACTAACCTGCATGTTTTTTTCACTACCTTTTTTAGGATCAGCTAAAAGAGATTTGCAGGAGCCCGCCCGTTGTCAAGGTAAATTTGTTTATGGAGCTTTACTTTACTTGATCGCCTTCGCCGCCGCCGCGATCAACTCAGCTTCTTGTCCGCCTCATCAAACTCCGCCGACTCTGCATCTAACGCATCCACCAAGACCACAGCAGGCGCGCCGGGGGTAAAGACGGTTTGGGCAATCGGTGGTGCGTTGTCGTCGGTGCGGTTGACGCGCAGTTCGCGATAGCCCGTGTACATCCCGCTCCCCATGATCAGCAACATGCCAACGAAGGTGGTATGGGGCGGGATCTCCCCCCACATAAGATAGCCAAGAAAGGCCGCAAGCGGCAAATAGCTATAATCGAAAGGGGCGATAATGCTGGCACTGGCGATCTGATAGGCACGGGAGACCAGTGTGTAGGCCACCGTCCCGATTCCCCCCAGCAAGACGAGCATGGCGATGCCCTCGGCTTTCGGCACCGGCCACTCCATGCGCAGGTGGTACAGTTCTGGTGTCACCTCAATCATTTGCGCTACAGCAAACCCCATGGGGATTATCAGAATACCCGAAAACGAGATCGTATAGAGACCGATGACCAGCGATGTGTCCTGTTCTCCGATCTTGCGCACAATAATCTGACTGATTGCGTAGGTGAGTGCGCAAAGGAGCGGAAGAATTGCGATCCAGCCGAAATTGCCACCAGTAGGGTTCATCGCAATAACAACTCCTGCGAACCCGACCAGCAGCGCCGCTACGCGGTGCACCCCGACCTTCTCCTGCAGGAACAGCGCTGCAAGCGTTGCGGTCATCAGGGGTGCCGCGAAGAATAGCGTTGTGACCTCGGCCAGGCCCATGAAAGGGAAGGCTGCATAGAACATCGCGAAGCCGGAAGCGAAGAGCATGGCTCGTGCCAGATACCAAGGCCAGAGAGGGGTGAGAATGCGATGCGGTGTGCCTAGCCAAAGGACCAGAGGCAGCAGCGTCGTCAAGGCGACGATCGAGCGGACGAAGATCAGCATCCATACCGGGTAATATGTCAGCATGTCCTTCATCAGAACGTCCTGTCCGACAAACAGGACCATCCCGGCAAGCACACAAGTTATCCCCTGAAAGGTGCGGGACAGCGACGGTGCGTCTCTATCTGTTGTGGCAGTCATGAGCTTAGTTTGCTCATTTCGGAATTTGCATCCTGCCGCGCAGCGACCCGAATGTCGGTTTCAATCAAAAGCCCGTGCTAAAGGTCAGTTTGGTCCGCAACTCTGTCATAGCCCCAATTGAGATGGTTGCAGCTTGCAGCAATGTCCGCTTTTCATATTGCGTTGCGATGTGGGTTTCTTATCCCATAAAAAGAAAGAGATGTCGCAGGCGCAAACAGCTGGTTTTGATTGAGTCTGCTCTGGGCTCGAAGCCGTCTTCCAAGTATTTTTGATTAATGTCAGCTTTTGAGTCACTTGCAGACACTTATTCCCACGCGGTTTGGATCGCGAGGTCACGCATTTTGTGGATACGTCACACCTTTTCGTCTCGGCGTATTTAGTATCAATGGCTTAGCCTTGATACTTGTCACGCTTTCCGGGGCAGTTGCCACATACTTCCAAACTCTGAACCATCAGATTCTCAATTGTAGAAGCGGACCGAACTTCCTCGTGCCGCAGTGAGCAATTGAGGTTGATATGCCCAAGTTGACACAAGATCAGCTGGCGGCGCGGTGGCACATGTCGCCGCGGACGCTGGAGCAGTGGCGGTGGCTCGGAAAGGGTCCCAAGTTTTTGAAGATCGGCGCGCGCGTTTTGTACGATGAAAGCGTGATCGAAGCCTATGAAGAGGCCCAGATCTGCCAGAACACATGCGGACCGATTTGCGGGGAGGGTGCCTGATGTCCAAGTCCTTCCCCGCTCACAAAGTCAAATCGCACCTTGTCTACACGGTCTGGGAGGTGGCGGACGTTTTAGGATGTCATCGCCAAACCGTCATTCGCTGGATTGGGAACAACGGACTTGCGGCCGATACCAGCAGCAAACCGTGGTTGATCGAAGGACATGTGCTCAAGGAGTTCCTCGGACAAAGACAACGCAAGGTGCGGTGCAAGCTGGCGTTGCATCATTGCTACTGCCTCGGCTGCAAAGGTCCGCGCGAACCTGACGGCAAGATAGCGGATTACGTTCAGGAAACGGCTTCCAGCGGTCGCCTGACGGCCCTCTGTCCGACCTGTGGTTCCGTCATGAACAAGATTATCCGCCGCACCGATCTGGAAGCCATTCAGGCCAAACTGGAGGTCACATTTCAACAAGCCTCCCCAAGATTAGTGTCCTGTACTGAACCCCATTCAAAAGTCACCTTGAAAGAAGAGCCCGAGACCCATGTCAAAACACACCTCGGATAACCTGCGTATCAAGCGCAAACACCTTGTCTGGCTGAAGGACGCAAAGGGGCTGTCGCAATCTTCGATCGACAAAGCCGCAGCGTCGATTGCCACCTATGACAGATGGCTCAAAGGTAAGGACTACAGGGCGTTCCATTCAGAAAGGGCGCGCGCGTTCAAACGCCATTTGCAAGGTCTGCGCAATGAACGTACGGGCGCGCCACTGTCAGCAGCTACGATCAACGGTGTGTTGCGCGACGTCATGAAGCTTTTCGACTGGATGGCGGACCAACCTGGGTACAAGTCCAGGATCTCGCGCGCAGACATTGCCTATCTCACGCCGGATCGCAAATCGGAACAGGCCCGTCGAAGCACCCTGTGGAAGCCGCATCCGTCCCCTGAACAAGTAAACCACCTGTTGTCCATCATGCCTGCAGAAACAGTGGTCCAGCGCCGTGACCGCGCCCTGCTCGCCTTCCTTTTCTTGACCGGATCACGTGAAGGTGCCGCCATCACCGTGCGGCTGCGTCATGTCGATCTAGCCAATAAATGCGTGCAGTTTGACGGCCGTTCCGTGGATACAAAGTTTGGAAAGTCCTTCACGACCAGTTTCTTTCCCTTCGGTGATGATGTCGAACAAATTCTACGTAACTGGATCAGAGAGCTTCGTCAGGACCATCTTTTCTCGGACACGGATCCTCTGTTCCCAAAGACGCGCGTCGCTGTTGGTCCATCCAGACGCTTCGAGGCAGCGGGCATCGCGCGCGAGCCGTGGGCTGGCCCGTCGTCTGCGGCCAGGATCTTCAAGCAAGCTTTCGTCAACGCCGGGCTGCCCCCGTTCTCACCCCACCGCGTGCGAGATACGATCGCAGAGCTGGCAAAACTTCACTGCAAGACACCAGAGGACTATAAAGCCTGGTCGCAGAACATGGGACACGACGACGTGATGACGACGTTCAGCTCCTATGGTTCTGTTTCACCTGGCCGTCAGGTCGAACTGATGGGGCGGTTTCGCCGCCGTGGACCGTTGCCAGACGAGGACGCGGTTATTGATGAATGATCAGCTCCGATGGCGCACCCGAACGACCACGCGCTCGGGTGCAAGCCGGTATCCGTTCCAAGAGAGATTTTCGATCAACTCTTGGGGCTTATCAACTGACAGACCAGCGGACTCGAATCTCTTTTCAATCGTTCTTCGCGCGGTCAGTATTCTCCGCCTAACGACTTCGTCGGATTCAACGCCTAATTTTTCGACGAGGTCGCCAGACTTCAAGCAGGGAAACTCCAAAGGTTCGAGACCTTTGCCTGCCGCACGGAGCCACTCTTCAGCCAAAACGATCAACAGATCCGCTGTGGCGTTTTTCTTAAGCTCAATATGTTCGCCGATCAAAACCAAACGTGAGGTTTTGTCGATTTCTATGGTCAGCGGTAGTTTCTCATTCTCGTTTTTATCAACTGAGGTAGCTGGCACGAAAGGCAAGGACAAGGCGCTCTGCATCTCGCCATATAGTCTTGGCAAACTCTGTTCTGGGAACTCGCCGGGTGACTTGCTTTCGAGAGTTCTGCGCATGACAGATGTGACCGCCTTGCCGTGGCGGTTAAGCAAATCTGCGATCATCGACATTGCTGTGTCTGGTGGACTGTCGAGATGATTGACCGCGTCCAGAACAACCGGGAAACTCCGGGCCAGCGCATCTGGTGTGGCGTTCTCGAAGAACACTGCATTGCGTACGTAGGACAACGCCATCTCCCGGTCGGTCCCGTTCGGTCGAGCGTCCGACATAAGGTCCACGCGATAGGCATCTTCCGGGTCAAATCGCTCCAACCCCTTTGAAAGCATCGCGAACCGCCGATCGATACACTGCGAACAGCGCCCACAATGGAAGTATTGATGGGTTTGATTATGCACATCAGCGCAACTGCGCGTCTCAACGATCTGGTCTGCCATGCCAAGATGGGAGATACGTTCCACAACGTCTGCTTTTGTCCGAGCAAAGAATGGATTGTCGACCCGCATGTCATTTTCAAAAACAAGCCGCAGAAGACCGGTGAACAGCTTCAGTGTCTTTGGATGCGTGGTTCGCGTCGCTCGTGTTCCAACGACGTTGCCAACCGGCGGTAGGTTGAGGCTCACGACCCCGTCTTCATGGAACGACACACGGTCCAGTCCGAAGGCCGTTGCAGTGATCGACCCAAGTACCGCAAACAAGAATGAGCGTGTGCGATGCGTTCTCTCCACAGTCGACCGGCCCCTCAACTGCGCGGTCATAGGGATGTGGCGGCACGTATCCGCTCCGTACTTTTTACTCAATTCGGAGATCAACCGTTTCTGGACCGGCGCTATTTTCGTGGAAGAGGCATGACTGACCAAAGCAACCCGATGCTTCTGTTCCACGATTTCTTCCACAGCACCCGCAAAGGAATCGAGCCCGCCAGAAAACATCAGGACGCGGTGGGGCTTCCATGAACTATTTCGGCTGAATTTGAAGAAGCGCGATCGCTCTGCATCCGGTTCGTCTTTGGTTGAAAAAGAAAATTCAAAGCGGTCGCCAGATAGAAACATCAACGTTTCTTCCAGAGCCTGTATTACGCTCTCACGTTGCCAGAAATCCAGATCGCGTACCGGCATGGTGGCGACGAACCGTCTGTGCCACTTATCACCCATCCGCTGATCGGTCAGGCCACCGCGGCTGACTGCCGCGTCCGCGCAATAGACAAGCGCGGCAATCTCCAGCAAATCGAGCGCACGATCCTGCAGGCCCTCGACCAATTGACGGTTCAATTGTCCAATCCGCAGCGTCATTGCGACTTCGCGGCCAGCAATGTCGAGACGCAGGACTTCATCACCGCCGCTTTTTGTCAGGGGCGGCAACCATCTGACTTCAACTTCAGGCAACGGCGCGACGGCGCCCAAACTCCGAGCGCATCTTTTTGAACGCGTAAGCTGTGAACTTGTCTATTGCATCGCGATCAAGCGCCTGCTTCTGCCAGACAGTTTTGCCATACCAGCCGCCTGCATATTCTTCGACAATTCTAGACACTTCAAATGTGTGCTGGGCGAGGGCTTGTTGAAATGTCACTCGCTGTGCATCGGTGGAAAAGCGTCGATGCTCGCCGGTGTGATTGGCGAGTTCTCGGCTCAGATAGTAGTCTAGCGAGCGGTATGTCAGCCGGGCAAAGAAATCTCGCGAGAGTCTCGCAAATGCATCGCCCGAGGCGAAGCTCGCGAGTGCTTGGCGAATTTCTTGCGGTGTCGGTTCAAACAGGGATGGCAAACGGTCGTGCAGCTGAACGGAAAGGCTTTCCAAGAGCGCGACCTTCGCCAATTCTCCTGCATCTGAGGAACTTCGGAGATCGAAGCTGTTGCGATCAATGGCACGATCCAACCCCGCGAGCAGCCCTGTCACAGAGGCAAGCTCCGATCCGTCGACACCAAGATCAGCCAGAGCGTCTTCGAAGCCAGGAGCCCTCGCAAGCAAAGGCAACCTCACCAGCAAATCGCTTACAAACTGAAACCTAGGATCACGACTCGCGCGTGCAAGATCCCTCTCCGATGCACCCGCCGCGGCCTCGGCAATCTCTTCGACCGACGCATCGGTTGCGATCAGATCAACGACCTCGCGCCACTTCCTGGACCGAGGCAAAGTGCCAAGCCTGATGTGTCCCATCAGTTCCTCCCTTGCCTGCAGCAGTCATGCAACCCTCGGGCGAATGTAAAGGAAAAAATGGGCGCACCCGCTTACCCTACGCTTACCCGAATTGAGTGTCAGGCGAGAGATCGCCTCGCAAGTCTTTGAAAACAGTGGCGATCCCTGAAGGACTCGAACCCTCAACCTGCTGATTAGAAGTCAGCTGCTCTATCCAGTTGAGCTAAGGGACCGCTGCCTTACTCATGCCGCAGCCGTCGCGCCGGCGCAAGGGTCAGATCGCACGTGTCATGAATACGCTTAAAGGGTCGGAAACATAGTCACCGAAAGGCGGGCATTCGCGAAACCCTTCAGAGTGATACAGCGCACGGGCCGCCGCGTGCTCTGCCCCTGATCCCGTCTCGAGGTTAAGCCGTGTTATCCCCGCTTCCTGCGCGCTTGCAATCAGCCCCTGCAGCAAGACGCGCGCAAACCCGCGCCCACGCGCCTCATAGGCGGTGTGCATTGATTTGATCTCAGCCTCGGTGCCCATGCGCCGCAATGCCCCGACAGCCACCGCACGATCCTGTTCGCGCAGCGCAAAAAGCGTGATGTCCGGCGCATCAAGCGCATCAGCCGGCAAGACATGACAGCTTTCCGCCGGGCTTTGTGCGCGCATCAGATCGAAATGCCGTTTCAGCAAAGCTGCAACATCCGGCGCGTCCGCAGACACGCGCACGAGGTTTTGCATCAGTGGGTCCACGCGCCCCGACGCCCCGTTGCAAAGTTTTCGCCATATCCACCGGGGCGGATATTAGGTCTGCGTTTCTTAGGCTCCTGCACATCGGCCTCAATGCCGTTTTCGCGGGCGTATTCGACGGCGGCTTCCTTTGTCTCGAAACGCAACCGCACCTGAGACTGCGTATCACTGGAAGAGGTCCAACCCATCAAAGGGTCTACCGCACGCGCCGAGGCGGGCGCGAATTCAAGCACCCAATTGTGAGTTTTGGCCGTGCCGGACTGCATGGCCGTTTTTGCAGGCTGATAGATGCGTGCACGCATAACGATACTCCGAAAACCGTGTGACAGATGTATCGGAGATTTCGCACAGAGGAGCAAGACGCCATTTCACCGCAGCGTGAAACACAAACACCCGCCCTGACGGTGCAGGACGGGTGCTTGGCTGCCGTTGCAGGACGCTTAGAGGATGAAATCACCCTCACCAAGGCCAAAGATGAACGGACCAAAGACCGTGATCTCCGTATCGCCCAGATCAATCTCAGTCTTAAGGAAACGTCCGCTCATCGCGTCCTTGACCTGGTCAAAGCTTTCAAACTCGAAAGCAGTCAGATCGATCTGATCACGCCCCTTCACGAAGCCTGCGATCGTGTCATGGCCACCGTTTTCTTCAAAGACAAAGGTATCGGACCCCCAGCCGCCAACCAGACGGTCATCGCCTTCGCCACCGGCCAGCGTGTCGTTGCCCCAACCGCCGAACAGCAAGTCATCTCCTTCGCCGCCGCCAATCATGTCGTCGCCCGAGCCGCCAAAGATCTTATCCTTGCCGCCCTCGCCCAGAACATGATCATCGCCGCTGCCAGCCTTGACAAAATCGCGGCCGTCGCCGGCCAGCACGACGTCATCGCCCGAACCAGAGAAGATGTAGTCTCGGCCGCCCTTGGCATCGACGAAATCATTGTCGGCACCCGTACGGAAAAAATCTCGGCCATCATCGCCAATGATGAAATCCACATCATTCGCTCCGTTGGACTGCAAGACATCCACCGGCAGCAACACACCGTCGATCACATGGATCAGACCGTTCGACGCCTCTACGTCGATAAAGGGCTGCGGGGTCAACGGCCCCAATGACCCGTCAAACACTAGCGTCGGGTCTGCGATATCGGGATCGGCATCAACAAGCGACAGACCATCAACGGTCAAAGACGCGGCCTCGATCAGCGTGTTCACCGACCCGTTTGCGGCAACCGTCTCAAGCGTCTGGGCCCCTGCAGAGACGTGATACTCAAGAACAGTCGTCAGCAGAGCAATGGGGTCTTCGCCCTTGTTCAGCAGGCGCAGCGCATCCACAAGGTAGCCAAAGCCGCCCGCCTCGTCGTCACCCTCATACCCCAGCGCCTGGGACAGCCCCATAAAGGCCGCATCGGTCGGCGCGAAAACGGTCAGATCGACCTCATCGCTGTCCAGCGTATCCGCCAGATCTGCTGCAATAACCGCTTCGCGCAGAAAGTCAAAATCGCCACCTTCGGTGTCAAATCCTTCGGCACCGCTCAGCGCAATTACAGTGTCGGTGATGCTGGGCAGCTCAACCGCGTTGCCCGCAATGTCAACAGGCAGCAACACCTTGTCGACCACATGGATGACGCCACCTGCGCCCTCAAGATCGGGAATGATAACACGCGGGTTGATGTTGTCAGGGTCGATGTCCCCCAGAATGGTATTGCCCGTCAGCAACGAAAACTTGCTCAGGTCGATATCCGCACCCAGCAATGTCGTGACACTGTCCAGACCGTCAACGCTGCCTGCCAGCGTCTTCCCGCCGACAACATGGTACAAGACCACATCGCGCAGTGTTTCAAGCGCGGCACCGTCAAAAGAAGCATAGAACGCCTTGACGGTCTCTACGGTCGCTTCCTCATCCGCCGGAAAACCCAAAAGCGGGGCAAGTTCCACAAAGGCATTATCTGTTGGAGCAAAAACGGTCACGTCCCCTGCGCCACCCGTCAGCGCGGTGCCAAGACCAAGCTCAAAGGCGTCGTCCAGAATACCCGCAACTTCAATCAAAATGGTAAAGCTCCCGTTGCCCTCCGCAATATCGAGCAATGTTGTTTCCGTCATAATACAATTTCCCCTGGTTTTACTATTCACACGAGAGCACTGAGGCACAGCGCATCCACGTCATCGTTGTTGTCAGGAAAATTGCGGCCGTGCCGCAAATGAACCAGCGCCGTCATCGTGACTGATGGCGCAAGGTGTTCTGGCAGCGCTGCAAGTTCCCCAGTTTCATACGGGTCACTCACATGAACCGTACTTCTCTTACGCGAAGCATCTGAAATTGGATTAAAATTTTGACTTCCGCCTGTCATCTGGCGAGCCCGGCCATGGCTGCGAAGACACCAGCGAAGCAGTATATCCGCGGCGATTCACCGATGCGGCCTTTGCGATTTGGCATGTTTCTTTGCGCCTCGCGATGTCTTAGGCTTGCACCGGGTCACCCCGCCGGAGCACAGATGAAAAACCAACTGACCGTTATCATGTTCGCCGACATCGTCGGCTATTCCGCGATGATGGAAAGCGATCAGGACGCGACGGTTTCGCACATTCGCACGTTGCGCAACACTTATCTTGAACCCGTCGCGGCCGAGCACGGAGGGCGTGTGCTCAAACGGCTGGGCGACGGCTGGATCATCGCGTTCGGCGCCATCGCTGCCTGCGTGGATTGTGCGATGGCCGTCCAGACAGCACTGGCCGATGTAAAGGGCCTGCACCTGCGGATCGGCTGCCATTTCGGCGATATCGTCGAGGAAGACGACGACATCTACGGCAGTGGCGTCAATATTGCAGAACGTATCCAAAGCGAAGCACCTCCCGGCGGGGTCATGATCTCCGAAGACATGATGCGGCAATTGTCCGGTGACCGGGCCGAGGCGATGAAAGAAGCGGGCATCTTCAACCTCAAGAACATCGCCCAGCCCGTGCGCCTCTTTCAATGGCGCCCGGCACAACGGCGCGGCAACCTGATCGATGACGCCACATCAATTGCTGTGGCCGCGACAGAGTATGCGCCCCTTGACGCCGAAACCGCAGCCCTCGCGGGCGAGTTGCGCGATCAGTTGTTTAACCGGATGTCCCGCCGGATGGGCGTTGTGGTCTATGACGCCACTTCGCGGCCGGTCGACAACGCGACCTACGACCTGCGCAGCCGACTGCGGGTGGCCAACGGGCGCGGCCGCTTCAGCCTGTCTCTGATCCTGCGTTCGGACGGGCGGCAGGTCTGGTCTGAAAGCTACGACCGCGACACGGCAGAAATCTTCGACTTCTGCGACGAGGTGCTGGAAAGCGCGGAATCAGACCTCAGGCTGCAAACCAATGCCTTTGATGGCGACCGGCTGGTGGATATTCCCGATGACGAACTCAGTGTGTCGGAATTGCGCGCACGCGCGGCGAACCTCTATTACCGCGTGTCCTACGAAGACTGGGTGCATGGCCATGATCTGATGCAACGCGCGATCAGCATGAACCCCAAGGACGGGGTCGCGCTCAGCATGCGCGCCGAGGCGCAGATTGCCCTCTCCGAGGCACGATACGAGACGCTTTCGGCACAAGACACCGCCCAGATCGAACGGGATTTGAACATGGCCGTCGAGCAAAGCGCCGCCAGCGACTATGTCTTCTGGGCGCGCGGGTGTTTCCGTATCCGGTGCCTCGGCGACATCTCCGGCGCGCAGTCTGACCTTGCTCGATCGCGCCAATTGAACCCGGCCTACATGGAACTGCACGAGCTGGAAGGTCACATCCGGATGATGCGCCAAGACTTTACCGCCGCCGCCGCCAGCTACGAGCGCCTTGTGCAGCGACAGACGCAGGACCCGCTGATCGCCTCGCGCGCTTTCATGCGCGCCGTGGCTCTCTATTGCGCCGGCGCTTTTGACGAAGCCGCGCAGCAAGCGCAGCTATGCACCGACCTGCGCCCCACCGAACGCATGCTTCATGCGTTTTGCGGGATCACATATGCCGCGGCGGGCGATAAGGCCCGCGCGCAGCAACACCACGAAAAAGCGGCTCAAATGCCGCGCAAACCCAGTATCAGCGCGCGCTGCCCCCTGCTGCCCGAAGGCCAAGAGGCGTTGGGCCGCCTTCTGCACAACGCCTATCACACCGACGGCACCGCCACCTGAATAGCGCCACCGCCGCCGGAATTTTGCGCCAATCCGGCGCTGGCCTCTTGAACCGCGCGTCAATAACGGCATCTTCTAGGGTGAAAGAGAGTTCCTGACATGCCCTACGCCCAGACCGATTCTTCGGAGGCGCCTGCCGTGATGGCAAACCCCGCGCCAGACGTGCGAAACCGCCCCAAGCTTGAAGGCGGAAAACAGTTCGTGCTTGCAACCGAATTTGACCCAGCAGGTGACCAGCCCACCGCCATTGCTGAACTCGCACAGGGCGTGCGCGACGGCGACCGCGATCAGGTGCTTTTGGGCGCCACTGGTACGGGCAAGACCTTTACCATGGCCAAAGTGATCGAGGAAACGCAACGCCCTGCGATCATCCTTGCTCCGAACAAGACACTCGCCGCCCAGCTTTACGGCGAATTCAAAGGGTTCTTTCCGGAGAATGCCGTCGAATACTTCGTCAGCTACTACGACTACTACCAGCCCGAAGCCTATGTGCCGCGCTCTGATACCTTCATCGAGAAGGAAAGCCAGATCAACGAACAGATCGACCGGATGCGCCACTCCGCCACCCGCGCCCTGCTGGAGCGAGACGATGTCATCATCGTAGCCTCTGTGTCGTGCATCTACGGCATCGGGTCAGTCGAAACCTACGGCGCCATGACCCAAGACCTCAAAACCGGTCAAATGTATGATCAACGGCAGGTGATGGCGGATCTGGTCGCCCAGCAGTACCGCCGCAACGATCAGGCCTTCCAGCGCGGGTCGTTCCGCGTGCGCGGCGACAGCCTCGAAATTTTTCCCGCACACCTTGAAGACCGCGCATGGAAGCTGTCGTTCTTCGGCGAAGAGCTGGAAAGCATCACCGAATTCGACCCGCTCACAGGTGAAAAAACCGATACCTTCGATCAGATCAGGGTCTATGCCAACAGCCACTATGTGACCCCCAAGCCGACGATGCAGCAAGCCATCATCGGCATCAAGAAAGAGCTGCGCACGCGGCTTGATCAACTGGTGGCCGACGGCAAACTGCTTGAAGCGCAGCGGCTGGAACAGCGCACCAACTTTGATCTTGAGATGCTGGAGGCCACGGGCGTCTGCAACGGGATCGAGAACTACTCGCGCTATCTGACGGGCCGCGCTCCGGGCGAGCCACCGCCTACCCTCTTCGAATTCATTCCCGACCATGCGATTGTTTTTGCAGACGAATCCCACGTCTCTGTCCCGCAGATCGGCGGCATGTACAAGGGCGACTACCGGCGCAAATTCACGCTGGCCGAACACGGGTTCCGCCTGCCGTCGTGCATGGACAACCGCCCCCTCAAATTCGAGGAATGGGACGCCATGCGCCCGCAGTCCGTCTTTGTCTCCGCCACCCCCGCCGCGTGGGAGATTGAACAGACCGGCGGTGTCTTCACCGAACAGATCATCCGGCCCACGGGGCTGATTGATCCGGAGATTGAAATCCGCCCCGTCGAGATGCAGGTCGATGATTTGCTCGACGAAGTACGCAAAGTCGCCGCCGACGGCTACCGCACGCTGGTCACCACGCTCACCAAACGCATGGCCGAAGACCTGACGGAATACATGCACGAACAGGGCATCCGCGTGCGCTACATGCACTCTGACATCGACACCATTGAACGGATCGAGATCCTGCGCGACCTGCGTCTGGGGGCCTTCGACGTGCTGATCGGGATCAACCTGCTGCGCGAGGGGCTGGACATTCCCGAGTGCGGGCTTGTGGCCATTCTGGACGCCGACAAGGAAGGGTTCCTGCGGTCCGAAACGTCACTGATCCAGACCGTGGGCCGCGCCGCGCGCAACGCCGATGGCCGCGTCATCATGTACGCCGACCGCATCACCGGCTCGATGGAACGCGCGATGGGCGAGACCAACCGCCGTCGTGCCAAGCAACTAGCCTATAACGAAGAACACGGGATCACGCCGACGACCGTCAAGAAAAACGTCGAGGATATTCTGGCGGGCCTCTACAAGGGCGACACGGACCAAAGCCGTGTCACCGCCAAGATCGACAAGCAGATGGCAGGCGGCAACCTCACGGCTGTGCTAGATGGGCTGCGCGCCGACATGCGCAAGGCGGCCGAGAACTTGGAGTTCGAAGAAGCCGCAAGGCTAAGAGACGAGGTCAAACGCCTAGAAGCAGTCGATCTGGCCATCGCCGACGACCCCATGGCGCGGCAGTATGCAGTGGAGAAAGCGGTGGATGATGCATCCAAGGCGTCCGGGCGGAGTACGATGGGTAGAGGTGGGATGCGCGGTGGCGTGAAGCGGAAGAAGCGGGGGCGATAGCGAAACTTTGTGATTCACAGAGTAAGCGCTTTCCGTTATTCGTTTAATTGGAGGAATTAAGATTGCCATTGGACGACAGCATAATTGGTCAGGGTGTATATACCCCTCGAGAAGCGTCACGACTGATTGGTACCACTCCGCAAAACGTTCTTAGATGGACCCGAGGAAGCGGGCCAACTGAACCACTTTGGAAAGCACACTATCAGTTCATAGATGACTCCACAGAAATCAGTTTCTCGGACCTGATCGAGCTTCGCGTTGTCAGTGGTTTGCGGCGTGCAGGATTATCACTGCAATCTATTAGATTTGCGATCTCCGTAGCCCAAGAACAATTTGGCATCGAAAGACCACTTTCCTCTCGAGATTTCAAAACAGACGGTGTGGAAATCCTGATGGACTCTGTAGAAGATGACGGCGAGTACGTAAGTCTGTCGAGAAAATCACCAGGTCAAAAAGTCTTCCGGCAAATTGTCGACCAGTCTCTGAGAGACTTGGAGTACGAAGGCGATTACGTCGCAAGGTGGCGGCCAGAGCCATACAACGAAGTGGTTCTAGATCCTCGACGCTCATTTGGGGAGCCGCTGTTAGACGAATTCGGTATTTCAACCGGAACGCTATTCGCCGAGTTCAAGGAATTCGGCGATGTTCAGTACTTATCAAAAATCTATGAAATTCCCGTGTCCGCAATTCGCAAGGCAACCGCGTTCGAACAGTCGTTGGAAAAGCAAGCTGAAAAGAATTAATGGTCAAAGTTCTGTTCGACCATAACATGCCCCCTGCGTTAGCACGCGGGTTGAACGAAATCATCTCTATAGACGGGCACCACGCGATCGCTTTGAAGGATAAGTTTCCAAGGAATATCTCGGACATCGAATATTTCAATGCGTTAGGAAAAGAGGGTAACTGGATAGTAATCTCGAAAGACTTGCAGAATGCCAAAAAGAAAGCAGAGAAGGCCGCAATAGAGCGGAATAAGATAGTAGCGTTTTATCTGTCACCAGCGCTTCAGAAGAAAACAATTGGAAAACAGGCAGCGGCAATTCTCTGGCATTGGGACGGCATACTTCAGCAGAAGAGCCTAGTCGAACGTGGGCTGTTTCAGCTTCCTGAAAACAAGGGTAAATTCAGGCCGCTCTAAATTTCCAAACCCTAATAATCATGAAGGTTGCAACAATCCACCCCGTGATCAGCCCCACCTGAGTGGTCCAGTTTGAATGTTAGTGCATGATCGGCCTGGATGCCATCGGCACGATGGTTTCT
>CANMWT010000014.1 GCA_947501635.1 uncultured Roseobacter sp.
TCCGATACTTCATCATCAACACTCCATCTTTCCAAAAAGATTAAAGTGTTGCGTCGACCCTTTGAAACCGCCGGGACGAAGTGAGCTTTCGCTGACATTTCTTAGACGGCAGCTTTTGGAAAAACGCAGACGCAGTACAATGCACAGCCGAGCTTGCGTTAAAACTGGCTTACCTAAAGGTGCCAAATATGCAGCACTCGTAGGTGCCTGCCGTCAATCACGAAAACCCTACGCCATTGACAAGCCTAATGAATTCTTTTTAGCTGATTGCTTATAAGTAAAAAACAGTGGGAGATTAACGAATGGCAAGCATAAAACTAATTGCAAAAAGCGCTTTAATACTTACCTTTTCCGTTCTCGGAACTATGGCCACTGCGGGTACTATCACATACTTCTCCAGTACAACACAGGTGGTCGACGCCGGATCAACGGGGTGCTCCGCAGAGCGGGAGTGCGCCGGGGCACTTGGAAATTCGGTTCAACTATTTAGTGCTGATGGCAACTCAGTTTCGGATGCGCTGGGAGACGATTTCGCGGAAGGTTCAGCATCCACATCTGGCGAAGCCAATCTTGAAACAGGCGAACTTAAGTCTTCAGCGTCTGTAGATGCTGCTGATGTACCTGCAAACGGCTCGCTTTTCGCGTTTTCCCGTGCGGACTATGGCGATAGTTTTAGAACATTTGAAGCAGACGCCGAAACACCTTTTACTTGGGCGAATGACACGGAAGTTACGTTTTCGCTCGACATTTCGGGGAGCGTTGATCTTGGAACCGGCGCAACGAACGGATCAACGGTATTTTTCGCAGCCTATGCGCCGGGTGATCTCGACCTGCGGGGACAGTTTTTGCAAGCAGGCACCTCTGTCGGGCTGCCACCCTTGCCGCAGCCATTCTACAGCGAAGCATATGCACTTGGGCAGAACAACGAAAACGACGGGGCGTCTTTTCTGGATGGGACGCTAGAGACTTTCCCTCAGACACTTGATATTACTTTTGCGCCAGGCGGCGATTTCGATTGGATCCTTGGGCTGATCACCTTCACTCGACTTGACACGACGGCGTTCCCTGACGGGTTTGGCACAATCGACTTTTCGAACACGATATCGACAACTTATGTAGGACCCGACGGCGCGGTGACGACTTCCGCGTCCGGTGTATTTCCAGGGACACAACCGCAAGGGTCTGTGGATGTTATACCTTTGCCAGCAGGATTGCCTTTGCTTCTTGCAGGCTTGGGCGGATTCGCCATACTGCGCCGTTGGTCTTCGGCAAAGCTTTGACCAACTCAGAGGTGTGTAACTATAGAAGCTGGCTCCCGGGCGACTGAACCCAAATCGGTTGGTCGCCCGGCGATAAATATCGAAGAATTTACCATTTCGCTTACGTCATTACTTGCTCTGATGCTATGCTATGTGCGGCCAAGATTTTTTTTAAAAGTCGATTGCCACTAATGGCCGGCGATTGCGCACTCCTGACCCACCTCGAAATTTTTTACTTTTCTTCGCCCGCCCTGTTGTGCTTTTCTTAAACAAGCTCTAAGTCAAAGCTCTCGCTGGGAACGACGATTCGTGCCCGGCTTTTTGCGTCTTTGACATGGCAGGAGCAGGCAACACCCAACACACCCTCCCACATCTTTCGCAAAAAGCCGCTGCATCGACCCTAAAGCGGCTTTTTCGGGAAGATTATGATCGGGCGCGTGCTTTCGGGCAAGCACGCATGAATAGATCTGCTTTTCGATCTTTGAGCGTTCGCTGCGGTTGGCCCCACCGATTTGCGAACAGACAAAGATGATGGAGTGCGATACCGCATGGCAAACTCGTTCCTTGGCCAGAAACGTCTACGTAAATATTATGGCAAAATCCGTGAAGTTCTGGATATGCCCAACCTCATCGAGGTTCAAAAATCCTCGTATGATCTATTTCTGAATTCCGGCGATGCCGAAGTGCCCACCGATGGTGAAGGCATTACGGGCGTCTTCCAATCGGTGTTTCCGATCCGTGATTTCAACGAAACCTCCGTTCTGGAGTACGTGAAATACGAGCTTGAAAAGCCGAAGTACGATGTTGAGGAGTGTCAGCAGCGTGACATGACGTATAGCGCGCCTCTCAAGGTGACGCTGCGCCTGATCGTATTCGATGTGGATGAAGACACTGGTGCGAAATCGGTCAAGGACATCAAAGAGCAAGACGTATTCATGGGCGATATGCCCCTGATGACGCCAAACGGCACGTTTGTTGTGAACGGCACCGAACGTGTGATCGTAAGCCAGATGCATCGCTCACCCGGCGTGTTCTTTGACCACGACAAAGGGAAAACGCATTCCTCGGGCAAGTTGCTTTTTGCCTGCCGCATCATTCCGTACCGCGGATCATGGCTCGACTTTGAATTCGACGCAAAAGACATCGTCTATGCGCGTATCGACCGTCGTCGCAAACTGCCGGTGACCACGCTGCTGTATGCGCTGGGTCTGGATCAGGAAGCGATCATGGACGCCTATTATAACACGGTCACCTACAAGCTGGAGAAGAACAAGGGCTGGGTCGCTCCGTTCTTCCCTGATCGTATCCGCGGGACCCGCCCGACGTATGATCTGGTGGATGCAGCCTCCGGTGAGGTGCTGTTTGAAAAAGGCAAGAAGGTCACGCCGCGCGCGGTCAAGAAACTGATCGACGAAGGCACTGTGACCGAGCTTTTGCTGCCCTATGAGCACATCGCGGGCAAGTTTGTAGCCAAGGACATCATCAACGAAGAAAACGGCGCGATCTATGTCGAGGCCGGTGATGAGCTGACGCTGGAATATGACAAGGACGGCACGCTGATCGGCGGCACTGCCAAAGAGCTGATCGATGCGGGTATCACGGAGATCCCCGTGCTGGACATCGACAACGTGAATGTCGGCCCCTACATGCGCAACACCATGGCGCAGGACAAGAACATGAACCGCGACACCGCGCTCATGGACATCTACCGCGTGATGCGTCCGGGCGAGCCACCCACCGTAGAGGCAGCTTCTGCCCTGTTTGACACGTTGTTCTTTGACAGCGAGCGCTATGACCTTTCGGCTGTTGGTCGCGTGAAGATGAACATGCGTCTGGCGCTTGATGCCGAAGACACGCAGCGTACGCTGCGCCGCGAAGACATTGTGGCCTGCATCAAGGCGCTGGTCGATCTGCGCGACGGTCGTGGCGACATCGACGACATCGACCACCTTGGCAACCGCCGCGTGCGGTCTGTCGGTGAGCTGATGGAAAACCAGTATCGCGTGGGTCTGTTGCGCATGGAGCGTGCAATCAAAGAGCGTATGTCGTCGGTTGAGATCGACACGGTTATGCCGCAGGATCTGATCAATGCGAAACCAGCGGCTGCCGCCGTGCGTGAATTCTTTGGCTCCAGCCAGTTGTCGCAGTTCATGGACCAGACCAACCCGCTGTCGGAAGTGACGCACAAGCGTCGCCTGTCGGCGCTTGGGCCGGGTGGTCTGACACGCGAACGTGCAGGCTTTGAGGTGCGCGACGTGCACCCGACGCACTACGGTCGGATGTGTCCGATTGAAACGCCGGAAGGTCCGAACATCGGTCTTATCAACTCTCTGGCGACTTTCGCACGGGTCAACAAATACGGCTTTATCGAAACGCCCTATCGTAAGGTTGAAAACCGCAAGGTGACGGACGAAGTGCATTACATGTCCGCCACCGAAGAGATGCGGCACACCGTGGCGCAGGCCAACGCGCAGCTGGATGAAGAGGGTCGTTTCAAAAACGATCTGGTCAGCACGCGTCAGTCGGGCGATTACACGCTGGCACCGTCCGAGAACGTCGACCTGATCGACGTATCGCCCAAGCAGTTGGTGTCGGTTGCGGCCTCGCTTATTCCGTTTCTTGAAAATGACGACGCGAACCGTGCTCTGATGGGCTCGAACATGCAACGTCAGGCGGTTCCGCTGCTTCAGGCCGAGGCACCGCTGGTCGGTACCGGTATCGAAGAGGTGGTTGCACGAGACTCTGGTGCGGCGATCATGGCGAAACGTGCGGGCATCATCGACCAGGTCGATGCCCAGCGTATCGTTATCCGCGCCACCGAAGATCTGGAACTGGGCGATGCGGGCGTGGACATCTACCGCATGCGCAAATTCCAGCGGTCGAACCAGAATACCTGTATCAACCAGCGTCCGCTGGTCAAGGTAGGTGACACGGTTCTGAAGGGTCAGGTCATCGCGGATGGGCCGAGCACAGATATGGGGGAGTTGGCGCTTGGTAAAAACGTCGTCGTCGCCTTCATGCCGTGGAACGGTTACAACTACGAAGACTCCATCCTGATTTCCGAGCGGATTGCCCGTGACGACGTCTTCACTTCGATCCATATCGAAGAGTTCGAAGTTGCAGCGCGTGACACCAAGCTTGGGCCGGAAGAGATCACCCGCGATATCCCGAACGTCGGTGAGGAAGCGCTGCGCAACCTCGACGAGGCGGGCATTGTCTATATCGGTGCCGATGTGGCGCCGGGCGATATCCTCGTGGGCAAGATCACACCGAAGGGCGAAAGCCCGATGACGCCGGAAGAGAAGCTGCTTCGCGCCATCTTTGGTGAAAAAGCCTCGGACGTGCGCGACACGTCACTGCGCGTGAAGCCGGGTGACTTCGGGACTGTTGTCGAAGTGCGCGTCTTTAACCGCCACGGTGTGGAAAAAGACGAACGTGCCCTGCAGATCGAGCGTGAAGAGGTTGAACGCCTCGCGCGGGACCGTGACGACGAATTGGCCATTCTGGACCGCAACATCTACGCGCGTCTGAAGTCCATGATCCTCGGCAAGGTTGCGGTGAAGGGTCCCAAGGGCGTTGCTTCGAATTCCGAGATTACCGAGGACTTGCTGGAAATGCTGTCGCGCGGCCAGTGGTGGCAGCTGGCGCTCAAGGATGAGGCTGACGCTCAGGTCGTAGAAGCTCTGAACGAACAGTATGAAATCCAGAAGCGTGCGCTGGACGCCCGTTTCGAGGACAAAGTCGAGAAAGTTCGCCGTGGCGACGATCTGCCTCCGGGTGTGATGAAGATGGTCAAAGTCTTCGTCGCGGTGAAGCGCAAGCTGCAGCCCGGCGATAAAATGGCCGGACGTCACGGGAACAAGGGGGTTATCTCCAAAGTGGTTCCCATGGAGGACATGCCGTTCCTTGCGGATGGTACGCCGGTCGACTTCTGCCTCAATCCGCTGGGCGTTCCCAGCCGGATGAACGTGGGTCAGATCCTTGAGACACATATGGGCTGGGCCGCACGTGGTCTGGGCATCAACGTGGACGAGGCGCTGCAGGAATACCGTCGCTCAGGCGACCTGACACCTGTCCGGGATGCGCTGAGCCACGCCTACGGTGAAAACGTCTATGACGAAGGCATCGCTGGCATGGACGAGGAAACGCTGATCGAAGCGGCGGGCAACGTCACACGTGGTGTGCCAATTGCGACGCCGGTCTTTGACGGTGCCAAGGAAGGCGACGTGAACGATGCGCTTGTGCGTGCCGGTTTCTCGGAGAGCGGCCAGTCCGTTCTGTTCGACGGCCGTACAGGCGAGCAGTTTGCCCGCCCCGTAACCGTCGGCGTCAAGTACCTGCTGAAACTGCACCACCTTGTGGATGACAAAATCCACGCGCGTTCCACGGGCCCATACTCGCTGGTTACCCAGCAGCCATTGGGCGGTAAAGCGCAGTTTGGTGGTCAGCGCTTTGGTGAGATGGAGGTCTGGGCTCTGGAAGCTTATGGCGCCGCCTACACTCTGCAGGAAATGCTGACCGTGAAGTCGGACGACGTGGCCGGACGGACGAAAGTCTATGAAAGCATCGTCAAAGGCGAGGACAACTTCGAAGCCGGCGTGCCGGAATCGTTCAACGTTCTGGTCAAAGAAGTCCGCGGCCTCGGCCTCAATATGGAACTCCTGGATGCGGAGGAAGACGAATAAAAACGGTGGATTTGTTGCCTATTCTCGGTTTGGCGATTGGCGTTGCGTTCCTGCTCAGGAGCGTTATGCCAATACCACCCGAGAAACGGGTCAGACCCGTAAGCAACAGAGCCGTGGCTTTCATGATCGGTTTTATCATCGTGATAATCTCTGCCGATCACCTCTTCTTCTGATGTCCTTCATGTAAGGTGAAAAAAATGAACCAGGAACTGACAAACAACCCGTTTAACCCGCTCACACCGCCCAAGGTGTTTGACGAAATCAAGGTGTCTCTGGCGTCGCCAGAACGCATCCTGAGCTGGTCGTTCGGTGAGATCAAGAAACCCGAAACCATCAACTACCGGACGTTCAAGCCTGAGCGTGACGGTCTGTTCTGTGCGCGTATCTTTGGCCCGATCAAGGACTACGAATGCCTGTGTGGCAAATATAAGCGCATGAAGTATCGCGGCGTTGTCTGCGAGAAGTGCGGTGTGGAAGTCACGCTGCAAAAGGTGCGCCGCGAGCGGATGGGCCACATCGAGCTGGCCAGCCCAGTCGCGCACATCTGGTTCCTGAAGTCGCTGCCGTCCCGCATCGGTCTGATGCTGGACATGACGCTGCGCGATCTGGAACGTGTGCTTTACTTTGAAAACTACGTGGTGATCGAGCCGGGCCTGACGGACCTGCAGTACGGTCAGATGATGACCGAAGAAGAGTATATGGACGCGCAGGATGCCTACGGCATGGACGCGTTTACCGCGAACATCGGTGCCGAAGCGATCCGCGAGATGCTGGCCGCAATCGACCTTGAAGCCGAAGCGGAACAGCTGCGCGCTGATCTGAAAGAGGCCACGGGTGAGCTGAAGCCCAAGAAGATCATCAAGCGCCTGAAGGTTGTGGAAAGCTTCCTTGAATCCGGTAACCGCCCCGAGTGGATGGTTCTGACAGTGATCCCTGTGATCCCGCCGGAACTGCGCCCGCTGGTGCCGCTGGATGGGGGCCGCTTTGCGACGTCGGACCTCAACGACCTTTACCGCCGCGTCATCAACCGTAACAACCGTCTGAAGCGTCTGATCGAGCTGCGCGCGCCTGACATCATCGTCCGCAACGAAAAGCGGATGTTGCAGGAATCCGTCGATGCTCTGTTCGACAACGGCCGCCGTGGTCGCGTGATTACGGGTGCCAACAAGCGCCCGCTGAAATCGCTGTCAGACATGCTCAAGGGCAAGCAGGGCCGCTTCCGTCAGAACCTTCTGGGGAAACGCGTCGACTTCTCGGGCCGCTCGGTCATTGTGACGGGCCCCGAGCTGAAGCTGCACCAATGTGGTTTGCCCAAGAAGATGGCGCTCGAGCTGTTCAAGCCCTTCATCTATTCGCGACTGGAGGCCAAGGGCCTGTCCAGCACCGTGAAACAGGCGAAAAAGCTGGTTGAAAAAGAGCGTCCCGAGGTCTGGGATATTCTTGATGAGGTGATCCGCGAACACCCCGTCATGCTGAACCGCGCGCCGACGCTGCACCGTTTGGGCATTCAGGCGTTCGAGCCTGTGCTGATCGAAGGCAAGGCCATTCAGTTGCACCCGCTCGTTTGCTCGGCCTTCAACGCCGACTTTGACGGTGACCAGATGGCGGTCCACGTTCCGCTGAGCCTTGAGGCGCAGTTGGAAGCACGTGTTCTGATGATGTCGACGAACAACGTTCTGTCCCCTGCAAACGGTGCACCGATCATTGTGCCGTCGCAGGATATGATCTTGGGCCTTTACTACACGACCCTCGAACGTCAGGGCATGAAGGGCGAAGGCATGGTCTTTGGCTCGGTCGAAGAAGTGCAGCACGCGCTGGATGCTGGCATCGTACACCTGCACTCCAAAATCACCGCACGGATCACGCAGATCGACGAGAATGGTCTGGAAGTAAACCAACGCTTTGAAACAACGCCCGGCCGTATTCGTCTGGGCGCGCTGTTGCCGCTGAACGCCAAGGCACCGTTCGAACTTGTGAACCGTCTGCTGCGCAAGAAGGAAGTTCAGCAGGTGATCGACACCGTGTACCGTTATTGCGGTCAGAAAGAGTCGGTCATTTTCTGTGACCAGATCATGACAATGGGCTTCCGCGAAGCGTTCAAGGCGGGCATCTCGTTCGGCAAGGACGACATGCTGATCCCCGACACCAAGTGGCCGATCGTCGAAGAGACGCGCGAGCTGGTGAAGGACTTTGAACAGCAGTACATGGATGGCCTGATCACCCAAGGTGAGAAGTACAACAAGGTGGTCGATGCATGGTCGAAGTGTAACGACAAGGTCACCGACGCGATGATGGGGTCGATCTCTGCCAGCCAGAAAGACGAAACCGGCGCTGAAAAAGAACCGAACTCTGTTTACATGATGGCGCACTCCGGTGCGCGGGGCTCTGTCACGCAGATGAAGCAGCTCGGCGGGATGCGCGGTCTGATGGCCAAGCCGAACGGCGACATCATCGAGACACCGATCATCTCGAACTTTAAAGAAGGTCTGACCGTTCTTGAGTACTTCAACTCCACGCACGGCGCGCGGAAAGGTCTGTCGGATACCGCTCTTAAAACGGCGAACTCCGGTTACCTGACACGTCGTCTTGTGGATGTGGCGCAAGAC
This sequence comes from uncultured Roseobacter sp., assembly GCA_947501635.1. Classification (GTDB taxonomy): domain Bacteria; phylum Pseudomonadota; class Alphaproteobacteria; order Rhodobacterales; family Rhodobacteraceae; genus Roseobacter. The sequence goes on from CANMWT010000014.1 coordinate 8,551, forward strand.
TGCATCGTTCGGATGAACGATTGCGGGACCGAAACCTCGATCACCGCAAATGCCGCGGTCAACGACGGTGAAGTTGTCGCAAGCCTGTCCGAGCGTATTCTGGGCCGTGTTCTGGCTGAGGATATTCTGCGCCCAGGGACGGATGAGGTAATGGTTACCTCCGGCACGCTGGTCGACGAACGTATGGCAGATGCCATCGAGGAAGCAGGTGTTGCTACCGCGCGTATCCGCAGCCCGCTGACCTGTGAGGCCGAAGAAGGCGTATGTGCGATGTGCTATGGCCGTGACCTCGCACGTGGTACGATGGTGAACACCGGTGAGGCCGTGGGCATTATCGCTGCGCAGTCCATCGGTGAGCCCGGCACACAGCTGACGATGCGGACCTTCCACATCGGCGGCGTTGCGCAGGGTGGCCAGCAGTCCTTCCTTGAGGCAAGCCATTCCGGCAAGGTCGTGTTCGAAAACGCGCAAACGCTCGAAAACGCGTCGGGTGAAACCATGGTGATGGGCCGGAACATGAAGCTCGTCATTCAGGACGAGAATGGCGAAGAGCGCGCCAGCCACAAAGTGGGTTACGGCACCAAGCTCTTTGTCAGCGAAGGCCAGGACGTGACACGGGGCGACAAGCTCTTTGAATGGGACCCTTATACGCTGCCGATCATCGCCGAGAAATCCGGTACGGCCAAGTTTGTCGATCTGGTCAGCGGTATCGCCGTCAAGGACGAGACCGACGATGCGACCGGCATGACCCAGAAGATCGTGATCGACTGGCGTTCGGCTGCCAAAGGCAACGAGCTTAAGCCGGAGATCATTCTGGTGGATGCGGACGGTGAGCCTGTGCGCAATGATGCGGGCAACCCTGTGACCTATCCGATGTCGGTGGATGCGGTCCTGTCGATCGAGGACGGTTCCGAGATCAAGGCGGGTGACGTGGTTGCGCGTATTCCGCGTGAAGGTGCCAAGACCAAGGACATCACCGGTGGTCTGCCGCGTGTGGCCGAGCTTTTCGAGGCGCGTCGTCCGAAAGATCACGCGATCATCGCGGAAATCGACGGCTACGTGCGTTACGGCAAGGACTACAAGAACAAGCGCCGTATCGCGATTGAGTCCTCGGAAGACCCGGACGTGAAGGTCGAATACATGGTGCCCAAGGGCAAGCACATTCCGGTCGCGGAAGGTGACTTTGTCCAGAAGGGTGACTACATCATGGACGGTAACCCCGCGCCGCATGACATCCTTGCCATTATGGGTGTCGAAGCGCTTGCGGATTACATGATCGACGAGGTGCAGGACGTCTACCGCCTGCAGGGTGTGAAGATCAACGACAAGCACATCGAAGTCATCGTACGTCAGATGCTGCAGAAGTGGGAGATCCAGGAATCTGGTGACACCACGCTGTTGAAGGGCGAGCATGTGGACAAGCAGGAATTCGACGCGGCCAATGAAAAGGCCCTGTCGAAAGGCGGTCGCCCGGCACAGGGCGAGCCGATCCTGCTGGGCATCACCAAGGCCAGCCTGCAAACCCGCAGCTTCATCTCTGCCGCGTCCTTCCAGGAGACCACGCGTGTTCTGACCGAAGCGTCTGTTCAGGGCAAAAAGGACAAGCTGGTCGGTCTGAAAGAGAACGTGATCGTGGGTCGCCTGATCCCGGCGGGTACCGGCGGGGCAACCATGAAAGTGCGCCGTATCGCGTCCGAGCGGGACAATGTGGTGATCGAAGCGCGCCGCGAAGAAGCAGAAGCGGCGGCAGCCCTTGCTGCGCCGACAGATGACGACATGGTCGGCGGCGATGTCTTTGACCGGGTGATCCCGCCGGAAGAAGACAGCCGCGGGTAATCGCAGTCTGACTGAAACATTCCAAGCCCCCGCCGGAACAACCGGCGGGGGCTTTTCATTTTGGGCCGGGCCGTGTTTTGTACGGAAGGGGAGAAACCGGGTTTCATTGATGGATCAGCGTATCAAAATCATAGGTGTCATGCGCTTTTCGGTGCTGACACCCACCTATTACTCCGAAAGGTTCGATGGGCTGGAGGCAATCGCCGCGCATCTTTTCGCGCCAGGCCGTATGGAGTTGCGGTTTCGCATTTTCGAGACTTTGGTGCTGCCGTCATTGTTGGCGCAATCTGATCCCGACTTTGAACTTGTCATCCTCACAGCGGAAAACTTGCCGCCGCACTATATGGACAGGTTGGCGCAAGCGGTCTCTGTCGCGCCGAATATTCACCTGTGCCCTGTCGGGCCAGACAAGCACTACCAGCTTATCAAGCAGGCATATCTGTCGATCGATACCGGCGCGGCGACACACCGTCTTATGTTTCGTCTGGATGACGATGATGCGGTTGCGCTGAACTACATCAAAAGGTTGCGCCGGCTGGGCAAAACGCTTTTGCCATTGCAGCGGACTTCGGGTCCGCAGGCGATTTCGTTCAACCGCGGGTTCTATGTACGCCTGCAAGAGGGCGAAAACGAAGTCTTTGACGCCTGCGAGCGCGCCCCTTTGTCAACGGGCACCGCTTTGTTGGCGCCGCTGGACTATCTTCGTAACCCCTACCGCTACAATCACCGCAAGCTGGCACAGTATTACAACCTGTATTCAGATGTCGCGGCGCCTGCCTTTGTGCGCACGATACACGGTGATAACAAGTCCACCCCGACACAAATGGGACTGACGCACAGGCTGGACGACAAGACAATGGCGCGGCAACTCAGAACAGGGTTCGGGCTGACCATACCCGATCTGCAGGCATTGTGAGATGTCGCCGAATGTAACCGGTGCCCTGCTGATGATGGCCTCCATGGCCTGTTTCACTGTGAATGACGCCTTTATCAAGGCAACCGACGGGGCGTTGCCGCTATCGCAAGTGTTGTTTCTGCGCGGCATCCCCGCAACGATCTTTATCGCCGCGCTTGCGATCCGACGCGGTGCGCTCAGGGCGGATGTGACCCAAAGCGACTGGGGGCTGATCGGCCTGCGTTCCATGGCAGAAGTCGGTGCTGCCTATTTCTTCTTGTCTGCGCTGCTGAACATGCCTTTGGCCAATGTCACAGCGATACTGCAGGTGCTTCCACTGACTGTGACGCTGGGTGCTGCGCTTTTTTTCAAAGAGGCCATCGGCTGGCGGCGTATGCTGGCCATTCTGATCGGTTTTGCCGGCATGTTGCTGATCGTCCGCCCCGGGAGCGAGGGGTTTACGGTCTATTCCGTTTATGCCCTTGCTGCTGTTGGCTGTGTGACAACCCGTGACCTGTCGACGCGCAGGATGTCGAAGGCAGTGCCGTCGCTGCTGGTGACGCTGTCGGCTTCTCTGACGGTTCTGGTCGCGGCTGCTGTGGCTTCCGCCTTTGTGCCATGGGCGATGGTCACACCAAGGTTGGGCGGGCTGATACTTGCTTCTTCGGTCTTTATCGTCGGCGGGTACTATTTCTCGGTACAGGTGATGCGGGGGGGAGACGTCGCTTTCATTGCGCCGTTCAGATATACGGGTCTTGTCTGGGCGCTGGCACTTGGATGGTTCGTTTTCGGTGACTGGCCTGCCTCCATGACGCTGGTGGGGGCTGGCATTATCGTGGCAATGGGGCTGTTCACGCTCTACCGCGAAAGGCGACTATTGCGGTCTTGATGTCGCGATGCGGACGGTGTCCGCATCAATGTTGTAGGTCTCTTTGAAATAGGTTTCTTCGTCGGGTGTCAGTAATTTCATGTTGGCAGGCTTGCTGGCCGGTTTTTGCCGCGAGTCGTTATAGTCGCTCATGCCACGCAGCATCATGTCGGTGCCCGTAAAGGTTACAGTGGGCATACGTTGCCATAGTTTGTGGTGGCTGAAATTCATAACCGTGACATCTGCGCGGGCGGAAATCATCAGCGCCAGCGCCGGTGACCAATACGCAGCAGTAACAGGGGCTGCTTCGATCCCGTCGGCTGTCGGGCGTGCGATGAATCCCTGGTTGAAATCCAGCGCGATCGACCGGACTTGGCGCAGCAGAGGCCGCGCCAGAGCGGCTTTGGCACGAAGCTCTTGCACAAAGGACACCGCCACCGCGTCATCGTCATCGAGCCTGAACTGCAAGCACGGTTCATTGGTGTCGCGGCGCAGGGCGTTGATCGCACGTTTCATGACAGCCCGGTGCGGCCCGCTTTCATGCTGTTGCAGCACGATCTGCGGCACATCGGCGATCAGGTCCTGCAAACGGTCCAGATAGGGTTGCGGCAGGCTGTCACCGACCACGATAACAAAACTAAAGTCGGGATCGGTCTGGGCGCGCAGGCAGGGTAGGGTGAAGGCCTCGAAAAACGCAAATCGTGCAGCCATGCGCTGTGGCGCGTAAAGATACGCGATACGTTCGGCAATACTGTCGTGTTCTACCTGAAATCCGCCCAAGGCAGGGTACGAAAAGCGGCAGATGCCAATAACCTGCATGCGGAGTTTCCCCTTTGCGCCATGCGTTCTACGATGGGGCCAGCATCGCAGCGTGACGCTGGGGTGACAAGATATGAGCGGCTGTTGACAGCCGTGCCGACTCCTTTTATACGCGCGCTATCTCGGACGAGGGGTGGTTCGCTCCCCGACTGATACCAAAATGAAGTGGTCACGATCCGGCCCCCTATCGGCCCGATCCTCTGTTACCCCACCGCGTCGTTTCCCTCGGTACGGGAACGGAGGCGGTTTTTTTGTTGTCGCAGGCATATGCGGCAAGAAATAAACGCGCTTCTCGCGCACCATGGCGGCCCGCAGACGTGCGTGTCGTAGAAATTGAAACCGCGCGGGGCCGTCTCGTGCACCTAGAGCTTAGACGGGGATAAAACCGGAATGCCAACGATCCAACAGCTGATCCGCAAGCCGCGGCAGCCAAAAATCAAACGATCAAAGTCGATGCACTTGCAAGAGTGCCCGCAAAAACGTGGCGTCTGTACGCGCGTTTACACAACAACACCTAAAAAGCCGAACTCGGCGATGCGAAAAGTTGCCAAGGTCCGTCTGACCAATGGCTTCGAAGTCATCAGCTACATTCCGGGTGAAAGCCACAACCTTCAGGAGCACTCTGTGGTGCTGATCCGTGGCGGCCGTGTAAAAGACCTTCCCGGTGTGCGCTACCACATCCTGCGCGGTGTTCTGGATACACAGGGCGTCAAAGACCGTAAGCAACGTCGTTCGAAATACGGCGCGAAGCGTCCGAAGTAAGAGGAATATAATATGTCCCGTCGCCACGCCGCTGAAAAACGCGAAGTATTGCCAGACGCCAAATACGGTGATCTGGTTCTGACAAAATTCATGAACAACCTGATGATCGACGGCAAAAAGTCGGTCGCAGAGCGTATCGTTTACAATGCGCTCACACGTGTTGAGACGAAAATCAAACGCGCACCTGTCGAAGTGTTCCACGAAGCCCTCGACAACATCAAACCTTCCGTCGAAGTGCGTTCGCGCCGCGTTGGTGGTGCGACGTATCAGGTGCCTGTCGAAGTTCGCCCCGAGCGCCGCGAAGCGCTGGCGATCCGCTGGCTCATAAAAGCGTCCCGCGCCCGCAACGAGAACACCATGGAAGAGCGCCTTGCCGGCGAGCTTCTCGATGCTGTGCAATCTCGCGGCACCGCCGTGAAAAAGCGCGAAGACACGCATAAAATGGCCGACGCCAACAAAGCGTTCAGCCACTACCGCTGGTAAGAATTGCGCGCCCCGTCCGGGGGCGCGTTCCAACGTTTATATAATTTCCTGAGGAAGCAGCCCCATGGCACGCGATTATCCGCTCGACCGCTACCGCAATTTCGGCATCATGGCCCATATTGATGCCGGTAAAACCACGTGTTCAGAACGCATCCTGTATTACACAGGCAAATCCCACAACATCGGTGAGGTGCACGATGGTGCAGCCACGATGGACTGGATGGAGCAGGAGCAGGAGCGCGGCATCACGATCACCTCTGCTGCGACAACCACTTTCTGGGAACGCACCGAGGACGGCCAGACGGCAGATACGCCCAAGCACCGCCTGAACATCATCGACACGCCCGGCCACGTTGACTTCACCATCGAAGTTGAACGTTCGCTGGCCGTTCTTGACGGCGCGGTCTGTGTTCTTGACGCAAACGCCGGTGTTGAACCGCAGACCGAAACGGTTTGGCGTCAGGCCGACCGTTACAAGGTTCCGCGCATGGTTTTCGTCAACAAGATGGACAAGATCGGTGCTGACTTCTTCAACTGTGTGAAAATGGTCGAAGACCGCACCGGCGCGCGTGCCGTGCCTGTCGGTATCCCGATCGGTGCCGAAACAGAGCTTGAGGGCCTGATCGATCTGGTGACCATGGAAGAGTGGCTGTGGCAGGGCGAAGACCTTGGTGCGTCCTGGATCAAGGCGCCTATCCGTGACAGCCTCAAGGACATGGCCGAAGAGTGGCGCGGCAAAATGGTCGAGGCCGCTGTCGAAGAAGACGACGATGCCATGATGGAATACCTCGAAGGCAACGAGCCTGACGTACCGACACTGCGCAAACTGCTGCGCAAAGGCACGCTGGCATTGCATTTCGTGCCCGTTCTTGGAGGCTCTGCCTTCAAAAACAAAGGTGTTCAGCCGCTGTTGAACGCTGTGATCGACTACCTGCCGAGCCCGCTCGACGTGGTTGATTACATGGGCTTCAAGCCGGGTGACGAGACCGAAACGCGGAACATCGCGCGGCGTGCGGATGACGACATGGCGTTCGCCGGTCTTGCGTTCAAAATCATGAACGACCCCTTCGTTGGCTCCTTGACGTTCACGCGAATTTACTCCGGTACAATGAACAAGGGCGACACCATCCTGAATGCGACCAAAGGCAAGAAAGAACGCGTTGGTCGGATGATGATGATGCACTCCAACAACCGCGAAGAGATCGAAGAGGCATTTGCCGGCGACATCATCGCGCTTGCGGGCCTAAAAGACACCACAACAGGCGATACGCTTTGTGCCCAGAACGACCCGGTTGTTCTGGAAACGATGACCTTCCCTGATCCTGTGATCGAGATCGCGGTTGAGCCAAAGACCAAGAACGACCAAGAGAAAATGTCTCAGGGTCTGGCGCGTCTTGCAGCTGAAGATCCGTCCTTCCGTGTGGAGACAGATCTGGAATCCGGTCAGACCATCATGAAGGGTATGGGCGAACTTCACCTCGATATCCTCGTTGACCGTCTGAAGCGTGAGTTCAAGGTTGAGGCGAACATCGGTGCGCCGCAGGTGGCTTACCGTGAGACGATCTCGAAAGAGGCCGAAGTTACCTACACCCACAAGAAACAGTCCGGTGGTTCCGGTCAGTTCGCTGAGGTGAAGATGATCCTGACGCCGACCGAGCCCGGAGAAGGCTACTCGTTCGAGAGCCGTATCGTTGGCGGTTCGGTTCCAAAGGAATACATCCCGGGTGTTGAAAAGGGCATCAAATCCGTCATGGACAGCGGGCCACTGGCCGGCTTCCCCGTGATCGATTTCAAGGTTGCGCTGATCGACGGTAAATTCCACGACGTGGACTCCTCCGTTCTCGCGTTTGAGATCGCGGCACGGATGGGTATGCGCGAAGGCATGAAGAAAGCCGGCGCGAAACTGCTCGAGCCGATCATGAAAGTGGAAGTGATTACGCCGGAAGAATACACCGGCGGTATCATCGGCGACCTCACGTCGCGTCGTGGGCAGGTTTCCGGTCAGGAGCCCCGCGGCAACGCAATCGCAATCGACAGCTTTGTGCCGTTGGCGAATATGTTCGGTTACATCAACACACTGCGTTCCATGTCTTCGGGCCGCGCGCAGTTCACGATGCAGTTCGATCACTACGATCCGGTTCCGCAGAATATCTCTGACGAGATCCAAGCGAAATTTGCATAAGAATTTCGGCGCCGCGCAAGAGGCGCCGATCCCTCATCCGGCGGGTTGGCCGCCACTCAGAACACCTCAAGGAGGCCATCATGGCAAAAGAGAAGTTTGAACGTAATAAACCGCATGTAAACATCGGCACGATTGGTCACGTTGACCACGGCAAGACGACGTTGACGGCGGCGATCACGAAGTATTTTGGCGACTTCCAGGCGTATGACCAGATTGATGGCGCGCCTGAGGAGAAAGCGCGTGGGATCACGATTTCGACGGCGCACGTTGAGTATGAGACGGATGCTCGTCACTACGCGCATGTGGACTGCCCGGGTCACGCGGACTACGTGAAGAACATGATCACGGGTGCGGCACAGATGGACGGCGCCATTCTGGTTGTGAACGCGGCCGACGGCCCGATGCCCCAGACGCGCGAGCACATTCTGCTGGGCCGTCAGGTTGGCATCCCGACGATGGTTGTCTTCATGAACAAGGTGGATCAGGTTGACGACGAAGAGCTTCTTGAGCTTGTCGAGATGGAAATCCGCGAGCTGCTGTCGTCCTACGACTATCCTGGCGACGACATTCCTGTGATCCCCGGTTCTGCGCTGGCGGCGATGGAAGGCAACAACCCTGAGATTGGCGAAGAAGCGATCCGCAAGCTGATGGCGGCTGTGGATGAGTGGATCCCGACGCCTGAGCGCGCGATTGACCAGCCGTTCCTGATGCCTGTGGAAGACGTGTTCTCGATCTCGGGTCGTGGTACGGTTGTGACGGGTCGTGTTGAGCGTGGCGTTATCAACGTGGGCGACGAGATTGAAATCGTGGGCATCCGCGACACGCAGAAAACGACCTGCACGGGTGTTGAGATGTTCCGCAAGCTGCTGGACCGCGGTGAAGCGGGTGACAACATCGGAGCGCTGCTGCGCGGTATCGACCGTGACGGCGTTGAGCGTGGTCAGGTTCTGTGCAAGCCGGGTTCGGTGACGCCACACACCAAGTTCGAGGCCGAAGCCTACATCCTCACCAAAGAGGAAGGTGGTCGTCACACGCCGTTCTTCGCGAACTACCGCCCGCAGTTCTACTTCCGGACGACGGATGTGACGGGCACGGTTCAGCTGGCTGAAGGCACCGAGATGGTGATGCCGGGCGACAACGTGTCTTTCGGCGTTGAGCTGATTGCCCCGATCGCGATGGAAAACGGTCTGCGCTTTGCGATCCGCGAAGGCGGCCGCACGGTTGGCGCGGGCGTTGTGTCCAAGATCACTGAATAATCCGGGCTGCGCCCGCAAGGGCGCGCACCGTCTGGGGCGCCGCTGCGGTAGCTGATCCGAAGGATCACTGAGAGCAGCGCGCCAGCACCCGGCCGAGTAGCGACAAAGACCGCCCCCACGGGGCGGTCTTTTTTGGTTTGCTAACACGGTGATGATCTGCCGGATCGGACATCGAAACCCAAAGTGCCAGCTTCAGACCCACCAACCTGAACTCCATTTGGGCTTGGGGAACCTTGGATCCTGTCTGGGCTAATGTGGTGACTGCTGAACGGGTTGGTGCGATGTGCTCTGGAAACAGGCAAGAAATCACAGCAACGCAGCCCTTTTGAACAGAGTGCCTGTGACACATCGCCATGAATTGATTTAGTCGGCTGTTTCGCCCATGATTGCGTATATTAGCCCGAAATCCATTCATTGCATTGATCTGGAAATCCAAATGGTCCCTATCGCACAAGCCGTCTCTATCGCAACACTCGCACTGGGTACTGGTGCTGCGGCGGTAACCGTGTTGAACAAAGACATTCCCGATCTGGAGGTGCCCGACAAAGAATGGGTGCAGGAAGGCGCTTTGGACGGGCAGGTATTCTTCACTACAGACAAAGTTGTCGAGACGGGTGAGATACTGAATGACGAGTTGCTGTTCCGCGACGGTACGTTTCAATCAAAGATGTGTCAGGTTTACTGCGATTTTGGCTGGTCACCTTACCAGACATGGACGGATGGAGAGACCACGTACTTCACGGCGACCACCACCTGCCCGGATGCGCCGCATACCATTGTCTGGTATGGGTCAGTCACCAAAGATGAGATCGCGTTCGAAGGAACCTGGACCACACGTCGCTGGTATTGGACCAAGCAGATTTCTGTGACAGGTGAAGGGTCGACGACACCGCCTCTTGACGCGGAGAGCTGAGCGCAAAGTGACGTATCCTCAGATGCCCTTTTGGGCCGGTCTTGCGCTTCGGATTTTGGTTCTGTTTGCATTGGTGTTAGCGGCCGGATGGCTGTCTCATATGGTGCGTGAAGCGCTCAACCTGCAGATTATGCCCGAGAACGAGCAAAAGATGCATCTGATGATCATGCTGGGCATGGTCGCTTACATCGGTTTGCTGATAATCCCCTTCGTGCCCAGTGCTGAAATCGGGATTGCCATGCTCACCGCGTTCGGCGCTGCCATTGCGCCCCTCGTTTATGCGGGAACGGTCGTTGCAATGCTCTTTGCCTATATCATTGGGCGTTTGGTGCCCGTGGCTGTACTTGTTCGGTTGTTGTCTTTTCTGAGGTTGCGGCGCGCGTCGGACCTGATCGCAAAATCGGCGCCGCTGTCGCGCGAAGATCGGTTGCGTCTGCTGCTCGACGGAGCGTCACATCGCACGGTTTCTTTGGCGCTTCGCCACCGGTATGTTGCTCTCGCGCTTGCCATCAACATGCCTGGCAACGCGCTTATTGGTGGGGGTGGCGGGATTATGGCACTTGTAGGGATGAGCGGCCTCTTCGCCCCTGTGCCAACTGTTCTGGCGGTCATGGTGGCGGTCGCTCCTGTGCCTCTGGCGGTATATGCGCTTGGACTTTGATCAGCCTATGCAGGCTTCGTCTGCCATGTGCCGTATTTTTCCGCGATAAACCCATTGCCTTTTGCAGCGACTCCTCGTAATACGCCCAAATCCATCAAGGGTGCGGCCAGCCGCGCCCTTTTCTGTTGGACCAAAAGACGCGACGAGGGTGTGCGATGAGCGCCCATCCTCCAATCCGTTAAAATCCCAATGTAAGGGATATGTATATGGCCATTCAAAGCCAAAACATCCGCATTCGTCTTAAGGCGTTTGACTATCGGGTGCTGGATGCCTCCACACAAGAGATCGTCAATACTGCCAAGCGCACTGGCGCATCGGTCCGCGGCCCCATTCCGCTGCCCAACAAGATCGAAAAATTCACCGTTCTGCGTGGTCCTCACGTTGACAAGAAATCCCGTGACCAGTTCGAAATCCGCACGCACAAGCGTCTGCTGGATATCGTTGATCCGACCCCCCAGACCGTGGACGCGCTGATGAAGCTCGATCTTGCTGCTGGTGTGGACGTCGAGATCAAGCTGCAGTCCTAATAACTCAGGAGGGTAATTGTTATGTTGCGCTCAGGCGTTATTGCAAAAAAGGTCGGTATGACCCGGCTGTTCATGGAAGACGGCAAGCAGATCCCTGTGACCGTTCTTCAACTCGATAAACTTCAGGTGGTGGCACAGCGCACGCCCGAGAAGAACGGCTATGCCGCTGTTCAGCTTGGTGCTGGCACGGCCAAGGCCAAGCGGACATCGCAAGCTATGCGCGGTCACTTTGCAGCGGCAAAGGTTGAACCCAAGCGTAAGGTTGCCGAGTTCCGTGTGGACGAAGAGAACCTGATCGGCGTAGGTGAAGAGATCACCGCGGATCACTACTTTGAAGGTCAGTTCGTTGATGTGGCGGGCACCTCGATTGGTAAAGGTTTCGCCGGTGCGATGAAGCGCCACAACTTTGGCGGTTTGCGCGCGTCGCACGGTGTTTCCATCTCGCACCGTTCGCACGGTTCCACCGGGCAGTGTCAGGACCCGGGCAAGGTTTTCAAAGGCAAGAAAATGGCCGGCCACATGGGTGCTGCCCGTGTGACAACGCAAAACCTTCAGGTTGTCCGTACAGACGCTGATCGTGGTCTTATCATGGTCAAAGGCGCAGTGCCGGGTTCCAAAGGCGGCTGGGTCACAGTCAAGGATGCGGTTAAAAAGCCATTCCCGGAGAATGCTATTTTGCCTGCCGCGCTGAAATCCGCCGCAGAAGAAGCCGCAAAAGCTGCCGAGGAGGCCGCAGCCGCAGCCGCCGCAGAAGCTGAAGCAGAAGCCAAGCGTCTTGCCGAAGAGCAGGCCGCCGCTGAAGCCGAAGCGCTGAAAGCAGCAGAAGCTGAAATCGCAGCCGAGGGTTCCGACGAAGCGCCCGCCGCTGACGAAGACAAGAAAGAAGGTGACGCATGAAACTCGATGTCATCAAACTCGACGGCGGCAAAGCCGGATCCGTAGACCTCGACGAGGCGCTCTTCGGTCTGGAGCCACGCGCCGACATCCTGCACCGTGTCGTGCGCTGGCAGCGTAACAACGCGCAAGCGGGTACGCACAAGGTCAAGACACGGTCCGAGACCAGCTACTCGACCAAGAAGATCTATCGCCAGAAAGGCACCGGCGGCGCACGCCACGGTGACCGCAACGCGCCGATCTTCCGCAAGGGTGGTATCTACAAGGGCCCGACACCGCGCAGCCACGGTCACGACCTGACCAAAAAGTTCCGCAAGCTGGGTCTGCGTCACGCGCTTTCTGCCAAGGCAAAAGCGGGCGAGCTGGTCATCATCGACGATGCGTCCTCTGACGGTAAGACAAGCGCGCTGGCCAAGCAGGTCGCCAACCTGGGTTGGAAACGTGCGCTGGTCATCGACGGTGCATCCGTTAACGAGGGCTTTGCCCAAGCCGCGCGTAACATTGAAGGTCTGGATATCCTGCCGACAATGGGCGCAAACGTATATGACATCCTCAAGCGTGACACGCTGGTGATCACGAAGGCGGGTGTTGAAGCACTGGAGGCTCGTTTGAAATGAACGCCAAGGCAGAACATTACGATGTGATCCGCAAGCCGATCATTACGGAAAAAGCGACAATGACGTCCGAGAATGGCGCAGTCGTTTTCGAAGTGGCGATGGACAGCAACAAACCCCAGATCAAGGAAGCTGTTGAAGCGCTCTTTGGTGTGAAGGTCAAAGCGGTCAACACGACGATCACGAAGGGTAAGGTAAAACGTTTCCGCGGCCAGCTTGGCAAGCGCAAGGACGTCAAGAAAGCCTACGTCATGCTCGAAGAGGGCAATACGATCGACGTCTCGACAGGTCTGTAAAAACCGACAAAGAATTGAAAGCCCCGGCGCGGTCATCTGCCCGGGGCTTTTTTTGTGCGCGGTGATTGGTCGTGCATTGGGCCATAGCAAGTTGATTATGTGGGCAACTGCGTTACCTTGGGCTTATGTGAGTATGTAAAAGCGAGTTCTGCGCGGTGCAAAAATTCCCGTCGTCAGTGTTGACCGCCGCGTTTGTCGTTGCGCCGTTCGCAACGGCTTCTTTTGCCCAAGAGCGCACCGGCTGGGGCACTCAGATCGAAGGGCTTACCGTTTATCAGGGTGAAACCGACCTTGACGAGGGCGGCAGCTTTACATCCAGCCGGACGTTTGTACGCGGCAGCGCGATCTACAGGTTTGGCAAGGATACCTCTGCAGGAGTTTCTGTGAGTGTCGGCGCTTTCGACTATGATTTCGATGATGTTTCGGCGCGTCCGTGGAAAGACATCCGGGATATCCGGGTGTCGGTTCCCACCCGCTTTCGTGTCAGTGATACAGCGACCGCGTTTATCTCGCCACAGGTCCGTTGGGATTATGAAAGTGGCGCAGATAAATCCGAGGGCAATACCTATGGCATCTTTGCCGGTGTCGCCTGGAAATTCAGCGACACATTGACGATCGGTCCGGCTTTTGGAGCTTACAGCCAGTTAGAGGAGAGCGGTGCCGACGTTTTTCCGGCCCTGCTGGTGGACTGGGACATAAACCAGCGGTGGAACCTCAATACAGGTGCGGGTCTGGGCGCCACGGGTGGTCCGGGACTGACCCTGGGGTATGATGTGACCGACAGTTCGCGCGTTTCACTCTCGGTGCGCTCGGAGAGTGTTCGCTTCAGACTGGATGACAACGGCCTTGCGCCCAACGGTGTGGGTGAGGATGAAAGTATCCCCGTGGTCATATCGTATCAATATGAACCGAACCCGGGCACATTGTTCAGCGCGTTTATCGGCGCGGAGTTTGATGGCGAGTTGACGCTGGATGATGCCTCGGGAAATCAGATCAGCCGCCAGTCATATGACACCGCTCCGCTGGCCGGGCTCGCACTCAGACTGCGGTTTTGAGGTCTCGGTTCGATGACGCGTTTCAGGCCGCCATTGACTTTTGGCAGTCTGCAGGCAAAGAATTTCCCATGTTTTATCAGTTCCGGAGATTTGTTTTATGTCTGCATCAGAAGAGATTTTAGCACCGCAAGCCTCGCGCTCTCCGGTCTACGGACTCGATCAGGAAACGCTGTACATCCCTGCGAAAGATGCGGCGGAGATCGGGCAAAGCTACGCCGCGCAGTATCAGTCTGGCGAGCCTTACAACTACATCTGCATCGACAATTTTTTGCCTTTGGACATCCTCAAAAGGGTTCGGGACGAAGCACTGGCCGAAGAGGAGTTGCGCGCCGAGCACAGTTCCGAACAGGAACACCTTAAAGCGTCATACAATCCTGACAAACTGCCCCTCTATACCAGAGCGGTGTTCAATGCGCTGAATTCCAAGTCTTTCATCAGCTTTCTGGAGAAAATGACCGGCATTCCAAGCCTGATACCGGACCCGCATTATTCGGGCGCGGGCATTCACAGGACGAGCAACGGCGGCTATCTCGGTATCCATGCGGATTTCAACCATCACAAGGCGATGAACCTCGAGCGTCGCCTGAATGTGTTGATTTACCTGAATGACGACTGGAAAGAAGAATACGGTGGTGCGTTCGAGATCTGGACAGATGACATGAAGAAAAAGGTCGCCGCTTTTGCGCCGATCATGAATCGCATGTGTTGTTTTTCAACCAGTTCGACCAGCATGCACGGCAACCCCGAACCCGTGAACCACCCCGAGGGTAAGCCGCGGCTGTCGATCGCGCTCTACTATTACACGGCGACATGGACAGACTCGCATGTGGCGCATTCAACCCTGTTTCGCGCGCGCGCAGGCTCTGCCGATGTGCCGACGGGCAGAAACGACCGGATACGTATCATGCGCAAGTATACCCCGCCTGTTCTGCACAGTTTCGCAGAGCGTGTAATGCGCAAGGCAGGGATGATCTGACCATTCGAAAAGAATGGTCAGAGCTGTGGATATTGGTACTGGACGGTGCTTTCCCGACCTGTTAGCTACCCGCGGGTGACCGTTTCGGATTCGTTCGTTACGGTCATTGGGTCGTTCGCGATCTCTCTCTTTTGGCACCTACGGGGGCCTATAACCACATAGGCGGGATCACCTGATCGCCGCTGTATAGCAAACGGAAGACAGACAACATGGCACTCAAGTCGTATAAACCGACGACGCCGGGCCAGCGTGGGCTGGTACTGATCGACCGTTCGGAGCTCTGGAAAGGCCGTCCGGTCAAAGCCCTCACAGAAGGCTTGACCAAGAACGGCGGTCGGAACAACACCGGACGGATCACGATGCGCCGCAAAGGCGGCGGGGCAAAACGCCTCTACCGGATCGTTGACTTCAAACGGAACAAGATGGATGTGGCGGCAATAGTCGAACGCATCGAATATGACCCTAACCGCACAGCCTTTATCGCTCTCGTGAAATACGAAGATGGCGAGCAGGCGTATATTCTGGCGCCTCAGCGTCTGGCGGTCGGCGATAGCGTGATTGCGTCGCAAAAAGCGGACATCAAGCCCGGTAACGCAATGCCATTTTCCGGCATGCCCATCGGTACAATCGTCCACAACATCGAGATGAAGCCCGGAAAGGGCGGTCAGATCGCCCGTGCCGCCGGCACCTACGCGCAATTTGTAGGCCGTGATGGTGGATACGCGCAGATCCGTCTGAGCTCTGGCGAGCTGCGTCTTGTGCGTCAGGAGTGCATGGCCACCGTTGGTGCCGTGTCCAACCCCGACAACTCCAACCAGAACTACGGTAAAGCGGGCCGCATGCGTCACAAAGGCATCCGCCCAAGTGTTCGTGGTGTCGTGATGAACCCGATCGACCACCCGCATGGTGGTGGTGAAGGCCGGACCTCTGGTGGCCGTCATCCGGTGACCCCATGGGGCAAGCCGACAAAGGGTGCAAAAACCCGGAACAAGAAAAAAGCGTCCAGCCAGCTTATCATCCGCTCGCGGCACGCCAAGAAGAAGGGGCGTTAATCTATGTCTCGTTCAGTATGGAAAGGCCCTTTTGTCGACAGCTACGTGTTGAAAAAGGCCGAGGCGTCCCGCGAAAGCGGCCGCAACGAAGTCATCAAGATCTGGTCGCGCCGCTCGACAATCCTGCCTCAGTTCGTGGGTTTGACGTTTGGCGTATACAACGGACACAAGCATATCCCGGTCAACGTGACCGAAGATATGATTGGTCAGAAATTCGGTGAGTATTCGCCGACGCGGACCTATTATGGTCACGCCGCTGACAAGAAGGCGAAGCGCAAATGAGCAAGGATAAAAATCCCCGCCGCGTGGCCGACAATGAAGCTATGGCGAAGCTGCGCATGCTGCGCACAAGCCCACAGAAGCTGAACCTTGTTGCCGGTCTTATCCGTGGCAAGAAAGTCGATCAGGCACTGACCGATCTGACGTTCTCGAAAAAGCGTATCGCGGTTGATGTGAAGAAGTGCCTTCAGTCGGCCATCGCAAACGCTGAAAACAACCACAACCTCGACGTGGACGAGCTGATCGTCGCAGAGGCCTATGTGGGTAAAAACCTGACCATGAAGCGTGGACGCCCACGTGCCCGTGGCCGCTTTGGCAAGATCATCAAGCCATTTGCGGAAATCACCATCAAAGTGCGTCAGGTAGAGGAGCAAGCCTAATGGGTAACAAAGTCAATCCGATTGGCATGCGCCTGCAGGTGAACCGCACCTGGGACAGCCGCTGGTACGCCGATACAAAAGATTACGGGGACCTTCTGCTGGAAGACCTCGCGATCCGTGAATTCATCAAGAAAGAGTGTCATCAGGCCGGTGTGGCCCGTGTGATCATCGAGCGTCCGCACAAAAAGTGCCGCGTGACGATCCACACAGCACGCCCCGGTGTCATCATTGGCAAGAAGGGTGCGGACATCGAAGGTCTGCGCCAGAAAATCGCCAAAATGACCGACAGCGAGCTGCACCTCAACATCGTTGAAGTGCGCAAGCCGGAACTGGATGCGGCCCTTGTTGGTGAAAGCATTGCACAGCAGCTTGAGCGCCGGGTTTCTTTCCGTCGTGCGATGAAGCGTGCTGTACAGAACGCCATGCGTATGGGTGCCCTTGGTATCCGTGTGAACGTTGCGGGCCGTCTTGGCGGCGCGGAAATCGCGCGGACAGAATGGTATCGTGAGGGCCGTGTGCCTTTGCACACGCTGCGTGCCGACATCGATTACGCTCACGTCGAAGCGACAACTGCCTATGGTATCATCGGGATCAAAACATGGATCTTCAAAGGTGAGATCATGGAGCATGACCCGTCTGCGCGTGACCGTAAAGCTCAGGAAATTCAGGATGGCCCAGCACCTCGCGGTGCCGGCGGTCGTCGCTGAGGGGGATAGATAAATGCTTCAACCAAAGCGTACGAAATTCCGCAAGCAGTTCAAAGGCTCGATCAAGGGGCTGGCAAAGGGTGGGTCTGACCTGAACTTTGGCACCTACGGCCTCAAAGCGCTGGAGCCCGAGCGGGTCACAGCCCGTCAGATCGAAGCTGCACGTCGTGCCATGACGCGTCACATGAAGCGTCAGGGCCGTGTGTGGATCCGGATCTTCCCGGATGTGCCGGTTACAGCCAAGCCGATCGAAGTTCGGATGGGTAAGGGTAAGGGCTCCGTCGACCGTTGGGCGGCGAAGGTCAAGCCGGGCCGTGTCATGTTCGAGATCGACGGCGTCAATGATGACGTGGCGCGCGAAGCGCTTCGTCTGGCAGCGATGAAACTGCCGATCAAGACGCGTGTCGTTGTCCGCGAAGACTGGTAAACACCACCGGGACGCGCTGTTCCGACCGACCATAGTAACAATCGAAAGCCCCCGCTGCCCTGTGCACGGGGGCTTTTGGTATCTCTGGGGAACAGGTTCCGACGCGCAAAGCTGTCAGCTGCCTGTTGGTAGCAGAGGATCGCGATGCAGGGCGCATGCGCAACAGCGTGCGACGTGCCTTGACCTGCGGCCGCGGCAGGGGCTTAGCGCCATGCGTAGTTGAAGCTTACGCTGATACGCTCGTCTTCAGCCATATTTACGGGTACCTCGTGGCGCAGCCAGCTTTCCCACAGCAGCACGTCGCCCGGTTCGGGTTGCTGGTAATGAAAGCTGCGTAGCTCGGCCCGTGCATCCTTGCGGCGGGCAGGGGCTGCCATCATCATCTGCAGACGTGGGTCTTCGAACTTGATGGCGCTGGCACCGTCAGGGATGGTGACATAGGTCGTGCCACTGACGACAGAATGCGGGTGGATGTGGGACGTGTGGACACCGCCCTGAGGCAGAATGTTTATCCATAGGTCTTCCAGTTCCAGTACGCGGCCGTCCAGATCGAATTCCAGATCTTCGGCAAAAGAAGCGACGTGCAGATCAAGCACTTGTTCCAGCCTTTTGAAGATTTCGAACCGCCAGCCCAGGTCCGTCAGCGATGCATAGCTGGTGTAACCGGGGTACCCGTTTTCTTCACACCAGTTCTGGCCCGCTTCGTCGTCCTCGGCGATAGACCAGCACGATGCCTCAAGTTCGCTCGTGTCGATGGGGTCGCCTTTTTCGGCAAGCTTGGCACGGTACAGGCGGGTGACGAAAAGAGAGGAGATATTGCTCATGGCTCTCTTTATTACGCGGGGATGGGGATGCGCAACAGGTGGGGTTGCGCTTTGCAGTGCCCGTCTTAGGTCGTGGCCATTTGTTGAAACAGCTTGGCCTTTGCAGGTTTTGGCGTTTCGGGCAGACGGGATGGTTTGATAAGCGTGCAGATTGTCTCGTGCATGCCCCGCAGATCCGCTTCTTCGCCGGCAAGCAGCATGATCGGAGTGTTATGGCCCCGAACGCGCAGCATCAAGCCAGTGTTGCCCATGGCGTCGGAGGCTTTCTTGACGAAGATGCTTTCGATCTGGTCAAAGGAAAAAGTTGTCGCGATCCGGCAGTTGTCGTTGCTGTTGACCCGACCGAATTCCACTTCGCGGCGATCGGTGTCCACAATGAGCTGACGGCGAAACCCGCGTGTCCCGAAGGCGTATAGCACAAGGCCCGATGCGATCAGAACACCGCCAGACACCATGGATCCGTTGAACATCCAGACGTGGAAGGGCAGGGGCGACAAATACCCGATCATCAGCCCGCCCAGCATGGAAATGAGCCCGAGGAACATAAAACAGTACTCGAAAACCTTTGAGAGCGCATAACCGCGTTCGATTTCTCTGAATGTAATACGGCTTTTGCCGGCCATATTCTGGATCGAAGCTGCAGTGTTTGTCTGTAGTACCGGCATTTTCGTTGAGAATTGCATTTGGCTACCCTTGTTTCGTGTTGATAACAGAGTTGGAGGCCAAACAAGTCCATTTTGAGGTGAACTTTCGACATATTGTGCACGTTTTTGGGGAATTGGCGCTTTCCAGACGCCTTTTTCGGGAAAGTTCGCGCGCGTGGCTATGCAACCAGAGGATCAGGCGCGCCCCAGGCGTTGGGCCCTTCGCTGGGCCGG
This sequence comes from uncultured Roseobacter sp., assembly GCA_947501635.1. Taxonomy (GTDB): domain Bacteria; phylum Pseudomonadota; class Alphaproteobacteria; order Rhodobacterales; family Rhodobacteraceae; genus Roseobacter. Next base: position 28,135 of record CANMWT010000014.1, read on the forward strand.
GTGTAAAACCACAGCAAGACAAGCACGCCGACGATCGGCACGAACCCGATCAAAAGCCACCAGCCTGATTTCCCCATATCGTGCAGTCTGCGTGCCCCGACCGCGAGAGCCGGCAGAAAGATCGCAAGCGATACGAGCATACTGAGAGGTTGGCCGGCGTTTTCATCCCCGATGTCGAAACCCAACATGGGGCCGATCAAAATGGCATCTATGGTTTGTGTGACCAAAGTCGCCAGGAAAACGGCCAGAATCCACCACCAGAATTCCGGGCGCGACGCACGGCCCGTGAACGTGGCATAGTGGGAAAGGACCTTTCTGACGGCGGCGACCATGTTGTTCATCTTTTTCTCCCGTGTATGTCCTTATGTTACGCGCATAGTGATTTGGGGTAAATTGCGATGTCGCTGGGCTACTAAAAGGGGTTGTCATGGGCGGGTAACCCTCCTATACGGCCCTCTCATCATGAACTCCACGGGAATCAGGGTGACCAAGTGTGTCGGCACGAGATGCACATTGGGCCTGCCCGTGATGTTGAAAGGAAAAGGGCGATGAACGCCAAGGAATTGCATGACAAAACGCCTGACCAGCTGCGTGAAGAGCTGGCAAACCTGAAGAAAGAGCAGTTCAACCTGCGTTTCCAGCAAGCTACGGGTCAGCTGGAAAACCCGGCTCAACTGCGCGTCGCGCGCCGCAATGCGGCCCGTGTGAAAACTGTATTGAACCAGAAAGCAGCCTCGGCTGCTGCGTCCGAGTAAGGAGAGCCCACATGCCAAAGCGTATTCTGTCCGGCGTCGTGACCTCCGACGCAAATGCACAAACAGTCACCGTTTCCGTTGAGCGCCGCTTTACGCATCCGGTTCTGAAAAAGACCATCCGTAAGTCCAAAAAGTACCGGGCACACGATGAGAACAACACATTCAAGACGGGCGATAGCGTCCGCATCATCGAATGTGCACCAAAGTCTAAGACCAAACGTTGGGAAGTGCTCGAAGCCGCAGAGGCCTAAAGCACCAACAGCTAAATCGAAACCCTGGGGACAAGGCCACGCATCGGCCCCCCAAAGGTCGGGAGAAACCAAATGATCCAGATGCAGACCAACCTGGATGTTGCTGACAACAGCGGCGCGCGCCGTGTTCAGTGCATCAAGGTGCTGGGTGGTTCCAAGCGTAAATACGCATCCGTCGGCGACATCATTGTTGTCTCGGTAAAGGAAGCCATCCCACGCGGCCGTGTGAAAAAAGGCGACGTGCGCAAAGCCGTTGTTGTTCGCACCGCCAAGGAAGTTCGCCGCGAAGACGGTACAGCGATCCGTTTTGATCGCAACGCCGCCGTGATCCTCAACAACAACAACGAGCCAATCGGTACACGTATCTTTGGACCAGTTGTTCGCGAGTTGCGTGCGAAAAACTTCATGAAAATCATCTCGCTCGCTCCGGAGGTGCTGTAATCATGGCTGCTAAGTTGAAAAAAGGTGACAAGGTCATCGTTCTGGCAGGCAAGGACAAAGGCAAGACAGGCAACATCACGTCTGTTGACCCGAAATCCGGCAAAGCCATCGTGGACGGCATCAACATTGCCATCCGTGCGACACGCCAGTCGCAGACAACACAGGGCGGTCGCATCCCCAAGGCGATGCCGATTGACCTGAGCAACCTCGCGATCGTGGATGCCAACGGCAAACCCACCCGCGTGGGCTTTAAAATGGAAGGCGACAAGAAAGTGCGCTTTGCCAAGACGACAGGGGACGTGATCGATGCTTGATTCTGCAAACTACACGCCCCGCCTGAAGGCCGCATACAAAGACAAAATCCGTGCGGCGCTCAAAGAAGAGTTCGGCTACAAGAACGACATGCAAATTCCGCGTCTGGACAAGATTGTCCTGAACATCGGCTGTGGTGCCGAAGCGGTTCGCGACAGCAAGAAAGCAAAGTCTGCGCAAGCTGACCTGACGCTGATTGCCGGCCAGAAGGCGCTGACCACCACCGCAAAGAAGTCCATCGCGGGCTTCCGTGTGCGTGAGGAAATGCCACTGGGAGCGAAAGTGACCCTGCGCGGCGACCGTATGTACGAATTCCTTGACCGTCTTATCACGATCGCAATGCCTCGTATCCGCGACTTCCGCGGCGTATCGGGCAAGTCTTTCGATGGTCGTGGCAACTACGCCATGGGCCTCAAAGAGCACCTCGTGTTCCCCGAGATCGACTTTGACAAGATCGACGAAAACTGGGGAATGGACATCGTGATCGCCACAACGGCGGGAACCGACGCTGAATCAAAGAGCCTGTTGAAGCACTTCAACATGCCCTTCAATTCATAAGCGCGGGAAGGATATTAGATATGGCTAAGAAATCCATGATCGCACGCGAGAAAAAGCGTGAACGTCTGGTTGCTAAATACGCCGCGAAGCGCGCGGAGCTGAAAGCAATCGTAAACGACCAAGAAAAGCCGATGGAAGAGCGTTTCCGCGCCTCCTTGAAGCTGGCGAAACTGCCGCGCAACTCCAGCGCTGTGCGTCTGCACAACCGCTGCCAGCTGACCGGCCGCCCACACGCCTACTATCGTAAACTTAAAATCTCGCGGATCGCGCTGCGTGATCTTGGCTCGCAAGGCCAGATTCCCGGCATGGTCAAGTCCAGCTGGTAAGGAGGGCATAACATGAACGATCCTATCGCAGATATGCTCACCCGTATCCGTAACTCTCAGATGCGCGGCAAATCCACCGTCATGACACCGGCGTCCAAGCTGCGTGCATGGGTCCTGGATGTGCTGGCAGACGAAGGCTACATCCGCGGCTATGAGAAAACCACTGGTGCCGACGGCCATCCGGCCATCGAGATCAGCCTCAAGTACTATGAAGGCGAACCTGTCATTCGCGAACTGAAGCGGGTCTCCAAGCCCGGTCGTCGCGTCTACATGGGCGTCAATGACATTCCCGTTGTCCGTCAGGGCCTCGGTGTGTCGATTGTCTCCACCCCCAAGGGTGTGATGTCGGACCAGGCTGCACGCAGCGCCAATGTTGGCGGTGAAGTGCTCTGCACCGTATTCTAAGGAGGGGCACATGTCTCGTATTGGTAAAAAACCGGTTGAGCTGCCCTCTGGCGTGACAGCGTCCGTCTCTGGTCAGACAATCGAAGTCAAAGGCCCCAAGGGCACCCGTTCGTTCAACGCAACAGACGACGTGGACCTTAAGGTTGAAGACAACGTGATCACTGTCACACCCCGTGGCAAATCAAAGCGCGCGCGCCAGCAGTGGGGCATGTCCCGCACACAGGTGCAAAACTGCGTGACCGGCGTCACCGAGGGTTTCAAGAAAGAGCTTGAAATTCAGGGTGTGGGCTATCGTGCTCAGATGCAGGGCAACACCCTGAAACTGAACCTCGGCCTGAGCCATGACGTGGACTACACCGCACCTGAGGGTGTGACCGTTACCGCGCCGAAGCAAACCGAAATCGTTGTGGAAGGCATTGACGAACAGCTTGTTGGTCAAGTTGCCGCGAACATCCGCCAGTGGCGCAAGCCCGAGCCCTACAAAGGCAAAGGTATCCGCTACAAGGGCGAGTTCATCTTCCGCAAAGAAGGCAAGAAGAAGTAAGGAACGCAAAAGATGGCAAACAGCAAAAGACAACTGTTCATCAAACGCCGCCTGCGCGTTCGGAACAAACTTCGTCGCACGAATGCAGGTCGTATGCGCCTGTCCGTGCACCGCAGCAACAAGAACATTTCTGTTCAGCTGATCGATGATGTGGCGGGTAAAACCGTGGCGTCCGCGTCCACGCTTGAAAAAGATCTGGGCGTTGTGGGCAAGAACAACGTCGAAGCGGCGGCAAAAGTGGGCGCTGCGATTGCAGAGCGTGCGAAAAAAGCCGGCGTCGAGGAAGCGTATTTTGACCGTGGCGGCTTCTTGTTCCACGGTAAGGTCAAGGCGGTGGCAGATGCCGCACGCGAAGGTGGCCTGAAAATCTAAACACTGTAAGGCGCCCCTGACGGGCGCCTTCGATGATCCGGGAGCGAAAGCTCACCTGGATTGAAACAACCGGGCGCAACCGCATATCGCGGGCCCACCAGAAAAAGGATGTTCTCATGGCAGAACGTGAAAACCGTCGCGGCAACCGTCGCGATCGTGAAGAAGCACCGGAATTTGCCGACCGTCTGGTCGCCATCAACCGCGTGTCCAAGACAGTTAAAGGTGGTAAGCGCTTCGGGTTTGCCGCTCTCGTTGTTGTGGGCGATCAGAAAGGCCGCGTAGGCTTTGGCAAAGGTAAAGCCAAAGAGGTGCCTGAGGCGATCCGCAAGGCGACCGAGCAGGCCAAACGCCAGATGATCCGCGTACAGCTGCGCGAAGGCCGCACGCTGCACCACGACATGGAAGGGCGTCACGGCGCTGGCAAAGTGGTGATGCGCACGGCGCCAGAGGGTACCGGTATCATTGCCGGTGGTCCGATGCGTGCCGTTTTCGAGATGCTGGGCGTCAAGGACGTTGTGTCCAAGTCCATCGGCTCGCAGAACCCCTACAACATGATCCGTGCCACCATGGACGGTCTGAAAAAAGAAGCATCCCCACGCTCCGTTGCGCAACGCCGCGGCAAGAAAGTGGCTGACATTCTGCCCAAGCGTGAGGATGCCGTAGACACATCCGCACAAGTGGCTGAGGAGGCGTAAAACATGGCCAAGACAATCGTCATCAAGCAAATCGGCTCCCCGATCCGCCGCCCCGCAAAACAGCGCGCGACCCTGATCGGTCTGGGCCTGAACAAAATGCACAAAACCCGCGAGCTGGAAGACACACCTTCCGTGCGCGGCATGATAAACTCGATCCCGCACATGGTGGAGATCGTGGAAGAGCGTGACTGAACGCCTTGTAGCTTAGAGATTGAAAACGCCTCGCAGGAAATTGCGGGGCGTTTTCTTTTGCGGGTGAATGTCAATTTCGAGCCCAATCTGCCACATGCTGGACGCGATGGAGGTCGGCTGTGCACAGCCGACTCGCCTTCTTGGATGGGCTGCCGTTTCCGAAACGATGCCAGCGATGTCATCTTTGTACCTTTCATCAGGTTTGGTGCGATCAACGCGGTCGGCCAAAGTGTGCCGCTTTGCGAAGCTGGCGCATTCGATGCATCCAGTTGCGGAATCTGCGCCTCACCGCCCGAGTCACAGTTTCGCCAAATTGTCCCACTACGGTCCGAGCCATGGCACCATGGAACAAGTTTTGGGCAACCTTCTTCGGCGGATCCTGTTTATTCTTCGGGACCTGCGCCTTATTCGAATACTTTCCGGGAGAAAGCATCGGCGTCAGGATGTTTGCACAATTGGCCGAAAGGTTCGGTGCTGTCGAAACGGGTCTAGGCACTCTATTTGTCGGCCTGATCTTGACCATCTGGATCCTCGTGTCTCGCCCCGGGGTCGCCACCGATGGCGGTCTCGGCTGCGACAGTGGTGGAGATGGCGGAGACTGATCGCAGCTCAGCCCGTCTTGTTTGATCCGCAAAAACCGGCGAACTGTTTCTTTGTTCGCATCAAAGATGTTTTACATGGATCGCATTCAAACCAAGGATGCATTGAACAAACATCGCTAGCCAAGGCAAACCCGATACTTTTGAACGAGCCGCGTTCGCACTCTCGTATGCTTGCCTGACAAGATGTAGGGTCGGGGCGTCAGGATGTTTGGAGGGCGCTTATCACTTGATTGCAGGCGACGCTAACCGCCGCCCTTTCCGTGCGTTCAATCTGGCCTCTTGATCCCAACCCTTCTCCCGTCTATACGCCCACGATCACCACAACGGTGACATAGAATCGAAACGCCGCGTTCGGCCACTCCCGTCGCTGGGGGTCGCATCCGGCAAAAGGAGAAGCGACAATGAAACTGAATGAACTGTCTGACAACGCAGGCGCCACCAAGAAACGCAAGCGCGTTGGTCGTGGCCCGGGTTCCGGCACCGGTAAAATGGGTGGCCGTGGTATCAAAGGTCAGAAATCCCGCTCGGGCGTGGCAATCAACGGCTATGAAGGTGGCCAGATGCCGCTTTACCAACGTCTGCCCAAGCGTGGCTTTAACAAGCCGAACCGCAAGGCCTACGCGGTTGTGAACCTTGGTCTGATCCAGAAATTCGTCGACGCCAAGAAAATCGACGCCAAGAAAGCGATCACCGAAGACGCCTTGATCGAAAGCGGTCTGGTGCGTCGCAAGAAAGACGGAATTCGCGTGCTTGCGAAGGGTGATGTGACCGCAAAGCTGAACATCGAAGTGACAGGTGCTTCCAAATCCGCGATCGAAGCGGTGGAAAAAGCCGGTGGTTCGCTGACCGTTGCGGCGCCCGTCGCGGAAACGTCAGAGGCGTAAGCCCAAGTTCAGGCTTGTGGGCGGCGTCTGTGCCGCTTACATAGTCCTTCAAGTTTTCCATGACGCCGCCCCGCCGGAAAACGGCCCGGGCGGCGTGTTTGTTACGAAAGAGAGCCCTCATGGTTTCTGCCGTCGAGAACATGGCCGCCAACACCAGCTGGTCTGCGCTGGGTAAAGCGACCGATCTGCGCAATCGTATCCTCTTTACGCTCGGCCTTTTGATCGTGTACCGCCTTGGTACCTTCATACCGGTGCCGGGTATCGATGGTGTCGCCCTGCGCGAGTTTATGGAGCAGGCAGGGCAGGGCATCGGCGGTATGGTGTCGATGTTCACCGGTGGTGCTTTGGGCCGGATGGGTATCTTTGCGCTGGGTATCATGCCGTATATCTCGGCCTCGATCATCGTTCAGCTGCTGACGGCGATGGTACCTAAGCTTGAGCAGTTGAAGAAAGAAGGCGAGCAGGGCCGCAAGAAGATTAACCAGTACACGCGATATGGTACGGTTTTTCTGGCGACCGTGCAGGCCTATGGGCTGGCTGTCAGCCTTGAAGCGGGCGATATCGTCACCGATCCGGGCTTCTTTTTCCGTGCGTCCTGCGTGATTACGCTGGTTGGCGGTACCATGTTCCTGATGTGGCTTGGTGAACAGATCACCGCGCGCGGCGTCGGCAACGGTATCTCTCTTATCATCTTCGTGGGCATTATTGCGGAAGTGCCCGCCGCCATGGCGCAGTTCTTTGCCTCGGGCCGTTCCGGTGCGATCAGCCCTGCGGTCATCATCGGCGTGATTGTGATGGTCATCGCCACGATCATGTTCGTGGTCTTTATGGAACGCGCCCTGCGCAAGATCCATATTCAGTATCCGCGTCGTCAGGTGGGCATGAAGGTCTATGACGGCGGGTCGAGCCACTTGCCTGTCAAAGTGAACCCGGCGGGCGTTATTCCTGCGATCTTTGCATCGTCCCTGTTGTTGTTGCCGATTACGATCAGCACGTTCTCGGGCAATTCGACCAATCCGATCATGTCATGGTTGCTGGCGAACTTCGGGCCGGGACAGCCGCTGTATCTGGCGTTCTTCACAACGATGATCGTCTTCTTCACGTATTTCTACACGTTCAACGTCAGCTTCAAACCTGATGACGTGGCTGACAATCTGAAAAACCAGAACGGCTTTATTCCCGGTATCCGGCCCGGCAAAAAGACGGCCGAGTATCTGGAGTATGTGGTCAACCGCGTGCTGGTTCTGGGCTCGGCCTATCTGGCGGCGGTCTGTCTGCTGCCGGAAATCCTCCGCGGCGAATTTGCCATTCCCTTCTATTTTGGTGGCACGTCAGTGCTGATTGTGGTCTCTGTGACGATGGATACGATCCAACAGGTGCAAAGCCACCTCTTGGCCCATCAATATGAAGGCCTGCTGGAAAAGTCGCAATTGCGCGGTAAGAGTGGCAAAGGCCGTAAGAAACGGAGCCCAGTGCGCAGATGAACATTATACTTTTAGGGCCGCCCGGTGCCGGCAAAGGGACACAGGCGCGTATGCTTGTCGAAGAGCGCGGCATGGTCCAGCTCAGCACGGGTGATATGCTGCGGGAAGCCAAGGACAGCGGCACCGAGATGGGCAACATCGTCGCCGATGTGATGGCGCGCGGGGCCCTGGTCACAGACGAGATCGTGATCGGCCTTATCAAGGAAAAGCTTGAGACGGTGAAAGCCAACGGTTTCATCTTTGACGGTTTCCCCAGAACGCTGGCGCAGGCTGACGCCTTGGGTGACCTGCTTGAGGCTGTGGGCGAGACGCTGGCGCATGTGGTCGAGATGCGTGTGGACGACGAAGCCCTCGTGGCGCGTATCACCGCACGGTCGACCTGCGGTGGGTGCGGTGAGGTCTATAACGACAACACCAAGCCGATCCCCTCGGATGGGGCCTGCACCAATTGCGGCAAGAAAGACGATTTCAAGCGCCGCGCCGATGATAATGAAGAAAGCCTCAAGACGCGTCTGATGGAGTACTACAAACAGACGTCACCCTTGATCGGTTACTATTACGCCAAAGGTAAGCTGAGCCGCGTGGACGGGCTTGGCGCTATTGATGCTGTGCAGGCAGAGATCAAGAGCGTCTTGGACAGCTAAGGGGCCGTTACAGGCGATAGGCGAATTTGAACGGAGGCGCGATTGCGGCCTCCGTTTTTTTTTGTGGTCAAGGCACAAATACCAGCGGCCCTGCGCTCTCGCAGTCAGCTTCTTGTTGCTGGTCGCTGCGCGGCGTGCCGAGTTCCAAAACCATCGCGGGAATGATTTGCGCAGTATTGCCATTGTCGCCATTGTTCCAGGCGCGGGCGATATGGGTCTTTTGTGCAGCTGGCATTTCCGCCATTTCAAGCATCAGTTTCATAATGAGTGTTTCACGCACATCGCCGAAGCCGCGGGCGATCAGGTGAAACGATCCGGGCCCGCCGATGACACAGTCTTCGTAGAACCGGCTGACCGCGTCGCTTGTTGTTGTGTCGCTTGCCGATGACGCGCTGGTGGCCAGTTCTATGGGAAGACCGTTGACGGTAAGACCGCGCGACAACACATGCTCGCGCGCGGGCTGAACGGCCAGCCCGTCGTTCAGGACGCCGTCGCCTGAAATATCGATGACGTAGTCGCGCGCGGTCAGGCCAAGCTCGGACATGGCGACTTCGGCGGCGATGAGCGCATCGCCCACAGCGGTGGCCTGATAGTACATCGGGTCGTCGGGCCGGTCGTCTATCCGCAGAATTTCTTCGGCGAAGCTGGCCAGTTCCTGCGGTGTGGACATGATGCGCATGGGAACATGGACGCGCTGATAGCTTGCACCGCTCCATTCCATATAGGCGATGGCCACGCTGCCGGATTGCCCGCCGAGTGCCATTTGCGCGACGCGCGGATCTTTCAGCGCTTCTGCGTAAGCTTCGCGTTGGAAGCGGCGTTCGGTTGTTTCGATGGAGGAGGACACATCAACCGCGAGCACCAGTGCGATGTCGACGCGGTGTTTTTTGGCGACCACCTGTGTGGGTGTGTCCGCATGGATGTTGGGTACGGTCAGAGTGAGTGTCAGCAGAGTTACGGTCAACAGGGTAATCGCCTGTCGTATGGGGGCTTTTAGGGCATGCATATGCCGTCTCCTTTCTGGTACGGCCACCTCCCACGCCGTGTGATCACCTTCACGATACAGAGAATTGGTTAATTCCAGCTTTGATATGGGTGCGGTGCGATGCTGCGTCGCAGCATTTTTCTGGTGCCTGCTCAAAATTTGTGCAAATAGGTGACTGCACGGTATGCTGGATGGGGTATCGATGCGCTTCACTTCTATGGGTTGACGCCCGTCGTAAAAGCCCATAACCAGCACCATCTCTAATGAGAATCAATTTGCCGAAGGGTTCGCTACCCCGACGCAAGATCACCTGATCAGCCGAGGCCCGATGCCGTAAAACGCTTCGGGCTTACGTTGTGAAAAAAGGGTCTGGGATTACGGACCCGCAACGAAAAGGAAAAGACACGTGGCACGTATCGCCGGCGTAAACATCCCGACTGCAAAGCGGGTTCCAATCGCCCTCACATATATCACTGGTATCGGCAACACTTCTGCAAAAGCTATTTGCGAGGCTGTTGGTATCGATCCGGCCCGCCGGGTCAACGAACTGTCCGACGCTGAAGTTCTGGCCGTGCGCGAGCACATTGACGCCAACTACACCGTCGAAGGTGACCTGCGCCGTGAAGTTCAGATGAACGTCAAGCGCCTGATGGACCTTGGTTGCTACCGTGGCCTGCGCCACCGCCGCAACCTGCCGGTCCGCGGTCAGCGTACCCACACCAATGCCCGTACACGCAAAGGCCCCGCAAAGGCCATTGCCGGTAAGAAGAAATAAGGGAGGGTCTGACCGATGGCACGTGAAAAGACACGCACAAAGAAGAAGGCCTCCAAGAACATCGCGGCAGGCGTCGCGCATGTGAATTCGTCCTTCAACAACACCAAAATTCTGATTTCCGATGTACAGGGCAATGCGATCTCGTGGTCGTCTGCCGGTACAATGGGCTTTAAAGGATCGCGGAAATCCACACCCTATGCCGCTCAGATGGCTGCAGAGGATGCGGGCCGCAAGGCGCAGGAGCACGGTGTTAAGACGCTGGAAGTCGAGGTCCAGGGCCCTGGTTCCGGTCGTGAAAGCGCGCTGCGCGCACTGGCCGCAGCAGGGTTCAACATCACGTCGATCCGTGACGTGACGCCAATGGCGCATAACGGTTGCCGCCCGCCTAAGCGCCGCCGCGTTTAAGAGAATTTGACTATCTGGGGTTGCGCGTTTCAGTGCGGCCCCAATCCGCTTTTTTGAAACCTCGAGAGTCTTTGCCGTTTGGACATGGGGCTTAGACAGGAATGGAGGGACGCATGATCCACAAGAATTGGGCTGAATTGATCAAGCCTCAGCAACTTGATGTAAAACCCGGTAACGACCCGGCGCGTCAGGCAACAGTTACAGCGGAACCGCTTGAGCGCGGCTTTGGTCTGACAATGGGCAACGCGCTGCGCCGCGTGCTGATGAGTTCTTTGCAGGGGGCTGCGATTACCTCTGTTCAGATTGACAACGTACTGCATGAGTTTTCTTCTGTTGCCGGTGTGCGCGAAGACGTGACCGACATCATTCTGAACCTCAAAGGCGTGTCTATCCGCATGGAAGTGGAAGGCCCTAAGCGTCTGTCCATTTCTGCCAAGGGACCGGGCGTTGTGACAGCTGGTGATATATCTGAATCCGCCGGTATCGAAATTCTCAACCGTGATCACGTGATTTGCCACCTTGATGATGGTGCGGACGTCTACATGGAACTGACCGTAAATCAGGGTAAGGGCTACGTTTCTGCAGAAAAAAACAAGCCCGAGGATGCGCCGATTGGCCTGATCCCGATTGATGCAATCTACAGCCCGGTCAAGAAAGTCAGCTATGATGTGCAGCCGACCCGCGAAGGTCAGGTTCTCGACTATGACAAGCTGACCATGAAGGTGGAGACAGACGGCTCTATCACGCCGGATGATGCTGTCGCATTTGCGGCGCGCATTTTGCAGGATCAGCTGGGAATCTTTGTCAACTTTGACGAGCCTGAAGCAGCTGGCCGCGCGGATGAGGATGACGGACTTGAGTTCAACCCGCTGCTGCTGAAGAAAGTGGACGAGCTGGAGCTGTCGGTGCGGTCTGCGAACTGCCTCAAGAACGACAACATCGTCTATATCGGCGATCTGATCCAGAAAACCGAAGCAGAGATGCTGCGGACGCCGAACTTTGGCCGGAAATCGTTGAACGAGATCAAGGAAGTTCTGTCCGGTATGGGTCTGCACCTTGGCATGGACGTCGAAGACTGGCCGCCAGACAACATCGAAGATCTGGCCAAGAAATTCGAAGATTCCTTTTAAGGGGTCTTCGTCAATGCCCGCGTCGTAGGCGGGGACAACTCGGGCTTGCGCCCCAAGGAGAGCCGGTGACACGCATCGCCGGCCAGACAAAGCAAAACAGTCCGTAGAGGACACATTAGGAGAAGAAAAATGCGTCACGCACGTGGATATCGCCGCCTGAACCGCACACATGAGCACCGCAAGGCGCTGTGGGCGAACATGGCTGGCTCGCTCATCGAACATGAGCAAATCAAGACAACATTGCCGAAGGCAAAAGAACTGCGCCCGATCATTGAAAAAATGATCACACTGGCAAAGCGCGGTGACCTGCACGCCCGGCGTCAGGCTGCAGCGAAGCTTAAACAGGACGCCTATGTCGCCAAACTGTTTGACGTTCTGGGCCCGCGCTACAAAGACCGTCAGGGCGGTTATGTGCGTGTGCTGAAAGCAGGCTTCCGTTACGGGGATATGGCGCCGATGGCGATCATTGAGTTTGTGGACCGTGATCGTGATGCGAAAGGGGCTGCAGACAAGGCACGCGTTGCCGCGGCTGAAGAGGATTTTGCGGAAGAGTAAGTCTTTCCGTATTGGTTGAAGGCCCCCGTACCGGTTGGTACGGGGGCTTTTTTTGTGCCTCCAGCGGGGATATTTTGGGACCAAAGAAGGGGTGTGGCCAGCTTGCAGGAATGGATTTACGCGCCGCGTCTGGCTTTGTGGGAGAGACGCTGCGATTTGGCAAATGACGCGATCACCTTGCCTCTTGGACCATGTGGTGTGATTGTTTTGCAATGGGCGCCTTTAAGACGTCTGGTCGGGGTGCAGGCGGTGAAATGATGGAAGGCGTGACAGATATGTGCAGAGCTGTGCCGTTGGACGCCGGTCGGGCCTTTTTCGCAACGATTGCGCGATTTCGGGGCTGAGGGCTTTGGGGGATTTGTTCGCCTCTGACCAATCACCGGAAGGGCCACGGCCGCTTGCTGATCGTCTGCGTCCGCAACGTCTGGACGAGGTCATCGGGCAGTCTCATATTCTGGGGGTCGACGCGCCCTTGAGCGTGATGCTGTCTGCCGGTGCCTTGGGGTCGCTGATTTTCTGGGGGCCGCCCGGTGTCGGCAAGACGACTATTGCGCGTTTGCTTGCGCATGAGACGGACCTGCATTTTGTTCAGATCAGTGCAATCTTTACCGGGGTGCCCGAGTTGCGCAAAGTGTTTGAGGCCGCGAAGATGCGGCGTCGGAACGGGCAGGGCACGTTGCTGTTTGTCGATGAAATCCATCGTTTCAACAAGGCGCAGCAGGATGGTTTTTTGCCGCATATGGAAGACGGCACCATTCTTTTGGTCGGGGCGACGACGGAGAACCCGTCCTTTGAGCTGAATGCGGCCGTGCTAAGCCGCGCGCAGGTTCTGGTTCTCGAACGGTTGAGTGCGGGCGATCTGGAGTTGTTGACGCAGCGTGCCGAGAGGGAACTGGGCAAGCCTTTGCCTTTGGATGGTGCGGCGCGTGAGGCTTTGCTTGAGATGGCCGACGGGGACGGGCGGGCGCTTTTGAATTTGGTCGAACAGATTGCTGCATGGTCGGTTGAAGGCAAGCTTGACGCGGCCTCTTTGGGGGCGCGGCTCCTGAAGCGTGCCGCGCAGTACGACAAGAGTGGCGATGCGCATTACAATCTGATCTCGGCGCTGCACAAGTCGGTTCGTGGTTCCGATCCGGATGCCGCGCTTTACTGGTTTGCACGTATGTTGGAAGGTGGGGAAGATCCGCGTTTTCTTGCTCGACGTCTGACCCGAATGGCCGTTGAGGATATTGGTCTGGCGGATCCGCAGGCGCAGGCGGTCTGCTTGCAGAGTTGGCAGACTTATGAGCGGTTGGGCAGCCCCGAGGGTGAGTTGGCCCTCGCTCAGGCCGTCATTTACCTCGCGCTGGCGCCGAAATCCAACGCAGCATATGTCGCCTACAAGGGTGCCAGGGCGCTGGCGCGGCAAACGGGGTCGGCACCGCCACCCAAACATATCCTGAATGCGCCAACATCCATGATGAAAGATCAGGGTTATGGCGCGGGCTATGCCTATGACCATGACGCGGAAGACGGGTTTTCGGGGCAGAATTACTTTCCGGACGGGGTCGAGCGGTCATCACACTATCAGCCTGTCGAGCGCGGTTTCGAGCGGGATCTGAAAAAGCGGCTGTCCTATTTTGAGCGCCTGCGGGCAAAGCGGGAAACTTGACAAACACGGCGGGACGCGAGACAGACCGCGCATGATGAATTCTGTTCTTATGGTGGCCGCGGGGGGCGCGATTGGAGCCGCACTGCGGTTTTTATGGTCCGTTGGTGTCCTGCGACTGCTGGGCGGGCCCACGGGTTTTCCTGTTGCCATCATGGGGGCAAACATTCTGGGTTCGTTTCTGATGGGGGCCTTTGTTGTATATGCCGCGCATCGCGGGGTTTCGCATCTGGCGCCCTTTGTCATGACGGGACTGTTGGGGGGCTTTACGACGTTTTCGGCCTTTTCGCTTGAGACGGTGACATTGCTTGAAAGAGGCGACATCTGGCACGCGGGGCTTTACGTCGGACTGTCGGTTGGATTGTCGGTTGCCGGGTTGATGATGGGGCTGTGGATGACGCGTATGGTGGTCGGATGAGCCGCGTTCAAACGGTAACGGTAACGGTGGATGACGGGGACCAGCGGTTGGATCGCTGGTTCAAACGGCAATTCCCACAGATCAGCCAGGGGCGCGTTGAAAAAATGTGCCGCAAGGGTGAGATCCGCGTTGATGGAGGGCGGGTAAAAGCGTCGAGCCGGGTGCAGGCCGGGCAACAGGTGCGTGTGCCCCCGTTGCCGGACAGTGCAGCGCCGCCGCCCACTGCAAAGACGACTGTTTCGGCCGCGGACGCGAAACTTATCCGTTCCTGTGTGATATACAGGGACGATCATGTGCTGGCATTGAACAAACCAGCCGGCTTGCCGACGCAGGGGGGCTCGGGTCAGTCGCGCCATGTGGATGGTTTGGCTGAGGCTCTGAAGTTTGATTATGATGAAAAGCCGCGCCTTGTGCACCGGTTGGACAAGGACACATCGGGGGTACTTTTGTTGGCGCGAACGCGGTTGGCGGCAAAGGCGCTGACGGCTGCGATGCGACACAAGGAGACCCGCAAGATTTACTGGGCCTTGGTGGCGGGTGTACCGATGCCGTATCTGGGGCAAATCCGTTATGGGCTGGTGAAGGCTGCGGGACGCGGCAAGGGCGGGGAAGGCGAGAAGATGATTGCTGTCCATCCGCGAGATATCGACGACACCCCCGGCGCGAAACGTGCGCATACGCTTTATGCGACGCTGTACCGGGTGGGGTCGCGTGCGGCTTGGGTTGCGATGGAGCCGGTTACCGGCCGGACCCACCAGCTGCGCGCCCATATGGCCGAGATCGGCCACCCCATTGTCGGAGACGGCAAATACGGCGGGTCGGGTCAGGAAAATATGGGGGACGGCTGGGGCGCGCAGCTTGGGGGGATTATCTCGAAAAAACTGCATTTGCATGCGCGTATGATGCGGTTTGAACATCCCGAAACGCGCAAAGTCATTACCGTCACGGCAGAGCTTCCGGACCACATGCTGCAAAGCTGGGAGACATTTGGCTGGACGGCGGGTTTGGCCGCAGAAGACCCGTTTGAGGATATCTGATGGAGCGCCCTGTGCGGTTGGTTATCTTTGATGTGGACGGTACGCTTGTCGATAGTCAGGCGGATATTCTGGGGGCCATGACGCGTGCATTTCATGCGCAAGGCCTTGACGTTCCGGAACGGGATAAGATCTTGGGCATCGTTGGCCTGTCCTTGCCCGAGGCCATGGCACGTCTGGCACCTGATGAGGCGGCGGCGATGCAGGCTGAACTGGTCGAGGGATATAAACGTGCCTACGTGGAGATGCGCGCCAAGGTGGGCGCGGCGCAATCCAGCCCTCTGTATCCCGGAGCGCGGGCTGTGCTGGAAAGGTTGCATGCTGTGCCCGACCTTTTGATGGGTGTCGCCACGGGTAAATCCAAACGTGGGCTGGACAAGCTGGTGCACGCGCATGATCTCAAACGGTTTTTTGTCACCCAGCAAGTCGCCGATTTCCACCCGTCCAAGCCGCACCCTTCAATGATTGTGCAGGCGATGGCGGATGCGGGCGTTGCAGCAGAGGACACCGTTATGGTGGGGGACACCAGTTTCGACATGGAAATGGCCGCTGCAGCGGGGGTTCAGGCGATCGGCGTGTCGTGGGGGTATCATCCGGTTCACGCCCTGCGCGGTGCGCGGCATGTTTTGGATGACTTTGCGGCGCTGCCCGGGGCGCTGAACGGGATATGGGGGAGCGGATATGAGTGAGTGGAAAGCAAAACGCTTCTGGACAGAAGCCTGCGTGCGCAAAGAGACAGACGGATACGGCATTGCGCTGGACGCGCGCCCCGTGAAAACACCTGCCAAACGCACGCTGATTGTCCCGACGCGGGGCTTTGCCGAAGCGGTGGCGGCAGAATGGAATGCGCAGGACGAACAGATTGACCCGACGAAAATGCCTTTCACACGCACAGCAAATGCCGCCATAGACAAGGTTAGCCATCAACATGGTGAAGTCGCAGAGATGTTGGCGGCTTACGGCGACAGCGATCTGTTGTGTTACAGGGCAGACTACCCCGAGGCGCTGGTCGCGCGACAAGCCGCAACTTGGGACCCGATCCTAGACTGGGCAGCCGAGACGTTGGGGGCGCGTCTTGAGGCGCGCAGCGGCGTGATGCATGTGCCGCAAGACCCCATTATTCTTGAAAGGCTCAGCCATCGTGTGCATGGCTTATCAGCCTTTGAGCTTGCAGGTTTTCACGATCTTGTCAGCCTCTCCGGTTCCCTGATTCTCGCTTTCGCCACCACGCAAGAATTGCACAATCCCAAAGCGATTTGGGACATATCCCGTCTTGACGAGATTTGGCAGGCAGAGGAATGGGGAAAAGATGATGAGGCCGAAGCTGCGGCTGCCGTTAAAGAGCAGGCATTTCTTCATGCAAAGCAAGTGTTTGACTTGTCGCGTGATTAATTTTTGCGCGCGTTGCCTCGCTTGACGTTAGGACAAGCTGGAACACGGCGAATTCACCAAAGCTGCACTTGACCTCAATGGGGTATTAATACCAGTATAACACCCACTTATTGCACGCAAAGTGCCGAAGTATCATCGCCGGTCAAAAGGACCGGCTGCACCGCACAATAAATGGGCGGAAAATCAGGAAGAGGTAAAAAATGAAAAAATCAGTACTCCTTGGTGCGCTGACAGTTGCTGGCCTTGCAGCCGGCGCAGCAGCGGCCGGTACGTTGGACGATGTCAAAGCACGCGGCACACTGAACTGTGGCGTGACAACCGGTCTGGTCGGCTTTGCTGCGCCAGATGCAAATGGCGAATGGAACGGCTTTGACGTGTCCGTTTGCCGCGCAGTTGCGGCAGCCGTACTGGGTGATCCGTCTGCAGTAGAATTCGTTCCGACTACCGGCAAAACGCGCTTTACCGCGCTGGCGTCCGGTGAAATCGACATGCTGGCGCGTAACACCACATGGACGTTCTCCCGCGATGTTGACCTGAAGTTCACTTTCGTCGGCGTCAACTACTATGATGGTCAGGGCTTTATGGTGCCCAAGGCGCTTGGCGTGTCCTCGGCCAAGGATCTGGACGGCGCGACCGTCTGCATCCAGACAGGCACAACCACCGAGCTGAACCTCGCGGATTTCTTCCGCGCCAACAACATCAGCTATGAGCCGGTGCCAATCGAAACAAACGCTGAAGCGCAACAGCAGTACCTTGCCGGTGCTTGCGACGTTTACACAACAGACGCTTCCGGTCTGGCGGCGACACGTGCCACATTCGAAGCACCTGGCGACCACGTTCTGCTGCCGGAAATCATCTCCAAAGAGCCACTGGGGCCGCTTGTGCGCCACGGTGACGACGAGTGGGGTGACGTTGTGCGCTGGACGCTGAACGCACTCATCACAGCAGAAGAGCTGGGCGTGACATCCGCGAACGTTGGCGAAATGGCGTCCGGTTCGGGCAACCCTGAAGTGAAGCGTCTGCTGGGTACAGAAGGCACATTGGGCGAAATGCTCGGCCTTGACGCAGACTGGGCACAAAAAGCCATCGCGACCCAAGGCAACTACGGTGAAATCTTTGCCAAGAACATTGGCGAAGAAACACCAATCGGTCTGGCGCGCGGCTTGAACGCACAGTGGACCAACGGCGGGCTGATCTACTCTCCGCCCTTCCGCTAAGAACGGTAACGGCAAGGGCGCAGGTTAAACTCTGCGCCCTTCGCTCTTTTGGGGTGCAGCAATTTTAAAAGGCTGAAAATACATAAATACGGTCACGAGAAACGCAGCAAGCGTTCGGAAAATCGACCGGAACAACGGGGAACAATTTAATGACAACACTGACCGACCCGCCACAGCAGACGTTCCGGCTGTCCATGCTGATAAACGATACGCGGTATCGATCGATGACCTTTCAGGCGATTGCGTTGCTCGCCCTTATCGTGTCATTCGCCTATCTGCTAAACAACCTGTTTACAAACCTCGCAGCCGCCGGGCTGAATATTTCCTACGACTTTCTGGGCGATCCTGCTGGTTATGATATCAACCAAACACTGGTTGAATATGACAGCCAGTCACCGCATTCACAGGCCGCAATAGTCGGCATTCTGAATACGTTGCTGGTGGCTTTTCTGGCCTGTGTGACTGCTACTGTGTTTGGCGTCATCGCGGGGGTGTTAAGGCTGTCGAACAACTGGCTCGTGTCCAAGCTGATGTCGTTCTATGTCGAGATTTTCCGCAACATCCCGGTGCTGATCTGGATCATTATCATCTTCACCATCATGACCGCCGTGATGCCAGCGCCCCGCGCGTTCCGAGGCGATGAACCCGAGGCGACGATGCTGCTGGGTGCTTTCGCCTTTACCAACCGCGGTGTCTATATCCCCGCGCCGATCTGGGGCGGCGGATCCATGGTGGTGGTACTGACGTTCCTCGCGTCGGTCGTGGGTGTCTTGGCCTATCGCCGCTATGCCACCAACCTGCTTTACGCAACCGGTAAGCTTTTGCCGATGGGATGGCCAAGCCTTGCGATCTTTTTTGTGCCGACGATCCTGATGTACTTCATCATGGGGCGGCCGATCACGCTGGAGTATCCGGAGCTCGGAGGCTTTAACTTCCGTGGCGGTATCCAGATTGGTGCGCCACTGATCGCGCTTTGGTTTGCGCTGTCAATCTATACCGGTGCCTTTATCGCAGAGAACGTGCGTGCTGGTATTCAGGCGGTCTCCAAGGGCCAGACCGAAGCCGCGTCAGCCCTCGGGCTGCGCCCCAACCGCGTGATGAACCTTGTGGTTCTGCCACAGGCGCTTCGGGTGATTATCCCGCCACTGATCTCGCAGTATCTGAACATCACCAAAAACTCTTCGCTGGCTATTGCCGTGGGCTATGCCGATATCACCGCGACACTGGGCGGTATCACCCTGAACCAGACAGGCCGGGCAATTGAATGTGTTTTGTTGCTGATGCTTTTCTATCTCACCATCTCGTTGAGTATTTCGACGGTGATGAACTTCTACAACAAATCTGTCGCGTTGAAGGAGCGTTGATCCATGTCTGATACCAACCAACACTCCGCGTCCTTCGTACGAACTGAATCCATTCCGGAACGCGAGCCGCCCTACGCGGCGTCCGGTCCGGTCAAATGGGCGCGTGACAATCTGTTCGCAACACCCGCCAACGGCGTTTTAACGATCGTTGCGGCCTATGTCATTTATCTGATCCTTGCGGCAACTCTGCCGTGGATCCTGAATGGCATCTGGTCGACCTCGAGCCTGGCGGAATGCCGCGAAATCCTTGATGGCACGACCGGCGCTTGTTTCTCGGTTCTGAGCGAACGCTGGAATCAGCTTTTGTTCGGTTTCCAGTACCCGGAAGAGCTGTACTGGCGCCCAAGCCTTGCGTTTCTTCTGCTGTTTGTTGCCGCAGCGCCGGTTCTCTTTTTCGACCTTCCCCGCAAGCTGCTGATCTTTACTGCGCTCTACCCGTTTATCGCGTACTACCTGATCTGGGGGGGCACGATCCTCACACCGATCGTGGCTATTCTGGGCTGTGTTGCGGGCGGGTACGTCTACCAGCGTTTTGTTGCGGGCAGCTTTGCGGCGGGCTTCTTCGGAGGGATCGTGGCAGCGCTGGTCGTGTGGAACCTTGGCGGATTGCTCATCACCGAAGAGGCAAATGAAGCCGCAGTGATGACAGCTGTGCCCAGCCGTGATCTTGGTGGCTTCATGCTCAACATGATGCTGGGCGTCACATGCGTGTCGCTGTCGATCCCGCTGGGGATCGCACTGGCATTGGGGCGGCAGTCGTCGATGCCGTTGATCAAGTGGATCTGCGTCGTCTTCATCGAATTCATTCGCGGTGTGCCGCTTATCACCTTGCTGTTTGTTGCCTCGGTGATGCTGGCCTACTTCTTCCCGCCTGAAAGCTCGGTGGACCTGTTCTTGCGGGTTGTGATCATGATCACCATGTTCTCGGCCGCTTACATTGCCGAGGTGATCCGTGGCGGGCTCGCGGCTTTGCCCAAGGGCCAGTACGAGGCTGCAGACAGTCTGGGTCTCGACTACGCGCAGGCGATGCGGCTCATCATTCTGCCGCAGGCGCTCAAGATTTCCATTCCCGGTATCGTGAACGTGGCTGTTGGACTGTTCAAGGACACGACATTGGTTTCGGTGATCTCCATGTTCGACCTCGTCGGCATGATCCGCGGGCCGATCCTCGCCTCGACCGAATGGAATGGCGTTTACTGGGAACTGCTGGGCTTTGCAGCACTCCTGTTCTTTGTCGTCTGCTACGGCATCTCGCAATACTCTCAATGGCTCGAACGTCGCCTTGCGACCGACCACCGCTAATAAGGAGGCCTTACCAATGGCTGAAGCTACACAAATGAAGGTCTCTGACGAGATCGCAATTACCATCAGCAATATGAACAAGTGGTACGGGGCATTCCATGTGCTGCGCGACATTGACCTGACGGTCAACCGGGGCGAGCGGATCGTTATCTGCGGTCCTTCTGGTTCGGGCAAGTCGACACTGATCCGGTGCATCAATGCGCTTGAAGAACACCAGCAAGGCAGCATCGAGGTTGACGGCACGCTTCTGTCGTCGGACCTCAAGAACATCGACAAGATCCGGTCAGAGGTTGGCATGTGCTTTCAGCATTTCAACCTTTTCCCGCATCTGACGATTCTTGAGAACTGTACGCTGGCGCCGATCTGGGTGCGCAAGACACCCAAGAAAGAGGCCGAAGAAACGGCGATGCATTTCCTTGAGAAAGTGAAAATTCCTGATCAGGCGAACAAGTACCCTGGGCAGTTGTCCGGCGGTCAGCAGCAGCGTGTGGCGATTGCGCGGTCATTGTGCATGAAGCCTCGGATTATGCTCTTTGACGAACCTACGTCTGCTCTTGATCCTGAAATGATCAAGGAGGTGTTGGACACAATGATCGAACTGGCCGAAGAGGGCATGACCATGCTTTGCGTGACGCACGAGATGGGTTTTGCGCGTCAGGTGGCCAACCGCGTGATCTTTATGGACGCCGGTCAGATCGTAGAGCAGAACGAGCCCGAACAGTTCTTCAACAACCCGCAAAGCCCGCGGACACAATTGTTCCTAAGCCAGATTCTCGGCCACTAATACTGCAGAAACTGCATTGAAACGCCGCTCTCGTCCGAGGGCGGCGCTTTACGTTTCGGCCATCAGTTCGCGTGGAATAGCAAAATCGACCACTGTTCCCTCAAACCACTGGATGTCCTCCCAACGCAGGGCATCAAAATCACAGACCAGCGTCGCCCCTGTGGGATAGTCGTGAAAACGGTCGTGCAGGGGGGGATCGTCCACAAGGCGGTGCGCCATTTCGCAAATACCCGGATTGTGGGCCAGCATCAGCACACAAGGATCTGTTGCGGCATGCAACGCATTCAGCATTGTCGGGGCTTCGGCGTGGTATAACGCCTGGACGAATTGCGTGTGCGGACTGGGGTCGAGCGCCAGTGCAAGCAAGGTTTGACCGGTGCGGGCAGCCGTTGAGCACAGCACCTGATCGGGTAGATACCGTTTTTCGCGCATCCAGTTCCCCAAGGCCGCCGCCGATGCCAGCCCACGTTTGTTGAGAGGGCGGTCGTGATCTGACAGGCTGGCATGGCTCCAGTCAGATTTTGCGTGGCGCATCAGGATCAGTCTTAGCATCGGCTCAGCCCTTGAAGCTCGTCATATGATAGGCGGATTGTTCGATCACCCGCGGAAAGCCCTGTGACACCGGGCAGGCATATCGTGCGGCGCAACCGCGTGTCATGCATGGTGCGCCTGCTTGTGTATCGAGGAAGCTTTTACATTTTGGCACATCATAGGCCGCGCCGTCGAGTGCATCTACCGGACAAGCCGTACGGCAGGGCTGGGCTGCACAACTCAGGCAGGGGTTTTCTGGTGCTTCAGGCAGGTCGATATGCGCAGGCAGAGCCAAAGCGCCGCGGAAAGAAACAAACAGCCCGGCACGGTCATGTACCAAAAGCATAACAGGTGAGGTGTGAACGCGTCCGGTCCGCAATGCCCAGGAAAAAAACGGCAGATAGGGTGGGCCGCCAAAAGGAAAAAGCGCTTCGCCGCCTACTTCATTTGCCCATGCACCGATCACGCGGATCGACCAGTTGTCCATCGGATCGTCTTGTCCGCTTTGCCATTCCGGTCCGTTTTTGAATGCGGGCCAGAAGGCAGGCTCGTTGGGCCCAAGCATCAGCAGCGTCTTGCAGGCGGCTGGTGCCTTGTCCTCCGCGCGCGGGTGAAATCCGCCAAGAATGGTCAGGTGACGCGCCTGCGCCTGCGCTTGAAAGTCTTCGTAAGTCACTTGCGTGCAAATGGCAGGGCCAGCGTCCAGCCCAGCTTGCTTGGGCGATCGTCCTGCCATTGCAGCCCGACCTGCATTTCATCGTGGCCTGCTTGGGGTTGCGCAATGTAGGTACCAAACATCCTATCCCAGATCGACAGGGCAAAGCCGTAGTTGCTGTCATGTTCGCTGCGATGCACGGAATGATGCACGCGGTGCATATCCGGGGTCACAAGCACCTTGCGTACCGCGCGATCCAACCACGCAGGCAAGGCAAAGTTCGAATGGTTGAACATGGCCGTACCATTCAGAATTATTTCGAAGATAACGATAGCGATTGCAGCAGGGCCCAGCAGATACACCAGCCCGATCTTCAGCAACATGGACAGTGCAATTTCGACCGGATGAAACCGGATGGCCGTGGTCACATCCATGTCCACATCCGCATGGTGAACCCGGTGAAGACGCCACAACAGCGGCACCTTATGCGTGATTAGATGCTGCAGCCAGATAGCGAAATCAAAGATCAGTACGACGATCGCGACCTCAAGCCAGAGCGGCAGTGCCACGGCATTGAACAGTCCCCAACCTTGCGCGTCTGCGTCAATTGCCGCTCCTACCGCGAGCAGTGGCAAGGCAAGGGCCATCAGGCGTAGGGTGACAGTATTCAGCAGCGTCACGCCCCAGTTTGTGACCCAGCGCGCGCTGCGCGGTTGGCTGCGCACACGACGTGGGGCGATGGCCTCCAGCGTTGCGAGAACGGCAAAAAGGCCCAGAAAGATAGTCAGGCGTATGACGGCTTCGTTTTCCATACTTGTAATCTAGAGGGCAAGCTGCGCAGCACAAGCGGAAGATCAACACATCCTCGTCAGTTGCGCCGGATGATTGAACCCGCGCCGTGCTCGGTAAAGAGCTCGAGCAAGCAGGCATTTGGGGCGCGTCCATCCAGAATAACCGCTGCGCGTACCCCGCCTGCGAGTGCATCGAGAGCTGTTTCAGTCTTTGGGATCATGCCGCCGGCTATTGTGCCTGCTTCGGTCATCTCTTTGATCTGGGCTGCGGTCAGGTCGGTCAGTACCTCGCCCTGCGCGTTCTTGACGCCCGCCACGTCGGTCAGCAGCAACAAGCGGTCGGCCATCAAACCGGACGCGATTGCACCCGCCGCCGTATCACCGTTGATGTTGAAGGTTTCTCCGTTCAGGCCCGCGCCAAGCGGCGCGATCACCGGAATATATTCTTTTTCTGCCAGGTCGCGCAGAACCTGCGGGTTCACCTTGTTCGGGGTGCCTACGAAACCCAGTGCGGGGTCAGTCTGAATGCAGGTTATCAGGCCCGCATCTTTGCCAGATAGTCCGACAGCACGCCCGCCTTGCCCATTGATAGCCTGCACAAGCCTTTTGTTCACCAGCCCGCTCAGCACCATTTCAACGACTTCCATGGTTGCCGCATCTGTTACACGCTTGCCGTTCACGAACTCGGACTTGATCTGCAGCTTATCAAGCATGGCGTTGATCATAGGACCGCCGCCATGAACGACGACGGGGTTCACACCAACCTGCCGCATCAACACGACGTCACGGGCGAATTCTTCCATCGCTTCATCGCTGCCCATGGCATGGCCACCCAGCTTGATGACTACGGTCGCGTCGGCATAGCGTTGCAGGTAGGGCAAAGCCTTGTTGAGTGTTTTGGCAGTAGCAATCCAGTCGCGGTTCATGTCTTGGGTCTTCATTTTGATGCCATTCGTAGGGGTCTTGGGGTTGGCGCTGCCCGGGGCATTGCCCGGTGTCACTCCAACGTGTTGATTATGGCGCGCAGTGTCGGAATTCCCCAACCTTTTTCGCTTGAGGTGACGATGAGTTCGGGAAAGGCGGCGGGGTGTCGGGATAGCGCAGACCGGACCTGATCGAGGATTTTCTCGCGCTCTTTGTCTTTTACCTTGTCCGCTTTCGTCAGAACGACCTGAAAGGTCACCGCCGCGCTGTCGAGCAGGGACAGTATTTCGTCATCCACCTTCTTGACACCGTGGCGGGCGTCGATCAGCACAAAGGCACGCCGCAGCGTTTGCCGACCGGACAGATACTGCTTGAGCAGCCGTTGCCATTTCTCGACCACGGGCAGGGGGGCGTTGGCATACCCATAGCCCGGCAGGTCAACAAGATAGTGGCTGTCGCCAGTGGCAAAATAGTTAATCTCTTGCGTGCGTCCGGGCGTGTTGGAGGCACGCGCAAGCCCTTTGCGTCCGGTCAGAGCATTGATCAGCGAAGATTTACCAACGTTGGAGCGACCGGCAAAACAAACTTCCATCCGGTCCGCGGGGGGCAGGCCAGACATCGCGACAACGCCTTTGACAAAGGTGGTTTCGCCGGCAAAAAGCAGACGACCCTCTTCAAGCAATTGCGGGTCCGGCTCTTCAGCGATGGGAAATGGCATTTGCATTACAGCACCTCAAGCGGGTCGCCGACACGAATTTCGCCGCTTTCTACAATCTCTGCACGTACGGAAAAATCCCGGTGACCCCAGTGTTCCAAAGCCGACAGGATGTCGGTATCGCGCTGTCCGGTCTCTGGATTGGCCGTTGTCGCGAGGCAGCGGTCTGTGCGCTCTCGTACATGCAGGACACAGCTGCCGATACGCACCTTGCGATCCATCCAATCGAACTCTTCCCATGGGGCTTCGCCGTCCAGCCAGATGTTACCGCGCCATCTGTGGACTGACAGGGCGCGCCCGATGTGCTGTTCAACCGCACGGTGTGATGCGGTGTTGCACAGTGTGACAGACGGAAAATCGCTGTCGGTGAAACCGCGGCCTTCCAGTTTGACGATGCGGTCAGGCAAAGCGCGGTTCTGCGGCACCAAGGGCGTCACCCAGTTGATAAATCCGGTCGTGTCGCCGTCAGGATCAAACGACAGGTCCGCCTTGGCGGGATGGGACAGGGTCAGCAACCCCGTCTCTTCATCGTAGTGTGACGTAATAGCCATCAGGGCCGGTGCCTTGGAAACGCGGCTGAAATTGGCACATGGAGCCCATTCAGAACCGTCAATACGAGCAGCGTCATGTGCTACGGCCCACTGCCTGTCATAGGGCATCGAGGCACCCGCCCTTAGCGCCACCTGCTCAAGATGCTCACGCCCGTGGCTTTTGAGAGGATAGCGCAGGAGGCTAGTTACTTGTATCATCAGGTATCCGGTTTGGACTTCTTGCTGAAGCTGCCTTTGATGTTTCCAAAGACATCCGGTTTGTAGCCCTGGCTGCGCATGATCATGTATTGCTGGGCGAAGGTGATTGTGTTGTTCGCGATCCAGTATACAATCAGGCCGCTGGCGAAACCGCCCAGCATGAACATGAAGACCCATGGCATCCAGGCAAAGATCATTTGCTGTGTCGGATCGGTGGGTGCGGGGTTCAGCTTTTGCTGGAGCCACATGGAAATCCCAAGCAGCAGCGGTAGTATGCCGATGAAGATCAACGCTAGGATAGAACCGGCCTCGGGGCCTTCAAAGGGCAGCAATCCGTAAAAGTTCATAATGGACGTCGGATCTGGCGCGCTGAGATCCTGGAACGGGCCGAAAAAGGGCGCGTGCCGCAGTTCGATGGTGACGAAGATCACCTTGTAAAGCGAGAAGAAGATCGGAATTTGCAACAGGATCGGCAAACAGCCCGCGGCCGGGTTAACCTTTTCCTTTTTGTACAGCTCCATCATACCTTGCTGGAGCTTCTGACGGTCATCGCCCGCTTCTTCCTTGAGCTTTTCCATCTGTGGCTGAAGCTCTTTCATCTTGGCCATCGACACATAGGATTTGTAAGCCAGCGGCAACAGGATCGCCTTGATGATAAGGGTCAAGCCGATGATCGCCCAGCCCATGTTGCCGATGAAGGCGTTCAGGTAGTGCAACAACCAGAAGATCGGTTTTGTCAGGAAGAAGAACCAGCCCCAGTCGATGCTGTCGATAAAACGGTCGACGCCCGCGGACTGGTAGTCGCGTATCGTTTCCCATTCCTTGGCACCGGCAAAGAGCTGTGTTGTTGCTGTGATGGATGTCCCGGGCGCTACAGTTTGTGCTGGAAGAACCGTTTCGGCCTGGTAGATGTCGCGGCGTTCGTCATATTTTGCGACGGATTTGAACGCACTGCCCGGGGCGGGGATAAGGGTCGACATCCAGAAGTGATCGGTAAACCCGATCCAGCCGTTTTGTGTGACTTGTGTAACTTCCGCCCGTGCGCGTTCGCGTTCGTCGAAAGCGAAATCTGGCATGTCGCTCCAGTCCGTTTCGGTCAGCTCACCGTCAGCCATGGCCACGACGCCTTCGTGCAGAATGAAGAAGTTTCTGAGGTCAGCCGGTTCTCCGTGCCGCGCGAGGATGCCGTAGGGCGCCATGGTTGCGGCACTGTCCGAAGTATTCGCCACCGACTGCGTGATGGTGAACATATAGTCTTCGTCAACTGTGATAACACGTGTAAATGTGAGGCCCGCGCCGTTGTCCCAGGAGAGTGTCACAGGGGCGTCCGTGCTGAGGGTAGATCCGTCCGTCTGGGTCCATTCCGTGTTTGGCCCGGGCACTGCGGATGGATCTACGCCTGCGCCGGCCGCCCAGCCATAAAGGGCGTAATAGGCGTTTGAACTCCCGACGGGCGACAGCATCGTTACGATTTCAGCGTCTTCGTCCTGAGTTTCGCGGTAGTCTTTCAAGGACAGGTCATCGATGCGCCCACCAAGCAAAGAGATAGAGCCGCTAAGTCTTTGTGTTTCGATTTGGATGCGCGGTGCACTTTCAAGCGCTGACGTGCGCGTCTCGGTTTCGGTTTCCAACACGGCGGGCGCTTCGCTGGTCACGGATGGCAGGCTGCCTGTCGTCGCGTCCGGGGTTAACTCGGTGGCGTTTTCGACATCCAGCGGCAGTTCCGGTTCCGGCGGTGGAAAGAGCACAAACCACACCAGTATCACCAGAAAACTAAGCGCTGTCGCCAGAATAAGGTTCTTGTTTTGATCGTCCATCGGGACCGCCACCTGATCTGTTCCGTGTATCAGCGTGGTTCAACAGAGTGTGGGCCAAAAGGTCAAGTGGATTCCGTTTTAGAGATCACTTCTGCTACGCTTCGTCGCTTTAATTGGCCTGTTCTGCACCTGTGTGTGCAGCCCGAGAGCGGTGCAGATCACCGTGACTTGTTACCCAGAATTTTTGGTGCGGCCTGAAGTTTTGCATTATGTCGCGTGATCCAGTCCAGTGTTTGGTCAAACGGCATCGGTTTTCCGATGCCGAATCCCTGTACGTGATCGCATCCCAATTGGGCAAGCAGTGCGTGCTCTCCGACACTTTCGACACCCTCTGCCAGTGTTTCCACTTCCAGCCTTTCCGCCATGGTCAAGATTGCGCTTATCATGCGTTGCTGATCGGGGTCGCGATCCGCCTTGATCACAAATGATCTGTCGATCTTGATCCGGCTAACCGAGAAACGGCGGATCGACGCGATAGAAGCCTGCCCGGTACCGAAATCATCCAGATCGATGCGGCACCCCAGTTCGCCAAGTCCCTTGATGTTGCGGGTGATCACATCATCGGAGGTATTTGACACGACAGTCTCGAGCACCTCGACCACAAGCCGGTCTGGCGCAAGATCAAAACGGTCCAGTTCCCACTTGATCTTTTCAACGAGTTTGGGGTTGCTCAATTCAGGACCGGCAAAATTGACGCCCACCTGAGGTACATCCATTCCGGCACTGTCCCAGGCTTTGAGCGCGGTAAAGGCATGATACATCATCACCTCGGCCAAGCGCTCAAGTTTCCCGGCTTGTTCTATGGCTGGCAAAAAATCCGCTGGCGCGACCATACCGCGGTTGGGGTGGTTCCAACGTGCCAAAGCTTCAAAGCCAGTGACCAGCCCCGTATCCGTCGAAATCTGAGGCTGGAACCACGGCTGAATCTGACCTCTTTCCAACGCGGCAACGACCTCTTCCGTGAGGGTTGTTCGAGCGCGCGCCTTGCGCCCCATTTCATCGGAATAGGCGCGTATCGCGTTGGGGCCGTTGCTTTGCGCTGCGTGCAGAGCTTGCGTCGCGGCATCAAGCCATGCCTTGCCGGAGGTGTCGCCGTCCAAGGCCAGAACGCCGGTGTGTTTGCAAAAGCCGACACAAGCTGTGACGTAGATGCTTGTGCCGTCCACAGAAACCGGTTCTTCGATTGCGGCCTGAATGCGCCCGGCAAGCTGAATACACAACTCGAGATCAAGATGTTGAACCGGCGCCAGGCATACGGAAGACCTAAAATCGGCGGTCTGCGCGGTGGCATCATGGGTGCGCAGGATCGATGCGATCCTGCTGGATGTCACCTGCGCCACATGATCCGCAGCGCGGCGGCCATATCGGTCGAGCAATTCCTTGTGCTCATCAAGTTCAATCTGAAAAACGGCCGTGTTCAGGCCCTCTTCGCGGGCCTGCTGAAAAATGCGCTCGACCATGACACCAAAACCGTCGCGATGCATGACGCCAGCCACAGCGCTGCGCGCAAGGGCATCCTTTTTGTGACCTTCCCGTCCATTGCTGAGCATAAACAAGAGTGGAAACAGCGCCGCGCAGATCATCAGCGCCATTTCGCCACCGAACCAGAAAAGTCCCAAGCAAATGGCCGGCAGGAAGGCAAAGCACGCCGGGTCGGAAAGGAAGTCTTTCACAGCATTGCGTAATCTGAGCCAAATGCCGGATACATCTTTTGCCATTTTTCACATCCTTGCGCCGAAGGGTCACTGGTCCCGTGCAGTTTCTAAGTCAGCGGGAGTGACGTCTCGGTTAACAAGCGTGGTATTACCCACAAGCAATTGAGTAAAATTCAAGCTACTTCAGGGTCAGGTCTCTGAAGTCGAAGAGTTTGGGATCCAGGAGATGCGAGGGGCGTGCATTCATCAATGCCCGGAACATCACCTGACGGCGTCCGGGGCTGTTTTTCTCCCACCCGTCCAGAATGGCTTTGACCTGCTGGCGTTGGAGCCCGTCCTGACTGCCACAAAGATCGCATGGAATGATCGGGTATTTCATGGCGGTTGAAAACTTCTCGCAGTCGGCTTCTGCCACATGCGCGAGGGGCCGGTACAAAAAGAGATCGCCTTCCTCGTTCACCAGTTTGGGCGGCATGGTCGCAAGACGCCCGCCGTGAAAAAGGTTCATGAAAAACGTCTCGAGAATATCATCCCTGTGGTGACCCAGCACCACGGCGGAGCAGCCTTCTTCCCGTGCGATGCGGTAAAGGTGGCCACGGCGCAGGCGCGAGCACAACGCGCAGAAAGTACGCCCCTGAGGGATCTTGTCCATGACCACCGAATATGTGTCCTGGTATTCGATCCGGTGGGGCACACCCATTTTTTGCAAGAATGCCGGCAGAACCGTCGCGGGAAATCCGGGTTGGCCTTGATCGAGGTTGCAGGCCAGCAGGTCCACAGGCAAAAGCCCCCGCCACTTCAGTTCGTAAAGCACCGCAAGAAGCGTGTAGCTGTCCTTTCCGCCGGACAGGCAGACAAGCCAGCGCGCGTCTTTTTCGATCATACCGTATTGGTCCACAGCCTCGCGCACCGCACGCACGATGCGTTTGCGCAGCTTGCGAAACTCAGTCGTTTTGGGAGCTCCCTCAAAGAGCGGGTGAATTTCGTCAGTGGAGTCCAGCATCCGGTGGTCCTGCTTTTGAACGTGGCTTCTCTATACGCGCAGTCGGAGTGAACCAAAAGCCTTTTGCACGCGTAGTAATAAAGGCAACATGAGGTCATTTATGCTAAGATTACAGCTGCTCGCGCTTTCCTTTGTTCTTGCGGGGTGCGTCGGCAAACCCGCACTGGATGATCCCAAACTTTCCGACCATCAGTTCAATCTCGAAGAGTTTTTTGAGGGCAAGGTCGTTGCCAGCGGGCAGTTTCAAGACGTCTTGGGCACCGTCCGGCGCCGTTTTGACGTTGAGATTACGGGCACATGGGATGGGCAGACACTCAGACTTGTCGAAGACTTCGCCTACGCGGACGGCACCTTCGAACAACGTATCTGGACGTTACGAAAAACCGGAGCTCAAACATGGGCAGGCACGGCGCCGGGCGTGACCGGAGAGGCAACAGGCGAAGAACGGGGCGATACATTCAACTGGACGTACACCATTGATCTGCCAGTGCCTGACGGCACGATGCGTGTCAGCTTTGATGACTGGATGTGGCAACTGGGCGAACGGCGTGTGTTGAACCGTGCCTATATGAAAAAGTATGGTGCCGATATCGGAGAGGTCATAATCTATTTCGAGAAACTACGCTGACTATCCGTCATGCGCGTCGCGTTTTTCGGGAACGGGGTCATAACCGCTTTTGCCCCATGGATGGCACCGGGTAATACGCCGAAAAGCAAGCCACCCGCCGCGCAGCCCACCATGGGTTTCCAGCGCCTCAAGCGCGTAAACACTACAGGTCGGTTGATAACGGCAGTTGTGTCCAACCCACGGGCTAAAAATCAGCCTGTAGCCGCGTACCGGCAGCGCCAACAATCTGGCGAGGAGGGTCAAGACCTGGCCCCGTGCAGTGTGTGCAATGCGGTCTCAAGATCTGCCAGAAGTGCTTTGAACGGCCGTTCTGCCGTTGCCCCTGATCGGCCGATCAGAACATAATCGGTTCCCGCTTTGCCGTGTTGGGGCAGGACAAGGCGCGCGATCTCGCGCAGGCGTCTTTTTGCGCGATTGCGTGCCACGGCATTGCCGACCTTTTTGGAGCAGGTGAAACCGACGCGCGTGGCGCCGCAAGGATCATCAGGGCGGGCGCGCATTTGCAGGATAAACCCGGGCTTGGCGACGCGCGGTCCGCGTGCCGCCCGTAAAAAGTCGGCGCGTTTGGTCAGGGTTGCCAAACGAAAAGAAACCGCCGCAGGCGTATCCTCGTCCGGAGAGAGGGGGGCTTGCGGCGGTGTCATTTTATTCAGACCTTCAGCAGGTCGGATCAGGCGCTGAGCGACTTCCGGCCCTGCGCGCGACGTGCATTGATGATTTTCCGGCCCGCTTTGGTGGCCATACGCGCGCGAAAACCGTGGCGCCGCTTGCGCACGAGGTTCGAGGGTTGATAGGTGCGTTTCATCGCTCCGTCTCCATTTTATACGTCGGGCCAAGCGGAATCGCTCGGCGGCCGGTTCTATTCGAAGCCCGTCCTCTAAAGTGCATCGGCGGCCAAGTCAAACCCTCTGGCCCGCCAAAATGCAAGGTTTTGCAATATTTGCACCCTAAACTGGGGGCGATGTTTCAATATTGCAGGTCGGGCGGGGCAAAAGTCACGCAATGTGTCACGGTCGTTCAAGCAGCCGTGATGCCCCTATCGCGGCTAGCGTGCAAACGTCATGTATAGTGTCAATTGCAACCCGTAGCCGGAAAGGCGACAGTAATGACTGATATGACGAATACGCACAAAGTAGGCTGGACGCATAGAATTCCGCTGCTCATCATCATTGCAGTCGCCGTGGTCGGTGCGCTCACTTTAAAAGACCATATCAGCTTTGAAGCGCTGCGCGACAACCGCGACGCACTGATTGCCTTTCGAGACGACTATATCGTGCTGACGGCTTTGAGCTTTGTTGCGGCGTATATCGTGATTGTTGCTTTTTCGTTGCCGGGCGCCTTGGTTGCCACGCTCACAGGCGGCTTTCTGTTCGGCACAATCGGCGGCTCTGTGCTGAGCGTTACCGGAGCTACTCTGGGTGCGACACTGATCTTTCTGGCCGCACGTCACGGCTTTGGCGAGCAGTTGAAGGCGAGAATGGATGCTTCTGAGGGAACGGTTGGAAAAATTTCCAAGGGTGTTGATGAAAACCAGTGGTCGATGCTGTTTTTCATGCGTCTGGTGCCGGTTGTGCCGTTCTTTGTTGCCAACCTCGTGCCGGCCTTTCTTGCAGTGCCCGTGCACCGGTACGTTGTCTCCACGTTTTTTGGCATCATTCCCGGTTCGCTGGTCTATGCCTCGATTGGGGCCGGGTTGGGTGAAGTGTTTGCGCGCGGCGAAAGCCCCAACCTTGGCGTGATCTTCGAGCCGCATATTCTCTTGCCGATCCTCGGGCTGAGCCTGCTGTCTGTGTTGCCGGTCATTGTCAAAGCCGTGACGGGCAAGAAAGGCCTTTAAAATGAGACGTATAACAACGGATGTGCTGGTCATCGGTGCTGGCTCTGGCGGGCTGTCGGTGGCGGCGGGGGCCGCACAGATGGGGGCCAGAGTTGTCCTGCTGGAAGGGCACAAAATGGGGGGCGATTGTCTGAACTACGGTTGCGTGCCCTCAAAGGCGCTGATCGCAAGCGCAAAGGCCGCCTATGCACAACAACACAGCGCTGCCTACGGCGTCTCGGATGCGGCGGGCGAAGCGAATTATGCGGCGGCCAAGGACCATGTACAGGCGGTCATTGACCAGATCGCGCCGGTCGACAGCCAAGAGCGTTTTGAAGGCTTCGGTGTGGAGGTGATCCGCGCATTCGGACGTTTTACCTCACCGACAGAGGTTGAGGCAGGCGACACCGTCATTACCGCGCGCCGGGTGGTGATCGCTACCGGTTCGGCCCCTCTGGTGCCACCCATTCCGGGGCTGGACAGCGTGCCTTTCGAAACCAATGAGACCTTGTTTGAGCTGCGCGAGAAACCCCGGCACCTTATCATCATTGGCGGCGGACCCATCGGGATGGAGATGGCGCAGGCCCATGTGCGTCTGGGCAGCGAAGTCACCGTTGTCGAAGGAGCCAAAGCATTGGGGAACGACGACCCAGAACTGGCAGAGGTGGTTCTGAACAGCTTGCGGGAAGAAGGCGTGACCATCGAAGAGGACGCATTGGTCACCGAGGTTTCAGGGCAGGCAGGCGCCATCGAGGTGAAGACCAACGACGGGCGCTCTGCAAAGGGTACGCATCTGCTGGTTGCCGTGGGGCGCAAGTCCAACACTGAAAAGCTGGGGCTTGAGGCCGCAGGGATCAAGACCGAGGGCAACGGGATTGCAGTTGACGCAAGCCTGCGCACCACGAACCGCAAGGTCTATGCCATTGGCGATGTCGCGGGTGGCCTGCAGTTCACACATGTGGCGGGATACCATGCTGGTGTCATCATCCGTTCGATGCTGTTCGGCCTGCCGTCCAAAGCCAAAACCGCGCACATCCCCTGGGCAACTTACACCGATCCGGAGCTGTCGCAGGTGGGGCTGACCGAAGCGCAGGCGCGCAAGGTTCACGGGGACATGCTGGAAGTTGTGCGCTTTGACTATTCTCACAACGATCGCGCCATTGCCGAACGCAAAACCAAGGGCTTTATCAAGGTTATGGTGGTCAAAGGCAGACCGGTTGGTGCCTCGATTGTGGGATATCAGGCGGGCGAATTGATCAACCTTTGGGCGCTTGCGCTGGCCAACAACATGAAAATGAGCCAGATCGCTGCCATGGTTGCCCCGTATCCCACGATTGGCGAGATCAACAAACGCGCGGCGGGTGCCTATTTCAGTCCGAGGCTTTTTGAAAATCCGACCGTGAAAAAGGTTGTGGGTCTTGTCCAGCGGCTTATCCCGTGAAACGCTAGCTTATGTTTAACTCGCTCTCAGGCCGATTGCTGATCCTCACAACGATCTTTGTGATGATCGCCGAGGTATTGATCTTTGTGCCTTCAATCGCGCGGTTCCGCGAGGATTACCTCAACAACCGGCTAGAGCGGGCACAAATCGCGTCGCTTGCTCTTTTGGCGGATGACATGCTCGACAGCGATCTGGAAACTGAGCTGCTGGAAAATGCGGGTGTTTTCAACGTTGTGTTGCGGCGCGATCAGATCAGGCAGCTGGTGCTCAGCTCGGACATGCCGCAGACTGTCACCTCTACCTTTGACATGCGCGACGACAGTGCGCTTGTTCTGATCCGGGATGCGATCGCGCGGTACGTTTCTGCCGAGAACGAAGTGATCCGGGTAATTGGCGCACCGGTGCGTGATGCGGGCCTTCTCATTGAAATCACGATGGAGACGCAGCCGCTGCGCGCCGCCATGATCGACTACGGGTTCAGAATTCTGATCCTGTCTGCCGTGATCTCGATCATCACCGCCAGTTTGTTGTTTGTCGCAATGCGTGCGCTTTTGCTCAAACCCATCAAACGGGTGGTCATGGACATGCAAAACTATGCCGCAGCGCCTGAAGACGCCCGCCGCATCATTGTTCCCTCCGCCAGTGTCACTGAACTGCGTGAAGCTGAGGACGCTTTGCAAAAGCTAGAAACAGACCTTACGCAGGCCTTGCGTCAAAAGGAACGATTGGCACAGTTGGGCAGTGCCGTCAGCAAGATCAGCCACGACCTGCGCAATATCCTGACGTCTGCCCAGTTGTTCACCGACCGTATCGAAATGAGCGAGGACCCCACTGTAAAACGCATGGCGCCCAAGCTTGTGGGGTCGATCACGCGTGCCGTTCACCTATGCGAAAGTACTCTCGCCTTTGGCAAGGCCGAAGAGCCCAGCCCGACGCTGACGATGCTCAAATTGCGTGAACTGGTCGAAGAGGTTATCGAAGGTGAAGTATTGGCTATCGGCGACTATGACCTGTCGCTGCACTGCGCGGTTCCACCTGCTATGATGACCCGCGCAGACCCCGAGCAGTTGTACCGTGTCGTTGCAAACCTGATGCGAAACGCCCGACAGGCGATGATGGCGTCGGGCCAGAACGGCACCATCACAGTTGATGCCCGTGAGGACGCGACGGCCTGGTGGATTGATGTGCGCGACACTGGCCCTGGTCTGCCACCCAAAGCGCGGGAGTTTCTGTTCACGCCCTTTCAGGGCGGCGCGCGCAAAGGTGGCTCGGGGCTGGGTCTTGCGATTTCTGCGGAATTGATCCGCGGACATGGCGGACGGTTGGATTTGGCCAGCACCGGCCCTGAAGGAACATGCTTTACGATCTGCTTGCCCAAAGGCGATGGCACGCTCCCCCCGCGCAGCACAACTTTCGAGGGTGCGGTGGATTGAACTCAAAAGGCGGAACCTTTTGGGAAGTACGAAATTGCTGCAGGAAAATTTACAGTCTTTGGGCTTGCATAACCGGCGCGGCAAGACTAAACCCCGCTCTCAGTGGACCGATAGCTCAGCTGGATAGAGTACTTGACTACGAATCAAGGGGTCGGGGGTTCGAATCCTCCTCGGTCCGCCACTGAATTTCACCAAATAACTGATTAATAGTGATTTTTTGGGGCTTTCCGTTTTTAAATCCCCCATTGAGTCCCCCACCTTAACGGAGACCGTGCAGGAATTTGCGGGAATGTCGCAGTGTTTGCACTGATGC
>CANMWT010000015.1 GCA_947501635.1 uncultured Roseobacter sp.
AGCTATATCGTCTATGGCCCGCTGGCCAATGGCGCCACCACGATCATGTTCGAAGGGGTGCCTACATACCCTGACGCGGGCCGGTTCTGGGACGTGTGCGAGAAATACAGCGTCAACCAGTTCTATACGGCGCCGACAGCCATTCGCGCGCTGATGGCGGCAGGTGATGCACCGGTCAAGGCTTACGATCTGTCCAGCCTGCGCACACTCGGCACAGTGGGCGAGCCCATCAACCCCGAAGCATGGAACTGGTACAACGAAGTGGTCGGCGGCGGACGCTGCCCGATCGTAGACACATGGTGGCAGACCGAGACAGGCGGCCATCTTATGACACCCCTCCCAGGTGCAACGGAGCTCAAGCCCGGTTCGGCCCAACAGCCCTTCTTCGGCATCAAGCCACTGGTGCTTGAGCCCGCCTCTGGCGAGATCATCGAAGGCAATGACGTCGAGGGCGTGCTTGTCATCGCAGACAGCTGGCCGGGGCAGATGCGCACCGTCTGGGGCGATCACGAGCGCTTTGAGAAAACCTACTTCAGCGACTACAAAGGCTACTACTTCACCGGTGACGGCTGCAAACGCGACGCAGACGGCGACTACTGGATCACAGGCCGCGTCGATGATGTCATCAACGTCTCGGGCCACCGCATGGGCACGGCCGAGGTCGAATCCGCCCTCGTCGCCCATGCCAAAGT
Organism: uncultured Roseobacter sp.; assembly: GCA_947501635.1. Classification (GTDB taxonomy): domain Bacteria; phylum Pseudomonadota; class Alphaproteobacteria; order Rhodobacterales; family Rhodobacteraceae; genus Roseobacter. The sequence continues at coordinate 693 of CANMWT010000015.1, forward strand.
CGCCGAAGCTGCTGTGGTCGGCTACCCGCATGACATCAAGGGCCAAGGCATCTACTGCTATGTCACGCTGATGAACGGCGAAGAGCCATCTGACGAGCTTTACCAGGAGCTGCGCAAATGGGTCCGCACCGAAATTGGCCCCATCGCCAGCCCCGACCTCATCCAATGGGCCCCGGGCCTGCCGAAAACACGCTCCGGCAAGATCATGCGCCGCATCCTGCGCAAAATCGCCGAAGACGACTTCGGCGCATTGGGCGACACATCCACACTCGCCGATCCCTCGGTCGTGGATGACCTCATCGAAAACCGCATGAACCGCGAGGACGCATAAAATGGACGGCTCCAACCACCCGGAAACAGCCCCCGTACTGATCCTGCTTGGCCCCCCCGGGGCCGGCAAAGGGACGCAGGCAAGGGTCCTTCAGGAAAAGTTTGGCCTTGTGCAACTGTCCACCGGCGATCTGCTGCGCGGCGCTGTTGCCGCGGGCACCAAGGCCGGCAAAGAGGCAAAAGCGGTCATGGAAGCTGGCGGCCTCGTCAGTGACAGCATCGTTCTGGAAGTGCTGTCCGACCGCCTTTCCGAGCCGGACTGCGCCGCGGGCGTCGTCCTTGACGGTTTTCCGCGCACCACCGGCCAGGCTGAAGCGCTGGATGAAATGCTGGCGGTTTCGGGTCAAAAGATTAACGCGGCCATCGCGCTGGAAGTAGACAACGTCAAGATGGTTCTGCGCATCGCAGGTCGCTTCACCTGCGGTGATTGCGGCGAAGGATATCACGACACGTTCAAGCCCACGACGACCGACGGGGTGTGCGACGGATGCGGCAGTACAAACATGACACGCCGCGCCGATGACAACGCACAAACTGTCATGTCCAGACTTGATGCATATCAATTACAGACCGAACCCCTGATTTCATATTACGACGCTAAGGGAGCGCTCAGCCGCGTAGATGCTATGGGGGATATCGAGGCCATCGGCCAAAGCATCGCGCAAATCGTTTCCAAAGTAACAGCGTAAAAAACTTGCGGGCCACGCGCGGCCCGCACTCATAACTTCATAGGAGGAACGCCACTATGGCAGAACAATCAACAAATGCAGACGCGAGAGCCGCGGAGGACGCGGGAGGATACTGGGCAGCCAATATCCGTATCATTCTCATCAGTCTGGTAATCTGGGCCGTCGTGTCCTTTGGCTTTGGCATTGTCCTGCGCCCCATGTTGTCCGGCATCGAAGTCGGCGGCACGGACCTAGGCTTCTGGTTTGCTCAGCAAGGCTCCATTTTGGTCTTTCTCGGTCTGATCTTTTTCTACGCATGGCGCATGAACAAGCTCGACAAAGAATATGGTGTAGAGGAATAACTCATGGACCAGTTTACACTCAACCTACTGTTTGTAGGCGCATCTTTCGCGCTCTATATCGGTATCGCGGTGTGGGCCCGTGCAGGTTCCACATCTGAATTCTATGCCGCCGGCCGGGGCGTTCACCCCGTCACCAACGGCATGGCCACAGCGGCTGACTGGATGTCGGCGGCTTCCTTTATCTCGATGGCGGGTCTGATCGCCTTTACCGGATACGACAACTCTTCGTTCCTGATGGGTTGGACAGGCGGCTACGTGCTGCTGGCGCTGCTGCTTGCACCTTACCTGCGCAAGTTCGGCAAATTCACTGTGTCCGAGTTCATCGGTGACCGCTTCTACTCTCCCACAGCGCGCCTTGTTGCTGTGATCTGTCTTATCGTAGCGTCGACAACGTATGTGATTGGTCAGATGACGGGTGTGGGCGTTGCCTTTGGCCGTTTCCTCGAGATCTCCAACACCTCCGGTCTGCTGATCGGTGCCTGTGTGGTCTTCGCCTACGCTGTTTTCGGCGGCATGAAAGGTGTGACCTATACACAGGTGGCACAGTACTGCGTGCTTATCATGGCTTACACAATTCCGGCTGTGTTCATCTCGCTGCAACTGACAGGCACACCGATCCCGGCACTGGGTCTCTTCTCTGAAACCGTCAACTCCGATGGTGCCAGCAGCGGTGTCTATCTGCTGACGAAACTTGACCAGATCGTGACCGACCTTGGCTTTGCCAGCTATACCGAAGCACACAAAGACACCCTGAACATGGTGCTCTTCACGTTGTCGCTGATGATCGGTACAGCGGGTCTGCCCCACGTCATCATGCGCTTCTTCACCGTGCCCAAAGTATCTGACGCACGTTGGTCCGCAGGTTGGACGCTGGTGTTCATCGCCCTGCTCTATCTCACAGCCCCTGCGGTTGGTGCGATGGCGCGCCTGAACATCTCGGAAATGATGTGGCCAAACGGCGTGAACGGCGAAGCGGTTTCTGTTGAAACCATCGAGTCGGACGAAAAGTACAACTGGATGCTGACGTGGCAGAAAACCGGTCTGCTTGACTGGGAAGACAAGAACGGCGACGGCAAAATCCAGTACTACAACGACAAATCCGACGCGATGGCTGACAAAGCGGCTGCGAATGGCTGGGAAGGCAACGAGCTGACCAAGTTCAACCGCGACATCCTCGTTCTGGCAAACCCTGAGATTGCGAACCTTCCTGGTTGGGTAATCGGTCTTGTGGCAGCGGGCGGCCTTGCGGCGGCGCTCTCCACTGCGGCGGGTCTGCTTCTGGCGATCTCTTCGGCGGTAAGCCACGACCTTCTCAAAGGTCAGCTGACACCGAACATGTCGGAAAAAGCGGAACTGATGTCTGCCCGTGTCGCCATGGCGGTTGCCATCGGTGTGGCCACAATCCTTGGTCTGAACCCACCCGGGTTTGCTGCGCAAACGGTGGCTCTGGCCTTCGGTCTTGCGGCGGCGTCGATCTTCCCTGCTCTGATGATGGGTATCTTCTCCAAGAAGGTGAACAACGTCGGTGCCGTGGCGGGTATGTTGTCCGGTCTGATCTTCACGCTGGTCTACATCTTCCTGCACAAAGGTTGGCTCTTCATCGCAGGCACCAACTCCTTCCCTGACACAGTTGACGGCAGCCTCTTTGGCATCCAGTCCACTGCGATCGGTGCGGTCGGTGCGATGATCAACTTTGCAGTTGCCTTCGGTGTCTCTTCGGTCACCAAGGAAACTCCGCAAGAGATCAAGGACCTCGTGGAAAGCGTACGTACCCCAGCGGGTGCCGGCGCTGCGGTAGACCACTAAAACCTATGGCAGGCGTGACAACTGACATGCCTGCCGTGCCATACCACAAGCCTGCCCCGGTCTGATCGGGGCAGGCTCTTTCATTTTTTGAGGCCGCCAGATGAATGAAGACGCGCTGACATTCCTGTCTCAGCAACACCCCTATGACGAATTGCCCGCGGGCGTCCTGCAGGACATCGCCGAACGCGTGGAAAAGATCAGCGTCGCTGAGGGAAGTCAGATCTACGATCTGGGCAGCAAACTCGACGGGCTCTACATCGTGCAAAGCGGGCTTGTTTCCGTGCGCGACGGGTCTGACACCCAAGTGTCCCTGCTGGAACGCGGCAACTCCTTTGGCGAACGCGGATTGCTCGCGGATGGTATTGCCGTGACCTCGGCGCAAGCTGTCCGGGACACATTGCTGATCTGCCTGCCCGCCGCGCTGTTCAAAAGCCTGCGGGAGGAGCAGTCGCCCTTCCAACGGTTCTTTGCCCGCGCCGGCAAGCACGAAAATACTCTCAAACCGCAGCAAACAACGCTGGCTCAGGTCACCGTCGAAGAGTTGATGGTGCATGACCCCTTTACCTGTTCGGCTGATACGACCGTCCTGGAAGCTGCACAAATGATGACAGAGAAACGCATTTCGTGCCTGTGCATCACCGAAGGCCAGTCCCTGAAAGGCATCGTCACGCTGCGCGATCTGGTTGGCAAGGCGCTGGCGGAAGGCATGGCAAACAGCACAGCCATTGCCCAGATCATGACACCCGCGCCGCGTACTCTGCCCCCCACGGCAATCGGTTCGGACGTGCTGCACATGATGATGGAATACCGCCTTGGACATCTGCCGATTGTGGCCACGGACCGGCTTGTCGGGATTGTCACACAAACCGATCTGACGCGTTTTCAGGCAACCAGTGCTGCCGGGCTCGTCGCGGATGCCGCGCGCGCCGACACGCCTGAGCTTCTGGCCAAAGTCACTGCGCGCATCCCCGAGTTGCTGGTCCAGCTTATCGCATCGGGCAACCGGCACGACGTTGTCACGCGCATGATTACTGATGTGGCCGATGTGGTCACACGCCGCCTGCTTGCCCTGGCCGAAGCGGAACTGGGCCCACCGCCGGCGCGGTATTTATGGCTGGCCTGCGGGTCACAGGGGCGTCAGGAACAAACCGGTGTGTCCGATCAGGACAACTGTCTGATATTGGACGATTCCGTAGACGAGGATGGCATCGCCTACTTTGCCAAATTCGCCAAAATCGTCAGCGACGGCCTTGATCGGTGCGGCTATGTCTATTGCCCCGGCGACATGATGGCGACCAATCCGCGCTGGTGTCAGCCGCTGTCGGTCTGGCGCGAGTATTTCGCTGGCTGGATCAATTCCCCCAGCAAAGAAGCGCAGATGCTGGCATCGGTGATGTTCGACCTGCGCCCGATCGGAGGGGACGCAACCCTATTTGACGGGCTGCAAAAAGACACGCTGAAAGCCGCTTCAGGCAACTCGATTTTTACCGCACATATGGCAAGCAATTCCCTGACACATCAGACACCACTGGGCCTGCTGCGCGGCCTTGCCACCATTTCGTCGGGCGATCACCGCAAGACAATCGACACCAAACTAAACGGTGTTGTGCCAGTGGTAGATCTGGGCCGGATGTACGCCTTGCAAGGACAATTGCCAGATGTGAACACCCGCGCTCGGCTCAAAGCGGCACTGGCCAGCAAAATAACCAGCGCAAAAGGCGGTCGTGATTTGCTCGAAGCCTATGATCTGGTGGCCCAGACGCGCCTTGAGCATCAGGCACGGCTTATCAAGCAAGGCAAATCACCTGACAACTACCTGCCCCCCGACAGCCTGTCGGATTTCGAACGCAGTCACCTGCGGGACGCATTCGTTGTCATCAAAACAATGCAGTCTGCATTGATGCAAGGCCGCGGTCTTATGGGTTAGAGTAAGAGCGATACTCGGGGAGGAGTAAGCTGATGTTTTTTGAATTGATCGGGACCATCATGGCCGGGGTGGCCGTGGCGCTGATCCTGTGGGCCGTAAACCGTACTTTGCTGAAAGGCCGCCTTGCCTCGTGGCTGGTGCCCGTATCGGCTGGTCTTGCCATGCTGATAGCAGCCATTTCCCTCGAATACGGCTGGTACGACCGTACTACGCGCACCATGCCTGCAAGCTTTGTCGTGGCACAAACCGTGGAAGAAGCGGCATTCTATCGGCCATGGACCTATGCGGTGCCCTTTACCGCGCGCTTCATCGCGGTGGATCAGGCCAGCACCCGCACACACCCCCAACAACCCGACCAGCGCATGGTTGATCTTGTGATCTACGGACGCTGGACGCGAACCGCAAAAGTCCCCGCGCTCTTTGACTGTGCCGGTAGCCGGCGGGCGGACATCGTGGATGGCGTCGACTTTGGTGACAACGGCGAAGTCGTGGGCGTGGACTGGATCGCCGTGCCGGAAAACGACCCCGTCCTGAAAGTAGCCTGCGAGGAGGTGTAGCATGAAAGACCTCAGCCTGCGGTTAAGAATTTTTCTATTCTTCTGCCTGCTCGCTGTTGGCAGCCTCGCTATCATATCAGGCGGATTGTTTATGGGATACAGGCAGTTAGGAAACGCCGCGGCGCTGTCATCCTTCATCACTGCAGGCACAATAAGCGCTCTGGGGATCACCGGCCTTGTGGTCGTTATATGGCTGCTCTTTGACGAGAATGTCAGCAAACCGATCGAAGGGCTCGCCGCCGGAGTACGCGTGCGTGCCCATGCCAATGTGCAGGATGACATAGAGGCGGAGGCGGCCAAATACCTCGGAGACCTCGCTCCGGCGGTATCTGCTATCCACAAACGTCTGGCCTCAGAGATAAAGGCATCGACAGATGCAGTCGTGGAACGGACCGCGCGCCTTGAAGCACAGCGCGCGCAGCTTTTGCAAATATTGTCCGATATCCCCGTCGCCGTTATCGTCGCGCGGCAGGATCATTCCATCGTTCTTTACGATGGGCAGGCCGCCGACTTGATGGAACGCGAATGTCCCGCGCGTCTTAACGGCTCCGTTTTCGACTATCTTGACGAAAGCTCGATCCATCAGGCTCTCAAAGCTTTGAACGAACATGAAGGCGCCCGGCAGGAGATCGGCATAAAGGGCCGTTCAGGGGCCATCTACAAAGGCCATATCCGGCAGTTCGGGGATAATGCGGGCTATACGCTGATGCTGGAGCCGCTGGCACCAGACGCCGCGCGGCCGCTGGTCTATGACTTTGATCTGCTTGAAAAAGAAGCTTCGGACGACTTGAACAACTGCGCGCTGCGCGATTTGACATTTGTCGTTTTCGACAGCGAGACCACAGGTCTTGATCCAGTATCGGACGACGTGGTGCAGTTGGGGGCTGTGCGTGTCGTTAACGGCAAGATCGTAGAGGGTGAGGTGTTCGATACGCTGGTCAACCCCGGGCGCCCCATTCCGCCCGGATCGACGGCCGTGCATCATGTCAGCGACCAGATGGTGGCTGACGCGCCCGGCTTCGAACACGTCTCGCGTGCGTTCCACCGCTTTTGCGAGAATGCGGTGATAATTGCGCATAACGCCCCCTTCGACATGGCGTTCCTGCGCCGCCAGTGCGGCGGAACCGACATAGCGTTCGATCACCCCGTGCTTGATACGGTGCATCTGTCTGCGGTGGTCTTTGGTGGCTCAGCGGAACATACGCTTGATGCATTGTGCAACCGGCTGGATGTAACCATACCCGAAACGGTGCGGCACACCGCACTGGGGGACGCGCTGGCCACCGCCGAGGCACTCGTGGCCATGATCCCGATACTCGAAGGGCGCGGGTTGCGCAGTTTCGCGCAGGTGCGTGCCGAGGTTAAGAAACACAAACGCATTCTGACAGTCGACGCCTAGGCGAGCTTTGCGCGGGCTGTCGTTCGGTGCTGCCAGCACCACGCGTGCACCGCCAGATATGGCAGATAGAATGCAAACACCTGCACGCGGTCAAAAGGTCCGGTAAAATCTGCGTTTGATCCTACTCCTCCGGTCAGGATTTCCCAAAGGCCGTAATGCACGCGGTAAAGCCACGACGCCATCACCAGAATGACAAGCCGCTCTGCCCAGAGCCTGTGGCGCGGATCGCGACGCACCGCATAGCGGACGGTCTGGACAACGGATAGCAGCATCAACAGACCATAAAGCGTGAACCCCACGCTCATCACGGGGCCGCCAATGCTGCCCTGCCGCGCGATGTATGCGATACCGCCCAGAGCCGTGAGCGTTGCCAGCACCGCCAGCGCATAACCCGCCATCCTGTGCAATGCGGGCAATCGGCTGCGCACAAAACCCAGCAGCTGCACCGGGGCAAGAACCATCGCGAGCGCTCCTGCAATCATATGCCCATAGATACCGGCGCTCGCGGCCAAATCCACCGCATGAAACAGCCGCGCGCTCGCCTGTTCAACGGCATCCGCGACTGCCAGCCCCCTGTCCAGCGCATAAAGCGCGAAAGGTACCGACGTCAGTATCAGTAAAAAGACCCAAACGGCATTCCACGCAGCGGCCCTTTTGACCCCGCGCTTCATAACCCCACCCAACGCGGCAAGCGGCTCACGCGGCCAAGTCCTGCCCGATCACAGTGAGGCCGTAATCCCGCCATCCACAAACACCGTGGTTCCGTTGACGAAAGACGACGCATCCGAGGCCAGAAAGATGCAGGTGCCCACCAACTCTTCGACCTTGCCCCAGCGTCCCGCCGGCGTGCGCTTTTCCAGCCAAGCCGAAAACTCGGGATCCGCGACCAGTGCAGCGTTCAGCGGCGTGTCAAAATAGCCCGGCGCAAGGCCGTTGCATTGCAAGCCGTATTTGGCCCAATCCGTGGCCATACCCTTGGTCAGGTTGGCCACAGCCCCTTTGGTCATCGTGTAAGGCGCGATCCCCGGCCGTGCCAGCGCGGTTTGTACGGAGGCAATATTGATGATCTTCCCTTGCCCCCGGCTTATCATGTGGCGCGCGCAGGCCTGGCCTACATGAAATACACTGGCGATGTTGGTCTGCATCAACCGTTCGAAAGCATCGGCAGGAAAGTCCTCCAAAGGTGTGCGGTGCTGCATACCGGCGTTGTTGACAAGGATGTCTATGGCTCCGATCTCGGCCTCAAAGCCGTCGACGGCAGAGCGCACCGCCGTATGATCGGTCGCGTCGAACGCAAGTTGGTGCACGTCACCACCCAGCGTTTCAGCTGCCTGCGCAAGCTTTGCGGTATCGCGGCCGTTCAGCACGATTTCGGCACCGGCATCCTGCAGACCCTTGGCCAAAGCATAGCCGATCCCTTGTGACGATCCGGTGATTAGAGCACGGCGGCCCTTCAGGTCAAATAAGCTCAGGCTCATGGGCATCCTCTTTGGGCTCGACATTGGCAACCCGCCAAGCTTATTTTACCCCACAGTCGCAAAGTCAAGCGCCGCCCGCCTCACGATACCGGGCGCGTACACGCCGGAAAGAGGCTTCTATGAAATCCCTCGTCATTCACGCCGCAAAAGACTTGCGCATCGAAGACCACGACGTAGCACCTCTGAAACCCGGTCAAGTTGAGGTCGCGCTGGCGGCAGGTGGCATCTGTGGATCAGATCTGCACTACTACCAGCATGGCGGCTTCGGCACCGTCCGGCTGAAGGAGCCGATGATTTTGGGGCATGAGGTCTCGGGCTACATCACCGCACTGGCTGATGACGTGACGGGGTTGTCGGTCGGTCAACTGGTGGCCGTGTCACCCTCGCGCCCCTGCCACGCCTGCCGCTACTGCAGCGAAGGCCGCCACAACCACTGCCTGAACATGCGGTTTTACGGCTCCGCGATGCCCTTTCCCCATATTCAGGGGGCCTTCCGGCAGATCCTTGTGGCAGACGCCGCGCAATGCGCTCCGGCGGATGGACTTACGGCGGGCGAAGCAGCCATGGCCGAACCGCTTGCCGTCTGTCTGCATGCGGTCAATCAGGCGGGCAACCTGATGGGCAAGCGGGTTCTGGTAACAGGATGCGGCCCTATCGGCCTGCTGACCATTCTGGCCGCGCGCCGCAGCGGTGCCGCTGAAATCGTCGCCACCGACCTGACCGATTTCACCCTGCGGATGGCGGCGGAAAACGGCGCGGACATTACGATCAACGGGCGCAACACCCCCGAGGCGCTGGCCGCCTATCAGGCCGGCAAAGGCACCTTCGATGTCTTGTTCGAATGCACGGGCGCCGCCGCGGCACTCTCTGGCGGCATCGCGGCACTGCGCCCGCGCGGCATCATCGTGCAATTGGGCCTTGGCGGCGACATGACCCTGCCCGTGCAGGCGATCACCGCCAAAGAGCTGGAACTGCGCGGGTCTTTCCGCTTTCATACCGAGTTCTTTACCGGTGTGGCTCTCATGCAAAAGGGCCTCATCAACGTCAAACCGCTCATCACTCAGACGCTGCCGCTTGATCAGGCCGTTGCCGCATTCGAACTTGCAGCAGACCGGACCCAAGCTATGAAAGCGCAAATCGCCTTTAGCTGATCGCGGAGCCACCGGTCTGGAACAAATGCCTCTCATGCTGGTCGCCGCTGTCGCCTTTTTACTGGCCGGCACTATCAAGGGTATTACCGGGATCGGCCTGCCCACAGCTTCCATCGCCTTCATGACGCTCTTTGTCGACCCACGCACGGCCATCGCACTGGTGCTTTTTCCAATGCTCGGTTCCAATATCTGGCAGATGCTGCGCGGCGGCGCATTCCTGCGCACCGTAAAACGCTACTGGCTCTTTGCTGTCGTGCTCGTCGCCGGCGTGGGCGCAACCGCATACTCTACGCAAAACACATCCGAACGCGCCTTGATGGCCATTCTGGGGTTTGTGGTGCTGGTGTTTGTCTTGCTGAGCTGGAAAAAACTGATCCCCCCGCTGGCAGACCGCTTCGATACTGCCGCACAGATCGGGTTTGCGCTTCTATCCGGTGTCATCGGCGGGATGACGGCAGCATGGGGGCCGCCGATGGCGATGTATCTGGCCACCAAAGGTGTCGACAAAGACGAATTCATCCGCGCAACCGGATTTCTGATCTCTGTCGGGTCGCTGCCGCTGCTGTTGGCCTACGCGCAGATCGGATTTCTGACCGGCCCGCTGGCGGGGCTGTCGCTGGCCATGCTTGTCCCCACAATCCTCGGCTTTTCACTGGGTGAACTTGTACGGCGGCGGATGTCCGTCGAAGCCTTCCGTCGCGCCATCCTGATCCTGTTTGTCGTGCTTGGGCTGAACCTGATCCGCCGCGCCATCTGGTACGGCTGATCAGAAACAGGCTTCAAGCAGCTTTCGAGTGTTGCTGGGCGTCAGCTTCACAGGGTTCCCTCCACAGCTCGGATCCGCCAGAGCAGATGTGACCAGCGCATCCATATCCGGGTCTTTTACCCCCAAGGCCGTCAGGTTCGCCGGTATGCCCAAAGCGGCGTTAAGCTCTGCCACATAGGCACAAAACCCGTCAAAGCCGCCGGCAATGCTCAGGTAGTTGGCAGCACGCGCCAAACTGCGTCGCACCTTGGGCTTGTTGAACTGCAGAACCGGCAACATCACCACGGCATTGGTCGTGCCGTGATGTGTGTGGTGGACCGCCCCAATGGGATGCGACAAGGCATGGATTGCACCCAGCCCTTTCTGGAACGCCGTCGCACCCATCGCCGCCGCTGACATCATATGCGCACGCGCCTCGATGTTGGTACCGTCCTGATAGGCCAGCACAAGGTTGTCCTTCACCAGCTTCATGCCCTCCAGCGCGATGCCCTGGCTCATCGGGTGGTAATGCGGCGAACAATAGGCTTCCAGACAATGGGCAAAAGCATCCATCCCCGTGCCTGCCGTGATCGCAGGCGGCATGCCGACGGTCAGCTCCGGATCGCAGATCACCACCGCAGGCAGCATCTTGGGGTGAAAAATGATCTTCTTTTCATGCGTGTCTTCATTGGTTATCACGCTGGCCCGGCCCACCTCTGATCCGGTGCCCGCCGTCGTGGGGACGGCGATGACCGGAGCAATGGCGTCCGCGTCCGCGCGGGTCCACCAGTCGCCAATGTCCTCAAAGTCCCAAAGCGGGCGCGATTGCCCCGCCATGAAGGCCACCGCCTTGCCCAGATCCAGACCTGATCCGCCGCCAAAGGCAATGACACCGTCATGCCCACCCGCGCGATAGGCCGCAACGCCCGCCGTCACATTCTGACCTGTCGGGTTCGGATCCACGTCCGAGAACAATGCGCGCCCCATGCCGGCAGCCTCCATCAGGTCCAACACCTGCGTTGTGATCGGCAGACCCGCAAGCCCCTTGTCCGTCACCAAAAGCGGCTTGCGGATGCTGGCTGCGGCACAGGCATCGGCCAGTTCGGAAATACGCCCCGCGCCAAAGCGTATGGCAGTAGGATAGGACCAGTTGGCAAAGAGCGTCATCGGGCAAGCCTTTCAATTCTGTATGTCACCAGTGGCAGGGATACGCCCGCGACGTGCCATTGCCAAGAGCCAGGAGATACCGGATAGTTCCGGCCCACTGGCACCGCAAAGGAATTGAGCAATGACAGCCACAGCACGCGCGCCCCTGAACGGCCTGTCCCACGTCACGGGCGACACATCAGCGCCGCTGTGGAACCTCACGATCCCGCAAATGCTCGCCGATACCGCTGCACGACTGCCCGATCATGAAGCCGCAGTCTTTCCCGCACAAAACGAACGATTAACCTATGCGGAACTTGCTTTGCGCGTGGATGCACTGGCGGCGGGCCTGCACCGTCTGGGCATCGCAAAAGGCGACCGCGTGGGCATCTGGTCTCCGAACCGGCTCGAATGGCTGCTCACCCAGTTTGCCACCGCGCGCATCGGTGCAATTCTGGTCTGCATCAACCCCGCCTACCGCTTGGCCGAGATGGAATACGCCCTGAACAAGGTTGGCTGCAAGGCACTGGTGATGGCCAGCCGCTTCAAATCCTCCGACTATGCCGGGATGATCTCGACCCTCACGCCGGAGCTTGCGCGCAAAGGCTCCGATACGCTGGCGGCTGAACGCCTGCCGGCGCTGCGCCACGTGATCGTGATGGACGACACGCCGCCGCCGGGCATGCTGGCATTCAGCGCACTCTGCACCCCATTGGATCAGGCAGACCGCGAAACACTCGACGCCATCGCGCAGACACTCGCACCGGAAGAGCCCATCAACATCCAGTTCACCTCTGGCACAACCGGCAGCCCGAAAGGCGCGTGCCTGACGCATCGCAACATCGTCAACAACGCGCATTTCGTAACACAGACGCTGGCCTTCACCCAAGAGGACAGGCTCTGCATTCCGGTGCCCTTCTACCACTGCTTCGGCATGGTCATGGGCACCTTGGGGTGTGTCACGAAAGGGGCGGTGATGGTCGTCCCGGGCGAAGGCTTTGACCCCCAAGACACCCTTGAAACCGTTGCTCGCGAACGATGCACCGCGCTTTACGGCGTGCCGACCATGTTCGTGAACATGCTGGAATTGCCCACATTTTCGACGTACGACCTGTCACACCTCCGCACGGGCATAATGGCGGGCGCTCCTTGTCCCATCGAAGTCATGCGACAAGTGCAGTCGCGCATGAACATGCACGGGGTCACGATCGCCTACGGCATGACCGAAACATCGCCCGTATCCTTCCAAAGCAACCTCGACGACCCGTTGGAAAAGCGCGTGTCCTCGGTCGGTCGCATCCACCCCCATGTCGAAGTCAAGATCGTGGATGAAGCAGGGCAAACGGTGCCGGTGGACACACAGGGAGAGTTGTTGACGCGCGGCTATTCAGTGATGCAGGGATATTGGAACGATCCCGAGCAGACCACCGCCAGCATCGATGCAGAGGGATGGATGCACACGGGCGATCTGGCGACGCTGGATCGCGACGGCTATTGCGCCATCACAGGCCGGGTCAAGGATATGATCCTGCGCGGCGGTGAAAACGTCTACCCCCGTGAGATCGAAGAGTTTCTCTACACACACCCGGATGTTTCACAAGTGCAGGTCTTCGGCATTCCAGACCGCCGACTTGGCGAAATAGTCTGCGCGTGGATTGTGAGGAAACCCGGCAGTACTGTCTCGCAAGAGGACATCACAGACTACTGTCGCAACCGGATCGCACACTACAAAGTGCCCGCACATGTCAGCTTTCGCAGCGAATTGCCCATGACGGTCACCGGCAAGCCGCAAAAATTCATCATGCGGGACCAGATGATGGCCGAACTTCAACAGAGCTGAGCCTGGCGCCGGCGCCCGCACCGCGCGTTTTCGGGACGGAAAGGCGCGGGACATGTCGTGCGGCGCAGCCGCGCCGTTGCGCAGCCTCTGGCCGCTAGACCGGACCCGTGTACTCGCCGCGCGCGGGGTAGTTCTTGGCCACTGCGCCATCCACCGCCGCCAAAAGCTCGGAAAAATGCGGCCGCACAAAGGGCATCGTCTGAACCGAGCCATAGTATAGCGTACGGGCAGGCGTAATCAGGAACAGTCCCGGCTCCGAAAACAGCGCGGGCTCTTCGATGTCAATCGATGTCTTGCCGCGCGACGTCGAGATATAAAGCCCCCACTCGCGGGCCTTGGCAAGGCTCAGGTCATAGCCGATGCGCAACGCAGAGGCTTTGATCTTGTCAGCCATCTGCCGCGCGCGCACCTCACCATCCACGCTCAGCGCCACAGTCGTCACGCCGCGCTTTTCAAACTCCGGCGTCAGCTTTTCCAGCTCCGCCAGATAGGTGGCACACAGCGGGCAGTGAATGCCGCGGTAAAAGCAGACGACGGTGCCGGTTTCGGCACCATCCGCACCCAGCTCGAAACCACCGTGATCCAGGGTCGGCACGGCAAGTTCAGGTACTTTCTGACGGGGTAGCAACATGGTTTGATCCTTTCAATTGTGCCCCACCGTCCCACGCACGGGCACAAATGGCCAGTGCACAGGTTTCACAAGCCGGTGACAGGGCCAGATCAACAGGGCCAGATCAACAGGGCCAGATCAGATGTCGCGTTTGGACAAGAACCCGCGCGCCCCCTGCGTCTTTCTGGGCCACAGACCGGCCAACAGCAAAGGGACGCCCCATGTCAGCGCAATTTGATGCCATCGCGGATTTTGTGGCCCACCCCCGCGTGCCGGACAGTGCCCGCAGCATGGCCGCGCTGCTGCTGGTGGACACACTCGGGGTCGGGGCGGGCGCACACCCGCTTGAACCTGCACGCATCGCACGCGACTTCGCCGTGGACTTCCACGGCGCAGCACAGCCCGCAAACGCCGCACCGCTGCTCTTTGACGGCAGAACCGCCTCCATCCCCGGAGCCGCCTTCGCTGCCGCCACCCAGATCGACAACCTCGACGGGCATGACGGCTATAACCCGACCAAAGGGCATATCGGCTGCGCCGTGGTGCCCGCCCTGATCGCCTTCGCAGCGCAACACCCCGACCTGCCCTCCACGACCGCTCTGGATATTCTGGTAATGTCTTACGAGGTCGGCGCGCGCGCCGCGATCGCGCTGCACGACACGGTGTCAGACTACCATACCTCTGGCGCGTGGAACGGTATCGCCGTGGCTGCGATCGGATGCGCCCTGAACGGCGCCACGGTGGACCAACTGCGGCAGGCCGTCGGCATCGCCGAGTATCACGGACCGCGCAGCCAGATGATGCGCGAGATTGCCCATCCCACCATGCTGCATGACGGTTCTGGCATGGGAGCGCTGACCGGTGCCATGGCGGCTCTTCTGGCGCTACGCGGTTTTCAAGGTGCCCCCGCGATCACACTTGAGGCCCCCGATGTCGCACATCTTTGGCAAGACCTCGGCCAGCACTGGACGATCGCGCTCAACTACATCAAACCCTACCCTGTGTGTCGCTGGGCACATGCGCCGCTCGATGCCCTCCACGCCCTGATGACCGCGCATGATCTGTCCCCAGCGGATATCGCGCGTCTTGACGTGCGCACTTTCGCGGAAAGTGCCGCCCTCTTTGCCGGCGTTCCCGAAACCACGGGACAGGCGCAATACTCTCTGGCCTTCGCGCTTGCCGCAATGATCTGCCATGGGCACGTGGGCCCTGCCCAGATTTCCCACGCAGGTCTGTCAGATCGCGCCGTCGCTGCGGTACTGCCGCGGATTTTTGTCACTGAAACGGCTATGCATTCTGACAGGTTCCCTGCAAAGCGCTGCGCGGATATCACCATTACCTGCACCGATGGCCGCGTGCTGCACTCAGGCGATACAGAGGCGCGCGGCGGCCCCGAGGCCCCCCTGCTGGAAAGTGAAGTCGAGGAAAAACTTCACCTTTTTGCAGACCCCGTGCTGGGCACTGCACGGACAGACAGGCTTTGGCAAATGCGCCACGCCCTGCTGGACCCGCAGCACAAATTCGGCACGCTGGTCGAACTGGTCACCGCACCGGTCTGACACTGCGGGCTGCAGATGCGATCCGCCCTTGCGTCCGGCCCCATCGGGCCGATATAGCGCGGGCACACACACACATGCCGAGCACAGCTGCCAAAAAGGGTCCGACCATGTCTTTTAACCGCTCTTTGAAGATTGCGCCTTCCATCCTCTCCGCCGATTTCGCGAACTTCGGCGCGGAATGCGAAGCCATCGAAGCACAGGGCGCCGACTGGGTGCATGTGGACGTGATGGACGGACATTTTGTGCCCAATATCACATTCGGTCCGGCGACATGTGCCGCCATCCGCCCGCACATCAAGGGGGTGATGGATGTCCACCTGATGATCGCACCGGTCGATCCCTATATCGACGCTTTTGCCAAGGCGGGTGCCGATGTCATCACCGCCCATGTCGAGGCGGGGCCGCATATCCACCGGACCATGCAGGCCATCCGCGCCAGCGGTGCCAAGGCGGGTGTGGCACTGAACCCGGGCACCCCGGCCGCCGCGGTGGAATACCTGCTGGATATGGTCGATATGGTCTGCGTGATGACCGTGAACCCCGGCTTTGGCGGGCAGAAGTTCATCCACAGTCAGATCGAAAAAGTCCGACAGCTGCGTGCAATGATCGGAGACAGACCCGTGCACATTGAAATCGATGGCGGTGTGGACCCAGACACGGCACCTCTGGTCGCCGCTGCCGGCGCGGATGTGCTTGTCGCAGGTTCTGCGGTGTTTCGCGGCGGGTCGGTCGCAGACCCAGCACCCTACGGTGCCAATATCAAGGCAATCCGCGACGCGGTGCTGTCGACAACCGTCTAGGCGGGCCCATCACCGGTTCAGGTCGTCAAAGCTTTTGTTATCGGCCACCAAACGCTCTAACAGACCGGCAGGTGCGCCAAAGCAGGGAATGTCATCAGCAAACCGCCTGATGTCGTGCAAGACCACATCCAACCCGCTAGTATCCGCCCAATGCATGGGGCCGCCCCAGTGGCGCGGAAACCCGTAGCCTGCGATCAGCACAACATCCACATCAGAAGGACGGCGCGCGATCCCTTCCTGCACAGTCTTGGCTGCTTCGTTCACCATCGCCGCAAGATAGCTCCGCACCACCTGCGCGGCGTCAAAGGGGGAATGCGCGGGTAATCTCGCGGCACGTTCGGCGGCGATCAGGGCGGCTGCATGGCCGTTGGGCCTGAGGGCTTGGCTGCCGTCGTCTCCGCCACTGCGCGCGCTGTAGTCATAGTATCCCTTGCCGGTCTTGCGCCCAAAGTGGCCCGCCGCGCAAAGCTGGTCAGGAAACTGCGCGTCGGACGCTGTCTTGCCATAGAGTTGCGCACGCCTTTTGCGGTTTGCCCAGCCGATATCAAGCCCTGCGAGATCTGCCACCGCATAAGGGCCCATGGGATAGCCAAAATCGACCAGCGCCGCGTCGATATCCCAAGGATCAACACCCAGCAGCACCATCTGATCCGCCACCGTCCGGCAGCGGTGCAGAATACGGTTGCCAACAAAGCCGTCACAGACACCGGACCGCACCGCGGTTTTGGCCATGCGCTTTGCCAGTGCGAAACCCGTTGCCACAACATCCGGCGCGGTCCTTTCGGGTACGACAACTTCCAGCAGTTTCATGACATGGGCCGGCGCGAAGAAATGCAGCCCCAGCACAGCCCCGACGCGCCTTGTCTCAGCCGCGATGTCGTCAATGCTCAGATAGGATGTGTTCGACGCCAGCACACAGTCAGGCCGGCACACCACATCCAGCTGGCGAAAGACCGATTGCTTGACCGACAGGTCTTCGACAACTGCCTCGATCACCAGATCGGCGTCGGCCAGTGCAGCGTAGCCGGTCGCGCCCACCAGCCTGTCGGCCAGCAGCGTGTCCGCCCCGGCCTGGTCCAGCTTGCCACGCGCCACCGCCCCGCGCAAAACCGCCGCGACCCGGGCAGTGGCCGCCTGCAGCGTGTCGGCTGTGGTCTCGACCAGCGTGACGTCAAACCCCGACAACAAGGCCGACGCGACAATCCCCGACCCCATCGTGCCGCCACCTACCACGCCGATACGGCGCAGAGGGCGCGCAGTGCTATCCCTCAGTTCGGGCAGCTGCGCCGCGGCGCGCTCAGCGAAAAAGGCATGCACCAGTGCCCGCCGCTGCTCTGATCCCAAAAGCTGCTCGAAAATCTGCCGCTCCGTCCGCATCGCTTCGTCAAAGGGCTGCGATGTTGCGGCCCGAACTGCCCGCAAAGCCGCAAGCGGCGCGGTCTGGCCCCGGGCGTGCCGCGCGACGCGCGCACCCGCAGCCTCCCAGTCAAAACCACCTTCAACAGGCAGGTCACATGTCGGACGCGGCAGCGCGCCCTGCTCCAGCAACCCGCGGATATACGCAAGGCCCGCAGGTTCCGCGCTGTCTCCGCCAAGCCTGTCGACAATCCCCATATCCACGGCCTCCGCAGCGTCAAAACGCCGACCTGTCGTGATGCACGCCACCGCCGACGCCAACCCGGCAAGCCGCGGCAAACGCTGCGTGCCACCGGCGCCGGGGATCACCCCCAAAGTCACTTCTGGAAGCCCCAGCCACGTGCCCTCCAGCGCCACACGGTAATGCGCCGCCAGGGCCAGCTCCAACCCGCCCCCCAGCGCCACCCCGTGCAGCGCCGCCACCACCGGCACCTGCGCGGTTTCGAAGCGCGCACAAACCTGCGGCAGGCTCGGCGCACGGGGCCGAGACCCAAATTCCTTGATATCCGCACCGGCGCTGAACCCGCGCCCCGCGCCCACCAGCAGCACCCCTAGCACCTGCGGGTCGCACTCGGCCCGATCCAGCGCCGCAATCAGCCCCGCCCTGACCGCCTGACCCAAGGCATTCACAGGCGGGTTGTCGATGCAGATCACAGCAACCGCACCCACGCGCCTGTAGCTTACCACGGGACGGGGCACGACCGGTTCAGCGCTGATAGATGAAACAGCGCCCCGGCACTGCCTCCGGCGGCAGCGCGATCTCGGCCAAACCGTCAAAGTACATCCGGTCGCTTGACACCATCAGCCCCCCGGGTGCCAGCAAGGGCTCGATCAAGGGCGAAACCTCGCGTGCAAAAATGTCGTTCTTTTGCGCGTTGTGCCCACCCAGATCCGCATGGATCAGCACAGCCGTAGGCCCGAAACGGCTTAGTGCCGCAGGCAGGGTGTCAAACACATCCCCCAGCAGCACCCGATCCTCGGGCGGTGTACTGTCGGGATGCGACGCGACAGCCCGCTCAAAAACAAAGATATCTCGCTCGGGCATGATCTCGCGCATGTGGTGATAGGTCCGGCCATTGCCAAGCCCAAGCTCAAAGACCGGCCCCTCCTGTGCGGCGACCATCTCGGCCGCGTGGTTCAAACAGGCGCGTTGCGACACCATTCTGTCGATAAATAGATCAAGACGGCTCATCGGGACATGTCCATGGTTGCTTCTGTCTGCTCAAATGCCTTCTTTTGCACAAAAATGGTAGTGCAAAGCGGTTCATCGGTCTGGACGCTGGACGTCAGGCCCGAAATCGCGTTGACTGTAAGTTGTTAACTGCTGCCGATTGGGATGGGAAAAAGGAAGTGGCCTGCACGTGTTGACCCCGCTGCTTGATGTGCGCGACTTGAGCATTGGCTTTGGCGCTGCAGACCCGGTCGTACGGGATGTCAGCTTTCAGGTCATGCCCGGTGAAACGCTGGCGCTTGTCGGCGAAAGCGGCTCGGGCAAAACGATCACCTGCCGGTCGGTGCTGCGCATCCTTCCCGAAGCGGCGCAAATTCGCGGTGGCACCATCAGCTTCACACCGCCCAACGGGCCCGCAGTAGACCTGCTGTCGATCAACGAACGTGCCATGCGCAATATCCGTGGCGACCAGATATCGATGATATTTCAAGAGCCTATGCGCTCATTGTCACCCTTGCACCGGCTGGGCGATCAGGTCGCCGAGGTCTTGAAACTGCATCGCGACATGGGGCCCAACAGCGCCAAGAAAACGGTGCTGGAAACTTTTGACCGGGTGGGCTTTCCCGATCCGGAACGCGTGTGGAAATCATATCCTTTCGAGATGTCGGGCGGCATGCGGCAACGCGCCATGATCGCGATGGCCATGGTCGCCAAACCGGACCTGCTGATTGCGGATGAACCAACAACGGCGCTTGATGTGACCACGCAGGCGCAAGTCCTCGGGCTCATCAAGGACCTGCAGCGCGACACCGGCATGGCCGTTATTCTGGTGACACACGATCTGGGCGTCGTGGCAAATATGGCTGAGTCCGTGGTCGTCATGAACAAGGGGCGCGTCATGGAACGCGGCCCTGCGCCTGCGGTGCTGGGCGCGCCCGCCCACGGCTACACCAAAAAGCTCTTTGCCGCCGCGCCTTCCATCCCGCAAGTCGCTGAACCGGCACGCACCGAGCCGGGCAAGGACCACATCCTCGAACTGAAAGGCGTCTGCAAGACCTATACGATGCGGGCCGGCGGTTGGAGCAAGCCGCAAAAGATCACCGCCTGTCACGAGGTTAACCTGAACCTCGAACGCGGCAAGACCGTGGCCGTGGTTGGCGAAAGCGGCTCGGGCAAGACCACCTGCGCCCGCATCGCACTGGGCGCAGAGGTGCCGGACACTGGCAGCGAGGTGATTTTTCGCGCGACTGCAACCTCAGACCCGCTTTACATCAACGCCATGACACCGGCCGAGCGCATTCACTTCCAGCGGCAGGCTCAAATGGTGTTTCAGGATCCCTATTCTTCGCTGTCGCCAAGGATGCGTATCCAGCAGACGATGACCGAACCGATGGAAATCCACAACATCGGCACCAAGGCAGAGCGGCGGGAAAAGGCCGCGGAAATGCTGCGCTGGGTCGGCCTCGATCCCTCCATGCTGGTACGCTACCCGCATGCATTCTCCGGAGGCCAGCGCCAGCGGCTTTCGATCGCGCGCGCGCTGACGCTTGATCCGGTCCTGCTGGTCTGTGACGAACCGACATCAGCACTCGATGTATCGGTTCAGGAACAGATCCTGTCCCTGCTCGAAGACATACGGGACCGAATGGGCCTCAGCTATCTCTTCATCAGCCACGATCTGGCGGTTGTTGCGCGCATCGCCGACGAGGTCGCCGTAATGCGGCAGGGCGTGGTCGTTGAGCAGGCCGCACCCGACATGCTGTTTTACAACCCGCGCCACCCCTATACGCGCGCGCTGATCGCAGCCCAGCCGACCCCTGATGTCAACCGGCCCATTGACCTCAATCTGGTGGCGAAGGGTGCCGGATCGCCCGCAAGCTGGCCAGACGAATTCCGCTTTGAAGGGGTCGCAGCGCCAGCGCTGACCGAACTCGCACCCGGCCATAAGGTACGTTGTCATGTTTAGAAAACTCTTCGCCGTCCTTCTGATTGCAACCCTTGGTGCTGCGGCATCCGCCCAGACCACCGCCGCCCCCGTTCAGGAAAGCAGTTTCTGGGCGCAGGAAGTCTCCAACGGCACCCTGCCGCCGGTTTCCGAGCGCATGCCCAGCGCGCCGCTGGTTGTCGATCTCGAATCCAAAGGGCGCAGCTTTGGCGAACAGGGCGGCACGCTGCGGACGCTGGTGTCCCGCTCCAAGGATGTGCGTCAGATGGTGGTCTACGGCTATGCGCGCCTTGTGGGATATGACCAGAACTACGAACTCTACCCGGATATCCTGCGCGATGTCGAAGTTGAGGAAGGGCGCAAGTTTACCCTGCACCTGCGGCCCGGCCACAGATGGTCGGACGGCCATCCCTTTACCTCGGCGGATTTCGAATACTACTGGAAGCGCGTCGCCCTGAACGAAGAGCTCAGCCCCGCAGGCCCGCCCCAGAACCTCTATGTCGATGGCGTTCTGGCCGAGATGTCATTTCCCGACCCCCATACCGTCATCATCGAATGGCCCAGCGCGAACCCCGGCTTCCTGCAGTTGCTGGCACAGGCCAGTCCCTTTTTCATCTACCGCCCGGCGCATTACCTCAAACAGTTTCACGCCGACTTCGTCGATAAAAAGGCCCTGCGCAAAGAGATCAAGAAAGCACGCGTCCGGACCTGGGCCGCACTGCACAACGACCGTGACAACATGTACAAGTTCGACAATCCCGCGCTGCCGACACTGCAGCCGTGGATGAACGCGTCCTCGGGCAAATCAAGCCGCCAACTGTTTGTGCGCAACCCCTACTACCACCGCGTGGACAAACGCGGCGTGCAACTGCCCTATATCGACATCGTCGAGATGACGATCGTCGGCGGTGGGCTGATTGCCGCCAAGGCCAACGCCGGCGAAGTGGACCTGCAGGCGCGCGGGCTCGACTTTCCTGACATCTCCATTCTCAAGAAAGGCGAGACAGACGGCGCGGGCTACCGCACGCTTTTGTGGTCCAACGGTGCCGCCAATCAGATCGCAATCTATCCCAATCTGAATTTCGCCGATCCGGTGTGGCGCGAGATCATGCGCGACGTGCGCTTCCGCCGTGCCCTGTCGATGGGCATTGACCGCCGCATGATCAACCGCGCCCTCTATTTCGGCCTCGCCACCGAGGGCGGTATGACCGCCCTGCCCTCCAGCCCGTTTCACGACACCGCGAACCTGTACAAATGGGCGATCTACTACCCGGCCAAGGCCAACGCGCTGCTCGACGAAATGGGTCTGACCGAACGGCGTGCAGATGGCATTCGCCTGCTGCCGGACGGCCGCCCGATGGAGTTCGTGGTCGAAACAGCCGGCGAGCGCAAAGAAGTCGAGAACGCACTGGCCATCGTGACAGACACATGGCGCGAGATCGGCATCAAGCTGGTGATGCGTCCGCTCGACCGCGACATCCTGCGCAACCGTGTCTACTCCGGCCTGAGCATGGCCGCCGTGTGGTTCGGCTGGGACAACGGGCTGCCACAGCAGTACACGCCGCCCGAATACCTTGCCCCCAAACATCAGGAGTTCTTTGCCTGGCCCAAATGGGGTCAATACTACCAGACCGGCGGCCAGGTCGGCGAAGCACCCGATATGCCCGCCGCAGTGCGTCTGATGGAACTCAGCTACAACTGGAACCACACCACCGACCCGCAGGAACGCTCCGCCATCTGGCGTGAAATGCTGGATATCCACGCCCAGAACCAGTTTGCCATCGGCATCCTGTCCGAAGCCCCCCAACCCGTTGTCGTGTCCAAACGGCTGCGCAATGTACCCGAAACCGCCAATTGGGCATGGGACCCCGGCGCGCATTTCGGCATCCACCGCATTGACGAATTCTACTACGAAGATCCTTTCCAGCAGCTCACACAATGATGTTTCTCCGCTACGCCATCTATCGGTTTATCACGATGCTGCTCACCCTCTGGGTGGTGTCGATCCTGATCTTCGTGATCATCAACCTGCCCCCGGGCGACTACCTCAGCAACCAGATCGCCGAGTTGCGCGCAACAGGTCAGGCCGAAGGGGTGGCAAAAGCAGAGTTTCTGCGCACCGAATACGCGCTCGACCGCCCGATCTGGGAACAGTACCTGATCTGGGTCGGCATGGCCCCGGGCCCGCAGGGCTGGTACGGGCTGATACAGGGCAACTTCGGCTGGTCCTTCGAATTCGACCGCCCCGTGAGCGAGATCGTCGGCGACGCGCTGTGGCTGACCGTGCTGGTCAATCTCGCGGCGGTGCTCTTTGTGTATCTGGTGGCACTGCCTCTGGGCGTCATCGCCGCCGCCAAATCCGAGACATGGGTGGACTATACTGCCGCCTTCGTGGGGTATCTGGGCCTTGCCACACCGAACTTCCTGCTGGCGCTGATGCTCTTCTACTACGGCAACAAATACTTCGACATCCCGATCGGCGGCCTGATGGACCCCCAGTTCGAGGGAGAGCCGATGTCATGGGAAAAGGTCAAATCCATTCTCATTCACCTGATCGTGCCCACCTTTGTGATCGGGACATCCGGCGCTGCCGCCATGATGCAGCGCTTGCGGGCCAACATGCTCGACGAGCTTAGCAAACCCTACGTCGAGACCGCCAAGGCCAAAGGGCTCGCCCCCTCGAAACTGCTCGCCAAATACCCGCTGCGCATGGCCTTCAACCCCTTTGTCGCCGATATCGGCAACCTGCTGCCCGCCATGGTGTCCGGATCGGTTCTGGTCTCAGTGGTGCTGGGGCTGCAAACCATCGGGCCGTCCCTGCTGACCGCGCTGAAATCCCAGGACCAGTTTCTGGCAGGCTTTATCCTGATGTTTGTTGCACTGCTCACGCTGATCGGCACCATGATATCCGACCTCCTGCTCGTCCTGCTTGACCCCCGGATCAGATACGGGGCGCGCGGCTCATGACACAACTGCCCGACGGTCGCTATGTCGACGACGCCCCCTACACCGACGAAGTAGACCTCAGCGCGCTGGAACGCTCGGACATGGATGCGCCCAACTGGGTGCTCGTCTGGCGCAAGTTCAAACGGCACAAGCTGGGGCTGATCTCGGGCATCTTTCTGCTGGTGTGCTACCTCATTCTGCCGGTGGCCGGCTTCATCGCCCCCTATACGCCCAATGAACGCAGCGCCGACTACCTCTACTCTCCGCCGCAATCGATCAACCTGTGGCACGAGGGGGAATTCATCGGCCCCTACATATATCCGGTCACGGCCACCGCCGATCTGGTCAACTACCGCTGGACCTACGAGACCGACGAAACCCAACCCATGCCGCTCGAATTCTTCTGCGAAGGCGGGCAGTACAACCTTTTCGGCTTCATTCGCTCTGACACGCACCTCTTTTGCGCCCCAGACGGCGCAACGGTCTTTCTGTGGGGGTCTGACAGGCTGGGCCGCGATGTCTTCAGCCGCATTCTCTACGGCGCGCAACTGTCGCTTACCGTGGGTCTGATCGGCATAACTGTCTCTTTCGTACTGGGCATCTTCTTTGGGTCCATTGCCGGATACTTCGGCGGGCGTACCGACTGGGTCATCAACCGTATGATCGAAATCCTGCGCTCCTTGCCCGAACTGCCACTCTGGCTTGCGCTGTCTGCCGCCGTGCCCTCAAACTGGAGCCCCGTATCGGTCTTTTTCATCATCTCCATCATCCTCGGCATCCTCGACTGGCCCGGACTTGCGCGGGCGGTGCGGTCCAAATTTCTGTCCCTGCGCGAAGAGGAATACGTACGCGCCGCCGAAATGATGGGGGCCAAGCCCGGCCGTGTTATCCGGCGACACCTGCTGCCAAATTTCATGTCGCACCTGATTGCCTCCGCCACCCTGTCGATCCCCGCGATGATACTGGGCGAAACCGCGCTCAGTTTTCTGGGCCTCGGCCTGCGCGCACCCGCGGTCAGCTGGGGAGTGATGTTGAACGACGCGCAAAACCTCGCCTCGATCGAAATCTATCCATGGACGGCGATCCCCATGCTGCCGATCATCTTTGTCGTGCTCGCCTTCAACTTCCTCGGCGACGGTCTGCGCGCATCACTGGACCCCTACAAAGGCTGACAGGCGGATAATTCACCAACGGCTGTTTTGCTGCTGGCAAAGCACTGAAATCAGACTGTCCAACCCCAATGGCGATGCCAAACATATCTCGAACAATGGCGCTTTGTACACGCGCGCGCTGTTGCTGAAGTACCCCTATGAGGACGACGCCAGCCCCTTCGTCAGCGCGCATAAACGGCAGATGCGGGTTTTTCCCTCCGGACACAGGGTGGCACTTGCCGATGACGCGGTGCAGTACCACGCCTATGGCGGGTGGCCCTTTATTCTGGACCTGCGAAAGAACAAAGGTCTCCAGTATCAGATCATGAGAAGCTATCTGTCGGACACCACACCAAACGCCCTGCAAAAGCTCTGGTGGCCGATACGCATGCTGCTGGGCGGGCTGCGGGACGACTTTATCCTGCTGACGCATTTTTTCGGCAAGTACTGCAAACCGTCTGACATATTCCTTGCCGTCATCTACCCCTTCTTCACCCGTCCGATCGAGATTTTGGGTGCCGTTCAGGCCTATGCGGGCAAGGACGCCGTCGAGGGGTCGGCATACCGCTAGGCGGATCAGGGGGCGGTACGGCGCACGCTCTTGGCCTTTACCATCGGTTCGTCTTTCGGTGTAGCCTCACGGATTCCAGCCGCTCAAGGACGCGTATGAGGGCCTTTGTATGTATGAAAGCCATACGCTTTCTGTACGGGTTCTGGCTGCCGGATTTTCCATGTTTTACAGGCCCCGGCAGCCCGCGCCGCCCGGCGGCGATGTGGCCCCCGCGCGGGGCGTTGCGCGCGCGCGGCGTTAACCTTTTTCAGGCAGGCAGCGGGCTGGCTTTTTCACTGTCCCGCGGGGCAGCCGCTACCGGTCATCGCCACCGCCTGCATCGCCGTCCATCAGGTCTTCTTCGATCGAGGCCTGAGCCGCAGCGGTCACCGCCTGTTTGTCCTTCTCGGACAGCTCCTCCACCTTGCCATCCGCCAGACGAACGGTCACTTCCTTATGCGCAAAAGTGATCCCTTCGCGCTCGAACAGGATACGGATTTCTTCGTAGACCCGCTTGCGCACCAACCATTGATCGCCCGGCTTGGTCATGAATTTCACTCGGATTATCATGGCGCTATCCTGCATCTCGATCACGCCCTGTGACTTGAGAGGCTGGATGAAATTGTCGCCGATCACCGGATCGTCAAGCAATTGTACCCCAAGGTTTTTTATGAGTTTGCGGACCTTTTCCACATCGGTGTCATAGGTCACCCGCAACGGTAATTTCATAATGACCCAGTCGCGCGAATAGTTGGTCATCACCTGAATTTCCCCGAAAGGAATGGTGTGCAGTGCCCCCAGATGATGGCGCAGTTGGAACGACCGGACAGAGATTTTCTCGACCGTTCCCTTCACCCCGCCGACATCAAGGTATTCGCCCTTGCGGAACGCATCATCAAAAAGAAAGAACCCCCCCGAAAAGATGTCCCGCACCAGCGCCTGGCTGCCAAAGCCCACGGCAACACCGACAACGCCCGCACCCGCAAAGAGCGGCCCGACGTTCACGCCCAATTCCAGCAATACAATCAAGGCGATGGTGACCATCAGCACCACCAGAATGAAGTTGCGGAAAAGCGGCAGCAAGGTCGCAAGGCGCGACGCAGAGCTGCCGCCTCCCTCATCACCCAACTCGCCTTCGTCCATGTCGCCTTGTTCTTCGGCGATCTTGTTGTCAATCCAGATGCGGAACGCGTGGTACACGACATAACCAACAAAGAGGATCGCAATGACATCGAGCAGACGGTTGGTCAGGCTTTCCACCATTTTGGTACTGTCGTTGTCCCAAATGTAGAAAAAGGCATAAGTGCCTGCGACAAAGGCGAGAATCCCGGCCACACGACGCGCCAGCGCTTCATATGTGGTCATCGCCTGCGGCTGGAAAAATGCCTTTTGTTGCGGCGTATTGCCCTCAAACCCTTCATCCCGCGCGTCCCAGTCCGGCGCATCGGCCCCCTGCATCTGGTTCATCTCGCGGATGCTGCGCGCGCGCGCGAACCAGCGTTCGATCAGAAAATTGATGACGCCGTACACCACCAGAATCGACAGCAAAATTGTGTAGGCACCGGCGATCAGCGGCACTCTGGGGGGCGCACCAAGTACTAGGTCGTAGGTCACCTGTACCCAAGCGTAGATCATATAGACGATGACAAGCGGCGCCCAGAGAACCGACAGCGTCTTTACGACCCAGCTGCTGGTTTCGGGCGGTTGACCGTGCCGGATGGCCTGGCTGAGCGGTGCACGGTTGACCAGTACCATCAGTATGTTCAGCGCCACCACAGCAGCACCCAGCAGCGACGCCATAAAGGCAAACACATCGTAGTTCAGCCCCAACTCGCGAATCCACAGCGAAAAGAGCAGCCGACAGAGGTCGAAAGTCCCCAGCGCCACAAGCCAATAATAAAGCGTCACAGCTTCTTTGGTGCCCAAAATGGGGATGCGGTATTGCGGCAAGTAAGGCGAAAGAATCATGCGCCACAGCTGCGCAACCAGCCGGCTCATGAAATAGGCAGTGTTTATGATGCCCACGGTAAACTGCAGGGCCGCATCTTCAAGCGGGCCGAAAATCGTAAAGCCGATGACATAAGCCACGGCCATGGACACCAGAATACCCAACACCCCCATAAAGAAACGGAACACGAGGAAGGGCATTTTTTCCGAGTAACCCTGAGGGTTTTCCTGACTGCGGGATACCACGTATTTTTTGGCGAACAGCCTGCCGTAAACACGCCTTTCGACCAAGATGCCGATCCCAAACAGGATCAGCGACGTATACAGCGCTTCGAAATAGGCCCAAATCGTTCCATCCGGGCTGGACGCACGGAGAATATAAAGAACTTCGTTGAAATCATTCGGTAAATCCAGAATGCGCCGGACAAGATTTGTGCGGAAGTTCACGATGCTGTCCTGCACCGTGACAAAGACGGAACTGCTCGCTACCTCTTCTGCCGGCTCGGGTGGTGTCGGTGGCTCGCCAACGGTTGATACGATATTGCCTTCAGTATCAATCACAACGACACCGACGCCGTTTTCGGCCGCCTGTTTCATAATGTCGGCAATGCGATCCTGTTCCGCGGCCTGATCATCGTCTGATGCCACGCCTTGCGTAAAAAGTGACCCTGCGCTTTGCGCCACGACGGGTGTTCCGCCAAACGTAGCAAACAGCATGGAAACACTGAGAAGAAACACCAAAAGGAAGGGACGCATTGAATTGGCCGTCTGATTAATTACACGCCATGAACGGTAGGTGAGCTTGTCCGGCAATGCAATTGCACAACAGATCACCTTTTTGGGCAGATTCCTGTTTTGCACCGCCAATTGTTTTGTGGCACACAGGGCATGCTTTAGCGCGCGCCTTCTTGCGATCACCCAAGGATCGGCCCATGTGCCTCAAACCGTGCCAAACAACCTTGGTCACTTTCTCCACCCACCGGTCCGCAGCGGCCGCGCGGGACGGTGAAGAGGTGCGTGTATGAACTACCAAAATCACAACGCGCGCACGGAAACGCATACTTCGGGCCCGTCAGCCAAAGAAAGCCCACGGGCGCCGCGCATCATGTTTTACAGCCATGACACCTATGGTCTCGGGCATTTGCGGCGTTCTCGGGCGCTGGCATCGGCCCTGACCGCCGCCGATCCGGCCGCATCAGCAATCATTCTGACAGGCTCGCCGGTTGCGGGGCGTTTCACTTTCCCCGAAGGCGTGGACCACATCCGCCTGCCCGGCGTCGTCAAGCTGTATGACGGCACATACGAAAGCCAGTCGCTGGGGCTGAACATCGACGAGACAACCGCGCTGCGGGCGGCCCTTATCAAAACCGCGGTGCAGCAATATGCGCCGGACCTTCTGATCGTTGACAAAGAACCCACAGGCTTTCGCGGTGAATTGCTGCCAACGCTTGAGTGGATCGAGAGCGACCAGAACACGCACCTTGTACTGGGTATCCGCGATGTACTTGACGACGCGGACGATCTGGCGGTGGAATGGGAGCGCAAGGGCGCGCTGGAGATCGCCGAAAAGTACTATGATGAAATCTGGGTGTACGGGCCGGAAAGTTTTTATGACCCGATGCAGGGGCTGGCCCTGTCAGACGACCTTAAGTCGCGCATGCACTGGACAGGCTACCTGCGTCGCGAGATCACAGATGAGCAAGAGACACCGGATAAACCATACATACTGGTCACGCCGGGGGGCGGTGGCGACGGGGAAACCCTCGTCGATCTGGTGCTGCAGGCCTACGAGCAGGACCCCACGCTCGCGCCTGATGCGCTTCTGGTCTATGGCCCGTTTCTGACCGGTGAGGTACGCGAAGCATTCGAGGCGCGCGTGGCCAAATTGAATGGCAGGGTCAGCGCTGTGGGGTTCGACGGTCGTATTGAATCCCTTTTTGTAGATGCCGAAGGGGTCATTTGCATGGGCGGGTACAACACCTTCTGCGAGGTCCTGTCGTTTGACAAACGGGCGGTGATTGTTCCGCGTACTGTTCCGCGTCTCGAACAATGGATCCGAGCGTCACGCGCCGAAGAGTTAGGCCTCGTGCACATGCTGGACGAAGTGCGTGACGGGATGACAGCCAAGACCATGATCGCAACAATTCGCGGCCTCGCGACGCAAAAGAAGCCCTCGCAAGCCGGCGCAGAGGCGCTCTTGGGGGGGCTTGAGGTCGTGGTGTCGCGCGCCAACTCTTTGATGGCCAGAAAATGACACCTTCTCGCGCGCGTCTGGCCGTGGTGGTCAAGGGCTGGCCACGGCTGTCCGAAACCTTCATTGCACAAGAACTTGTGGCACTTGAAGCAGCCGGCATTGATTTGGAAATCTGGTCTTTGCGTCACCCCACCGACCACAAAACGCATCCGTTACACGATCGGCTAAAGGCACCGGTGCATTACTTGCCCGAGTATCTGAAAGACGCCCCGCTCCGTGTACTCAGGGGTGTCTTCTTTGCGCTACGCACATCTGGCTTCACGCAGGCGTGGCGTGTTTTTCGGGCCGATTACGGCAGAGACCGGACACCTAACCGCCTGCGCCGCTTCGGACAGGCCTGCGTGCTTGCGCGCGAATTGCCTGAAACAACTGCCGGGCTTTATGCACATTTTCTGCACACTCCTTCTTCTGTCGCGCGCTATGGCGCTATTCTGCGCGGTCTGCCATGGTCTTTTTCGGCACATGCCAAAGACATCTGGACATCACCAGAGTGGGAATTGCGCGAGAAACTCTCCGCGGATCCGTTTGGCGCGGCATTCGGTGCGACATGTACGGCCTTCGGCGCGGATCACCTGCGTGCACTGGCGGATGACCCGGGCCGCGTTGATCTGGTGTATCACGGGCTGGATCTGTCGCGCTTTCCCGCCCCGCCCACCCGCAAAACGCGGGCGACGGATGCCCCTTTGTCGCTGATGTCGGTTGGACGGCTGGTCGAAAAGAAGGGGTTTGACCGTCTGATCGAAGCTTTGGCGCAGCTGCCCGCGGATATGGCGTGGCATTGGACGCATATTGGGGGCGGCACGTTGAAAGACGACATGCGCGCCCTGGCCGAAGCCCGTGGCATCGCCGAAAACGTTACATGGCGCGGCGCCTGTGACCAGCCGGAAGTTATTGCGCAGATGCGGCAGTCTGATTTGTTTGTGCTGCCAAGCCGAATTGCAAAAGACGGCGACCGCGACGGCCTGCCAAATGTTCTGATGGAAGCAGCAAGCCAGAAGCTGCCGATCCTCTCGACGCCCGTTTCAGCAATACCTGAGTTTATCGAAAATGGCACACAGGGTATTCTGGTCGAAGACGCCCCCGAAAAGCTGGCGCATGCCATTCAAGCCTTTGCCGCCCTGCCCGACGGAGGGGCTGAGATGGCTGAGGCTGCCTATGACCGGCTGACGCGCGACTTTCGCATGCAACCGGGCATAGACCGTCTGGCGCAGCGGCTCTCTGATATGATGGACGGGCGACCGTGACACGGGCGGCCTTCTACGCACCGATGAAACCGCCCACGCACCCGGTACCCTCAGGGGACCGCGCCATGGCCCGTGCGATAGTGCGCGCGCTTGACGTGGCTGGTATCAAAACCGATGTCGTTTCGACCCTGCAGCTACGCGACGGAAGGGGCGATACCGGTGTGCAGTCAGACCTGATGGATCAGGCCCGCAGCGAAGTGGCGCGGCTGGTGCCTCTGGGTCGGCAGATGGGCCTGCAACTTTGGATCACATACCATAGCTACTACAAAGCGCCCGACCTGATCGGCCCGCATGTGGCGCGCGCACTGAGCATTCCTTACGTACAGATAGAGGCAACCCGTGCCCGCAAGCGCCTGGAGGGGCCGTGGGCCTCGTTTGCGCGTGCTGCCGAAGAGGCCACAGATGCGGCCCGCATCGTGTTTTACCTGACGCGGCGCGACGCGGAAGCGCTGGACGCCTACAAGCCCCAAGGGCAAAAACTGGTGCATCTGCGCCCATTCTTGCCTCGGCACGACCTGCCCGAACCGACTGATGGCAGCGCCGGCATTCTCGCTGTCGGGATGTTCCGGTCGGGTGACAAACTGGCCTCCTACCAGCTCATTGCCGAAACGCTTGCCCGTCTCAGAGAAAAGGACTGGACGCTGGAAATCGCCGGCGACGGACCAGAGCGCGATGCAGTAAGGGCTTTGATGGAGCCCTACGGGGCGCGGGTGAGATTTCTTGGCGCACTGGATGTGGATCAGCTGCAGGCCGCCTATGGCCGGGCCAGACTGCTTTTCTGGCCCGGCGTGAATGAAGCCTTTGGCATGAACTATCTCGAAGGTCAGGCTGCAGGTTTGCCCGTGGTCGCTCAGGATCGCCCGGGCGTGCGTGACGTGCTCTGCCCGCAGTCTGCCTATCCCGCACCGCACGAGGGAGCGGACGGCCTCGCCGCGCGTTTGGATCTGCTGCTTGGTCTGCCAAAACTGGTACAGCATCTTGGCACCGTTGCGCGCGGGAATGTGGCAAGGTACCACCTGATGGGCCCCGCGCGCGACACGCTGCGCGACACCGTTGAGGAGCTTTTCAAATGACACGTCTTGCACTGATCCGCCACGGGCATACAGCGTGGAACCGGGCGGGCCGCATTCAGGGACGCACGGACATTCCCCTCGACGAAGACGCCCGCAACCAGCTAGCCGCGCTGAAGCTACCGGCACCTTGGGACACCGCTGCGCTTGTTTCGAGCCCGCTATCCCGCGCCGTCGAAACCGCCGAACTTGTCAGCGGCAAGACACCGGTGACCCATCCGGAGTTGATCGAAATGGATTGGGGCAAATGGGAAGGCTGCAAGGGCATTGAGCTGCTGGCGGACCCTTCCAGCGGTTACCGCCATATCGAGGATTGGGGGTGGGACTATCGGCCGCCCGGAGGCGAAAGCCCCGCTGAGCTGCGCCATCGTCTGCATGGCTGGGCGACTGGGCTTGTGACCGATACGGTTGCGGTGTGCCATATCGGGATCATGCGTGTCTTGCTTGCACAAGCCAGCGGTTGGAATTTCAGCGGCCCCGCGCCGTTTCAGATCAAACGCAACCGGCTTTACATCCTGACCATTGCGTCGGACGGCTGGCAGATGGACCCTACCCCTGTGCGTCTGGTAGAGCGCTCGACATGAAGATTCTTATCATGGTCACGCACCTGCTGGGCACAGGGCATCTGGCCCGGGCTCTGGTGCTGGCCAAGGAATACAAAGCGGCAGGGCATCAGGTCCGCGTGGTCTCGGGCGGGATGCCCGCTCCACATCTGGCGCAGGGTGATATCGATCTGCTACAATTGCCACCGCTCAGATCGGACGGCGTGAATTTCACCAAACTGCTTGATACAAGTGGTGTGCAGGCGACTGAAGTGCTGTTTGACGCCCGCCGCGCAGCTGCCCTTGACGCGATGCGTGACATGCACCCCGACGTCGTTATCACAGAACTCTTTCCCTTCGGCAGGCGGGTGCTGCGTGCGGAGTTTTCCGCCGTGCTGGAGGCCGCCCATGCATTAAGGCCGCGCCCGCTGATCTGCTCTTCCATACGCGATATCCTTGCGCCGCCGTCAAAACCCGCCAAAGCCGCGGCAACGCTGGCGCTGATCGACAGCTACTACGACGTGGTGCTTGTTCATTCGGACCCGCAGATCACACCGCTTGAGGCAAGCTGGCCGGTTGCCACAAGCCTGCGCTGCAAACTGTTTTACACTGGCTATGTATGCCCTGCACCCGCCGCCCACAGCCGCAGCCTTGAACATCCCCTGCGCATATTGGTCAGCGCCGGCGGCGGCGATGTCGGCGCACCGCTGAACCGGACCGTGTTGCAGACTGCATCGCAGGCACCAGACCTGCATTGGCACCTGCTGGTCGGTGGCCGTGACAGCGCGCAGCAAATCGCAGAGCTTCGGGAACAAGCCCCTCCCAATCTGGAGGTGGAAACGCTGAGGTCCGATTTCCGCAAGATGCTATACTCAGCCGGCGCATCCGTGTCGCTTTGCGGTTACAACACGGCGCTGGATGTGCTGCAGGCCGGCACGCCAGCCGTGTTTGTGCCATTCGATGCAGGCGGAGAAGTTGAACAGTCGTTACGTGCTGAAGCGCTGCAAAAGCTTGACGGCATAGAGGTCCTGAAAACAGCCGAGTTGTCCGCAGCACGACTGGAAGCCGCCGTAAGATGCGCGTTGCGTGCGCCCACACGCGCGCTCCGCAGGCACAACATGGACGGCGCCAAAGCCTCACTGAGCATTCTGACCGAACAAGTGGCAAGGGTACGACATGCTGGTTGACTGGTCGCCGCTACGCCGCACGCTCGCGCGTCTCAGAGCGCAAAAACAAAGTTTGCCTTTATGGTGGCGGGATGATGATGCGATCAAACCAACCGAGGCGCTTGCACAACTTGCTATGCTATCGGACGCCATCGCGATACCGGTGCATATTGCCGTAATACCGGCTACGGCCACAAAAACGCTCGCAGATCACCTGCAAGTCCATCAACGCCTTATACCGGTTGTCCATGGCTGGAGGCATGTCAACAATGCGCCTCCCGATGCCAAGAAATCCGAATTTGGTACCCCGCGCGAAACGGGGCTGACAGAACCGGGCCGCGCGCACGCCAGAATGCAACAACTTTTCGGCACAGCCTACCTGCCACTTTTTGTCCCCCCCTGGAACCGACTTGATCCCATGTTTCTGCCTGCGCTGAAAACGGCGGGCTTTCTCGGCGTGTCTGCTTTCACTGCGCGGCAGTCACAAGAGGCGCAACCGGGCTTGTATCAGATCAACACCCATGTCGACCCGATCGACTGGCGGGGGACGCGCGGACTGAAAGACCCCGAACGCCTTTTGGCGGAAACCATAACGGTGCTGGAGGCGCGCCTTGAAGGCAGTCAGGACGCAACCGAGCCCTTTGGTTTTCTGACACACCATCTTGTTCACAGCCCCCAAGTGTGGGAATTCTCGCGCAGATTTCTGACAGAATTGTTGGAAGGCGGCGCTGAGGTCAGCGCGATCGCCCCCATGCTGGAGAGCCGAAAATGAGCCGACTGGAATCCATGCGCCGCCGCCTGAGTGCGCAAATAGACGGGCTTAACTGGGCGGCACGCGCGGTTGATGGGCTTGAGGGCGACATACTCGAACTTGGATTGGGGAATGGCCGCACCTATGACCACCTGCGCGAAAACCTGCCGGACCGTCGGATCTGGGTGATCGACCGCGTCTTGCAGGCGCATCCTTCCTGCATTCCACCCACGGAAGACTTCCTGCAGGGCGAAGCCGATGACATGTTGGATGAACTGGCCCGCCGCGGGGCGCGCATGGCCCTTGCTCATTACGATTTTGGCTTTGGTGTCAAAGAGAAAGACGTGGAAGAGGGCGCGCGTCTATCCCCGCTTATCGCGGCCTTGATGGTGCCGGGAGGCTTGGTGATTAGCCAGCAACCGCTTGTCGGTTTTCACCAGATTGCAGGGCCTGAATCCATCGATCCCGAGCGGTACCTGTTCTACCGTCAACCTGACAACGACGTCACCTGACAGACAATTTGCCTGCTCCACAGTTTTTGCGTGAATTCGGTTTTGTTTAGAGTATAGAGTGGCGCGGAACAGACGACTAAAAAGGACAATCCCATGTTGAGAGTTGCCATTCTTCTGAGCGCCGTACTTGCCCTGGCAGCGTGCGAAACGACCAAGGGTATCGGTCGAGACGTGCAAAACGCCGGCGAAGCGCTCGACAAGGCGATCTAAACGACGCGTAATTGAATAAGCGCGCCTTTTGCCCATGGGATCTGGCGCGCTTTTTCCCGCTGTTTCATGTCACAGAATGGCCGCGCGACAGGTTTTATGCGCAGCTAATGCATTGCGCGGCCTCCGGCACAGCAATCAGGCGCGCCTCGGCCACGGGTCGCCCGCATGTCTGGCAAGTGCCGTAGCTGCCGTCTTCCATGCGTCTAAGGGCAGCGTCGATCCTTTTCAGCTCTGACAGTTCCGCCTGACCAAGCGCTTCGAGCACTTCATCCCCCTGACGTTCTGATGCGCGGTCTTCCCAATCTGTGGGCATCGGCGCGTCAAGAGCGTGTTCAATCTCCTGCATGTCGCCCACAAGTGCTTTGCGCCGTGCCAGAAGTGTATCTTTTTGAACCTTCATATCCATTTCGGACTCCTCCATATTTCAAGCGTTTCAGTACCTCAGCGCACCAACCGGCTTGCCACGAAGTACGTTGCGGGCAGCGCGAGGATGGCCCCCGTTGAGGCAGCAGCAAGAATGGGCAGCACGTCGGCAACACCGGACACGAGCACCGCGACGACACCAGCACCCGCAAGGCTGCAGGCGACGATCCCGTAAAGCATCATTGCAAGTCTCAACATCGGATTTATCCTTTCGAATGATTGCACTGACCCTACCGCACCAGAGCCCTTTTCGCTTTGACGTATGTCAACCTGCCCCGCTTGCCGTTGGTATCCCCGGCGCATAGTCTGCTGTGAAAAGGAGAGGATCATGAAGAAATCCGGCATTTTGCATCCCGACCTCGCACGTCTGATCGCGTCGCTTGGCCATGGCGATCTGGTGGTTGTTGCGGACGCCGGACTGCCTGTGCCGCCGGGCGTGGCTTGCATTGATCTGGCCGTGACGTTGGGACTGCCGCCGTTTCTGCCGGTATTGGATGCGGTCTTGGCGGAAATGGAAGTG
Organism: uncultured Roseobacter sp.; assembly: GCA_947501635.1. Lineage (GTDB taxonomy): Bacteria > Pseudomonadota > Alphaproteobacteria > Rhodobacterales > Rhodobacteraceae > Roseobacter. The sequence goes on from CANMWT010000015.1 coordinate 36,889, forward strand.
GAGCGGTCTTTTCGCGCCAACGAGGCGGGGGAGATCGGCGCGCGGATCGATGACCGCCTGACCACCGAAAAGATCAGTCATGAGGATTTCAAATCAAGGTGCGTCACAGCGCGGGCCATCGTGCGCACGGGCGAGGCCACGCCCTTTGCGAATGTGGGTCTGGTGGCAGGAGTGGTTTTCTGACCGCAGGACAGGCGACCGGACAAGCGAAAGGCGCCAGGGGCGCAGACCGAGGTCTGTACCGTGCCCGAAAGCACAACCTGACGCCTTCTTGAACCTTATGATCCCCCCAGAGGGTTACAGCAGGCCCAGCTTGCAGTGCAGATGTTACCATCTGCCGCCGGACACACAGCCTTGCGGCCCTGCGCCCCCGCATTGTCCCTGCTGAAGCACGCCCGCCATCGCGATCCTTGCGGACCTCTCTGGTCGTCCCTGTTCCAGCCTATACAGCCCTCCACCACGGTGCTTTCGCGCCCACGCGGTTCGGCGTGTATCCGGTTGCCCGTTACACCAAAGCCTGCATCAGTGATCCGTGCCTTGGTGCCCGTATGCTGCCGGGGTCTTTGCGACCGCTCCGTCGTTCCGAGGAACTCTGAACCGGTAAGAACAAGGTGCGGATTTCCGGCGAGTCGCGCAACAAAAAAAACGTGTTTTCGCAAAAATACATGGGGATAAGATGTTGATATATAACCTGTTTTTCATGTGGATAAGCTGTGGACGGTTTCAATTTCCCGTTTAATTGCACCCACTTGCAGAAGGAAGAAATTCTGCGGAGAGCTTACTTTTTAGGCGTTTTGAAAACTTGTTGGAAAGATGTGCTTGAAGCCAAAAACGCCATCACAGTCGCGCCCCGCGCCCGCCCCGTGGCGGGGTTGGCGCTGGTTCAGGCGAAGCCTGACAAAAGGTCCGGGGGACCTTTTGAAGCGCCAACGGGCGGCGCCCAGGGGGAGAGGCGCTATGCAACTAGCGGTATGTTGTGAGCAGAGTACCGCGCCCGAACCGAGGGGGCGAGGAGCGGTCTGGCGCAGCCAGATCAAACAGTCCGGTGGACTGTTTGAAGTGACGAGCGCGGCGCGCGTCCGCGCGACGCAGGGGGCGATTGATTTCCATCGGTGCGTTTTGATCTGAGCGCCAGCGCCCGAACCGAGGGGGCGAAGACTGATCGCGCCTTGGCGCGACAATCGATCCGGGGGATCGATTCAAGGATGAGCGGGCGGAGCCCCGGGGAAGCTATCGAAACATCCGAGCTTCGCGGCGCCCGAACCGAGGGGCGGGAAGCGAAGCGCCCGCCCCGTGGGGGTGGGTGAGACCCGTCTTGGAAACTGTCCAGTGGACAGTTTCAGGGTCGAACGGGCGAAGCCCCGGACACGGGCGCTGCACAATCCCACGGGGATTGTGGTTCAAGAGAACGTTTTTTTTTGCAATTTTATGCTCAGTATTCGCGCAACCAAGAAATTCTATTCGCATTTTGCTTATTTGGTGACTATATATTGAGTAAGATCTGAAACCAGGCACAACCTGTTAGTAGGATCTTCCCGGCGGACAGGAAACTGTCCGCCCTTATTTTTTACAAAAGAACAATGCCTTGAGGGTGTGATATGCTCGCCTTCAAATTGAGAATAGGTGTTAGTCGATCAAAATATGCGACCGCATTCTTTCGTCGAATGTAACTGTTCGGTTTTAGTTTCTGATGCAGAAAGTAGGAAACAACGTCACAAGATTGAATAGGCAATGAATCCTAAGAATCCCGTTCGGACGGATCTTCTACAATTCGAAGTATGGGTATGTTTCGGTAACCACCCCCAAACTTATTTGGAATAGGGTTGTACACAGACATTTTCCTCATCAAACTCGTGAGTTTCTTTCCCGCTGTCGCATCTGTGAAAACAATTCCAAAAGACCGTTTGTACCCTCCAGGAAAATTACCATGGGTTAGGGTATTTTCGAACCTTTGAAACAGTGTGCGCCATGCTGAGCCAAAAACGTCAAAATCTGAGGGCTTGTCTCGTTTATCAACAACAACGTTGGTAACGGATATTGAATTGAGCTTTGCGAGTTCGTCCAAATGGTTTCTGAGAATAGCCAGTCGGCTATGTTTGGGAATTCCGAATTCATCTTTTCGAATAATCTCTGCGGAGTGAATTTCGGCACGTATCGGCAAGTTGTAAACAGACTTCATGGTTCGCCGAAATGTTACCAACGTGTCAATAAGCTGGTGCCATTCGCTCTCATGAACCACTAAACCAGACAAACAGAAGTAGTCGGTTTGCGTTGTATTATTTCCCGGATCGCCACTCTCATCTACATACATGAGGTACACTAGAAATCTTCCCCGGCAACGAATTTACCCGCGAGGCTGATCTATACTTAGGTTGCCGTCAACCCGGAAGAAAAAACTAGCTCGTTCTTAGTGGGCAGCGCGACGCCCGCGGCCGGTCGCCGCCCCTGCTTCTTGTGCAGGTGGGTGAGGGATTGTGTGGGGGTTTGATCGTTTGAGCTTTAAGCGCGGCGCTTGAGCGATTGGCGGCACGTTAAGTGCGCGGAAAATGAACGCGAGGGGGATCAGCGCCCCAACTGAACCGGGTGCCGGTCGGCAGCTTTTTCTTTGAAAAGGCGCCTTTTCCGCACTGGCCTTTTCAGCGCGAAAAATGGTCGGGTTTACCCGTCCATTTTAAGAGCGCTGATAAAAGCTTCCTGCGGGATATCCACTTTCCCGAACTGCCGCATCTTCTTCTTCCCCGCCTTCTGCTTGTCCAGCAGTTTGCGTTTCCGGGTGGCATCCCCCCCATAACATTTGGCGGTGACGTCCTTGCGCATCGCGCTCAAGGTCTCGCGCGCTATGACCTTGCCTCCGATCGCGGCTTGAATCGGGATTTTGAACATGTGGCGGGGGATCAGGTCTTTGAGCTTTTCGACCATGGCGCGGCCGCGCATTTCGGCGCGGTCGCGGTGGACCATGGTGCTGAGCGCGTCGACGGGTTCGTCGTTCACGAGGATCGACATTTTGACCAGACTGTCCTGACGGTATCCGATCATCTGGTAGTCAAAGCTGGCGTAGCCCTTGGTGACGCTCTTGAGCCGGTCGTAGAAATCGAAGACCACTTCGTTGAGCGGCAGGTCATAGACGACCATCGCGCGGGAGCCCGCGTAGGTGAGGTCAAGCTGGATGCCGCGCCGGTCCTGACAAAGCTTGAGCACATCGCCCAGATAGTCGTCGGGCACAAGGATCGTCGCCTTGATCCGCGGCTCTTCCATATGGTCAACAAGCGTCAGATCGGGCATATCGGCGGGGTTGTGCAGTTCGGTCATCGTACCGTCCTTCATATGGACGTGGTAGATGACCGAAGGCGCCGTGGTTATCAGCTCGATATTGTATTCCCGTTCGATCCGGTCGCGGATCACTTCAAGGTGCAGCAGGCCCAGAAAGCCGCAGCGGAAGCCAAAGCCAAGCGCGGCCGACGTCTCCATCTCGTAGGAGAAGCTGGCATCGTTGAGGGCGAGTTTCTCGATCGCGTCGCGCAGGTCCTCGAATTCGGCGGAGTCCACGGGGAAAAGACCGCAGAAGACCACGGGTTGCGCCGGCTTGAAACCCGGCAGCGCATCTTCGGTGCCTTTCTTTTCGTGGGTGATCGTGTCGCCCACGCGGGTGTCACGCACCTGCTTGATCGAAGCAGTCAGAAAGCCGATTTCACCCGGGCCAAGGGCGTCGATCGTTGTCATCTCGGGACGGAAGACGCCGATGCGGTCCACGTGGTGGGTAGAGTTGTTGGACAGCATGCGGATGCGGTCACCCTTTTTAAGCTGACCGTCCATGATGCGGACAAGCACGATAACGCCAAGATAGCTGTCGTACCAGCTGTCCACCAGCATCGCTTTCAGTGGCGCGTCAGGGTTACCCTTGGGCGCCGGGAGTTTCTCCACAATGGCTTCGAGCGTTTCGGTAATACCCTGCCCCGTCTTGGCCGAGACCTGAATGGCTTCGGTCGCGTCGATCCCGATGACATCCTCGATTTGTTCGGCCACGCGGTCGCAGTCCGACGCGGGCAGGTCGATCTTGTTCAGGACGGGGACGATCTCGTGATCGGCCTCAATCGCGTGATAGACATTGGCCAGCGTCTGCGCCTCAACACCCTGGGTGCTGTCCACCACCAGCAGAGAGCCTTCGACCGCGCGCATCGAGCGGGAGACTTCGTAGGCAAAGTCGACATGACCCGGCGTGTCGATGAGGTTCAGGACATAGTCTTCGCCGTTAAGCGCGGTGTAGTTGATGCGCACGGTCTGCGCCTTGATGGTGATGCCGCGTTCGCGTTCGATGTCCATACTATCGAGCATCTGCTCTTTCATATCACGGTCGGCCACGGTGTTGGTGGACTGGATGAGCCGGTCGGCCAGCGTGGATTTCCCGTGGTCGATATGCGCCACGATGGAGAAATTGCGGATATGTGAAAGCGGTGTCATGAAGATGGGATATGGTGTGGTTTTGTGGGGCGGTCAAGGTCGCAGATTGCGCGTCGGCGCGGTTGGTCTGCCAAAGGGGCGCGACAGGCGGGCGCATCAGTGTCGGCCCTGCGCGGGCTGTGGTTTGCAGGCAATTGTGCAACATTGATCGCGCGATGGTTGCGCAGGCACTTTAATGCAAAACTTTCAGCGGTATAGTGCAGCATAACGCCAGAAAAACGGCGAAGTTTTGAGAGGCAGGACAATCATGAAATCAATTACCAAGTTGCATATCACAACCGCCGCAGTGCTCACGCTGTCGGTGCCTACTCTAACGCTGGCCGATCCGACATTCGATTTTTACGGACAGTTGAACTTTGGTCTCTTCTCGGTCGACGACGGCACAGAAAGCGAGACCTACGTCACCGACAACGACAACTCCAATACGCGTGTCGGTGCCATCTACTCGAATGAGTTGGGCAACGGCGGGACGGTCAAAGGGCACTTCGAAACAGCGCTTGGCATTGACGGGTCTGCTGCAGCCACCATGGACGACAACGATTCAGACATTGACCTGAACCGCACCGAGCTGCGCAAACTGGAGCTGGTGTATGCCTCGCCCGACTATGGCACCTTCTACGCCGGCCAGGGCAGTATGTCGAATGACGGCATTGCCGAAGCGGACTTCTCGGGCACGACGGTGGTTGCCTATTCTTCGGTATCGGATCTTGCGGGCAGCTTTGCTTTCCGCTCCGATGGCGGCGCATTGTCGGGCACGACCATCAGTGATGCGTTCAAATCCTATGACGGCGCGCGGCGTGCGCGGCTGCGCTATGACACGGCCAGCTACAACGGTTTTACCGGTAGCGTCTCTTGGGGCAAGGAACTGCTGGTGGTTCCTGACAAGCGCGAATTCACGGATGTTGCGTTGAAATATGCCAACGAATACAGCAACTACAAGGTCGACGGGCGTATCGGTTACCAGTGGATTGACGAAACCGAGGGTGGCACGGACGAAGAAGTGGTCTCAGGCTCCATCGCCGTGCTGCACAAGCCCACTGGCGTGAACCTGGCCTTCGCTTCGGGTGCGGCGGATGAAGCGGATTCAAGCTATTACTACGCCAAGGTTGGCTATATCCAGAACTGGTGGTCTGCGGGCAGCACGGCGCTGTCCCTGGACATCTTTGACGGGTCGGACTTCGACATCGACGGTTCGGACAGCCAGAGCATCTCGATTTCCGCAGTCCAGCGTGTAGACGCCTACAACCTTGAAGTTTATGCGAGCTACCGCGCCTATGAGTTCGATGCGTCGGGCACGGACTACGAGGACATTGACCTGTTTGTCGTCGGTGCGCGCTGGAAATTCTGAAACGGGTTCGGACGCCACATCTATGAATTGAACCGCGGGGCGGGATCGGCCATAGTTCTGCTATGACTGCCCACCCCTTCAAACTTGCCCGTCTTGTCGGCTGTCCGCGTGCGTGCGGGCGTGCGATGCAGGCTGCGGCGGCAGCTTTTGCGATGCTGGCACTGTCGGCCTGCGGCTCCGGAGGGTCTGCGCCTGCGGCCCGGACAGCGTCACCGGTGGCACCGGTTGAGCTGGCATCGGTCCCGCGATTTGCCCAAGGCCCCGTGGGCACGGCCTGCACCATCCACAATCGCAAGAGAGCCAATGCGCAACGCTGCGGCTGCATTCAGGCCGCGGCCGATCTGACGCTGTCGCAAAGCCAGCAACAGCGGGCAGTGCGCTTTTTCGCCGAGCCCGAGCTGTTGCAACAGATGAAGCTGTCAGACACACCCGCCAACGAGAGGTTCTGGGATGCATGGGCACAGTTTGCAGAAACAGCAGAGTTGATGTGCAGGGACGTTTGACGACCCGTCAAGCCGCGTCATTCAGAACGCTCAGAGGGTTCGGACCCAGAATTGCAGCCTTTTCCACGTTTCGTCGACGTCGCCAATATCTTTCCAGCTGAACCGTGCAACGACATCTTCAAGTGGCGCATAGCCGCGGGCGCGCCAGAACCCATCGAGGGGGCGGCAGGTCGTGGGGCGTTGCGGGTGGTTCTGGGGGCGCACAACCGCACAGAAAGCAGACAGGCTAAGGCCTTGAGCGCGCGCGGCGGCCTCTCTGAGGTCGAAATAGCGGTGCCCGATACCCTGCCCGCGGTATTGCGGCAAAAGCAGGCTTTCGGCGCAATAGAAGACACGGTCGGTGTCGATCTCGGTCCGGGCGAAAGCGGCGGCAAATTCATTGTCGTGGGCTTTGAGTGGAATGCCTGTGGAGGCCCCGACCAACCGGCCCCCGTCAAAGGTGCCGATCACGACGGCCTCCTTGGTGGTCAAATAGGGGGCAAGGTAGCGTTCCTCATAGGCGCGATCGCCTTCATAAAGATACGGCCAGTCCCGAAAGACGGTAATGCGCAACGCCGCCAGTTCCCCAATCACGTCGGTAAGCGCGTTCTCCGTCAGGACCCGAGTTTCAACCGCCATTGCCGCCGCTGACCTGTGCGATCCAGTCCGACAGGTTATAGCGCGTGGTCACGCGGCTGATCTTCCCGTCGGTAATGTCAAAAAAGGATCCGGCGGGCAGAACATAGGTTTGGCCCGTCGCTATCGGCAGCCCGTCGTCTGTGGCCTTGTAAGTACCGTTAACTGTGAATTCTGCGGCCGCCCTGCCCTGCCCGGCAGCTTCGAAAAGCACAAGATCGGTCAGGGTTTCATCGTAGCAACGGTTCATATGCTTGCAGAAGGCCTCGAACGCGTCTTTGCCGTAACGCACCCCGCCTTCGTTCACGTGATGGGCCACGTCGGGTGTCAGGCAGTCCAGCATGCCCGAGACATCTTTGGCATTAAACGCCGCAAAGTAGCGTTGCAGTATTGCGCTCATTTCTGGTCTTTCGCAACGACTGTCAGAGATTGTCTTCGACATCGGTGACGTCGATGCCTAATTGCTCCATGCCGCTTTCAAGATGTTCGGCAAGGCCAGGGATGCCCGAGAGGTAGTTTTCGGTAGGTGCCGTTGCTTCGCGCCGGGCTTCGGATTTCGCGTATTCCAGTTCATCGGCGGAAAAACTGTCACGGCCGATCCACATCAGCGCCACGAGGCTGACCTTTTCGTCGGTATTCAACCCCGAGATATAGTCAGACAGATGTGGACTGTCGGGCCCGTATTCCCGTGTCAGAAGGATCACGCGTGCGATTTTCCGTGTGCTAATTTCCAGCATGTTGTCCCCAATTCTGGCTGCACACAGATTGAGACCTCTGCCGCGCGGGTGCAAGAAGAATCCTGTACACCAAAACACTGTAACGCGGGGTTAAGCAGTTTGGGCTTGTATATAACCACAATTCTAGTTATATAGTTCTTATGACCGAAAATAGAACCGTTGCACGCGCACTTGCCGCTTTGGGCCACGAAGCCCGTCTGGATATATTCCGCCTCCTTGTAAAAGCTGGGCATCAGGGGATGACCGTGGGGCATATATCTCAGCATCTGGGGCTTGCGGCCTCTACGCTGGCGCATCACCTGCGCATGTTGGTGGATGCCGGGCTGGTGGCGCAAGCGAAACAGGGCCGCGAAGTCGTCAATACGGTCAACTTCGATGAAATGAACCACATCATCACGTTTCTGACAGACCAGTGCTGTACTGGTGTGACCCTTATCACAGACGAAGACGCAGCCTAGCCGCGCCTTAGACAGGAGGCCAGACATATGGCTGATATCTCTTCCGCACCGCGCCCCGGTTTCATGCATGTGCTTTGGCACAAACACCGGGTCTGGCTGGCAACCTTGGCCGTTTTGGCAATTACAGCGGCGGCTTCCCCTCAACAAGCTGTTGAGAGTGTCGCGTTTGTCACTGCCGCGATCTGGCACACGGCCCCTTTTCTAGTGCTGTCGGTCGCAGTAGCGGCGTGGGCCGCGGCAACAGGAGCGGATAATCTGATTGCCAAGGCTTTTGTCGGGTCGCCCGTTGTCATCATTACGCTGGCGGCACTTGCGGGCGGATTGTCGCCCTTTTGCTCTTGCGGAGTGATCCCGTTGATTGCGGCCTTGCTGGCGATGGGGGTGCCGCTGTCCGCGGTTATGGCATTTTGGCTGGCGTCGCCAGTCATGGACCCGTCCATGTTTTTGCTGACAGCGGGCGTACTTGATCTTCAATTCGCCGTGGCCAAGACGCTGACAGCCATCGGATTGGGAATGGCGGGCGGCTACATCGTGCATCTTCTGGCGCGCACCCATGCGCTGGATGCGCCTCTGCGCGAGGGCATTGGCAATGGCGGCTGTGGCGGTGCCAAGCTGCGTGCGCCCAAGCCGGTCCTATGGCGATTCTGGACCGATCCGGAGCGTCTGTCCAAGTTCTTTGGCGAGGCACTGAAGACGACTCATTTTCTCGCCAAATGGCTAATCTTTGCCTTTCTGCTGGAGAGCCTGATGCTGGCCTATGTACCGGCAGAGACGGTGACCCGGCTCTTGGGCGGCGAGGGTCTGGGCCCCATAGCGGTGGCGACGCTGGTAGGGGTGCCGGCCTATCTGAACGGCTATGCCGCCCTGCCTTTGGTCGGAGGGCTGATCGATCAGGGCATGGCGCATGGTGCCGGTCTGGCCTTTTTGGTCGCGGGCGGCGTGACGTCACTGCCGGCGGCGATTGCGGTCTGGGCGCTGGTGCGACCGCATGTCTTTGCGCTTTACATCGCCATCTCGCTTGGGGGCGCTTTTCTGGCGGGGCTGCTATTCCAACTTTGGGTCACGCTTTGATAACGGCGCACACTTAGATCATTTCAGTGGGCGGACCGAAACGTTCAATCAACCGCTCTTTGATCTGATCGCGCGCCTGGCGGTAGCTGGCCAGTTTCGCGTCGCGGTTTTCGCCCAGCCCTGTCGGGTCGAGGATTGGCCAGTACTCCACTTCAAGACTGTAGTAGCGGGTTAGTTCCAACGCGCGCCGCTGGCTCGCGGGGCTGAGCGCGATGACCAGATCGAACGAGCCCAGATCGTCGCCCCAATTTTCCATTTCGTCGAAACTGCGCGACCGGTGCCGCGATAGTTCCACATCCAGTTCCTGACAAACGGCGATGGAAAAGCCATCGATTTCCATGTCGTTCGTGACACCGACGGACTGCACGTAAGTACCCGTGCCGTAGAGCTTTTTCATCATGCCTTCGGCCATGGGCGAGCGCACAGCATTGTGGTCACAACAAAACAGGACCGACTGTGGCATGCCGTTTTCCATTTATCCGCCGAAGTGAAGGACGCAGATCAGAGTGAAAAGGCGGCGGGCGGTGTCGGTGTCGATCTCGGCCTTGCCCTCGAGACGTTCTTGCAGCACGCGGCTGCCCTCGTTGTGGATACCGCGCCGCGCCATGTCTATCGTTTCAATCTGGCTGGGGGGCAGCTTTTTCACCGCATCGAAATAACTTTCGCAGATCTGGAAATAGTCTTTGACCACCTGGCGGAACGGTCCAAGGCCAAGGTGGAACTCGGCGGCTTTTTCCGCACTTTCCGTTTCAACATCAAAGACCAGACGTTTCTCGCGGATTGCCAGTTTGAGGTGATACGGTCCTTCGGGTACAGGACGGTCTTCGCGCGCGGGCAGCACGAATGTGTTGTCCTCGAGCAGATCAAAGACGGCCACTTTGCGTTCCTGTTCGATTTCCGGCGTGGGCGGCGGTAAGGCGCTGTCATCGAGGGCGATATGCGTAATACGGGTCATAGCGGGGATTCTTGATAAATGAGTTCGACGGACCCTGCTTAACGTGGAAGGGGCGCGCGGGGCAACCTCGGGCCCGCGCTACTCGTTCAACTTGCGCAGGCGCGCCGTTACGGACAGGCCATGGGCCTGCAGGCTTTCGGTGGCGGCCAGAGTTTCTGCGGCGGGGCCGATGGCGCGCAGTGCGGCGGGGGTCATGCGAGCCAGCGTCGTACGTTTCATGAAGTCGAGCACTGACAAGCCCGAGGAAAAGCGGGCGGAGCGGGCGGTGGGCAGCACGTGGTTGGGCCCGCCGACGTAGTCGCCGATGGCTTCAGGCGTCCACTGACCCAGAAAGATCGCACCTGCGTGGGTGATACGTTCTGACAACGCCTCGGGGTCCGTCACGCATAGTTCGAGGTGCTCTGGCGCGATCCGGTCGCTGAGCCGGGCTGCCGTTTCCAGATCCGGCACGGTGATAATCGCACCGTAGTCGCGCCATGCGGCAGCCGCGATGCTACGACGTTCCAGCGACTGCAGGTGTTTTTCAACACGGTCCGAGACTGCGGCGGCAAAAGCCGCGTCGGTGGTTATGAGAATGGATTGTGCGCTTTCGTCGTGTTCAGCCTGACTGAGCAAATCAAGGGCAATCCAGTCCGGGTCGTTGTCCGCATCGGCGATCACCAGAATTTCGGAGGGGCCCGCGATCATGTCGATGCCCACCTTGCCGAAAACGCGACGCTTGGCGGCGGCCACGAAGGCGTTTCCAGGGCCGGTGATTTTGTCGACGGGGGCGATTGTTTCGGTGCCATAAGCAAGGGCAGCCACGGCCTGTGCCCCGCCGATGCGATAGATTTCATCCACGCCCGACAGTTTTGCAGCGGCCAGCACGAGCGGGTTCAGCACGCCATCTGGCGCCGGCACCACCATCGCGAGGCGCGGTACGCCAGCGACTTTCGCGGGGATTGCGTTCATGAGCACGGACGACGGGTAGGAGGCCAGCCCACCCGGCACATAGAGGCCTGCGGCTGCAACGGCTGTCCAGCGCCAGCCAAGCTGTGCACCACTATCATCTATCCATGCGGCATCTTCGGGGCGTTGGCGGTCGTGGTAGGCGCGGATGCGGTCCGCAGCCAGTTGCAGCGCTGCGATCTGGTCTTGTGGCACTGCAGTCACCGCAGCGTCAACTTCTGCGGCGGTGATACGCAGGCTATCCGCTGACAGGTTTAAACGGTCGAATTGACGGGTCAGGTCGACGAGCGCCGCGTCGCCGCGCCGGCGCACATCATCTATGATTGCGGCCACGGTGGCATCAACATCAGGGCTGTCTTCGCGTTTGGCCGAAAGCAGCTTCTGAAAAGCTGCGTCAAATTCCGGAGCGGTTGCATTGAGAAAGACGGGCATGGGCACTCTTAGCACTGGGAGCCAGAGATTTTATGCCTCCGGCGGGGATATTTAAGGACCAAAGAACGAAATCAGTCGGGGTGTTGCGGGGTTTGTCCTGAGGGGGCCACATAAGGTTTTGTGACGTCTTTCAAGGTGGCTTCGATCGTTTCAACGGTGAGACGGATGGCCCCGTCGCCTGCGAGGGTCAGCAAGATATAGCCTGAAGGGGCGTCTGTTTCGGTGTAGTCCACCGAGAGCAGTGACAGAACTGTATCTGCATCGCCGCGCGTGATCCCGTTTGTGGCGACGGCCCTGACCGTGTCGAAGGCCAGAATGGATTGGACGCGTTCTGGTGCGGCGGTGCGTGCCGGGCCCTCTTCCCAGCGGAAGCGGTTGAGGAGCAGGGCAAAGCGCGCGTTGGCGCGATCCCATGTCATTTGAGTTGCCGGAAAGACCGCATCCTGTGTCAGGGAGGCAAGAATTTCCAGGTCTTCGGCATCGAGCGCGCCCAGATTGAGCGGTGCTTCGCGGCCATCTTCGAAGCGGGCGTCTGTCATGTGTCAGAGACCCTTTCGATGCGCGCCCCGACCTGAGACAGTTTGCGCACTACATGTTCGTAGCCGCGGTCAAGGTGGTAGACGCGCGCCACTCTGGTTTCTCCTTTGGCGGCGAGCCCCGCGAGAATCAGCGACACGGAGGCGCGCAGGTCGGTTGCCATAACCGGTGCGCCCTTGAGTTGTCCCACGCCTTTGACTGTCGCGGTGCCGCCGTGCACGTCGATATCCGCGCCCATCCGGATCAGTTCCGGCGCATGCATGAAGCGGTTTTCAAAGATTTTCTCTTCGAGCACGGATGTGCCGTTGGCGATACACAAAAGCGCCATCATCTGCGCCTGGAGGTCGGTTGGAAAGCCAGGGAAAGGCGCAGTGGTGACGTTAACCGCCTTCAGGCCACCACCATTGCGCTTGACCGAGAGACCCTGCTGCGTTTCGCTGACGGATATGCCTGTTGCGTCAAGCTTTTCGCAGAATGCCTCCAGCAGGTCGATGCGGCCGCCGAGAAGTTCCACCTCTCCGCCGCAGATCGCGGGGGCGAGCATATAGGTCCCCAATTCGATACGGTCGGTAACAACGGTATGGGTGGCCCCGCCAAGCCGGTCAACGCCTTCAATGGTGATTGTTGACGTGCCTTCGCCTTCGATCTGCGCCCCCATCGCGCGCAGGCATTTCACCAAGTCGACGATTTCGGGTTCGCGGGCTGCGTTATTCAGCACCGTGGTACCCTTGGCAAGCGTTGCAGCCATCGCGATGTTTTCAGTAGCGCCAACCGAGGCAAAGGGGAAGTCGATCACGGCACCTTTGAGCCGGCCGCCCTGCGCTTTGGCATGCAAGTAGCCGTCTTTGAGGTCAATATCCGCACCCATCTTGCCAAGGCCGTCTGTGTGGATATCCATTGGCCGCGCGCCGATGGCGCAGCCGCCCGGAAGCGACACCACCGCGTGGCCTTCGCGAGCGAGAAGAGGTCCCAGCACGAGATTTGAGGCGCGCATCTTGCGTACGATGTCGTAGTCGGCGCGGGTGTTGATCGGCCCATGACTGGACAGCGCCAACACTTTACCGTCTTGCAGGGAGGCCACCTCAGCACCCAGTGATTTGAGCAGTTCCGACATAGTGCGGATATCAGACAACCGGGGCGCGTTCATCAGCGTGAGAGGTTCGTCTGAAAGCAAGGTTGCGGGCATCAGCGTGAGGCAGGCATTTTTAGCGCCTGCGATGGGGATCTGCCCCGCGAGAGGCTGCCCTCCTGTTACGACGATTGAGTCCATGCGCTTATGCGTCCTTGTCCTGCCCGGTGGCGCCCGGTGATTGTTTTTGCGGCGCGTCGCCTCCTGCCCGTTTGCGGCTTTGCGCCTTGCGACGCGACAGGTTTGCCTTGAGCGCAGCCTTCAGGCGGTCTTCCCGGGTTTGGGAGGCATTTGTCGCGTTTTCGGTATCAGGTCTGTTCGCCATATGCGCTGTGTACCTCAGGGGCGCAAAAGGGTCCAGATTAGGCTTGCACCGATCTTGGTTTGGGTCTAACACCCACGCGCACCGGCGCTGCTGTAGCTCAGAGGTAGAGCACTCCCCTTGGTAATGGGTGGGTCCATTCCAAAATTGGGTGCTCAAACATTGAGTTAGCAGTGTGGAGGAAAAACTAGTAGGGCTATAGTAGGGCATATGCTCGCAAGCCCGAAATTGATAGGCTGCTGTAGCTCAGGGGTAGAGCACTCCCTTGGTAAGGGAGAGGTCCGGAGTTCAAATCTCCGCAGCAGCACCATCAAACCACTGGGTTTCAGCCGGAAAACTTCTCAAAAACAACCAGTTGCTCTAGTTTTTGGTTTGACAGATCACCCTTCCGCCGGTGACACAGCCCGCTTATAAAGATGCCAAGTGGTGTGACCAAGGACTGGCAGAGTGACGATCAGGCCCAGAAACGCGGGAACCAACGATAACAGCATGGTAACCGTGATGATTGCCGCCCAGGCGAGCATAACCACAGGGTTTTCCGTGACGACACGAACAGATGTAATCATTGCCGTGACAAAATTAGTTTCCCGGTCCAACAGCATGGGCATAGCGACGACGGTCACCGAGAACAGTGCAGCCGACAGAATTGCACCTACGCAGATGCCAATGGCAAGGAAGGTCCAGCCCTCCGGTGTGTAGAATACAGTGTTCAGAAACCCGTCAAAGTCCGAAAAGGAGGCATCTTGCAGTAAAATCGCCAGCAAAAGTCGGATTTGGTAGATCCATACCCAAAAGATGAACAAAGTGACAAAGGCCATCCAACCCATTTCGCGGTTGCGTTGATCGGTCACGACGGTCAAGATTTCCGACCAGCCGAAACTTTCTCCCTTCTGCAAACGGCGGGATATTTCATAAAGCCCAGCGGCGGCGAAAGGTGCGACCAACGGGAAGGCTACAACTGCAGGAATGATCATCCATATCTTACTGAGCCAAACCAGGGCCCACACAAACAAGAGCCCGAATACCGCATAAAACAAGCCGAAGAAGCCGCTCATGAAGGGTCGCGCCAGAAAGTCTGAAAACCCGGCCCTCAGCGACGCGGTGATATCATCCGAAGTCAACTTGTTGATTTTGGGTATGCCGTCTTGCCGTGGTGTCAGGTTGTTCGGCGATGTAGAACCTGCAGTCTTCGGTGACATTACATTCTCCTCCCGGAGGAAGGCGTAATGCTCGCCGGTCAGCCAGCAAACCCAACGGTGGAATAGACATCCCTCCTCCGCGGACAAGCTTGCGCCAGTTGAGACGTAAGGGCAAGAGAGCGTATTTTGGCCAAATCCTCACTTGGCATTCGCCGATTTGTGACAAATGAGACTTCGCTAATGATTGTTCAGGGAGAGGCCAATAAGAAGCGGCCCCGCGCTTGCTTGGCGATGCCTTTTCAACAGTCGTGCTTTCGCCACATCGAGTTTTTGACGTGCCGTTTCCAGCTGAAGCATTGCGCGCTCACGTTGAGAGTACAACCGGCGAACTTTGGAACCGGGGTTTCCAATTATCGCGACGTGGCTCTGACGGGCATCAGGAAACCAACCCATAGCACTTTGGGTGGAGCTGTTCCAAGCATAGTCAGCTTCAACATATCTTCGGTATGCCAGCGCAACAGCGCGGCGTCTGGTCTGCAACTCGACAAGCATTTTGCACCCTCCACAGTTCGCTAGACACAAGGTTATACGCACACTGCGTTTGTATCAACGCTTGGAGCTTGCCGGACACAAGGCAGCTGGGTTGCGAGTCCCTTTACCCATCAGCCTTGACGGTCTTTCATTTCCAGGATGCGTTCGGAGATCAGTTCAACGGGCCCGCGCAGTCTGTCCACGTTGATAATGATATAACCGCCAGTCACGTCAGCGGAAGAGCGATGGTTCAGCAACCGTTTGAGCGCATAGTGTGGAATGTCCAAGCTCTCAGCAATCGTGATGTAAGTTCTGCGCAAGTCATGAAGTGTGAAAGATACGCCTGACGCAGCGCTGACCCTTTGAAGGAACTTTTTCGGCTCGACAATGTGACCGGCAGGACCGTTTCCAGGAAACACCCATGGGGATGCGCCTGCGCTATCTTTTCTGTCCCTGAGCAAATTGAGCAGAAAGCTAGACAGGGGAAGTACCAGCGGATCGCCGTTTTTGGTCGTTGGCAAGTGCAGCTTGCGCTCATCAAGATCGATGTTCTCCCAACGCAAGCGTTGCAATTCGCTGCGCCGCATGCCTGTGAACAGAGCCATGAGCAGAAAATCCCGCGCATAACGCGGTTCCGATAGGACAGCATCCCACCATGCGGGAAGCTGTTTGGCTTCAATAATGGTCTGGCGTCGCCGCTCCTTATTCCAAGCCCTCGCTTGAGTAAGAATGTTCACCGGGTTTGGCGGAAAGTCATCTTCCGTCGCGGCGATGAAGTTGTAGACCGAACGAAAATGACGAAACGAGTCATTGGCAGTGACTTTTCCGTTGATGCGCGACATCTCTTGGTGCTTTTTCAACACCATCTGCCGGGTAATCTCATTGATTGGCTTATGAGCCCACAGTTTAAGGTAAATGAAACCTGTGCGTGAATAATTCTCTACCGTTGCCTTTGCCAGATCCGGTCTGGCTTCAAAGAACTTTTTGAAGGCCTTCTCTACCGTCATATTTTTTACGACGTCTTTTCGCTTCTCAGCTGTTGGATCAACGCCGTCTGCCATGTCGCCTAAAACGACAAGCGCTTTGCGCCGCGCTGTTTCCGGCGGGAAAAGGTCTGCCCGTCCGATTGTAACCCGTCTGGTGCGACGATTTACCTGCCCTTCGACAATGTATGTTTTTGATTTTGCGCCAACGCGTACACCGAACCCCGGCAACATCGTGTCTCGATAAATCACCTGCCCATGTTCGGGGTGCGGTATGTCATCAACACTGCGTCGAGTTAAGCGTAATCCAGGCATCGTGACCTCCTTTATGGCCACGACTCAATATAAGCATAACTCCAGAAAAAGCTCGACTTTTCTGATGCTTATACAGCCACAGCGCACTGCGTCTGGCACAATGAAACGCTGTCCAATTCTTGAGTAGCGCCAGACTTGATAGTTTAATCAACCACAACTACCAACACCGAGAAAAAGCCGCTGTAGCTCAGCTGGTAGAGCACGTCACTTCGTAATTAGCGGGTCCCCGCGAGAATGACTTGCGAAACCAACGAGTTCGCGGCAAACGAGTAGAACTAGTAGGGCCATAGTAGGGTCCAGGAAGCCGCTGTAGCTCAGCTGGTAGAGCACGTCATTCGTAATGATGGGGTCGGGGGTTCGAGTCCCTTCAGCGGCACCAGTTCTCTGTAAAAATCATACACTTACAGAAGCGATTGCAATGGTGCCTGGCGCCTAAGCACCTGCAGCAATGATGCTTTCGACATTCAAAAAAATTGGAGCAAAGCTCGCAAAATGTTCTGCTTCAACATGCGGCACGATGTTGTTTGCAAAGTGCACCTTGTCACCGATGAACCGGGTAAAACGCTCGGGGCGCGACTGGTCGACTGCGAAGTGTGCCTCCAACCCAGGGACGCCGTGCAAAAGGAGCTCGATGGTTAGCAGAGATCGGTTCCCGTAGTTGCCACCTGTTTCTGCATTCAGAACTTGTTTTCGGATGTGGGGGTTCGGCGGAACTGGAAGCAACAGGGCATAGCCTTCTCGACCATTGAGCTTCTTTCCCAAGCAATTATGTGGGTCAGTTTCGAAATCTGCACCGAGCTGCGCCCAGTCGTTATACGCCTCATCAAAATCAAACAAGCCAATGAATTTTCGGCCCGGATTAGATGCAAACAGGGATTCGTCCTTTAACAAATTGCGTAGGAAACCACAGCTGAACGCGTTCTGAATATCGAACGGGCGATGAGCATCACCACGCAGCTTTCGCCAAGCGGTCTCTAGTATGAGTTCGTCCGTAATACCTTCTGTAAATAGAACAGGACCAGTTGTGTTCTTCAGCGTGAACGCGATGTTTAACCTAGCTTCAGTTTCGGAGAATGTGATCAGACCAGCCGAGAGCGACCGGATGATCGAGGCTTTGTTTGCGCTATGGACGGAAACACGGTCTCCGTCGAACTCAAACATGCGAATTTCTTCTTCCCGTGATCTGGCCACGGTCGACGCGCTGTGACTGCTTAACAGAACATGGTTGCTCTGGGATGCAACTTCTGTGATCTCAATCACCTGCTTCAAGAAGTCGAACTGCCATTCAGGGTGCAGAAATGAGTCCGGTTCGTCGAGCAAGCTGATGCAGTTCCTGTCTTTGAACAGTTCCGAAATCGAGTAGATGTAGATCGACTGAAATTGGCCGTCGCTGAAGTGCCCCGTGGTTGCCTCGGTCCCGCCCTCCAGCGTAATCGGGACAGAGATTTCCTTGATCATCTCGAGCGTACGGAGGTTGTCAAAACTGCGGAACAACTCTGAGGGCTCGACGTCTTGAAAGGCAGTTCGGAACAAGTCCAGATTGATCGGAATGGAAAACTGGTCCGCTTCGCGATCATATAGGGAGCCAGGAGTGTAGTCGTCCCTGATGCAGGCCAAAAGTTTATCAAGGAACTCTCGTACTATTCCGTCTATGCCCCACAGAAACGTGCTGTCGTCGAAGGGATCAACCTCAATACCCTCGGCAAAACGAGGACGTGATAGAACAAGATTGGCCTCCGTACCCAGCTGCTCAATCTTCAGCTTCTGTTGAATGAACCCTCGTGCGCGACAATCAACCGGCTGCATCAAGAGGATAGACAGCAGGAGTTGTTTGTACCCTGGACCAATGCCGATGAACTTCCGGCTTTCACCAACTTCAGCGCCTCTGACGCGCCTACGGAAGGCAGTTTCGTAACGCTCTATGAGCTTGGAGATGGTGTCGTTGTGTCCGGAGTAATAGATTAGAACATTGTCTGGAACTGGCGTCCGGCCAACCGTTCGGCGTTCACGACCGTTGATCGTAAAAACTCCGTCTCGTAGGGCAAGCGTGGTGTCGTCGCCCCCGATTTCGTACGTGACTTCATAGTCGAAGCCTATGTCGTCGAGCTCGGTCCGACTGTCAAAGATGTGGCGAAATATCTCTACCAACGCCTCGAAAAAGTTGGACTTCCCGGTTCCATTTCTTCCGACAAAGATGTCGAGGAAGCTATCCCCGTTGAAAGTGAGCGCGAAGTCGCGAAGATTTTTGTATTCGCCGATCCAGACAGACTTGAGGCGCATTCTATTTGCCCCCTTTCGGCTTAACGAACGTCAGCTGAGCGTCGAGCAAGAAGTATGACAAAATCGCGGCCTGAGCCTCGACTGACCGCTCCGCAATCATGCGGCGCACCGGATGCCGACGATACAGCTTCTTGGTCAAGAAACTCACAACCTCTTTAAGCGCCTTGCGATTTTCTTTAGCGCTTTGACGACGCTCCATCAGCGATGGCAGCCAGAGACCATCTTCTGAGAATTTGCGCTCAAAAGAATGCGGTTCCCTTGAATACACATACCCAAATGCTTGATTTCGCTTAAAGCTGACGTGATGCTCTTTCGTATCATCTGGCAAGACGATTTCGTTGGGGGCGAACATTGCCGAGGCTCGAGAAACGATGGTTCCTTTGTCGTAGTGATCCGCGAATTCCTTTGGAGTGTGGATCTGGCTGGTCACGTAGAAAACAGCATTGCCAAGAGCTTCGAGCCCCTGCAGCGCTTTGTGTTGGCGGTACTTGCCACTCTTGTGGAGGTTCATCCGGTAGATCTTCGGGCCCGCGTAGAGCCCGTACGCTATCTCACTTGCGCTGCTGCGCACCAGGACATATGAGCGCTTAAGCTGTAGGAAGAGAGGGGTGGCCCCGTCGATGGCGACCTCAACATCATAGCCCTTCGTCGCCTCTGCGCCCTGGCTGATGAAGTCAGGTGCTTTCGGAAACTTTCCGCCGTGCACGTAGTTTTGCTCCAGCTCGCGGAGGAAGGCGAAGCCAAAGGTCAATTCGGTGAAATCAGGCCAGGGCATCGGCTACCCTCTTGCAACGCTGAGCGCTCGAGGCAGACGCATAGTTGCGAAGCTTCTTGTATTCACTGATCCAATTAGACTTTAAACGCATGTTTCCTCAGTGAATTTTGAAGTGAAGATATCAGCAATGCTCGATTGAACACGAGCGGAGGCTGATATTCGCTGCTTGAGGCGCGCAGCGAGTCTCCTAAAGGATTTAACTTGCGCCAAAATGCGTTTCTGCTCATCGATTGGTGGCATCGGCACCATGCAACTTCGCAACTGGGTCATGTTGATAGATGCCAGATTGGTCGTTTGCTTGCTTGAACCCGCGAAATAATCCCGAGCAAACGCGCTGTTCAAATACAGCTCGAACCAGTCTTCAATTTGCTCTGAGATCAGCTTACGAGCTCGAAATACGTGATTTTGGTGCCCCATTACGTCGAGCTCGCACCTCCAAACGGCTGTCCTACCTACCTTGTCCCAGTCCCCGCCTTCGGTGATTAAGAGATCGCCGCTTTGAAGCTGATACTTCTCAACTTCCTCGAGTGGGAGCGCGATTTCTTTGATCTCCTCAAGATCAAGGTAGCCACGCTGCACATTTGCTACCCGTAGGTATGGAAACTGAAACGTCTTCCTACCAGAAAGTTTACGGCCCTTGGTAATCCCTCCCGCGATGTCCACAACGTCGTCCAACCTCACCCATTCCCAAGCCTCGGGTACTGCAAATGGGGCCAAGTGTAGATCGATTTCAGGGATGGGCTTTTTCTTCCTGGCACCAAGCTTACTGGCGAGAGAATTCTTCGTCGAACGGATTTCATTCCAATATGAACCGAACGGATTATCTGCACTGGATTGTTCGGAAAGTCGGCCCTGCACAGCGAGTGAAACAACGGCCTCCAGTAGTTGATCAACACTCTCCTCAGTCGTGAAGAGCGTGTCGAAGTGGGCTTCGATGCGGGTCCAGTTTTGGGTGAGCTCTTCGGGGGTTTGGCTGTTGGTGAGGGTTGCAAGGCAGGTTTCGACGAGGGTCTGGTGCGCCTTGAGGCTGTCCTCGGCCTGCCGCTCCAACGCATCGCACAGCCGCATCAGCTCATCCACCTTGGCGACAATCCGCTGTTGTTCGGCGGTTGGTGGCAGTGGCACCAAACCGGAAAAAAACTGTTTGTCGTTGATCGCGGGATAGGCAATGCCAGTCTGGCAACCTTCGACGTAGGAAATGAAAGTTGGTGATCGAAGGTAGCGGTACAAATAATCCGCCAAGACACCTTCAAACGGATGAACGATCGCGAATGCCGTGCTGGCAATCGGCTCAGGTTCAAAGTCCTCAGTGACCACCGCAATGTTCAGAAGGTATGGTCGTACTGTCGAGTAGATCACAGTGCCCTGCCGAACCAGCTTGCGCGCTCTCGAAGGCGCTTTGCTCGCCCCAAGGACGGTTGGCTCCGACACTAGTCCCAGTTCCTTGTCGATTGATCCGACATCAATGTAGGTAAACTTGTTGTCTGGGACCTTCTGTCCCCAATCGTGTCCCAGTTGGGAAATCCGACACCATTCCCATCCGCTAGGAATCACAAAGGGAGTGTCGTCGCCAGTGATCTTGGCAAGTGGTTTCGGCTTCTTGATTAGGCCCCTCGCGAACATGTCGGCTTGTTGATGATTCAACTTTTCGAGCAGAGCATCTGCCGGTTCATCGGTTCCATATTGTGGGACCAATTGTCCCCGCACCGCCAGTTCTAGGATTAGCTCACGTAGCTTTTTGATGCCATACAGACTGACTGCGCCGCCGTTCCCACGCCCGGCACTGGACTTCTTCTCGATCGCCGATGCCCAGACATCCAGATGCTCAGTGATCAGTTGGTTGACGTCCGTCACGGGCGCCCCCCATCCAGGGCATCCGCCAGGATCGATTTCAACTGATCGCGCAGTTTCTGGATGTCGTCTTGCGCCGTTTTGTACTCCTCCAGCAGGTCGTCGGGATTCAGGTCTGTTTTCACCTCTTTGAACGGGTTCTTGTCGTCAAAGTTGAAACCACGCTGTTCCAAGTATTCAACGCTGCGCTTCCAAGCTTGATTGGTTTCTTTGCGCGCTTTGAACCCATCAGCTTCATTTCCCCACCAGTCGATCTCGGGTTGAAATTCCGAGAACTGCATGGGTTTGGATTTGTTGTAGTTCTTCACGCCCTCGGGATAGGGGTGTTCGTAAAACCAGACATCCTTGGTTGGCGTGCCCTTGGTGAAGAACAAGATGTTGGTCTTGATGCCCGTGTAGGGGTTGAAGACGCCGTTGGGCAGCCGGACGATGGTGTGAAGATTGGCTTCTTCCAACAAGGCCTGCTTAAGCCGCGACTTCATTCCTTCGCCGAACAAGAACCCGTCCGGCAAGACAACAGAAGCACGTCCGTTGGTCTTTAATAACCGCAGGATCAGCGCCATGAACAGATCGGCAGTTTCGCGTGTGCGGTAGTGCGATGGAAAGTTGTTTTCGATTCCGTCTTCTTCCATTCCACCAAAGGGTGGGTTGGTAACGATGACGTTCACACGGTCCTTTTCGCTGTAGTCCTTGTAAGGACGACCAAGGGTATTGCCGTGCACAATCGCTGACGGCGTGTCGATCCCGTGCAAGATCATGTTGGTCACGCAGAGCATATGTGGGAGTGTCTTCTTCTCGACACCCCTGATTGACCCCTGAAGGACTTCTTCGTCCGCCCCTGACTTGACGTACTTCGCTCGTTTGTGGTCGACCACACTGTCCGTCGTCAGAGTTTTCCGGAATGCAGAGGCGTTTTCGTAGCGGAGGCTCTGGTTCGGTTTCTGTTTTAGTTTA
>CANMWT010000016.1 GCA_947501635.1 uncultured Roseobacter sp.
GCCTCTCCATCGAAGGCCCCTCCGTCAGAAACTAAACACAAAAACCCCTGCAGAAAAAAACAATCTGCAGGGGTTTTTTCTAAGAATACACATTCACATAAACGCATGTTTACCAGGCAAGGAATGACAGTATCATGATCTCCCGTCGCGATTTTCTGCAAACGAGTATGGCTGCGAGCGCCATTTTGGGCAGCTCTGGTTTTGGCAACTGGGCCCGTCTGGCGGCACAGCAAAGCCTGACGCAGGACCAGCTGCTGGAGTTTGACACATATGGCAACGTGTCGCTGATCCATGTGACGGATATCCATGCACAGCTGAAACCGATCTACTTCCGCGAACCATCGATCAACATTGGCGTCGGAGAAAACCGGGGCGCTGTGCCGCATGTGACGGGTGCCGATTTCCGCAAAATGTACGGCATTGAAGATGGCTCGCCTTCTCACTATGCGCTGTCGTCAGGTGACTTCGAGGCTTTGGCGCGGGGATATGGCCGCGTTGGCGGGCTGGACCGGATGGCCACGGTGATCAATGCAATCCGCGCCGCGCGTCCGGAAGCTCTGCTGCTGGACGGTGGCGACACGTGGCACGGCAGCTATACCTGCTATCAGACGCAGGGGCAGGACATGGTCGACGTGATGAACGCGCTGAAGCCTGACGCCATGACGTTTCACTGGGAATTCACGCTTGGGTCGGAGCGTGTCAACGAACTGGTCGAGAGCCTGCCGTTTGCTGCACTTGGCCAGAACATCTTTGATGCAGAATGGGACGAGCCTGCAGAACTGTTCCCGCCCTACAAGTTCTTCGAGCGCGGCGGCGCGAAGGTTGCCGTTATTGGTCAGGCCTTTCCGTACATGCCGATTGCGAACCCAGGCTGGATGTTCCCCGAATACGCCTTTGGCATCCGCGATGAGCACATGCAGGAAGTCGTCGATGAGGTGCGCGCACAGGGTGCTGAGCTTGTTGCGGTGCTCAGCCACAACGGCTTTGACGTGGACAAGAAGATGGCCGGCATCGTCTCGGGGATTGATGTGATCCTGTCCGGACATACCCATGATGCGCTGCCAGAGCCGGTCCTGATCGGCGAGACGATTATCGTGGCGTCGGGATCAAACGGCAAATTTGTCAGCCGCGTCGATCTTGATGTGCAGAACGGGCGGATGATGGGTTTCCGCCATAAGCTGATCCCTGTCTTCTCGGATGTGATCACACCTGATGCCGAAGTTGCGCAACTGATAGACAAGGTGCGCGCGCCCTTTGAAACAGAGATGGCGGAGGTCATTGGGCAGACCGATACGCTGCTGTATCGCCGCGGCAACTTTAACGGCACATGGGACGATCTGATTTGCGACGCGCTGTTGAGCGAGCGCGAGGCGGATATTGCGCTTAGCCCCGGCGTGCGCTGGGGGCCAAGCCTGCTGCCGGGGCAGGATATCACCCGCGAAGACATCTGGAACGTTACATCGATGACCTATGGGGCGGCCTATCGCACTGAAATGACAGGTGAATTCCTGCATGTGGTGCTGGAGGACGTCGCGGACAACCTGTTCAATCCCGACCCCTACTACCAGCAGGGCGGTGACATGGTCCGCACGGGCGGTCTAGGGTACCGCATCGATCTGGCCAAACCGCAGGGCGAACGGATCACGGAGCTGACCCTGCTCAAGACTGGTGAGAAGATTGACGCGGCCAAAACATATCAGGTCGCGGGCTGGGCTTCGGTCAATGAGGGAACGGAAGGTCCGCCAATCTGGGACGTCGTCGAAGCGCATGTCCGCAAACAAGGCACCATTTCACTGAAACCGAATAACAGCGTCGAGGTCATTGGCGCTTAAGATGAAGGAGGCATTCATGTCAGAGAATTTCAAAACCTCCCGCCGCGCGTTCTTGCGGGGTGCTGCAGCGACGACGGCGCTTGCTGCGGGGGCCAGTCAGGCGGCAACGCCGGACCCGCTGATTACCGAAGTTCAGGATTGGGCAACCGGTTTGGGCGACGGTGTCGATGCAACACCTTACGGGCTGCCGATCGAGTATGAAAGCGATGTGATCCGGCGCAATGTGGAGTGGCTGACAGCGGATACGATCAGTTCGATCAACTTTACCCCGATCCACGCGCTTGATGGGACGATCACCCCTCAGGGCTGTGCGTTTGAACGGCACCATTCGGGTGCAATTGAGATGCGTAAGCAGGATTACCGATTGATGATCAATGGGTTGGTGGATACACCGCTGATCTTTTCCTACGAAGATCTGGAGCGTTTTCCGCGTGAAAACCACGTGTACTTCTGCGAATGTGCGGCCAATACCGGGATGGAGTGGGCTGGTGCGCAGCTTAACGGGGCGCAGTTCACCCACGGTATGATCCACAACATGGAATACACCGGCGTGCCTTTGCGCACGATCCTCGAAGAGGCAGGGTTGGCGGCAGCGGGCGATCTTGCCGACAAATGGGTCTATGTGGAGGGCGCGGATGCGTCTTCAAACGGGCGTTCAATCCCGATGGAGAAGGCGCTGGACGATGTGCTGGTTGCTTTCAAGGCAAATGGCGAGGCGCTGCGCAAAGAGCATGGTTATCCGGTGCGTCTCGTTGTCCCCGGTTGGGAGGGCAACATGTGGGTCAAATGGTTGCGTCGCATCGAAGTCATGGATGGCCCCGTCGAAAGCCGCGAAGAAACAAGCAAATACACGGACACGCTTGAAGACGGCACCAGCCGCAAGTGGACGTGGGCGATGGATGCCAAGTCGGTCGTGACTTCGCCCAGTCCGCAGGCGCCGATCACGCATGGTACCGGTCCTTTGGTGATAACCGGTCTTGCGTGGTCAGGTCGGGGCGCAATCACCCGTGTGGATGTCTCCAAGGATGGTGGCAAGACATGGGAAACCGCGCGTCTGGCCAAACCGGGAGAGAAGATGGCGCTCACGCGGTTCTATCTGGATACCACATGGGACGGGACCGAGATGTTCCTGCAGTCCCGGGCCATGGACGAGACTGGCTATGTGCAACCGACGAAAGCGCAGTTGCGCGAGGTGCGTGGCCTGAATTCGATTTATCATAACAATTGCATCCAGACATGGTGGGTGCGCCCGAATGGGGAGGCGGAAAATGTTGAAGTATCTTAGGGCCAGTGCCGCGATTTGCCTGCTCGCCAGCCCGGTTTTCGCCGAAGGCTTCGGTCTGGGGCGGCCTGCGCTGCCCGAAGAGATTGCAGCGTGGGATCTGGATGTAAGCCCAGATGGGACGGGCTTGCCGCCGGGGTCCGGTGATGTGCTGACCGGCGAAGAAGTTTTCGCGGATCAATGTGCGGCATGTCACGGCGATTTCGCGGAAGGCGTCGATAACTGGCCCAAGCTGGCAGGCGGGTGGGATACGCTGGCCGACGAAGACCCGCTGAAGACCGTGGGCAGCTACTGGCCGCATCTGAGCACAGCGTGGGACTATGTTAACCGCTCCATGCCTTTTGGCGCCGCACAGACGCTGGAGCCTGATGACGTCTATGCCATCGTGGCATATATCCTTTATTCCAACGACTTGGTTGATGAAGACTTTGTGCTGTCGCAGGACAATCTGGCCGAGTTCGGGATGCCGAATGCGGATGGGTTCATTGTGGATGACCGGATCGAGACAGAGTTCTCGCGTTGGGTTGGAGAGCCCTGCATGACTGATTGCAAGGATACCGTCGAGGTGACGATGCGGGCGATGGTGCTGGATGTCACGCCAGAAGAAGATGTCGTCGAAGAGGCGGCAGCCCCGGCACCCGAGGAAGAAGTGGTCGAAGTCGTGGCGCTTGATCCGGCGCTTGTCGAAGCGGGCGAGAAGGTGTTTCGCAAGTGCAAGTCCTGTCACCAGATCGGTGAGGGAGCAAAGAACCGCACCGGCCCCCTTCTGACCGGTATCGTGGGCAGCCCCGCAGGAGCAGTGGAAGGCTTCCGCTATTCCAAAGCGCTGATGGCTATGGCCGAAGAGGGTCTGGTCTGGGATGAAGCATCGCTTGCGGCCTTTCTTGCAAAACCGAAGTCCTTCATGAAGGGCACGAAAATGGCCTTTGCCGGTCTCAAAAAGGAAGAGGACCTGGCCGCGATCAACGCCTATCTGGCGTCGTTCTCGCAATGAAGCGGTGGCGGCTTGCCGCGGCTGTTGTCGCCGCGCTGCACGTAGGCGCGGCAAGTGCTGAAACGCAACTGCTCGGCGATCCGGAGATCGGCGAGCAGCTCTACATCAAGTGCAAAAGCTGCCATCAGGTGGGTGCCGGTGCCAAAGACGGGATCGGGCCTCACCTCAACGGGATATTTGGACGTCGTGCGGCGGCACATGAGGGGTTCTTCTATTCCAAATCCATGGCACGTGCCGGAGCGGACGGGCTGGTTTGGACGGCAGAGACGCTGGATGCCTATCTGGAAAACCCGCGTGCACTGGTTTCCAAAACACGGATGAGTTTTCGCGGGTTGAAAGACCCCGCTGAGCGCGCCAACATCATGGCCTATCTTCGCGCGTTTTCAGACAACCCTGCCGATTTGCCCGAAGCGGAGCCGACCGCGCGCGGCACGGATCATGATCTGGATCCGGCCATCCTCGCGATACAGGGTGATCCGGCCTATGGAGAGTACCTTTCAAGCGAGTGTCTGACCTGTCACCAGCGAGACGGCTCTGCCGAGGGCATCCCGTCAATTACGCGCTGGCCCGAAGAAGACTTTGTGATCGCAATGCATGCCTATAAGAATAAGTTGCGGCCCCATCCTGTTATGCAGATGATGGCGGGGCGATTGAATAACGAAGAGATCGCGGCGCTTGCCGCATATTTCAAAACCCTCGAATAAGCGGGGGTACTGTAGGGAGGAATTTACGGATGAAACTGAACAGACGTCATTTTATCGGAACCGGCGCGGCTGCTGCTGCGACGCTCAAGGCTCCGGCTGTGTTGGCAGATGGCCACGGCAAACCGCGTGTGGTGGTCATTGGAGGCGGTGCAGGCGGTGCGACAGCCGCGCGCTACCTTGCCAAGGATAGTCAGGGTGCGGTTGATGTGACACTTGTCGAGCCATCTCGCACCTATTTCACCTGTTTTTTCTCCAACCTCTATATCGGGGGTTTCAAGGATATTGATGACCTTGGCCATACCTACGGGACACTGGCCGCGAAATACGGGATAAATGTGGTGCATGACTGGGCGGTTGATGTGGACCGCGATGCCAAAACCGTTTCACTCGCAGGCGGAGACACACTTGCCTATGACAAGCTGATCCTGAGCCCTGGCATTGATTTTGTCGAAGGATCGGTGGATGGCTGGTCGCTGGCGGCGCAAAACGCGATGCCACATTCCTACAAGGGGGGATCCCAGACAGAGCTGCTGCGTGCGCAGATCGAAGCCATGCCCGAGGGTGGTGTCTTTGCCATGGTGGCCCCGCCTAACCCCTACCGCTGCCCGCCTGGCCCCTACGAGCGGATTTCGATGGTTGCCCACCAACTCAAGGCGCGCAATCCCACGGCCAAGATACTGGTTGCCGACCCTAAACCCAAGTTCTCGAAACAGGGGTTGTTCGAGGAAGGTTGGGCCAATCACTATGCAGGTATGATCGATGTGATTGGTGAGGATTTTGGCGGCGGCAACGTCTCTGTCGATCCGGCTGCCATGACGATTACGATTGATGGAGAGGAGACGTCTGTTGACGTCTGCAACGTCATTCCGGCCATGAAGGCGGGGCGTATTGCGGAAATGGCGGGCGTGACCGACGGCAATTGGGCACCTGTAAACGCGGTGGATATGTCCACCAAGGTCGATCCCGATGTCTACGTTCTGGGGGACGCCTCGCAACAGGGAGACATGCCCAAGTCCGGCTACTCGGCTAACTCGCAGGCCAAGGTTTGTGCCAATGCGGTGCGCGGGGCACTTACGGATTCGCGCGTCTTCCCGGCGAAGTTCTCCAACACCTGCTGGTCGCTTATCGACACCGACGACGGTGTCAAAGTCGGCGCGACGTATGAGGCCACTGACGAGAAGATCGCCAAGGTTGACGGCTTTATCTCGTCAACGGGCGAAAGTGCCGATTTGCGCAAAGCCACCTACGAGGAGTCGGAAGGGTGGTATGCGGGTATAACCGCTGACATGTTCTCCTGAACAGGTCATAAAGACCAAAATGAAAGCGCGGGCCTGACATTGATCAAGGCCCGCGCTTTGCTTTTGTGCGACATTGGCAGGAGCAATGAGGAGGATGCTTATGAAACGTCTTGGATGGTTATCAGCGCTTGTGGTCACGGCTGCTGCGGCTCAGGCCGGGGAAGAAGCGGTTACCTACCCTTTTGATGGCGAGTTTGAAGATGCCACCTTTGCGGTGGAAAGTGCGATCGTCGGTCGGGGACTGGTGATAGACTACGTCAGCCATACCGGCGAGATGCTGGCAAGAACAGCAGCCGATGTGGGCAGCGATGTCGAGCTTTTTGCAGAGGCGGACATCTTCTTGTTCTGCTCTGCGCAGTTGTCGCGCGAAGTCATGGAAGCTGATCCGATGAATATTGCCTATTGTCCCTATGGGATCTTCGTGGCTGAGCGTGCGGGAGATATCATGATCGGTTACCGCAAGTATCCTGAGGGCGAAATGCAAAAGGTGGAGGCGTTGTTGGCCGATATCGTGCAGGAGGCGCTTGAATAGGGCCATGCAACGCCCGTCTTTGCGCCATATCAAAGCGTGGCGGTGGTACAGGCGCTAAATCTCCGGCCCATGAAAGGATTTGCAGATGCTTGAAAGCCTTCTGGACCGTTTCGGAGATGGTGCCGTGCTCATGGCGGCGGGTGCCGTGGTGGGGCTTTTGTTCGGTGCAGCCGCGCAGCATTCGCGGTTTTGTCTGCGTGCCGCCACGATTGATGTGGCCGAAGCGCGACTTGGGCCACGCTTGCCGATCTGGTTGCTTTCGTTCTGTGCGGCGGTGATGTGCGTGCAGGCGGCGATCGTTGCGGGGGTGCTGGACGTGAGCGATGCACGGCAGCTTGCAGCGACAGGCAGCATGTCCGGCGCGATTATCGGGGGTCTCATGTTCGGCGCGGGAATGATCCTTGCGCGGGGCTGTGCAAGCCGGTTGCTGGTGCTTTCGGCCACCGGTAACCTGCGGGCGATCCTGACGGGTCTGGTGTTGACGCTGGTTGCACAGGCATCGTTGCGCGGGGCGTTGTCACCCCTGCGCGAAAGCCTCAGCAGCCTTTGGCTCGTGCCAGGTGGCGAGGCCCGCAACTTGCTGATCCAATTCGGAATTACTGCAGAAATGGCCGTTCTAGGGGCGGCATTGGGGTTGGCGCTTGCCTTGCTGCTCAGTCTGCGGCAACGCTTGGGCTGGTCGCGGATTATCGCGGCAGTTCTGGTCGGCGTGGCGATTGCCCTGGGCTGGGTGCTGACCAGCGCCATCGCGCAGACGTCGTTTGACGTGGTGCAGGTGTCTTCTGTTACCTTCACAGGCCCGTCAACGGACACATTGATGGGGCTGGTCAACGCAACCGACCTGCCGCTGTCTTTTGGGGTCGGACTGGTGCCCGGTGTATTTGTCGGTGCCGGTGCGATGGCGCTGGCGACCCAGGAGGCCAAGATCGAGCGTTTTGGCCCGGATACGCCAATGGAGCGCTACCTGATCGGCGCGGTTCTCATGGGCTTTGGCAGCATGCTGGCAGGCGGCTGTGCTGTTGGGGCGGGAATGACCGGCGGGTCGATTTTTGCCATTACCGCTTGGACTGCCGTCTTTTGCATGTGGCTGGGGGCGATGGCCACGCATCGGTTCATGCAGGCCAAGCCGCAACAACTGACGGCCTGAGTTTACCAGTAGTGTGCGAGGCCGCGTTGCAGGCGCATTTGCGGTCATCGTTCTCTTCGCGGGATTGCACCGCCATCAAAGCGCCCGCGCAGGCTCGCAATCTTATCTTCTTTGACGACGACAAAACCAGAGCCCCCAAGGTGCCCGTCTGTATCAGGCCGCCAAGAATGACCTCGAAATCGCGCGTTTTCCAGCCGTCTGCAAAGCGCTCAACGCTCTGCAGAACCACCATAGCAAATACGCTTTTGGTTCAACCGATGAACTCTGGAAGAGCATGTGCGGTTCAGGCGATCCTTTCGGGGGTTGGCGCGGGTCGCTTTAGCAGTCGGTACATGTCTTGACGCCCAGAATTTTGTAAATTGGGCAGAACTTTACAAAGGCCGTACCGACAAAGATCAGGCCAAGCCATCCCCAGACGCCGATTGCACCCGTCAGTGCCAGCACAACAAGCAGTGCCCCCACCACGAGGCGCGCAATACGGTCCACAGTGCCGATGTTGGTTGTCAATTCCATCTGTCGTGTTCCTTCTCTGCGATGTGTCTATTCGAATTCCATCTGCTCATAGACCCGTCCGGCGTTTTTGGTCGCCAGTTCCTCGAATGTATCAAGGTGGGCATAGGGGGACTGGTCCACGTAGTAAGCATCGGCCAGATCACCACCAGCTTCGAGATGTGCACCAACTTTATCACGCAAATAGCTCAGATAGTCTTTGGTATAGCGTCGCACCTGCGCCATGTTGGTTGGGTGGCCGTGTCCGGGGATCACATAAGTTGCGCCCAGCGGTTCAAAGGCGGCATCCCACGTTTCCAGCCACTCGGCTGTATAGGTGTGTTCAAAAATAGGCAGCATGCGTTCGTGAAAGGCCATGTCGCCCGAGATGACGAGGCTTTGGTTCGGCAGCCATACGACGATGTCGCCGGGGCTGTGCGCAGGCCCGAGGTAGCGTGCTTCGATCCGGTAGTCGCCCAACTCGACGATGTAGGCGTCGTCAAAAGTTTCGGTGGGCAGTTGCAGTTCTGTGCCTTCGGCCTTGTCACGGTTGTAGCGCCGCATGCCTTCGAGGATCGAGCCGCCGTACTCTTCCAGCTCCGCCGCCGCTTCGGTGTGCGCAACGATCGGCACGCCCTGTTCGGCCCAGTAATTGTTGCCCAATGCGGCATGGCCCTGACCGTTTTCGTTGAACACCAGCACGACCGGTTGGTCCGTGATGGCCTTGATCTCTTCGTGCAGCGCTTTCGCAAGCCCATAGGCCGCGCCCGCGTTTACCACAACAACACCTTCGCCGGTTACGATGAAACTGAGGTTGTTGTTGTGACCCGCGTTTTCGTAAGTCGGCGGCGCGGTTGCCCCGATGGCGGAATAAACGCCCGGGATGAACTCGACCGGTTTATTGTACAACATGGAACCGGGATATTTGTCAGCGATGTCTTCGCTGGCGGTGACGCTGGTGGCCAGCATCGCAAGGATTGCAAAAAAGACAGCGCGCATTGTTTATGCCTCCTCAGCCGTGAAGGTGTACCCGTCATTTGCCCGTTCAACACGTCCCAAACCGCCGTTTGGCAGGTGAAAGCCCAAGAGCGCGATATCATCCGCAACAAGACGGTCGAGCAGGGCAAGCCGCGTAGTTGCACCCAGATCGGGGTCCTGATCAGAACCGCTGGGCCATGCGGGGCGGGCAAGCGCCACATGATGGTTGCCGATCGCATCGCCCCCGACCATCACAGCAGTGCCCCCATCGCGGATTTCAAAGGCGGTGTGACCCGGTGTATGCCCCGGCGTGGCATGAGCCAGAACACCGGGCAGTACTTCGTCGCCGCCTTTGAAAAAGGTCATCTGTTCGGCGACCATTTCAAGGCGACGCGCGGCACCTACCGCGAAAGAGGCGCGCGCCTCACCAATCGTGTTGACGGTGTCGGGGTCGGTCCAATAGGCCCATTCGTCTTCGGCCATCATGTGCTGCGCTTCATAGAAAACGGGCTCGTCGAAATCGTCGATGATCCCCCAGAGATGGTCGGGGTGCGCATGGGTGAACACCACATGCGTGATATCTTCGGCCGCAATTCCAAGGGCATCAAGACTGTCAAGGATAGTGCCGGCGCTTGGCATGAAGGCGGGCCCCGAGCCTGCGTCAAACAGGATCAGCCGGTCTTCCTGCTTCAAGAGCGTCAAATTGCATGGCGGTGTGACCTGATCGCTGGCAACACCGGCTTTGTCGAGAATGGGCGAAAGTTCATCCTGCGGCAGGTCATCAAAGAACATTGACCCGGGCAGCACAAGATTGCCGTCGCTGACGCTGATGACCTCGCTTGCGCCGACGGTCAGCGCACTGGCGGTCAGGTTAGGCCATAGCGGCAGCGTTCCCAACCCGCAGAGCAACTCTCTTCGGTTCAGCATATGTCCCCCTCCAAACTTATTCCAATAATTGAATGTGATCGGAAAGAGAGGCTGAATGCAAGTGTTTTCTGCGCTGCGCTGCTCTCAGTCCCTGCGAATACAGGACATTTCCTGCCCTTCAGTCCAGGCAAACAGGGCTTCGTTTTCCTTGGTCCAGAAGGTGCCGCCAAAGGGTAAGGCATATTTTGCTCCCGATGCCGCGGGCACCAGAGATCCGGGTTTGATACTGTCGCCATACTCAAGCCGGACGCTCGGCAGGTTTGTGTCAAAGAAAAAGGCGGTGACTTCGTTCGCCGGAGAGTCGTCGCACGTGTAGCTGACGATCTGTGTGGGTTCTTCCAGCATCCACATCGCGACCAGTTCGCCTTCGCGCGTGAGGTAGGAGGATTGAACGCAGGCTCGCAAGTCAGTGGCTTTCCAGCAGTCATTGCGGCCTTTGATCCAGCCGCGTTGCTCTGCGCGCAATGTGTTTCGCGCGTCTTCCGCGCCCGCATCCAGCCCGTCGATCACTGCCATGGCTGCAGCGTAGCGCCCGGCAAGCCGACTGTCCGCTGTTGCAAGGTCGGTGTCTTCACAGATCATGTTTTCCACTGTGCCGTCTGCTTTGCTACAATCGAAAGACGGCTGTGCGGCTGCTGCGGAACTCAGGACAGCGATAGCCAAGACCGCGCCGATCGGTATCAGAAATGTCATGTGCCCTCCTGTCGGTTTGACGGGTGCAGCTTGCCCCGGTTCGCCAATGGCACGCAAGCCTCGTCAGCGGCGGGGCGGGCGGCTTTTGTAGACAGGCAGGCTCCACCCGAAAGCAAGCGAACCTGCCCTGAGCGCCCATGTCACCCCTGCGCATAGCGCAAGCGGGACGAGTGGGTCGGGGAAGTAGGGCAGCGTCAGTGCGCCGGTCAGCGCACCCGTGAATGCGGCGGTGACGTAAAGCTCGCCTTGTCGCAGCACCACCGGCACATCATCCAGCACCACATCGCGCAACAGCCCGCCCATGCAGCCAGTAATCGTGCCCATCAGAACAATCACTGAAATCGGTTGATCCAGAGCCATCGCGACGCCTGCTCCGGCGGGGACTGCCACCGCCAGAGCGAAACTGTCCAGCCAGATCAGCGCGCGTAGCCTGCTTTCGAACAGGTGGGCTGTAAAATAGACCAGTGCTGCTGCCGCACAGGCCACGCCGATATATGCGGGCTGCGCGATCCAGAAAACCGGATTGCGGTCAAGCAGAACGTCGCGCAATGTCCCGCCGCCCACCGCAGTCAGGCAGGCGGCAAAGGCAAACCCCACGACATCCAGCTGCTTTCGGCTCGCCGCGAATGCACCAGTAAGAGCAAAGATGAATACGCTGACAAAATCAAGAAAGGCGACAGATGTCATGGTTTGAAGGGAGCCATGCCAGCGCGCGCCAAGGCATCAGCGCGTTCGTTCTCGGGGTGACCAGCGTGGCCCTTTACCCATTGCCATGTCACGTTATGCCGCTGGTTCGCAGTATCGAGCCTTTGCCAAAGTTCGGCATTGGCCACCGGCTTTTTTGCGGCGTTCTTCCAGCCGTTCTTTTTCCAGCCGTGAATCCAGCCAGTAATCCCGTTTTTCACGTAGTTGCTGTCGGTCACGATGGTGATCGTGCTGTCCCGGCTCAGAAGTTCGAGCGCATTAATCGCGGCCAGTAGCTCCATACGGTTGTTGGTGGTCTGTGCCTCGCCACCGTGGAGTTCGCGTTCCTTGACAACTGTGTCCCCGTCGACAGCCTGCAGCAGAACGCCCCATCCGCCGGGGCCGGGATTGCCGGAGCAGGCTCCGTCGGTATAGGCGAAAAGCTCAGGCACGGGCAGTCAGGGCGATCCACTGCGCGCTATCGCCTGCCAGTCCCTTGCCTTCACCTGTTTGGCGATCTGTTACGGTAAGGCCTGCTGCCTGCAACAGCGCGTCAAGTTCGCCTTCTGTGTAGTAGGTGTACAAACGCCCCAGCGCATCACGCTGGCTGCCGGTGCCGGTCTTGACTGCAATATGGAAGACGCCTCCTTTTTTCAGCGCGCGCGCGATGCGTGCAAGGTGGTCAGGCATCTCGCTTCTTGATGCGTGCAACAACGAAAAATTCGCCCATATCCCGTCGTAGACCGCCGTGCCCTGCACATCATGAAACCCGGCCTGCCGGGCGTTTACGCCAGCGTGCTTGGCCGCCATGGCCACCATTTGGGGCACCGCATCGTAGGCGTCGACTTCAAGACCGGCGCGGGCCATTTGTGCAGCTGATGCGCCGGGGCCGCACCCCAGATCCAAAACGCGACCGCCAGCGCCAACGGCGGCGATGAATGCGTGCAGGATAGGATCAACTGCGTTTGATGCATCCGTCATATCCGCATATTCGGCGGCCTTGTAGGCATAGACCTTCAGGGTTTCGCTGTCGCTCACAAAAAGACTCCGATCGCGAGACAGGCCACGACAACGCTGGTCAGCATTACCCGCAAGGCCATCCACCAGCGAGGGGTCAACCCCCAGCTTGAAAAGGCGTAGTCAAGTATCAGCAGGCCGAGAAAACCAAAGATAAGATTGGTGCCGGCGGCGGTCGGGCCGCCACCTGTCATGAAGAATGCCCAAAGTGCGGGTATCACCGAAAGCACATACCCCGTGGCAGCCTGTGCGCCCTCTGCCTTAGTGGCAAACCCCCAAAGCACACCCGACATGAATGACAGGATGACCGAGCCGTAGAACAGCTGAACATAAGGGCCGATGAACCGCGCGCCGAGTGTGGCTGCGCCCCATTGCGAGAGCGGTTCGCTCAGGTAGGTGGCGGCCCCCCAGACAAACGGGATCAAGCCGGCGAGGCCGAGAAGAAGGGGGGCAATTGGGATCTGTCTCATGCGCGGCAAGATGCCGTTGAGTGCGGGGCAGCACAAGGGGGCGCAGGTGACTTTGTCAAAATCGGAACAGCCCTGCGCTGGCTGCGGTCAGGCGGGTTCGCGCAGGACGCGCGGCACTTTGAACTCAACGTTTTCGACGGCGGTCTCGACCAGCTCGCGGGTGACGTCAAAGCGCGCTTCGAATGCTGCGATCACTTCGTTTATCAGCACTTCGGGCGCGGAAGCACCTGCCGTTATGCCGATGCTCTTGATCCCTTCGAGCGCGCGCCAGTCAATGTCTTCAGCCCGTTGCACAAGTTGCGCATAGTTGCAGCCCGCGCGTGCGCCGACCTCTACCAGCCGTTTCGAATTAGACGAGTTTGGCGCGCCAACGACAAGCATCGCGTCACATTTTGGCGCCATGGCCTTGACTGCTTCCTGCCGGTTGGTCGTGGCATAGCATATGTCTTCCTTGTGCGGTCCAACGATATTGGGGAACCGCGCTTGCAACGCAGCAACGACATCTGCGGTGTCATCCACGCTCAGCGTTGTTTGCGTGACATAGGCCAGCCGTTCGGGGTCGCGCACTTTCACCGTTGCAACATCTTCAGGGGTTTCGACCAACAAGACTTCACCGTCGGGGAGCTGGCCCATCGTGCCGACAGTCTCGGGGTGGCCTGCATGACCGATCATGACCATCTGCAAGCCGTTGTCGGCGTGTCGTTGGGCTTCGATATGCACCTTGCTTACAAGCGGGCAGGTTGCGTCTACGTACACCATCTGCCGTGCCTGTGCGGCGGCGGGCACGGATTTCGGCACACCATGGGCAGAGAAAATGACAGGTCTGTCATCGGGGCATTCGGATAACTCTTCAACAAAGACCGCGCCCTTGTCGCGTAATCCGTCGACCACAAATTTGTTGTGCACAATCTCGTGCCGCACATAGACGGGCGCGCCCCATTTCTGGAGCGCCATTTCCACGATCTTGATCGCGCGATCAACACCTGCACAAAAGCCGCGCGGGGCTGCGAGGTAAAGCGTAAGCGGTGATTTGGTCATCGTTCTCTCCGGCTGCTGCCATCAGAGGTACGCTTTTGGCGCTGCCTCGTCCAGTGGCACCCGTGCCGCATGACGTCAGCTTGCCTCGGGGTACTCTCTTGGCGGGCGCCCGATCACATCTTTCAGCTCTTCCAGCTCGATGAAATTGTCGGCCTGTCGGCGCAATTCATCCGAGATCATTGGCGGCTGGCTTCGGATCGTCGAGACCACCGACACCCGCACACCGGAGCGTTGCAGGCTTTCGATAAGCGGCCTGAAGTCGCCATCCCCTGAAAACAGCACGATATGATCAACACGCGGTGCAAGTTCCATTGCATCCACCGTGAGTTCAATATCCATGTTGCCCTTTACTTTACGGCGACCCATGCTGTCGGTGTACTCTTTCGCTGGCTTTGTCACCATGGTGAAGCCATTGTAGTTCAACCAATCAACCAAAGGCCGGATTGGCGAGTATTCATCATTCTCAAGCAGCGCAGTATAGTAAAACGCACGCAACAACTTGCCCCGACGCATGAATTCCTGACGCAGCAGCTTATAGTCGATGTCAAATCCCAAAGACTTTGCGGCGGCGTACAGATTCGATCCATCGATGAACAGCGCAAGCCGTTCGTCCTTGTAAAACATCTCTGTGTCCTTTCGATTGGGCCGGGACGCTTGGGCTCGTTATAAAAAAATGTTCAGCGCGCCAGCCACGCTTTAAAATAGGGAAATCTGATTGTGCCGCAAGACACCACAACCGGAAAAACAGGCGGATCATTGCCACAAATGCGGTCAATTGCATTGGTTGCCGTAGGGTCAAATATACCTTTCGAGCACAAAGAGCCTTTGGAGATGATCCGCATGTTTCTATCTGAGGCTGCAAAGGCCCTTGGGGTGATTCGCGCAAAAAGCAGTCTTTACCGCACGCCGGCTTTCCCCGCAGGATCGGGTCCGGACTTCGTCAATGCTGCTTTTTCGGTAGAGACAGACCTGAACCCGCGAGAGGTTCTGGCCTGCTTGCATGACGCCGAAAAACGTTTTGGCCGTGTCAGACAGCAGCGCTGGGCGGCACGAACGCTTGACCTTGATCTGATTGCTTATGAAAATCAGATACTTCCGGACCTTTCGACCTATTCCTATTGGGCGGAGTTGCCGCTTGAAGAGCAACAGAAAAAAGCACCCGAAGAACTTGTTCTGCCGCATCCGCGCCTGCACGAGCGGGCCTTTGTTTTGGTGCCCCTGAACGATATCGCGCCCGACTGGGTGCATCCCGTCACGGGGAAATCGGTATCACAAATGCTGAAAAGCCTGCCAAAAAGCGCCAAAGCAGAGGTTTGCCGCCTCTAATGGCGCTTGTCATTCAGGGGTTTCCGGCCTAAATAACGCTCTTCTGACCCCAATCCGTTTGATGGAGAGTTCCATGGCCCGCGTCACAGTTGAAGATTGCGTTGATAAAGTTCCGAACCGTTTCGAGCTTGTGATGCTTGCAGCGCACCGTGCGCGTGAGATTTCCGCAGGCGCGGCAATCACGGTGAACCGTGACAACGACAAGAACCCGGTCGTGTCGCTGCGCGAGATTGCAGATGAGACACAGAGCGCGGACGACCTGCGCGAGCGTCTGATCGAGAGCAACCAGCACCAGATCGAGGTTGACGAACCGGAAGAAGACGCAATGGCGCTTCTGATGGGCACAGAGCAGGACAAGCCTGAAGAAGACAGCATGTCCGAAGAGATGCTTTTGCGGCAGTTGATGGCCGCGCAGGGTCAGGGCTGAGCGCAGCCCGCACCCTGCCCGAAGGGCGGATGGCATGAAAGACGGTGATCACCTCGAAATAACAGCTGACGACCTGATCGCCCTTGTCCATCGATACAATCCAAAGACAAACGAGCCGCTGATACGCGCAGCCTATGACTATGGCCGGGATATGCATGCCGATCAGCGCCGGCATTCGGGCGAGCTATACTTTAATCACCCCGTCGCGGTGGCGGCTATTCTGACCGAACAACAGCTGGATGACGCCACGATCATCACGGCACTGCTGCATGACACGATCGAGGATACCAAAGCTTCCTACGCCGAGGTCGCCAGGCTTTTCGGTGACGAGATCGCGGGGCTTGTGGATGGTGTCACCAAGCTGACCAATCTGCAGCTCAACTCGACCGAGACGAAACAGGCCGAGAATTTTCGCAAGCTTTTTATGGCGATGTCGAAGGACTTGCGGGTTATCCTCGTCAAGCTCAGCGACCGTTTGCACAACATGCGTACCATCCGGGCAATGCGCCCCGAAAAGCAGGCGCAAAAAGCTCGTGAGACCATGGATATCTTTGCGCCTCTTGCGGGGCGTATGGGTATGCAATGGATGCGCGAAGAGCTTGAAGATCTCGCGTTTCGCGTGCTGAACCCGGACGGTCGCGCGTCGATCATCCGCCGCTTTATCAACCTGCAGAAAGAAACCGGTGACGTAATCCAGCGGATCACTGGTGACATGCGATCCGAGTTGGACAAGGCTGGGATCGACGCAAAGGTCTTCGGGCGGGCCAAAAAGCCGTATTCGATCTGGCGCAAGATGCAGGAAAAGGATCAGGCGTTTTCTCGCTTGTCGGATATCTACGGCTTCCGGATCATCACCGACAACGAAGAGGACTGCTACCGCACGCTGGGTGTAATCCATCAGCGGTGGCGTGCGGTGCCGGGGCGGTTCAAGGATTACATCAGCCAGCCCAAGTCCAATGGCTACCGGTCAATTCACACCACCGTCTCTGGCCGCGACGGCAAACGTGTCGAAGTGCAGATACGCACGGTGCAGATGCATGACGTGGCCGAAACCGGTGTGGCCGCACATTGGTCTTACCGCGATGGTGTGCGCTCCAAGAACCCGTTTGCGGTTGATCCGGCAAAGTGGATTACCACGCTGACAGAGCAGTTCGATGCCGAGGACGACCATCAGGACTTTCTCGAAGCGGTCAAGCTGGAGATGTATTCGGATCAGGTCTTTTGCTTCACGCCCAAGGGCGAGGTGGTCAAGTTACCGCGCGGGGCGACGCCGATTGATTTCGCTTTCGCGATCCACACCCGTATTGGGATGGCCTGCGTCGGCGCAAAAGTGGACCACATGCGGGTGCCTCTCTGGACGCGGCTGAAAAACGGCCAGTCGGTCGATATCATCACCGCGGAAGGACAAAGCCCGCAGGGGACATGGCTGGACATTGCCGTCACGGGCAAGGCCCGCGCGGCGATCCGCAGGTCGTTGCGCGAAGAGGACAAGGCGCGGTTTGTCAAACTCGGGCGCGAGCTGGCCCGTTCCGCCTTTGAGAATGTCGGTCGTAAGGCGACGGACAAGGCGCTGTCGACGGCTGCGAAGGCGATGCGATTGGGCGGGCGCAATGATCTGCTGGCACGTCTGGGCAGTGCCGAGATAACCGGCCGGGCCGTCGTGCAGGCTGTGTATCCGGAGCTGCTGCCTCAGGAAGGTGTTCAGGTAGATGCGAAACGGGCGGTCATCGGCCTGTCACCGGGCCAGTCGTTTGAGCGGGCCCCATGCTGCCAGCCCCTGCCCGGAGAGCGGATCGTGGGGGTGACCTTCAAAGGGCGCGGGGTCGTGGTGCATGCCATTGATTGCGACCGTATGAGCGCCTACGAGGATCAGCCCGAGCGCTGGCTTGACCTGCATTGGCATGATGGGTCCCATCCGGCGGTGTATGGTGCGACGCTGGATGTGACGCTGAACAACAGCGCTGGGGCGATGGGACGAATTTGCACATTGATCGGCGAGGCGCAGGCGAATATCTCGGATCTGCAGTTTGTCGACAGAAAGCCTGATTTTTACCGGTTGCTGATCTATTTAGAATTGCGTGACGTGGCGCATCTTCATTCGCTCATGCTCACGCTGGAAGCGGAAAGTGATGTGGCAGCCATCGCACGATACAGGAATATGTCGCAAAGCAGTGCAGAAACTCCTGCCTGATGCCCAACAGCGGTCATCAGGCCGTCACAATTTGAGGATGAATTGGATGTGTTCATCCTGCAGTGGTAAGAATGTGAGGACATCTTCCTTTGGTCTTTAAACGTCGCGATCCCAAAAGCTGGCCCCGCTCGGTGCGGGATGCGCTGTGGCCGCAGGGCGGATGGGCGCGTGCTTTCCACTACGTCAAGCACAGGATGCGCAGGTTGCCCGACAGCCCTGAACGCATCGCGCGCGGGATATTCGCCGGCGTCTTCGCGTCGTTTACACCGTTTTACGGCTTCCACTTTTTTATTGCGGCAGGGCTTGCAACATTGATGCGCGGCAATGTGCTGGCGTCTTTGATGGCTACGTTTTTTGGCAACCCGCTGACCTATGTCCCCATCGGTGTGGCGGCACTGTCGACAGGTCACTGGATTTTGGGGGACACCGTCGACGAAGGCGTGCACCGGTCCTTTGGCGGCAAGTTTGTCGATGCCGGCGCTGATCTGAAAGACAACTTCATTGCGATGTTCACGGATGCACATGCCGATTGGACACGCCTTGAAATTTTCTACGACGAGATATTTTTTCCTTACATGGTAGGAGGCATTCTGCCGGGATTATTTTTTGGCAGCCTGTGCTACTACCTTTCCGTTCCCGTGATCCGCGTGTATCAGAAACGGCGCAAGGGGATGATCAAATCCAAACTGGAGGCGATCAAAGCGAAGGCGGCTGCAAAGGCAGAAGCGAAACGCAACGCAGATCACCCCCCTGCTGGGGAGTAAAGCCGCGCGTTCAGGGGAGGGCATCCATGTCCGTAGAAGGAAAACTGCGTCTTGGCGTAAACATCGACCATGTGGCTACCGTTCGGAATGCGCGCGGAAGCGCCTATCCTGATCCGCTACGCGCTGCCAGGATCGCCGAGGAAGCGGGCGCGGACGGCATTACAGCCCATTTGCGCGAAGACCGCCGACACATATCGGACGCGGACATCGAAGGCTTGATGGACGTGCTGAACGTGCCGCTCAACTTTGAGATGGCGGCCACCGACGAGATGCAACAGATCGCGCTGCGCCACAAACCGCATGCTGTCTGTATCGTCCCCGAAAAACGTGAAGAGCGTACCACCGAGGGCGGTTTGGAGGTGGCGCGGGAAGAAAACCGTCTTGCGCATTTCATCGCTCCGCTGCGTGACGTGGGGTGCCGTGTCTCGATTTTTATCGCGGCAGAGCAGCGCCAGATCGAGGCGGCACATCGTATCGGTGCGGAAGTTATCGAGTTGCATACCGGTGCCTATTGCGATGCCCATGCCGAAGGGGATTTCGAGGCCCGCGACGCCGAGCTTGAGCGATTGCGCAACATGTCGACCTTTGCGCATTCTTTAGGGCTTGAAGTGCATGCGGGCCATGGACTGACCTATGACACCGTAAAGCCTGTCGCGGCTTTTCCGGAGGTAATGGAGTTGAACATCGGCCACTTTCTTGTGGGCGAGTCCATATTTCTTGGTCTTGGCCCGGCGATTGCCGAAATGCGTCGCCTGATGGACGAAGCACGGGCGACGACGTAAAAGTTTATCAACGTCATAGAATTGCCCTCTTTCCTCTTTAGGTTGTGTTTTGTGTAAGTGCACCCGAAGGAAGTGTGTTAAGTGTTTCGTGTTAAGTGTTTCTGCCTTCATGTGCTGCTGGCCTTTAGTGCGACTGGTCTTGCTGCGAATGGTATCGACAGACTGCCCGGCCTGAATGCGGGTTGGGCCGTTTTGCTGATGTGTCCGCTATTGATTGCTGCGATGCTTGAGGGACAGCATTATGCACGGACGCACCGGCGCTGGCCTTCCTCGGGCCAGTGCTGGTGCGCCGCTTTGGGCATGGTACTTTGTGCGGCTTCGATCGCCTTGGCACTGGCTGGGTTGAATTTCCAGCTGGGCGCAGTTTCACCCGTATCGGCACATCCGCCGACACTTGGCCCTGTCATGGCAGGGGTGGTTGTTACTGCGACAATTGGTTTGGCACGGGCAGGCTATGCCGTGGGC
Source organism: uncultured Roseobacter sp. (assembly GCA_947501635.1). Lineage (GTDB taxonomy): Bacteria > Pseudomonadota > Alphaproteobacteria > Rhodobacterales > Rhodobacteraceae > Roseobacter. Next base: position 20,041 of record CANMWT010000016.1, read on the forward strand.
CTGGCCTCGGAACTGAAAACGCCTGTTCCGGACTGACAGTGTTTGTTTTTGGCACAGCGTCATACTTTGACCTTTCTTTTGTGCCACAAGCCGCCCACCCGTACCTGTTGAGAAGTTGCAGTTCATGTTCAATCCGCGCCGGTTCACGCTTAATCTGATAGTATATTCCGTCGGGCTGTGGCTGATACAATCGGTCCTGCAAGTGTTTTTCAATCTGGACCCCACCGAAAGGTATTTGTCGATTTTGTCGACTGCGCTTGCGGCGATGCAGGAAGGCCATAAATACGCGCTTCACACCGGTAAACAGCCCGCGAAGGAGGATACCTGGCGGATATCGCGTGTCATGGCCGAGATTTACCTGACACTCACTGTTATTCTGTCGGTTTTCGCATCCATCCTGTCTGCGGATGTGCGCACCATGTTTGCCACGATAGACCTTTTTGCCTTGCTACTGGTCTTTGCGATCTTCACAGGCATGGCGCTTGTGTTTATTCGTTGGGGCTACAGCTGGGGCATCAAGCTCGGGCTGCAGGAGTATAACAAGAATACGGGATAGGGCGGCTGTGATCCTTGGTATCGGCACGGACCTTGCCAACATCGAACGCATACAAGGCACGCTGGAGCGTTTTGGCGACCGGTTCCGTAATCGTGTGTTCACCGAAACCGAGCAGCGCAAAGCGGAACGCCGCCTTGACGTGGCAGGGACCTATGCCAAACGCTGGGCAGCAAAGGAGGCCTGTTCCAAGGCGTTGGGCACGGGGCTGGCTATGGGGATCGCGTGGAAGGACATGTCGGTCAGCAACCTTAGGTCGGGGCAGCCGATTATGCACGTCACGGGCTGGGCCAAGGAACGATTGGACCAGATGACCCCGGCCGGACATGAGGCGGTGATCCACGTCACCCTCACGGATGACCACCCTTGGGCGCAAGCATTTGTCGTGATTGAAGCTTTACCGGCCAAAGACGCTGGCTGACGATCAAAAACGCAGCACCTGCTTGCCGTCCGTCGGGCAAGCTGTCGCTGGCCACCTTGACAGCACCTGCTCCCCCCCTCATTACGGCGCAAACCAATAGACGGAGCAGGCCTCATGGCAGCCAAGGAAGAAAAATCCGGAAATGCGATCGTGGAGACGATCAAAACGGTCGTTTACGCCTTGGCGATCGCCGGCGTTTTCCGCACGCTTTTCTTTCAGCCGTTCTGGATTCCGTCGGGCTCCATGAAAGAGACGCTGCTGGTTGGTGACTTTCTCTTCGTCAACAAGATGGCTTACGGATATTCCTATGCCTCTTGCCCAAGCATTATCATGCCGCGGTTCGGTTTGAATATTGATGCCAAGAACATTTGCGGGTTTCTGGACGGTGACAATACCCGCATCTGGGCAGGGGAGCCCGAGCGGGGCGATGTTGTCGTCTTTCGCCATCCGGTAACCGGGCGCGACTATATCAAGCGTGTGATCGGCATGCCGGGCGATCAGATCCAGATGCGCAACGGAATCGTCTTTATCAACGGTGTCGAGGCACCTCAGGAACCGGCCGGAACCTTTACGGAAATCATGGCGCCGCAAGGACCGGAGCGGCGTCGACCACGCTGTATGAACGGCCCGGTCGGCGATGGTGGTGTCTGTGAAAAGGCCCGCGCGATCGAGACCTTGCCCAATGGGGTGCAGCATACCGTTCTGGATATCGCACCGCAGGCGTCCGACCGCACAGGTGTCTACAATGTGCCGGAGGGGCATTACTTTTTTATCGGGGATAACCGCGACAATTCTGCCGACAGCCGCTTGGCGCAGCAGGTGCGTGGTGTCGGTTTTGTGCCCTATGAAAACCTGATCGGGCGGGCTGACCGGATTATGTTCTCCTCTGCGGGGCGGTCGATGCTGTTTTTCTGGACATGGCGGGGCGACCGGTTTTTCAAGAGGGTTGAGTGAAGCTGTCGGCTGAGTTACGCGCCTTTCAAGACCGCTTGGGCCATACCTTCAAGCGGCCCGACCTTCTCGCGCGTGCGGTGACACATGCCTCTATGTCGTCGGCCAACAGGGATGACAACCAGCGGTTGGAGTTTTTGGGCGACCGCGTTCTGGGTCTGGTCATGGCCGAGGCGCTGCTGGCTTTGGATGAGACCGCCACCGAGGGGCAGTTGGCACCGCGGTTCAACGCGTTGGTGCGCAAAGAAACCTGCGCCGATGTGGCCCGCGAGATTGATCTGGGCGCCGTTTTGAGGTTGGGACGTTCCGAGATGCTCTCTGGCGGGCGGCGCAAACAGGCCTTGTTGGGTGATGCGATCGAAGCGGTGATTGCGGCGGTGTATCTCGACGATGGCTTCGAGGCGGCAAAAGCTGTGATCCTGCGTTTGTGGGGGGCGCGTGTGCACGAGGTTGAAAAGGACGCGCGCGACCCAAAGACTGCTTTGCAGGAATGGGCGCAGGCCCGGGGCCTCAAGCCGCCCCGCTACGAAGAGGTCAAGCGGCAGGGTCCGGATCATGCGCCGGTCTTTACCATTGCCGCGCGGCTGAGCACGGGCGATTATGAAGCGGCGACGGCCGGGTCAAAACGGCAGGCCGAACAAGCGGCAGCAGCAGCGCTGCTGTCAAAACTGGAGACATCTGAATGACGACGCGCGCCGGTTTTGTCGCCCTGATTGGGGAGCCCAACGCGGGCAAGTCGACCCTTCTGAACCGTATGGTCGGTGCAAAAGTGTCGATCGTTACACATAAAGTGCAGACCACGCGGGCCCGTATCCGCGGTGTGGCGATGGAAGGCGACAGCCAGATCGTGTTTGTGGATACGCCTGGTTTGTTTCAGCCCCGCCGCAGGTTGGACCGCGCCATGGTGGCAGCGGCATGGGGGGGCGCTGCGGATGCGGATGTCGTTGTTTTGATGGTCGAAGCGCATCGCGGTGTGAGTGACGGTGTGCGCCGCATCATTGAGGGTTTGGGTGACATCGGGCAGGGCAGGCGCGTGGCGCTGGCAATCAACAAGATTGATCGGGTGGAGTCCCAGGTGCTTTTGGGGCTCAGCAAGGAACTGAATGACCTGTATGATTTTGCCGAGACCTTCATGATATCTGCGGAACGGGGCCATGGTGTGGACGCGCTGCGCCTTTGGCTTGCTTCCGTTTTGCCTGAGGGTCCGTGGCTGTACCCTGAAGATCAGATCGCCGATTTGCCCATGCGCATGATTGCCGCGGAAATGACCCGCGAGAAGCTCACACTGAGGCTGCATCAGGAATTGCCGTATCAGTTGACGGTCGAGACGGAAAACTGGGAAGAACGCAAAGACGGATCTGCGCGTATTGATCAGTTGGTCTATGTTGTGCGCGATGGACACAAGGGGATTGTGTTGGGGCACAAGGGCGAGACCATCAAGGCGGTCTCCAAAGCCGCGCGCGAAGAGCTCGAAGCGTTTTTGGGGCGCCGGGTGCATTTGTTCTTGCAGGTCAAAGTGCGTCCGAACTGGCTGGATGAGGCGGAGCGCTACAGCGAGATGGGATTAGAGTTCAAAGACGGCAATGTCTGAGCAGGTTGAGGGGTGGGGAGCCTCCGGCGGGGATATTTACAGACCAAAGAAGGGGAGCCTGGCTGAATGCCCCGTTTGACGGCACGGTTTTGGGTGGACGCCTATCTCACACGGCTGAGATTGGCTGATATTCCCGCGTTTGTTGTTGCGCATGGGGATGACACCGCTGGATCCGTGGTGGTCAAGCTTAATACGATGGACGGTAGCGCGCAGCTCTATCAGCGCAGCTATGACATGCTGCAGGACAGTCACCAGTGGGCGCTTTTGTTTTCTGACGCGGAGGTGGCGGTGGATGCGGCCGTTGCGCGCCAGCGGGGCACTGACCCGGATTTGTGGGTTATCGAGGTAGAGGACCGTAAGGGGCGGCATCTGTTGGATGAGCCGGGTCTGATCTGATGGAGTGGCGCGATCAGGGCATATTGTTGAGTGCCAAGCCGCATGGAGAGAGTTCTTCGATCATTGAAGTTTTCACACCGCAGCGCGGCCGCCATGCCGGTGTGGTGCGCGGTGGCGCGAGCCGGAAGATCGCGCCGTATTTGCAGCCGGGTGCACAGTTGGACCTGTTGTGGCGCGCGCGACTGGAGGAGCACATTGGCAGTTTTCAGGTCGAGCCGGTGCGCAGTCGGGCGGCCGCGGCTTTGGGAGACCGGTTATCACTCGCGGGACTGAATGCGGTTGCTGCGCTTTTGTCATTTTGCCTGCCAGAGAGAGAGCCGCACGCTGGACTATATGAGGAGACAGAGAGCTTGCTGGATCTGCTTGGTCAGACAGAGATCTGGCCTTTGGCGTACCTGCGCTGGGAGGTGCGGTTGTTGCAAGACAGCGGCTATGCGTTGGAGCTGGATCGATGTGCTGTGACCGGTGCTGTGGATGGGTTGTGTTTTGTGTCGCCCAAATCGGGGCGTGCGGTATCGCGTGAGGCCGCCGGTACGTGGGCGGACAGGTTACTGCCTTTGCCACCGGTCTTGCGCGGGCAGGGGGAGGCGCCCGACGCCGAAGTGTCGGAAGCTTTCGTGACCACAGGTTACTTTCTAAAGTCACATTTGGCGCGGGATCTGGGGCACAAGCCCTTGCCTGAAGCGCGTGACCGGTTCGTCGAAGCGTTTCGCCGGACGATTACGGGTTAGGCACGCGCTCTATTTGAGCGCGACGACCATATCGATCAAGGTGTCGAAGGCTTTCGCCGAGGCGCTTTTGTTGGCTATGGCGGGCAATCCAACCAGCGCGCCAAGGCTGCTGCGGGCGAAGTCGTCATTTGCAAGGCCGATATGTTTCAGGAGTGCGGTTACATATTTGAGCCGCTCCGCGTCAACCTGCGCGACCGCTTTGTCGACCTGTCTGTCAGCACGGGCCCATGCGCGCATCGCGGGGTCTTGTTGGTCAGCAAGGATATCCTTGCCGAATCGCCTGAGTCGCTGTTCGGCGTTGCCATCCTCTTCGAGGGCTTGCAGGACCTTTGCGAAGGCGCGGCTTTGCCAATGCTTGACGACGGCAGATTGGAACTCTGGTACGTCTTTGAAATGCCAATAGAATGAGCCCTTCGTCGTACCCAGTTCCCGAGCCAAAGGTTCTGCGGCAAGCGCAGCGGGGCCCTTTGTTACGAGGGATTTCAGACCTGCTTCGATCCAAGAGGCGCGGGAGTGACGTTGACGTTTCATGGCTTAGGCATAGGGTCAGGCTGTAAATGCTGCAAGTGCGAAGATGTCGCGCCTGTTTATTTCGCACCTGCAGCATTTTTTCAGCAACAGGTCTCTTTGGTCAGATGGCGCCTTGGGGGTGTCGGACAGAAAAACGCCGCGTCGGCTGACGCGGCGCTCCTGCACATATGAATGTGATTTTAACCGAGGATGCGGCGTGCAATCACTTGCGCCTGAATTTCCGCAGCCCCCTCAAAGATGTTGAGGATGCGTGCGTCGCAGAGCACACGGCTGATCTTGTACTCCAGCGCGAACCCGTTGCCGCCATGGATTTGCAGACCGTTGTCAGCCGCAGCCCAGGCCACGCGTGCGCCCAGCAGTTTCGCCATGCCCGCTTCGACGTCGCAGCGGCGCCCTTCGTCTTTTTCGAAGGCAGAGAAATAGGTCAACTGGCGCGCAATCATGATCTCGACAGCCATCATGGCGAGTTTGCCGGACACTCGGGGAAACTCGATCAGGGACTTGCCGAACTGTTTGCGATCCTGCGCGTATTGCATGGCGATATCCAAAGCACATTGAGCAACACCGATGGCCCGCGCTGCGGTTTGGATCCGGGCGGATTCGAAGGTTTCCATCAGTTGTTTGAACCCTTTGCCTTCTTCGCCGCCAAGCAGGTTTTCGCCCTTTACATGAAAATTATCGAAGCCCAGTTCGTATTCCTTCATACCGCGATATCCCAGCACCTCGATCTCGCCGCCGGTCATGCCATCGGTCGGGAAGGGGTTTTCGTCTGTACCGGGGGTCTTTTCGGCGATGAACATCGACAGACCTTTGTAGTCCGTTGTGTTGGGGTCCGTCCGCGCCAGCAGCGTCATGATCTGGGTGCGCGTTGCATGGGTGATCCAGGTCTTGTTTCCCGTGACTTTGTAGTCGCCGTTCTCGTCTTTGACCGCGCGGGTGCGCAGGCTTCCAAGGTCAGAGCCTGTGTTGGGTTCTGTAAAGACAGCAGTTGGCAGTGTTTCGGCAGAGGCCAGTTGCGGCAGCCATTTTTGTTTTTGCTCTTCGGTGCCGCCTGCAATGATAAGTTCCGCCGCAATCTCGGAGCGCGTCCCCAGTGAGCCAACGCCGATGTAGCCGCGCGACAATTCCTCAGAGACGACGCACATCGATGCTTTGGACAGCCCGAAGCCGCCGTATTCTTCGGGGATGGTAAGCCCGAAGACGCCCATCTCGGCCAGTTCTTCGATGACATCCATGGGGATGAGTTCATCCTTAAGGTGCCATTCGTGCGCGTGTGGTTCGACTTTTTCCACGGCATAGCGCCGGAACTGCTCTCGGATCATCTCCAGTTCATCGTCCAGCCCCGAGGCGCCGACGGTGATGTTTGCCGAATGCTCCTGCATCAACTCTACCAGACGGGTGCGGGCCGCTTGCGTGTTTGCCGTTTGGGTGAGAGTGACAACCGCGGGCTCCATCATGCCGCGCATGTCTGATTGATCGAGCCCCAGATCCTGAAGGCGCACGATTTCGCCCTGGTTCATCTGGATGCCACCGTAGATTTGCCACAGGTATTCGCCAAAAGCGATCTGGTGCAGCAGGTGCTCGGTTTCACCGAACTTGCCTTCCGATTGCAGCTTTTCGGCCCAGTTTTGCATCTGGCGGAGGGACTGAACATAGGTGGCAAGCCATGCCAGCCCATGCGAGGCGGTTTGGTTGGCTTCGATCAATGTGCTGGACACGCGCCCTTGATCGGAAGTGACCATTGCCTTGACGCGGGCCTTTGCCGTGTCGAGCAGTTTTTCCACTGGTGCCAGCGCAGCCGCTGTCAAAGTGGTGAGGTCTTCGATAACAACCGGCGCGGCAAAGGCCGGGTCTTGTCCATCATGTGCCATATCAAACATCCTTTTTCGCTTTCCGCTGGTTTAGTTCTTTCGCAGTTGCAGCGCAACTTAAATACGCTGGAATGCCGAAATTTGCAGGAAAATTACCCAAAGACATTCATTACTTCTGCGGTGCAGCGACGAAAAAACCCGCAGTGCGGGGCTGCGGGTCGATCTGGCCTGATACTATCCTGGCTGCTAAAGCGCTGATATTAAAATGTTATTCGGTCAGCTTTGTCGTGCAACCGTAACGCCCGCGACGTCTTCGATGAAAGTTACAATCCGCGATTTGACGTTCTCGTCGCGGATGGACGCCAGCGCCGTCACAATGGCCATGCTGGGGTCGTTTACGTCGGTTTGTTGCGAATCCACGTCCAGCCCTTCGAAAAAGTAGGAGGTGGGGACGTCAAAAATGCGGGACAGTTCGTAGAGCCTGCTCGCTGCAATCCGGTTCGAGCCGATCTCGTATTTCTGGATTTGCTGGAAGGAAAGGTCGAGTTCTCTTGCCACATCGGTTTGTGACAAACGCCGCATAGTTCGGATTTGTTTCAGTTTGCGACCAACGTGAATATCTACCGGATGGGACATTTTTTATATAGCCTCCTGCTCTTGTCGTTTCACCTTTCACGGGAATCGTGGTCGCAATCAATTGACAATCTTAAGGTTTTCTTTACCAAAAAAAGCGCAGTTGATGGGTGATAAATTTAACATCAATGGATGAAATATTTACCATTTAGCGTTTCGTCCACTAAATTCTTTGCGAGAGGGTGCAAAAAATGCGGCGCACCAGTGCAGAGACGGCCTAAATCGGGATCAAAACTGACTTTCGCAGGTTTCGACATCGCGACAACGCCGGATCGTCGATTGACCGAAGCTTTGACATGACAGGGATACGCCGTCGGGCGATCTTTGCAGGTCTTGGTGTAAGCGGGTGTTTGATTGGTGCGGCGTTACAGCGCCGCGGACTCGGCAATGGCAATCGCGCGCGACAATGCTTTGTCAGGGCACTTCATCGCAACATCAGAAATGCAAACCTGTTTGCGGCCCGGGCCGACTTGAAACAGACCGGGATAGAACTGCCCCGGTGCCACTCTTGTTGCGCAGGGCACCCAGTCTCCTCCGGGGCCGGTGACGACTTTTCCAATACGCACATTTTTGGACCCTGGTGGAGGGCTGACAGCGACGCGTGGCAACACGAATAAAGTCTCAGTCGTACAATTCATTCAAAGTCCTTTCCCACCCCGCGTATCAGTCACCAAAAATATGTTCTCTTAATGTCTTTTATGTAGCCTTTGCGCGACTGCTGGCAGCATGACACCAGAAAAACAAAAAAATTTTCGATTCTAATAAAAAATTCATAAAAACAACGCATTAAGTAACTTTTTCGATGCCTTAATCAGAGAATCAAGCACGTGGGGGACCCTAGCTTAATTTCACAAGTGCCTACAGTGCCGACGCTTCGAAAACGCGTAAGCTACTAGCCTGAAATGATTTTAACTTATCCACAGTATGGGGGCTTACGCAGGGTCATTCTTGTCCAGTCTGATAAAGTCCAAAAAAAGCTATCCGCTCGCCATAGTTGCAACTAGGTTCGACAGTAATTATGCAACCATAAGTTAGTTAATTTGTTAAATTCGGTATCTGGAAATAGCACCGGCCTTGTGTCCGGACATCAAAGTAGCGGGGACAAGAACTTGAAACACTCGGGCAATACTACAGGCGTCACGGTCTCAATGCTGCGTGCCTTTGTAGTGTTAAGCGAGCGTCTGAACCTGTCCAAAGCCTGCGAAGAGTTAGGGGCCACGCGACAGACCGTGCGCCGCCATATTGCAGAGCTTGAGGCCATCAAAGGTCAACCCCTGTTCTATGTTGAAGACCGGCAGTACCACCTGACCGATTTTGGCGCGGGCTCGATCGACGACGCGAAATTTATCCTGCGCCAGATCGAAACTTGGTCTGGGCAGTCACCTTTGGTGCGCAACAGTTCGTTGTGGCTTGAAAAGAGCCAGTACACCGATCCGCAGGGCCGGGAGTTCTTTTCGCAGCAGCACCCGATTTTCAAGATTGCCTCGACGGGCTTGCCGATCATGAAAAGCGCGCTTGCCGCATGGGGGAATGCGCAGACCCAGATCGAAAGCGACGCAATGGCGCAAATCAGGCCGTATCTTGTGGTATTTCGCAAGAGCGCGAACGGATGGGTTTTTGTCGAAGTCGGCAAGCATTCGGCCTATTCGCAGTGGTTTGGTTGGGTCTGGTCCAAGAGTGCTATCGGAAAACTGTTGCAAGAAGACAACGCGGGCGACGACTATAACGAATTCATCGCGGGGGCTTATGCACGCATTTACGATGAGGGTGGCATCCGTCTGGATCACGTTTTCGCCTACATTCCCAAAGAGGGTTTCGACGATCCGGTACCCGTAAGACTGCAACGTTTATTGCTTGGTTGCGTATTTCCGGACGGCACGCCGGGGCTGGCGGTGCTTGCACTTGTTACCAATCAAATCGAGATCGACGCACTTCAGGACAAAGACGTTCCATCGTCTCCTGAAGAGATGTTGATGGAATCTAGTATTTAAATATTACTTTTTGACCAAAAATTTCTACGCATCCGTGTGGCTTTAATGTTAACTTTTCAATGCTTCGAAGCAGGTAAAAAAGGAAAACCTATGTCTGCCTTCACATTATACAGGACAATAATCAACGTAGCGAACGTGGTTCAGGAACTCGAGACAGCAGGTATGCGCATCGAAATCGGCGATGATTTTGCGGCGTACAGACTATTGAGGAATGCACAGAAAGACCGCCCGATCATCTATCCGATGTTTGACGTGGCGTGTTCATATGTCGACAAGTCCAATGCTTTTTGGATTTGCGGATTTAACGACAAGGACGAGTTAGTTCACACGCAGGCGATGCGTTTGCTGGACTTGTCCGGCATGACACTTGGCCAGCATATGAATATCCACCGGCACAAGTATATCACACCGAATTCCACGCCTGATCCGGACCGCACGTTTTATGCGCGTCCGCAAGCTTTGGGCAAGATAACAGGCCGGGTCTGCTATCACGGCGAGTTCTGGATTAAAGACGGTGAGGACGGCAATCGCAAACAAGGCTTTTCACCGCTATTGGCCCGTATCGCCTTCGAGATGGCACTCAACACCTGGGCACCCAATTACGTGTTTGGTTTCGTGCAGACCCGGCTGGCGTCCAAGGGAATGCCTTTCCGCTACGGGTATACCCATTGTGAACCGGGCAGTTGGTATGGGCCGGATGCGCAGATCACGGATGAGGATTGCATCGTCTACATGAACACCAAAGAGATGGTCCATCTTCTGAAAACCCCTGCACAAGCGCTGTCGGAAGAGCGGGAAATTCCAACACTTCGCTCAACGGTCCAGCCGCTGAGTGTTGTTGCTTGAAGAATTCTGATGACAAAGGCAGATGTTATAACAAAACGCTAACGACGGGCAGCACGTGGAACACAACGCAACCATGAACGTAGCAAACTCTTCGCGTCGAGCCATTATCGGCTCGATTGCGATCTCCATCGCTTTTGTCATGGAACTGACACTGGTGCCCTTGGTTCTGCCGGCGATCCAGTCTTATTACGACCTGTCCTTGTCGCAGCTTGCCTGGGTGTTCAATTCTTACGGCTTCTCTGTGGCGGTAGGCGTTTTGCTGGGCGGCTGGTTCGGAGATTCTATTGGTGTTCGCAAGGTGTTTACGGCGGGCGTCCTGATGTTTGCGACCGGTGCTTTGGTAGTCGGCTTTGCGAACTCTTATGAAATGGTGATCGCCGGTCGCGTCCTGCAAGGGTTTGGGGGCGGCGTGTTTTCTCCCCTTGTGCCTTTGTTGCTGACCAGAGCGGTGCCCGAGAGGCCCGGCAAGATACTGATTATATGGGGCAGCGTGACCGGATATGCCGCCGCCTTTGCACCGCTTGTACTGAGCCAGACAGTGACATTTGCAGGCTGGCAGTCTGTCTTTGTGCTGTTTGCCGTCATCTCCATGGTGGCACTGGCGATCAGCGGCAGAATGCGGCGGGGCGAGCCGATCGGAGCGCGCAGCGCCGTGCCCAAGCTTTCCATGTTGTTCACAGCCCCGAACCTGTGGATCGTCTTCGCCTACATTTGTTGCACCTATGGGGCTATCACTTTCTATCTGTTCAGGCTGCCGCTTTGGTTGGCCGACAGTGGCTATCAGGTGACCATAATCGGTTTTGTGCTTGCGACCATTTGGATGAGCTTCTCAATCGTGGGAACGTCGCTGCGCAATCTGGTGGACAGCGCGCGGGTCAGAACCATCATGCTTGCGGCTCCGCTGCTGATTGCTCTTGGTTTTCCGGTGGCCTATTTCGCGGCAGGACTAAGCGGTTTCCTGTTGTCTGCCGTTTTGATCGGCGCGGGGTTCGCCTGCGGCAACGCCCCTTCCACGCAGATGGTTCTGAGATTCGCGCCAGACGGGCTGCAGGCGATCTCAGCGAGCCTGGACATCACCTTTGCACGGTTGGGCGGGGTTCTGACGGTCGCCTTTCTGGCGCAGGCAGAGTTCGCCAACCTGATCCTGTTTGTATTCGCGACGTCTCTGGTGGCAATGATCTGTGCGTTGATCGCGTCCAGCAACATCCGAAATCTCGAATATTAGGCGGCAGGGCGCCAAGCACGGCCTTCTGCAGCAAGCGGTACGCGCCCTTCCATGACAAAGCACAGGGTACGAAAAAGCCCCCGCCAGCACTTAAGCTGCGGGGGCTTTCGCCGTTACAATGCAGTTAGCTAATTGCTGCTGCGCGCACGTCTTCATCGATAAAAGGCAGGTATTGTTCAAAATTGTCCGAAAACATTTTGACCAGTTTCGCAGCTTGACGATCGTAAGAGGCCGGGTCGTCCCATGTGCGGCGCGGGTCAAGCAGGATGCTGGGCACCCCGTCCACATCTACAGGCACATCAAAACCAAAGTTCGGGTCTTTGCGGAACTCCGCGTCAGACAGCGAACCGTCAAGGGCCGCTGTCAGCAAACCGCGAGTCGCTTTGATCGGCATCCGGTTGCCCGTGCCATACGCTCCGCCTGTCCAACCTGTATTGACCAGCCAGCATGTGGCGCCGTGGGTCGCGATCTTTTCGCGCAACAGGTTGCCATAGACTTCGGGCCGGCGTGGCATGAACGGCGCGCCAAAGCAGGTCGAAAAGGTGGGCTCGGGTTCAGTTACACCACGTTCGGTGCCTGCAACTTTCGAAGTAAACCCTGACAAGAAGTGGTACATGGCCTGCGCCGGTGTCAGTCGCGAGATCGGGGGCAGGACGCCAAATGCGTCGCAGGTCAGCATGATGATGTTCTTTGGGTGTCCGCCCCGCGCCGAGGCCGATGCATTTGAAATGTAGTGCATCGGATAGGCGCACCGCATGTTCGCAGTCAGGCTGTCGTCTTCAAAGTCGAGATCCTTGGTCTCTTCGTCGTAGACCATGTTTTCGATCACTGTGCCGAATTTCTCGGTTGTTGCGTAGATTTCCGGTTCCGCTTCGGCGTTGAGGCTGATGGTCTTGGCATAGCATCCGCCCTCAAAGTTGAACGTGCCGGTGTCGGACCAGCCATGTTCGTCATCCCCGATCAGCGTGCGGGCAGGGTCCGCCGACAGCGTTGTTTTGCCGGTACCCGACAGCCCGAAGAACACGGCCGTGTCAACGGGATTGCCGGTGGCGTGGTTGGCCGAACAGTGCATCGGCATCACGCCTTTTTCGGGCAGCAGGTAGTTCAGCAGCGTAAAGACCGATTTCTTGTTCTCGCCCGCGTATTCCGTCCCCCCGATCAGGATAAGCTTTTTGTCGAAATTCATCGCAATGACCGTTTCAGAACGACAGTTGTGACGGGCGGGGTCGGCCTGAAAGCTCGGGCAGTTGATGACCGTAAAGTCGGCGACAAAGTCATTGAGGTCTTCGCGGTCGGGGCGGCGCAGCATATGGCGGATAAACAGTCCGTGCCACGCCAGTTCTGTCACCATACGTACGCTGATGGCGTGTTTGGGGTCCGCGCCGCCGGTCAGATCCTGTACGAAATAGTCGCGCCCCTTCATATGCTCGAGCATATCGTCATAGAGCTGGTCAAAACCCTCGGCTGACATGGCCGCATTGTTTTCCCACCAAATACTGTCTGCAACGCTCTCGGTTTTTACCACGTGTTTGTCTTTGGGGGAGCGGCCGGTAAACTTGCCGGTTGTCACAAGGAACGCACCGCCCTTGCCAAGGTTTCCTTCACCGCGTGCCAGTGCAGACTGGATCAGGTCAGGCTCAATCAGGTTGTAATAGACAGCGCCGAGCCCTGTGATCCCTTGATCTTCGAGCCGAAAGTCCGGGTTTACCCGTCCATGTGTCATTCAATCTTCTCCTGTTTGCCGCCTGCGAGAGCGGATCGTCGTAAATCAAAGCAAATCGCTTGTTCGTGAGGCGTCCTTAACATGACGTTTTATAGCGTGAACAGGACGCTTTTTGGAGTTAGCGCCATCATGTACCTCTTTGTCGCGCAAGGGTCTGCTGCAAGGGCGTGTCGGGTCGGTCTAGCCATGTAAACGGCGACAATGTGCGGCAATTTAGCCATTCGTAACCAAATTCTGACCCAATTCCGTCTTAGTAATGTTCTGATTCGCACTTAGGGATTGATTCGGTGGGTTAAAAAATGAAAATTAGCCCAAAAAACAAATAATGAGCAGCACAAGGAACAGGAAATGTCTAAGATCGCGCTTGTTGATGACGACAGGAATATCCTGACGTCCGTATCGATGACACTTGAAGCAGAAGGCTTCGAAGTAGAGACTTACAATGACGGCCAGGCCGCGCTGGATGCCTTTAACAAAAAGCTTCCCGACATGGCCGTTCTGGACATAAAGATGCCGCGCATGGACGGGATGGACCTGTTGCAACGCCTGCGTCAGAAAACAGCTATGCCGGTCATCTTTCTGACCTCGAAAGACGATGAGATTGACGAAGTGCTCGGCCTGCGTATGGGGGCTGACGACTACGTCAAAAAACCGTTTTCGCAGCGCCTGTTAGTTGAGCGCATCCGCGCGCTGTTGCGGCGTCAGGACGCGGTCGCGGGTGACGTTGTGGCAGACACCGAAGAGACCAAGGTGATGGAGCGTGGCGATTTGCGGATGGACCCCTTGCGCCATGCGGTGAGCTGGAAGGGCAAGGATGTGTCGCTGACTGTCACAGAATTCCTATTGCTGCAGGCTTTGGCACAGCGTCCCGGGTTCGTGAAGTCACGTGACCAGTTGATGGACGTGGCCTACGACGATCAGGTCTACGTGGATGACCGCACGATTGACAGCCACATCAAACGTCTGCGCAAAAAGATGCGCACGGCAGATACAGAGTTCTCCGCGATTGAGACTTTGTACGGTATCGGTTACAGATATAACGAAGAATAATAAAAAACCGAGGCTCTGGCCGAGAGGGTGATCGTGCGGGATATGACCCAAACTCCGTCCCGGAATGGTGATGTCGTTCTGGGAGACGACTGGTTGGCACCTGACAGTGCGACCACCAATGAGATGCGTGTCAGCAGAGAGCGTCGCGGACTAATGTCGCTGCGCTCGTCGCCTTTGACGCGCAAGATCATAACGCTCAACCTGATCGCTTTGGTTTTTCTGTTTTCCGGCATCGTCTATCTGAATTCCTCGCGGGATGCGCTGACGTTCCAGCGCGCGGCGTCGCTTGTGACCGAAGCCGAGCTGATTGCCGATGTGATCGAAGTCCAATTGCCCGCCGGCGCGCCGGTAAACCTTGCAACAGGCGACGGCGTGGATGTTCCTGAAACACTGTCAAACCTCGACCTGCGGCGCGGGGTTGAGGTTTTTGTGTATGACGCATCGCGCATATTGATCGCCAATACAGAAGGACGTCTTTCGGGGGCGCAGACATCAGGTGATGTCGTGTCGCAAACCTACCTGACCGACGCGCTAAGCTGGCTGTGGTCAACGGTTTCCGGCCCCTTTGGCACGCCGTCCCAGACGGATGACGCGCCTTTGAGCGACAAGCTGACGTTGCTGGTGGACGAAAGCCTGCAGCAGGGAACCCAGTTCCACAACCAGGCTGACGCTGATGGTGGTGCGCTTTACACCGTTGTGACCCCGATTTTGCAGGGGGACCGTGCCATCGGTGTTGTTGCCGTTGCAACTGCAGCAGGCGAGATTGACAGTCTGGTGCGCGGCGAACGCGAGCGCGTCCTGCAGATGTTCGTAATCGCAACGCTGGTGTCTGTCGGGCTGAGCCTTGTTCTCGCCTCTACAATCGCCAACCCCCTTGCGGACCTTGCCGCCGCGGCAGAGCTTGGGCGGGACAAGAACGCCCGCAAGATGAACCCCGGACGTATCAGAATTCCTGACCTGACAGGCCGCCCTGATGAAATCGGGCGCCTCAGCGGGGCATTGCGCGGCATGATCTCGGCGCTTTACAACCGCATTGACGGCAACGAACAGTTTGCCGCCGACGTGGCACATGAAATCAAGAACCCGCTTGCATCGCTACGGTCTGCCGTCGGTACGCTGCGCATGGTCAAACGCGACGATCAGCGCGAAAAGCTGCTGGATGTTATCGATCATGATGTGCGCAGGCTGGACCGTCTGGTCAGCGATATCTCAAATGCATCGCGCCTCGACAGCGAGTTGGTCAAGGAAGAAGAAGAGCCGTTTAACGTGCTCGAAACTCTTGGAAATCTGGGGCAGTATCTTGGTGAAGATGCCCGGTCCAAAGGCATTGATTTCATCACTGACCTGCCATCATCGCCGATTATCGTGCATGGCCTCGAAGCGCGGCTGGCCCAGGTCTTTGTCAATCTGATCACAAATGCGATTTCGTTCTGTGAAGACGGCGATGCAATCAGGATTTGGGCCCGTAAAAAGGAAAGCCGCGTTCTGATCGTGGTCGAAGACACCGGACCGGGCATTCCGGATCAGGCGCTGTCGAAAATCTTCAAGCGTTTCTACTCACAGCGTCCTGATGAACACTTTGGCAATAACTCCGGCTTGGGTCTGGCGATTTCCAAACAGATCGTAGAGGCACATGGTGGCGTCATCTGGGCCGAGAACATCCGCCCCACCGAAGCCGACATCACCTCAGAGCCGTTGGGCGCGCGTTTTGTTGTCGGTTTGCCCGTTTAACCATCTGTGCTGCGATGACTGACCTGGTGCTGCACGCCAGCTGTGTCGACTACGACGGGCGAGGCGTGCTTGTGACCGGCGCTGCGGGCAGCGGCAAATCTGCGCTGTGCCTGCAACTGATTGCAATGGGGGCCAGCCTTGTTGCGGACGATCGCGTCAGCATAAACTTGCAGAAAAGTGACTTGGTTGCATCCGCTCCTGCGACGATAAAGGGTCTGGTTGAAGCGCGTGGCGTCGGGATACTGCGCGCAAAGACGGCTGCGCTGACAACTCTGTCACTGGCCGTAGATATGGACAAAACTGAAAAGGACCGCCTTCCGGCGTGTCATTGGTATGAGATTGGTGAGACCAGACTACCCTGCCTGTATCGCGTCGACGGGCCGCATTTCGCAGCGTCGGTGCTCCAGATGCTCCGACACGGCAGGCACAGCCCGTGCTGACTGACACGGTCGACGCCGCGCGCCGGCTTGTCTTTGTCACCGGCCCGTCCGGTGCCGGGCGATCCAGTGCGCTCAATGTCCTTGAAGACGCAGGCTTTGAAGTGGTGGACAACCTGCCGTTGCGGCTGTTGCCGGCCCTGATCGAAAGCGGCGGAAACGACCACCCGATTGCCCTGGGCATTGACCCACGCAACCGCGACTTTTCCACCAACGGTGTTATGGATGCCCTGGGCCGCCTGACCGCGCTTCCCGGTGTGGCACCCGAGCTTTTGTACCTTGATTGCTCGACCGATGTCTTGCTTCAACGGTACTCTGAGACTCGCCGACGCCATCCGCTCGCGCCGGATGACCGCCCGTCAGACGGCATCGTGCGCGAGTTGGAAATGCTGGAGCCTTTGAAAGCCCGCGCCGATGTGTTGATCGACACCACGACCATCAATGTGCATCAGCTCAAGGCCGAAGTGGATCACTGGTTTTCGCCGGGCGGGCAGCGGCGCCTTGTGGTGTCGGTCCAGTCGTTTTCGTACAAGCGCGGTTTGCCCCGCAGCGTCGACATGGTGTTCGACTGTCGCTTTCTGAGAAACCCGTATTGGGAACCGGACCTGCGTACGCTGAACGGCACGGATGAGAAGGTCGCGGCTTACGTAAGGGCCGATCCGCGCTTTGCCGAGTTCGCCTCGAAGGTCGACGCGCTCAGCCTGTTGCTGTTGCCGGCCTACCGCGAAGAGGGAAAATCCTACCTGTCTGTCGCTTTCGGGTGCACCGGCGGGCAACACCGTTCTGTTGTAATGGCGCAAATGCACGCATTGCGCCTTGCGGAAGAAGGCTGGCAAGTGTCAATTAGGCATCGCGAGTTGGATCTCAGGAAGTAACCGAGGCAGGTTTTTTGATAGGTATCGTCATCGTAGCGCATGGAGGGTTGGCTCAGGAATACCTGGCAGCCATCGAACATGTGGTTGGCGAGCAAAGCGGCATCCGGGCCATATCAATCTATGCAGATCATGATCGCGCGGCGAAAGAGCGTGAAATCTGTGATGCGGCTGATGCGGTGGACACGGGGGATGGTGTCGTGGTGGTCACAGATCTTTATGGCGGCTCCCCCTCCAATCTCAGCCTTTTGGCATGTCGCCCGAGTGACCGCAGAATTGTGTATGGTGCGAACCTGCCGATGCTTATCAAACTTGCAAAAAGCCGGCAGCGGCCCGTTCCCGATGCGGTCAAAGCCGCGTTGGAAGCGGGTAAGAAATATATTGATAGCCAGAATGTAAGCTCGGAATGACAGGGCAAAAAAAGTTATGACCAAATGCACTCTTGAAATCGTAAACATCAAAGGATTGCACGCACGTGCATCAGCGAAACTGGTGGAGGTGGTTGAAGGTTTTGATGCCAGCGCAGAGGTAACGAAGGACGGCATGACAGCTTCGGGAGACAGCATCATGGGGCTTTTGATGTTGGCAGCTTCGAACGGAAGCTTTATTGACATTGAGACAAGCGGCCCCGATGCCGAGGCGCTGGCCGAAGCTTTGAAGGCCCTTGTGGCGAACAAGTTCGGGGAAGAGACGTAAGGGGCGGTTGCCCCGACGCGTGAAACGGGAGGACGTGGGCGTGGTGGAAAGTTCGCAGAACATCAGCGCCGGCCAGAAATCCAAGCCGGTAGATTTTACCAAATATGATCGCCGCGCCATTTCCTATGCGTCGACCTTTGAGGATCCACGCAAGGCGCGCTTTATCCGCGCTGTCGAGGCGCTGACCGGGAAGCTGACGATCCTGCGCCTTGTGCGAGAGTTCGAACGTCGTGGCGCGCCGCAGGGCCAAGCTTTCTGGCGGGCGGCATTGGACGTCATGGGGATTGAGCTGCAAACCCCGCAGGAACAGTTAAGCCGGATTCCGAAAGAGGGGCCATTGATTGTCGTGTCGAACCACCCGCACGGTATGGTGGATGGTATGATTTTTGCCGATCTCATCGGGCGGGTGCGTTCGGACTACCGCATTCTGACGCGCTCCTTGCTTACCGTGATTGATGAGGTGGCTGGTTCTTACATGATCCCGGTGCCCTTCCCGCATGATCCGGATGCCCAGCGGAAAGGCGTCCAGATGCGGGCCCATGCGATGAAGCATTTGGGCGAAGGCGGTGTTGTCGCATTGTTCCCGTCGGGTGGGGTGGCCGCGTCCGAGACGTTTTTTGGCCCCGCCGTCGAGGATGAGTGGAACGTCTTTACAGCCAAGATGATCCGCAAGTCAGGCGCAACGGTTCTGCCGGTCAAGTTCCTTGGTCAGAATTCGCGCGCCTACCAGATTGCAAATCAGCTGTCACCGATGCTTCGTCAGGGGTTGCTCTTGCACGAGATTGTCCATGCGTTGAACAAACCCCAGGCGCCGATTGTGGGCCAACCTCTGTTGCCCGAAGATCTGAGCAGGTGGCAGGACGATCCGCGCGGGTTCATGGCGTGGTTGCGGGCGCATACGCTGTCTCTTGAAGGCTGATACCGCGCGCTGTCAGCGGGTTGGAACGGGCATCTCTCCGCGATAGTCGTAGAAACCGCGATCCGTTTTGCGGCCCAACCACCCTGCTTCGACATATTTGGTCAGCAGCGGGCAAGGTCGGTATTTGGTGTCGGCCAGACCGTCATGCAAGACGTTCATAATCGCAAGGCAAGTATCCAGCCCGATGAAATCTGCCAGCTCAAGCGGCCCCATCGGGTGGTTCGCCCCCAGCCGCATGGAGCTGTCAATTGACTGCACGCTGCCCACGCCTTCGTACAGCGTGTAGACCGCCTCGTTGATCATGGGCATCAGGATGCGGTTGACGATAAAGCCGGGGAAATCCTCGGCAGAGGCGGCGGTTTTATTCAGCCGGTCCACCACCGATTTACACGCCACAAAAGTCTCTTCGTCTGTTGCAATGCCGCGGATCAATTCCACCAGTTGCATCACGGGTACCGGGTTCATGAAGTGGAAACCCATGAATTTTTCTGGCCGGTCTGTCCGGCTGGCCAGCCGCGTGATCGAGATCGAAGAGGTATTCGAAGTCAGGATCGTATTAGGCTTCAGATGCGGCAGCAGGTCTTCGAAAATCGCCTGCTTGACGGTTTCGCGTTCGGTGGCGGCTTCGATGATCAGGTCTGACTGGCCCAGGTCTTTCAACGCCACCGTTGTCGTGATCCGGCTGAGGCCTGTGTCTCGTGCCGCTTCGCTGATTTTGCCGCGCGATACCTGCCGGTCCATGTTGCGCGCCATCGTGTCCATTGCGCCTGAAAGGGCGTCTTCGCTGACATCGTTCAGCATTACGTTGTAATCTGCGAGAGCCATGACGTGGGCGATACCGTTGCCCATCTGTCCCGCGCCCACGATTCCGATTGTCTTGATTTCCATCGGTCGCCCTCTTGAGTTGCGAGTAGTTTACGGCGCGCAGGTCTGTAGCCGCAAGGGCGTGCGACGATGGGTCCGAGCGAATTTTGCATGATTTAACGAATTCTAAGGACCCCGCCTGCATAAACTGCGCCGGGTGAAGTGAAAGAGTGGGCTTATGAGTTACGATGTCTTAGGGGCGGGGGCCCTGAATTATGCACCATGCAGATACGGCAACTCCCGGATTTTGTTCCGCGGACCGCAGCGCAGGCTTGATGCGCCGTATGTCGGATTTATCGGGGGCACCGAAACCTATGGTAAATACATAAAGGCGCCTTTTCCGGCGCTGGTGGAAAGCAACCTTGGCGTGAATTGCATCAATTTCGGCATCCCGAATGCCGGGGTGGATGTTTTTGCCAATGAAGGGTTCTTGCAGGACGCAGCACTGGGCGCAAAAACGACAGTGCTCCAGATCGTCGGAGCGCACAACCTGTCGAACCGTTTTTACACGGTGCATCCGCGCCGGAATGACCGGTTTATCGCAGCATCGCCGCTTTTGGCATCGATCTTTCCGGAAGTGGATTTTTCTGAATTCCACTTTACGCGCCATATGCTCAACATCCTCTTCGGCGTGTCTCCTCAGCGGTTCGATGTCCTGCGGCACGAGCTGCAAGAGGCGTGGGTCGCGCGGATGAAGTTGCTGCTGCGCAGGATGCAGGGGCGGGCCGTACTGTTGTGGTTCGCGGCTCAAGCGCCACAAAATGAGGATGACGCACCAGCCAACCCGGCCGATGTGAAAGGGCCTCTTTTTATTACGCGCCAAATGCTGGAGCGTATAGGAGCGCATGCGCAGGACTATGTTGAGGTCACAGCGTCAGACAAAGCACTGGCTGCGGGCACTGAGGGTATGGTGTTTTCCGAAATGGAGACGCTTGCCGCGCGCCAGATGCTGGGTCCGAAGGCGCATGGCGAAGTCGCAGCAACACTGACCTGTTTGTTGCGCGGCTCTCTTTAGCCTTTGCAAACAAAAAAGGCCGCAAGCGTTTTGCTCGCGGCCTTTCACGATGATGATGGGCAGCGTTTAGTCCAGCTTTTCCAGCAGTTCCGGCACAGCCGAGAAAAGATCCGCTACCAGACCGTAGTCAGCAACCTGGAAGATTGGGGCTTCCTCGTCTTTGTTGATGGCAACGATGATTTTGCTGTCTTTCATCCCTGCCAAGTGCTGGATCGCGCCGGAAATACCAACCGCCACGTAAAGCTCCGGGGCGACGACCTTGCCGGTCTGGCCCACCTGCCAGTCGTTCGGTGCATAGCCTGAATCGACCGCAGCACGGGATGCGCCTACAGCGGCCCCCAGTTTGTCGGCGAGCTTTTCGATCAGCGCAAAGTCTTCTTCAGAGCCTACACCGCGCCCACCTGAAACGACCACGCCAGCGGATGTGAGCTCGGGGCGGTCGCTTTCGGCGACTTTATCCTCGACCCACTCACTCATACCGGGATCGGCGGCGGCGCCGATATTTTCTACCGGTGCGGAACCGCCTGTCTCAGCGGCGTCAAACGTCGATCCGCGGAAGGTTACAACCTTTTTCGCGTCCGCAGACTTTACGGTTTGCATCGCGTTGCCAGCATAAATCGGGCGTTCGAAGGTGTCGCCGTCGATGACGGCGGTCACATCCGAGATCACCATGGCGTCAAGCAATGCCGCAACGCGCGGCATGATGTTTTTGGCATCTGTCGTTGCGGGTGCCACGATATGTTCGTAGTCGCCGGCGAGCGACACGATCAGGTCTGCCACCGGTTCTGCCAAACGCTTGCCATAAAGCGCATCCTCGGCACAAAGCACTTTGGAGACACCCTGAATGGTCGCGGCTTCGGCAGCCGCGTCCGCGCATGTCGCACCCGTTGCCAGCACGGTTACATCGCCCAGAGCTTTTGCAGCCGTCACGGCTTTGGCCGTTGCGTCCATCGCCAAAGCGCCGTCATTGATCTCTGCAAGTAGGAGTACAGCCATTACACAGCCCCCGCTTCTTTAAGTTTCGATACCAGTTCATCTACCGATCCGACCTTGATGCCAGCGGCACGCTCTGCGGGTTCTTCGGTTTTTACGATTTCGAGGCGCGGCGTCACATCAACACCGTAGTCCGCTGCCGTTTTCTCATCCAGCGGCTTTTTCTTAGCCTTCATGATGTTGGGCAGGGACGCGTAGCGCGGTTCGTTCAGGCGCAGGTCCACGGTGATGACCGTTGGCATGCTGACTTTGATCGTCTGCAAGCCTCCGTCCACTTCGCGGGTCACGACGGCTTTGTCGCCTTCGACGGCAACTTCGGAAGCGAAGGTTGCCTGCGACCATCCCATCAGGGCGGCCAGCATCTGACCGGTCGCGTTCATGTCGTTGTCGATCGCCTGCTTGCCGCAGAGCACCAGACCGGGCTGCTCTTCTTCGACGACTGCTTTGAGGATTTTGGCGACGGCCAGCGGTTCGATGTCGTTGTGTACATCGTCTGCGGCCACCACGAGGATTGCGCGATCGGCGCCCATCGCAAGAGCGGTGCGCAGCGTTTCCTGGCTTTGTTTCACGCCGACAGAGACAACGACGACTTCATCCGCCTGACCGGCTTCTTTCAAACGGATGGCCTGTTCAACGGAAATTTCGTCAAACGGGTTCATCGACATTTTTACGTTGGCAAGATCGACACCCGAACCGTCCGCTTTCACGCGCACTTTTACGTTGTAGTCGATCACGCGTTTGACAGGTACCAAAACCTTCATGTGCGCTTCTCTCTCTTGTTGTTGGCGACTCACCTTTTGGGGTGAACCCAGTCTGCATTAGGGGTGGTTTAACGAAGGCGACGGCTCCGAAACAGTGCAAAATCGTCACGTTTGGTCGCGGGTACGCCGCGTTCTTTGTGAAATTGACGCAGCGGCACATAATTTTCCGCTGCGTGACCGTCGTTTTCACCCGGAAGCCCGCGCAAGCGGTACAACATGTGGTCAGCGCGACCGGTCATTTCATGCGGATTGTTAGCGGTTTGCGCCCGGAACCCAGAGCACGTCATCCTTGCCGCCGTTGTTAGCAGTGCGTGCGGCCACAAAAAACCAGTCGCTCAGTCGGTTGAGGTACTTCACAGCTGCCGGATTGATCGCCTCCATGGTCGCAAGTTCGACGCACAGGCGCTCCGCCCGCCGCGATACAGTTCGGCACACATGCAACTGTGCGGCCAGCTTCGACCCGCCGGGCAGGATGAAGCTGCGCAACGGGTCCAGATCAGCGTTCATGACGTCGATTTCGCTTTCAAGACGGTCTACCTGTGCGTTGGCCATGCGCAACGGAGGGTATTCTGCTTCCGCGTCCTGTTCCATGTCAGGGCGGCACAGGTCGGCGCCAAGATCAAACAGGTCGTTCTGAATACGGCTAAGCGCCTCGTCCAGCGTGCCCGACGATTCAAGGCGCGCGACACCTACGAAAGAATTCAATTCATCCGACGTGCCATATGCAGTGACGCGCAAAGAATGCTTGGCCACACGCACGCCGTTGCCAAGGGCTGTTTCACCAGCGTCACCGGTTTTCGTATAGATTTTATTCAAAACGACCATCGCCGTTTAACTCCCCTGATTACGGAAATAGACAAAGATCACAATGAAGATGACGGCGACAAACTGTGCCGCAATCCGGTAGCGCATCAGCTTGTTGGAATTCTTCTTGTTGAACGCACCGCCGCCGGCAAATCCGCCGAGGCCAAGCGCGAGAACACCTACGACGGCCAGACAGGCGATGACCGCCAGATAGAAAAATATGTCTCCCACGACTTTTTATCCTTTTTTGTTTGCGCACGATGTAGAAGGCTTTGCTGTGAAAGCGAGGTCTTGGGCACAAGAGGCTGCTGCTTAACTTCGCGCGAGTATCCAATCAAGCGCTCTTGTTGGTAAAAAGCGCCGGAAAGCCCCCATAAAGTAGGTCGGAATGGTCACGTAGTAGCGCGGCTTTGGATTGTAAGATTCGCATGCGTGGCGCAACTTTTGTAAAACCGCGTCCGCCGGGAGCTCGAATGGATCAGGGCCTGAGCTGTGATAGAGCCTTTTGCGCAACCGGTTTTCATACATGTCGCGGCGCGGCGATGCTTCCCAGTTTATCCAACGCTCGAAATGGGGGATTGAGTTTTCGCGTATCTTCGACGTCACGGGGCCGGGTTCGATCAGCACCACATGGATGTTGGTGTCGCGCATCTCGATGCGAAGCGTGTCTGTCAGGCCCTCAAGCGCGAATTTTGTCGCATTATAGGCCCCGCGCCAGGGCAGCGTCACAAAACCCAGCACCGATGAATTCTGGATGATGCGCCCGTGGCCTTGCTTGCGCATGACCGGCAAAACTGCGCGCGTCAATGTGTGCCAGCCAAAGAAGTTCGCCTCGAAAATAGCTCTCAGTGCATCGGTCGGCAGGTCTTCGACAGCACCGGGCGTACCGAATGCACCGTTGTTGAACAGTACGTTCAGCGTCCCACCGGTGGCGTCCAATACCTCTTTCAGGCCATCCTCGATGGATTTTGGATCGCTGTAGTCGATGCGAGGGCTTTCAAAACCCTCTGCAATCAACCGCTCGCAGTCCTCCTGAGTTCGGCAGGACGCAAACACGCGCCAGCCGGCCGCGCGCATGCCATGAGCGCAAGCGTAGCCAATGCCGGAAGAGCAGCCGGTGATGAGAATGGATTTTTTGGGCATGCCGTTACCGCTTTGTTGGTTCACACGGCAAGGTGCGCCTTGCTGCGTCGGTGTCAACCGCCGGTCAGCAAAAACTCTGCGATCCAACCTGTCTGATTGCCGTTCACCAGACGCAATTCGACCCAGCCGTTCCCGTTGTTCGTCAGCACTTCGACTTCGGTCGCCTGGGCGAGCTGGTCAATGACGTCATAATCTGTGCCCGGGCCGGACCGTAAGTTGACCCGGTCACCCTTGACCCGGCGGATGTCCGCAAACCCGGTCAAAGGGGTGGAGGCGGCAATCTGCGTACTGCCGGAGAAACTATTGTCTGACGGTTGTACGGCCGCGGACTCCAAAGCCGCCATACTCAGTGGCGTGCCTTGCGCGGTTGCAACAGTCGCAAGCTCTGCAATGTCGGGCGTCGCGGCAGCTTGGGCGCCTGGAATGCCCGCTTCTGTGCCAGCCTCTGACGTGTCGGGGACAGGGGCAGGATTGGTGACAGCTTCGAATGACACAAGATCAAGCTGCGCGCGTGTGACTGTGTCGCTCGGCGCGGGTGCGATGTTGTCCGTCTGCGCGACCACGGTCGAGGGGGCCACGGGGGCAGATACCGCCGCCGCGAGGGTTTCCGCACGCTCGGTCGCCCGCGCCACACGAGCCTCGACGGCTTCGGCGGCGGCTGTTTCTGGGTCAAAGTCGGCGCCCCCGCTCAACTCGTAGAATCCGAGGCCTAGAAAGATAAAAGACAAAATGATAAAGCGCTTCACAGCAAAACCCCCAAAACGAAAACACACTCATGGTCGAAAAACGGCCCATTGGGCATACCAGACCCAACCGATTCTGCAGAGGGCGGAATTTACTTTTCCACAATAAATTTGTTTTCGTGCAACGCAGCGGGCCGCGCGAATACCGGCTTGTTCCGCCAAAGGGGCGCAGCTACAACAGGATCAATGAACGACGACAGCGAAACACGCGCACCAGAGCAGTCTGATCTTTCCGAACCGTTACGGCGGGCACTCGGCGAGAGATACCTGACCTATGCGCTCAGCACGATCATGCACCGCGCCTTGCCGGATGCGCGCGACGGACTGAAGCCCGTGCACAGGCGCATTCTCTTTGCGATGCGGGAACTGCGGCTCAGCTCGACTGGCGGGTTCCGCAAATCGGCCAAGATTTCCGGCGATGTGATGGGCAACTACCATCCGCACGGGGATGCGGCGATCTATGATGCGATGGCGCGTCTGGCGCAGGATTTCAACGTGCGCTACCCGCTGGTGGACGGGCAGGGCAACTTCGGCAACATCGACGGCGATAACCCCGCCGCCAGCCGCTACACCGAGGCGCGCATGACGGCCGTGGCCGAGGCGATGCTGGAAGGCCTGAACGAAAATGCTGTCGATTTTCGCGAAAACTATGACGGCACCCTGACCGAGCCTGTGGTGCTGCCCGCGCAGTTTCCGAACCTGCTTGCCAACGGGTCCAGCGGCATTGCGGTCGGGATGGCCACGAATATCCCGCCGCACAACATTGCAGAGCTGTGCGATGCCTGTATCCACCTTATCAAAACACCGGATGCGCGCGATGACACCCTGCTGAAATATGTCCCGGGGCCGGATTTCCCCACTGGTGGCGTCCTGGTGGAGCCTGCTGAAAACATCGCGCAGGCGTACCGCACCGGGAAGGGTGGTTTCCGGCTGCGTTGCCGCTGGGAGGTCGAAGAGACCGGGCGCGGTCAGTGGCAGATTGTCGTCACCGAAATTCCGTATCAGGTGCAAAAATCCAAGCTGATCGAAAAGATCGCCGAACTGATTCAGACCAAGAAAATCCCGATCCTTGCGGATGTGCGCGACGAATCCGCCGAAGACGTGCGCATGATCCTCGAGCCGCGCTCCAAAAATGTCGATCCCGACGTGTTGATGGGAATGCTCTTTCGCAACAGTGACCTCGAAGTCCGGTTTTCCCTGAACATGAATGTGTTGATTGACGGTGTCACGCCCAGGGTGTGCTCGATGAAAGAGGTGCTGCGCGCCTTCCTCGATCACCGTCAGGACGTGCTGTTGCGCCGCTCAAAACACCGCCTTGCCAAGATCGACCACCGGCTTGAGGTGTTGGAAGGCTTCATCATCGCCTTTCTCAATCTCGACCGTGTCAT
Organism: uncultured Roseobacter sp.; assembly: GCA_947501635.1. Lineage (GTDB taxonomy): Bacteria > Pseudomonadota > Alphaproteobacteria > Rhodobacterales > Rhodobacteraceae > Roseobacter. The sequence continues at coordinate 46,860 of CANMWT010000016.1, forward strand.
CGATATCATCCGCTACGACGAAGACCCAAAATCCGCGCTCATGGCCGAAGACTGGAGCAAGGATCACCCGCGCGCGGTGGACGAGGCGGATTATGTACCCCCTGCAGCGTCCGATGATCCGTCCCTGACCGAGGTCCAGGCCGAAGCTATTTTGAACATGCGCCTGCGCTCGCTGCGCCGCCTCGAAGAGATGGAGTTGTTGCGCGAACAATCCGCCCTGATGGAAGAACGCGCGCAGATCGAAGACCTGCTCGAGAGCACTGACCTGCAATGGGCACGCATCACCGATCAGTTGCGCGACACCAGAAAACAATTCGGCAAAGACTGGGAGGGCGGCGCCCGCCGGACCTTGATTGAAGAAGCAGCCGAGATCGAAGAAGTGCCGATAGAGGCCATGATCGACCGCGAGCCCATAACCGTGGTGTGCTCGCAGATGGGCTGGGTGCGTGCCATGACAGGCCACATCGACCTGAACCGCGAACTGAAGTTCAAAGACGGTGATGGCCCGCGTTTCGTTTTCCACGCCGAGACGACGGACAAACTGCTGGTCTTCGGATCAAACGGCAGGTTCTACACGGTTTCGGCTTCGAACCTGCCCGGTGGCCGCGGTATGGGCGAACCCCTCAGGTTGATGGTTGACCTGCCGAACGAGGCCGAGATCGTCACGATCCTCACCCATCAGCCCGACCGCAGGCTTCTGGTGGCCTCTTCGGCCGGGGACGGTTTCCTTGTGGCCGAAGAAGACGTGATCGCCCAGACCCGCAGCGGTAAACAGGTGCTCAATGTACGCGGTGAAACACGTGCCAAACTGTGCAAACCGGTATCCGGCGATACCGTTGCCGTCGTCGGTGAAAACCGAAAGGTGCTGGTCTTCCCGATAGAGGAACTGCCGGAAATGGGCCGCGGCAAAGGGGTGCGGCTGCAAAAATACAAAGACGGTGGTTTGTCGGATGCCACAACCTTCACACGCGCCGAGGGGCTCAGTTGGCGCGATCCGGCCGGCCGTACCCGCACCGAAACGGAACTTGCTGAATGGAGCGGCAAACGCGCCTCCGCCGGGCGCATGGCGCCCCGTGGTTTCCCGCGCGACAACAGCTTCACCTGATACTTTCTTTGGTCTCCAAATATCCCGGGGGAGAGCCTTCAGGCTCGGGGGCAGAGCCCCTAAAGCGCTTCCGCTTGCAGCCAGACCCCGCCTTCAGGCCGGAGTGTCAGTATCATAACAGGCTTGGGGTCACGGCCCTGAACGGCTCTGAACCGAAACCGTCCCAGCAGTGTCGCCAGAATGATAACGGCCTCCTGCAAGGCAAACGACGCCCCGATGCAAATCCTCGGACCGTCGCCGAACGGCAGGTAGCTGTAACGCCGGAGTGCCTTACGGTCGGCAAAGCGGCCGGGATCAAACCGATCCGGTGCGTCCCATAGCAGGTGATGTCGCCCCAAGGCGTAAATCGGGATCATGACGGTGTCTTCGGGACGAATATCGGCACCGCCCAGATCGTCGCTTTTCTGTGCCGTACGCGACACAACACCCGCGGGCGGATACAGCCGCAGCGCTTCATCGATGATTTGGCGGATCATCGGCAGATTGGGCACATCTTCGGCGGTGGCGGCCCGACCCTCAAGTACGCGGCTGACCTCCGTGCGCGCGGCCTGCTGAACACCTTCATCAAAAGCGCAAAGATAAAGCGCCCAGGCAAGCGTCAGCGCCGTTGTCTCATGGCCGGCGACAATAAACGTCAGAAGATTGTCGCGCAGTTCGGCGGTGGTCATCTTGCGTCCGGATTTTGGATCCTCGCCCTGCAAAAGCAAATCAAGTAAATCCGGCACGTCACCGGGCCCCCGTTTGGCGCGCGCCTCGATCGCGGCATCGGCGTTCTTCTTCATGTCCGACATTTCTGCCGATGCTCCCAGACGTCCGGGGCGCGGTATCCAGTCGGGCGCACCCAGAACATCCAAAAGCGAGATCCGCCCCGCATCTCCGATATAGGCCTCGATGGCATCATGAACCGAAGCGCGGTCAAAACTCCCGTCGCCCGAGAATGTAACCTCCGCAATCACGTCAAAGGTCGCGGAGACCATTTCGTCCAGCATGTTGACAGCGCGCGGCCCCGCAGCAGCGACCCGGTCGGCGCACCGCTGCGCTGCTGCAGTCATGACAGGGCCAAGCGCGCTGACGTTGCGATGTGAAAAAACCGGCGCGGACGTTCGGCGTTGCCAGCGCCAGTGCGCGCCTTCGGCGATGAACAGCGACTCGCCTATCGCAGGCCGCAGCAGGTTCTTGGTGACTGTCGATTTCGGATAGTCTTCGACCCGTTCGAGCAAGATCTTCTGGATCGCCTCCGGGTCCATTATCATATGCCAGCGCTTGCCTGTCCGTCCCGAGATGACCGGCTCGCGCGTGGCCGCTTCGGGAATGATGTTCAGCACGTTCTGACGCATCAACTGCCAGCTTTTCAACACTCCCGTCGGCTCCTTCACCAGCGGTATGCGCACTGGAAGACGGTCGGGTGTCTGTGTCTCGTCGCGTGCCATCTTTTCCCCCGTTCGGCTCACTTCAAAGGTAGTACGCGCCCGGCCGCCTTCCAACCTGTTGACGCATTGCGTGTCGTGCCTGCTTGCGCTACTCGTTTGGCGTTTGAAACCGTAAGAGAACGACAATGCTGAAGCGACTGGCGATTTTTCTGACAATGTCCCTCTTGGCGGCCTGCACGTATGAAAGCGATTTGCAGGACCCACCGGTGGATTTGGGGAATTTCCGCCTCGGGCACAATGTTGTGGTGGCGCCCCTTGTTGCGACCTCCGGCGCCATCAGCCGCGAAGCGAGCGAAGAAGAACTGACCACCGCTCTTAAAGAAGCGATAGGGGCACGTTTTGACCGGTATCAGGGCGAAAAACTCTACCATCTGGGCGTCAGTATCGAAGGCTATGTGCTGGCGCGCGCAGGGGTGCCGGTTGTTGCCGCACCTAAATCCGCGATGATCATTCGCGTGACGGTCTGGGACGACGCGCAGGCCAAAAAGCTCAACGTTCCGCCCGAACAGATGACCATCCTCGAAAACATCGACGGAGAAAGCCTGATCGGAACGGGCTGGACGCAATCGGCGGAAAAGCAGCTTGAAGGTCTGGCCAGAAATGCGGCCAAGTCGATTGAGAATTTTCTGGTGCGGGAAAACGCGGAACAGGGATGGTTTGAAGACACCGCCGGTGCCGCCGGGCAGGCGGACGGTGTGGGCGCTGAGGGTGTGCTGAGCGACACGCAGGCCGGACCGGCACTGGTGCGATAGCGCGGCTTCCCGCGGACCGGCCAACTCCCGCTTGATTTTTCCTTTCTTTCGCAATACATCGCCGCCCATATCACACCGACCGGGTCGCATCATGCGATCTTTTCAATAACAAAGGGCGCCGCACTCATGGCAAAAGAGAAGTTTGAACGTAATAAACCGCACGTAAACATCGGCACGATTGGTCACGTTGACCACGGCAAGACGACGTTGACGGCGGCGATCACGAAGTATTTTGGCGACTTCCAGGCGTATGACCAGATTGATGGTGCGCCTGAGGAGAAAGCGCGTGGGATCACGATTTCGACGGCGCACGTTGAGTATGAGACGGACGCACGTCACTACGCGCATGTGGACTGCCCGGGTCACGCGGACTACGTGAAGAACATGATCACGGGTGCGGCACAGATGGACGGCGCCATTCTGGTTGTGAACGCGGCCGACGGCCCGATGCCCCAGACGCGCGAGCACATTCTGCTGGGCCGTCAGGTTGGCATCCCGACGATGGTTGTTTTCATGAACAAGGTGGATCAGGTTGACGACGAAGAGCTTCTTGAGCTTGTCGAGATGGAAATCCGCGAGCTGCTGTCGTCCTACGACTATCCTGGCGACGACATTCCTGTGATCCCCGGTTCTGCGCTGGCGGCGATGGAAGGCAACAACCCAGAGATTGGCGAAGAAGCGATCCGCAAGCTGATGGCGGCTGTGGATGAGTGGATCCCGACGCCTGAGCGCGCGATTGACCAGCCGTTCCTGATGCCTGTGGAAGACGTGTTCTCGATCTCGGGCCGTGGTACGGTTGTGACGGGTCGTGTTGAGCGTGGCGTTATCAACGTGGGCGACGAGATTGAAATCGTGGGCATCCGCGACACGCAGAAAACGACCTGCACGGGTGTTGAGATGTTCCGCAAGCTGCTGGACCGCGGTGAAGCGGGTGACAACATCGGCGCGCTGCTGCGCGGTATTGACCGTGACGGCGTTGAGCGTGGTCAGGTTCTGTGCAAGCCGGGTTCGGTGACGCCACACACCAAGTTCGAGGCCGAAGCCTACATCCTCACCAAAGAGGAAGGTGGTCGTCACACGCCGTTTTTTGCGAACTACCGCCCGCAGTTCTACTTCCGGACGACGGATGTGACGGGCACGGTTCAGCTGGCTGAAGGCACCGAGATGGTGATGCCGGGCGACAACGTGTCTTTCGGCGTTGAGCTGATTGCCCCGATCGCGATGGAAAACGGTCTGCGCTTTGCGATCCGCGAAGGCGGCCGCACCGTTGGCGCGGGCGTTGTGTCCAAGATCACCGAATAATCCGGGCTGCGCGACCCGTGGGCCAGTTGTGGCAGTTGTTGCAAAGCAACGCCGCCAACAGCCCCCGGCACCACGGTCCAACAAAACAAAAGGCCGCAGCTCAACGCTGCGGCTTTTTTCGTGCTGTGATATCGCCTGTTTTCTGCGCCAAATTGCATAAAAAGTGCAATGCCCCGAAATTGCCATAATTTCGTTTGGATTTGGCCAAACGAGAGGTGTTTGATCGAATTTGGTTAAATTTAGTACGTCGGAGTTTTGTTTGCTTCCGGCACAGTAAAGAGTAAGGCGAATGACACCGATTGAGAAATCACGTGCCGAAGAGTACGCACTTCAAGTACTCAAAGTAGGACCGCAAGCGGTCCGCGACGAAATCAGAACAGCATGGCGACGCAGAATTGTTGAAACACACCCTGATCACAATGGCGGGGATGATAGTCAATTTCTGATGGTTCAAGCAGCTTACGAAGTTGCTCAGGGCAAAGCGACCGAGGATGTCTTGGCCATGCTGCTTGACGCGGCACAGTTGGGTGCGCCCGCCGCTTCTGTCGAACCTGGCGGACAACAGCAACCGAACCCACGTCGTGCGCGCGTCAAAACCAGACTTGTGTTTTTCGATCAGCTAGCCGCATCAACGAAGTCGCCGGCAAAGTCGCCAAAATCTGTGGCGGTGCACCTCGACGAGTCAGCGATCCAGCATGTCGAGGGCGCAGGCGCGCCGAAGGCCGCCGAAACAAGCGACGCCCCGGACGTGCACACGGTGCAACGGGTCAGGCAAAAGGGGCGTCGGGTGACCTATATCATCTGGAATTTTGTCAAAAACGGTTCCAACGAGGTATCGCTGCCCAAGGGCGATTTCCGCAGAGCGGGCGAAAACCACGAGATTGCATTGCAGTTTGCCTCCGACGCCGAGGGTGCCGCAACTGTCACGATACCCGAAGAACAGCGCGCTGCGCATTTTCCCGGGGCGCAGAGTGTGCGGGTACATTTCGCCCATGGTGCCGACGAACGCCCCTGAACAACGATTATGCATCGGGCAAACTGACCCCAAAGCCTGTTTGCTGTGATCCTGTCTGAAAAACCCCGCCCTCAGGGACGACCAGTTCTACTGGGGCACCGGGAAAGAAGAAGGGCCGCAGCTGACAAGCTGCGACCCTCTCCACTCTGAAACATAGTCCCGTTCGTTAGTAAGGCATAACTTCAGGTGCCACCATGAATTTTACCTGATCGTCTGCGCCGACGGTGTTGCCCGTGATCGGGTAGTGGCCGGAATTGGCACATCCCAGAAGAAGAAACGAACCGGCGAGCAGGGAGAGGAAAGATCTGGTCTTCATGGTGTTGTCCTTTGCAGTTGAGCGCGCAGACGGGAGGAGGTTTGTGCCCGCGGCAATGTGTTATGACACCAACCTGCAGCGAATGTGACGCGACGTCAGTGAACTGCTTCACAGTTCTGGAAATTTGTGCGTTTTTTGCGATCGCAGGGCGCAGTTGCCTGTGAAGGGGGCGCTGTTCGGTCAGGTTGTCGGCTTTGATGCGGGGGCTGCAGCCCGGTTTTGTGGTAATCGTTGCCGCTACAGGCCATTTCACGGGGTCATCGGCAATATCCTCTTGAACAGTTCCGATTTTCCGACTACCCCAAAACCCGGCTTAGGGGTTTAGCTCAGTTGGTAGAGCATCGGTCTCCAAAACCGAGGGTCGTGGGTTCGAGTCCCTCAGCCCCTGCCAGCCACATTACCCGCTTTTGAAATCTTGCTGCGCGCCATGCCAGCGCCACAGTTTCGCCCTGCTGTCGACAGATACGCCCCACACTCTTGCCGCATGCGAATCGGTGACGGGGATTGCTATGACACCGCACAAGAGCAACAAAACCACAGAATCAGAGGATGCCGCGGTTCAGGCCGTCCGCACCCTTATCGAGGACGAGGCAGCGCCTCTTGAGACTGTATCTGCCGAAGACAATGTGACGTCCGTGCGCGCCGCACAGCTTCCACCGCTGGCGGCCGCCGAAGACAATGTTCCGGCCGATGAGACCAGCATCCTGCGGCGCCATCTGGAGCCTGCCTGGCAAGAGATGTTGGCACGTATCAAGGCCTACCGCCCGGATCGAAAACGTATCCTTTGGACAAGCCTTGTTCTCATGCTGTTGCTGCAGCCGTTCTTTGTGTTCGGATGGAGCCTTTTTGTGATCGTGCTTGTTTGGGCGGTCTATGTTTTCTGGGGCGGCGATGTGTTCTGGCGTCGGATCATCGCGATGTACTATTGGGGTCATCAGCGCTGGCCCGAGACCGCGCGTCAGGTCAAGCTGCGCGCCTATGTCATGGGCAAAAAATGGGACTGGATTCTTGACCGTGCTCCCGACCGTCTGGCGGATTATCTGCGCGGGCCCGATGTGCGCAGGATTATCGCGGCAGATGCAGAGCACCACGCGGCGATGTCGGACAGGCTTACACGGCTGAACCGTGATCGTGCGCCGGGATGACGGATCATATCCCTAACGTGTCTTGAATTCCGGGGCGTGGCCCGTTACATCCGCACAATCGACAGTCGAGAGTAGATACGCCATGGCCACGACCAACCCACTGCAGTTTATCCAGCAAGTCCGTGCTGAGGTCTCCAAAGTCGTTTGGCCGACCCGCCGCGAGGTGATGCTGACAACCGTTATGGTGTTTATCATGGCGGCTTTGACGGCTGTGTTCTTTGCTTTGGTCGATATTATCATCCGCAGTGGCTTGCAGTCTGTCCTGTCGATGTTCGGTTGACCGGCGCGTTTTGGCGTTAAAAAACACCGGCAACCTCTTGAAACATTCGGTCTTGCGGAGTATGCCGCAACCCTGACCTGAGCAAGGGCGTGCGGCGATTCGAGTTGCGCGCCGATTTTTTGTTTAAGATCAGCAAGCTAAGTGCTTGACGTAAAATGGAATTCGACGCTTTGGCGTTGTGAGCAGACAGGGAACAGGGTCAAGATGGCAAAACGGTGGTATTCGGTAAGCGTGCTGTCGAACTTCGAAAAGAAGATCGCAGAGCAAATCCGTACGTCCGTGGCCGAGCAGGGCCTTGAAGATCAGATCGACGAAGTTCTGGTGCCCACCGAAGAAGTGATCGAAGTGCGCCGCGGGAAGAAAGTCACGACCGAGCGACGCTTTATGCCGGGGTACGTGCTGGTCCATATGGAGATGTCGGACAAGGGGTATCACCTTGTGAACTCCATCAACCGCGTTACTGGTTTTCTGGGTCCGCAGGGCCGTCCGATGCCAATGCGGGACGCCGAAGTTAACGCGATCCTGAACCGTGTGCAGGAAGGCGAAGAAGCACCCCGCACGCTCATCCACTTTGAAGTGGGCGAGAAGGTCAAGGTTGCTGACGGTCCGTTCGAGGATTTCGACGGCATGATCGAAGAAGTAGATGACGAGAACCAGCGCCTGAAGGTGTCGGTCTCGATTTTTGGCCGGGAGACACCGGTCGAACTGGAATTCACGCAGGTCAACAAACAGACCTGAGTGCAAACGTGGGAGGCGAGGGTGCCGCGGCATCCGGACCGGACCACGACAACAGTGGCGGCAGTGCCGCCTGTACACCTGAAGCAGCGCGCTGCGGATGGGTTGGAAAAGGAGAAGGCCAATGGCCAAGAAACTCGTGGGCAGCATGAAGCTGCAAGTGCCCGCCGGGCAAGCGAACCCCTCTCCGCCGGTAGGTCCGGCGCTGGGTCAGCGCGGCATCAACATCATGGAATTCTGCAAAGCGTTCAACGCCAAGACTGCGGACATGGAGCCCGGTGCGCCATGCCCGACCGTGATTCAATACTATCAGGACAAGTCCTTCACCATGGACATCAAGACGCCCCCTGCGTCTTACTACCTGAAAAAGGCCGCCAAGGTTAAATCGGGTGCAAACAACCCGAGCCGTGAAACAGTCGGTACCGTGTCATCCAAGCAGGTGCGTGAAATCGCCGAAGCGAAGATGAAAGATCTCAACGCCAACTCCGTGGAAGCGGCGATGCAGATTATTCTGGGCTCTGCCCGCTCCATGGGCATCGAGGTGAAGTAAAATGGCAAAACTCGGTAAAAGAACCCGCGCGGCACGTGAAGCCTTTGCTGGCAAAGAGGACATCACCGTCGAAGAAGCGGTGGCACTGATCAAGGCAAACTCCAGCGTCAAGTTTGACGAGACCATGGAAATTGCGATGAACCTTGGCGTTGACCCACGCCACGCGGACCAGATGGTCCGCGGTGTGGTCGGCCTGCCCAATGGCACCGGCAAGACGGTCCGCGTCGCTGTTTTCGCCCGTGGTCCAAAAGCCGAAGAGGCTGAAAAGGCCGGTGCGGATGTTGTCGGTGCTGAAGACCTGATGGAAACTGTACAAAGCGGCAAGATCGATTTTGATCGCTGCATCGCGACCCCTGACATGATGCCTATCGTGGGTCGTCTGGGTAAAGTGCTCGGCCCCCGCAACCTGATGCCGAACCCCAAAGTCGGCACCGTGACGATGGACGTCGAAGCGGCGGTCAAGGCGGCCAAAGGCGGTGAAGTGCAGTTCAAAGCCGAAAAAGGCGGTGTTGTGCACGCCGGCGTTGGCAAACTGAGCTTTGACGAGGCCAAACTGGTCGAGAACGTACGCGCTTTTGTGTCAGCGGTTTCCAAGGCGAAACCGGCTGGTGCCAAAGGGTCGTACATGAAGAAAATCGCGCTGAGCTCGACAATGAGCCCCGGCGTTTCTGTTTCCGTGGACAACGCGGTTACAGAATAAGCATTTGGCGGGGCAACCCGCCAGATAGGCAGGGCCGCGCAATCGGCCTTGCTTCTGTCCGAGACGGAGGGTTCAGGGGCAACTCTGAATAATTCCTTCCTGAGATGGGAAACGAGAAAATTCCAGCCTTCGGGCGGTTTTGGACTCGGGACCCTGAATTGGACCCGAAACGGGGCGCAGACCATAGCGCCTCTTAACTGAGCCGGGTGGGGAAACCTGCCCAAATTTGGAGTGAAACTGTGGATAGAGCACAAAAAGAACAGTTGGTCGACGAACTCGGCCAGATCTTTGAAAGCTCTGGCGTCGTTGTGGTTAGCCACTACGCCGGTCTGACAGTTGCTGAAATGCAGGACCTGCGCGCGCGTGCACGCGAAGCGGGCGGGTCTGTGCGTGTTGCCAAAAACAGGCTCGCCAAGATCGCCCTTGAGGGCAAGCCATGCGCAAGCATCGCTGACCTTCTGACGGGTATGACCGTTCTGACCTATTCTGAGGACCCTGTGGCCGCGGCCAAGGTTGCTCAGGATTTCGCCAAAGGGAACGACAATTTTGTCATTCTTGGCGGCGCTATGGGTGAGAATGCGTTGGACGCTTCCGGTGTCGAAGCCGTGTCCAAGATGCCATCGCGCGAGGAGCTTATCGCTACCATCGCAGGCATGCTGGGCGCACCTGCTTCGAACATTGCCGGGGCCATTGGCGCACCTGCAAGCAATATCGCATCCATCTTGTCCACAATCGAGGACAAGGCGGCCGCATAAGCAATCGTCATATCGGCGTCTGGTTGAACACTGGACGTTGGAACACACATATCGTTAACGGAAAGAGCTAAACATGGCTGATCTGAAGAAACTGGCAGAAGAGATCGTTGGTCTGACACTGCTTGAAGCACAAGAACTGAAAACAATCCTCAAAGACGAGTACGGCATCGAGCCCGCCGCTGGTGGCGCTGTGATGATGGCTGGTCCTGCTGACGGTGCTGGCGCCGCAGAAGAGGAAAAGTCTGAATTCGACGTCGTCCTGAAAAATGCAGGCGCATCGAAAATCAACGTCATCAAAGAAGTACGCGGCATCACCGGTCTTGGTCTGAAAGAAGCAAAAGACCTCGTCGAAGCTGGCGGCAAAATCAAAGAAGGCGTCGACAAGGCAGAAGCGGAAGAGATCAAGGGCAAGCTGGAAGCAGCTGGCGCCGAGGTCGAACTGGCCTAAGCCGGACCTTTTGGTTGAAAATGCAAAGGCGCTCCGGCAACGGGGCGCCTTTTTTCGTGCGCTTTTGGCCCGCGGCTCCGGTAGCGGAGGCAGGCTGAGCGCTTACGTGTAAAGAGAAAAGGTCAGGGTGGGCGGCCGCCCGAATACCGATGGAACCGGCCGGGCTGTACCCTCGGCCGTGTGCGATGAAAACTCCATCACCTGACGATGTGATCCCGGATAGCGCCCATCAGGCTAACTCATGCGGCGATCACGTGTTGCAACAGAGCGGAGTTCTAGATTGGAAATACTGACACCGCGTGAGTGCTACGTGCGGACCCTTAATTATTTATTAGTGCCCAAAGTCAGCTATGCGGGTGTGATTTCAACGGGTCGCTGCAACACATGCCTCAAACTTCTCTGCCGGTGTATGATATTGCAAGGTCTTTCTGGGG
>CANMWT010000017.1 GCA_947501635.1 uncultured Roseobacter sp.
GCCAGAGCCAGAGCCAGAGCCAGAGCCAGAGCCAGAGCCAGAGCCAGAGCCAGAGCCAGAGCCAGAGCCAGAGCCAGTAAAGCCGATGGAGTTGCCGCGCACTGTCACCGAAGTGGCACCCGAGTTGTCGGCACCTACGCAGGTCGAGGCGTCAAAGCCGTCGCTTTTGGGCCGGTTGATGGGGCGTTCAGCACCAGCGACGGTCGTGCGCCGGACGTTGGACGATGATATGCTCGAACAGCTTGAAGAGTTGTTAATCGCGGCTGATATGGGCGTTGATACAGCGCTGCGCGTGGTGGCGAATATGGCCGAGGGTCGCGTGGGGCGGAAACTGTCCGTGCAGGAGATCAAAGAACTGCTCTCGGCCGAAATCGCACGCATCATGGAACCGGTCGCCAAACCGCTGCCGCTCTATCCGCGCAAACCGCAAGTGGTCCTGGTGGTCGGCGTCAACGGGTCGGGCAAAACCACCACGATCGGCAAACTGGCCAGCCAGTTCCGCGCGGCGGGAAAAAGCGTTGTCATTGCTGCGGGTGATACGTTCCGCGCGGCGGCGGTCGAGCAGTTGCAGGTCTGGGGCGAACGTGCAGGCGTGCCGGTGCTGACCGCGCCCGAAGGGTCGGACCCGGCGAGCCTTGCCTTTGACGCGATGGCGCAGGCGCAGGCCAGCGGGGCCGATCTTTTGCTGATTGATACCGCGGGGCGGTTGCAAAACCGTACTGACCTGATGGAAGAACTGGCCAAGATTGTGCGGGTGATCCGCAAGAAGGATGAAAACGCGCCGCATAACACGCTGTTGGTGCTGGACGCGACCACGGGCCAGAACGCTTTGAATCAGGTCAAGGTGTTCAGCGACATATCAGATGTGTCCGGTCTGGTAATGACCAAGCTGGACGGTACCGCAAAAGGCGGCGTGCTGGTCGCGCTGGCCGACAAATTCGGGCTGCCCATTCACGCCATCGGCGTGGGCGAGCAGATCGACGATCTGGACGCCTTTGACCCCGAAGACTTTGCGGATGCCTTGATGGGTCTGGAACGGGTATGACCGGGCCCTGCAGGGCGTCTTTCAAGGGGGCTGCCGGTGACACGCCACAGAGCCTGTGGCGTTCTGCAGCGAGATGACACTGTGGCTCATCTCTGTGGAAGGCACCGAAGCAGGTCACCGACTGGCGCTGTTTCTGGCGGTGTTGGCGGCTTTTCTACATGCGGTCTTCGGGGCGTTGCAGAAGGGCAAACACGACCCGTGGTTCTCGCGCGGGGCGATCGACTTTTCCTATATGGTGATGGCAGCGCCTTTTGCGCTTTTCGTCGTGCCGTGGCCTGAGCCGCACATGTGGCTGATTTTCGCAGGCGCCTGGGTTATTCATACGCTTTACAAGCTGCTGCAGGCCATGGCCTACACCAAAGGCGCCTACACCGTGGTCTATCCGGTGGTGCGCGGCACAGGGCCTCTTTTTGCGGTGATTGGGGCTTATCTGATCTTTGGAGAGACCTTTACCGCGACCCAATGGGCCGGTATCGCGGTTTTGTTGTCAGGTATTTTTGGTCTGGCGGTCTACAACCTCATTTTTCTTGTGTCAGAGCGTGACACCCTGAACGCCGCCTTGGGCTTTGCGGTGCTGACGGGGCTGTTTGTGGCGCTGTACACGACCTATGATGCCTATGGTATCCGGTCGACGGCAAACCCTTTTACCTTTCTGGCGTGGTTCTTTCTGATCGACGGCTTCTTTATGCCGCTGGTCGCCGCCAAACGCTGGATCGAATTGCCGCCCGTGGCACGGCCTGTGCTGCTCCCTTTGATGAAGCGCGGCGTGATCGGCGGGGTGGTGGCCTTTTTCAGCTTTGGCAGCATCATGATGGCCACACGGCTCGACAAAGTCGGCGAAGCCGCAGTTCTGCGCGAGACCTCGACAGTTTTTGCTGCGATCATCGGATGGGTTTTTCTAAAAGAAACCGTGGGCCCGCGCAGAATTGCTCTGATGGCATTGATTGCGCTGGGGGCCGTGATAGTTGAGATGGGCGGATAGGAGAAAAATGTGGCAGACGAAAAACCGATAAATCCGATTCTCAAGCAGGTGCTTGAACTGGGGCCGACGATTGCCTTTTTCCTGATCTACCTGAAGATCAAGGAAGATACCTTTTTGATCGCAGGGACAGAATACAGCGGGTTTATCATCGCGGCGTTGGTTTTCGTGCCGATCCTTTTGGTGGCCATGGCCATTCTCTGGGCGTTGACTGGCAAGTTGAGCCGGATGCAGGTGTTCACGGCCTTTATGGTGATCTTTTTCGGCGGGCTGACGGCGTGGTTCAACGATGAGCGTTTCTTCAAGATGAAGACCACCATTGTCTACGGGCTCTTTTCGGCATTGCTGGGCATTGGATTGCTGCGCGGACAGTCCTATCTTGCCTATGTGATGGGAGAGTTGATGCCGATGCGTGACGAAGGCTGGATGATCCTGACGCGGCGGCTTTGTGCGGCTTTTGCCGGCCTGGCTGTGGCCAATGAGATCGTATGGCGCACGATGTCGACCGATGCATGGGTCAAGATCGAGACCTTTGCCTTTCCGATTGCGCTTATGGCCTTTCTGATGTGGCAGTTCACGGCGCTGAGTGGCTATATGGAAGCCGATGAAACCCAGGATAAAACCTAGCCGCGCTTAACTGCGCTGAGACTGTCGACCATGGGTTCGGGGATGCTTGCCACGGGCACCGCGTCCTTGCCCATGGAAATGGATACTTTGCGCGCCAGATCGATGGAAATTGCCGCTTCGAGGGCCAGTTTGAAGCGTGGGTTGCGGTTGCATTTCCGGCGCAATTCGTCAAAGCGCCACTCCAACACTTCCGATCCGGCCTCAAGCCAGGCAGTGGCTGAACTGGGTACATCCATCAGAAACGCGACCTCGCCAAGAAACATCTTGGGCGGCAGCACAAAGGCCTGCCCGCCTTTTTGCACCAGCGTCGCGCCACTTAAAACAAAGAAAAGTTTGGTGCCAGGTTCGTTTTCGGCGGTGAGTTGTTTGTCTTGTGTCAGTTCGTATCGGTTGGCCAGCTTCATCAGCGCGCGGAAGTCGCCGGGGGGCAGATCGGGAAAGTCGTCATAGATGTCGGCGTGTTTGCGTGGAATGGCCAGTCGTGACCGGCGGGCAATAAGGCTGGCCAGACCGCTGAGGTTGGCCAGTCCGATCAGCATGCTGACGTATATCGCTTCCCACAGAGGGTTTTCACCGATGGTTGAATAGTAGACGAGGTAGATGCCGGTTCCGGCCAGAATGAATATGCGCAAGACGATCTGGTTGGTGATCGCCAGTCCTGCAACGTAGAAGGCCCCGGCAAGATACACCAACGATTCCGGCCCGAATGCACCTTCGGTAAACAGCACCCAACAACCCCCTTCGATCTTGCGGCAGAGCTTTGGCGAAAACGAAGCCCAATGCAAAGAAAATCGAGACCGCCGGTATTAAATTCTTAACGATCCGGCGGCTATTGCTTTGAAAAGAGCTTGTCCTGTGCGTCTTTGTCTTTGCGGAAATCTGCGCGCTTTTCAGCGTGCAGCGCGCGCCCCCGTTGCACAGCGGGGCGCGCCGATACCGTTTCGAGCCAGCGTTTCATATGGGGCTTGTCGTCGAGGGTCTGCTGTTGGCCTTCCCAAAGCGAGGCCCAGCCCCAGATCGACATATCGGCGATGGAGTAAAAATCCCCGGCGACGTATTCGGTCTGCGCCAGTTTGCGGTCAAGCACGCCGTAAAGCCGCGCGGTTTCGTTGCGGTAGCGGTCTTTGGCGTAGGGCAGGTCATTGGGCGGGTCCATCGCCGGTGCGTATTTGAGAAAGTGGTGCGCCTGTCCGGCCATAGGGCCCAGGCCACCCATCTGCCACATCAGCCATTCGGTCACGGCGATTTGTTCGCGCGGCGTGGTGCCTCCGAAACGGCCTGTTTTCTGGGCAAGATACTGCAGGATCGCACCGGATTCAAAGATCGAGACCGGCGCGCCATCCGGCCCATCCGGGTCGATGATCGCGGGCATGCGGTTGTTCGGCGCAATCTTCAGAAAGTCGGGCGCGAACTGATCTCCGGCGCCGATGTTGATGAGATTGGTATTGTAGTCCAATGCCATCTCTTCCAAAGCGATGGAAATTTTCCAGCCATTGGGTGTCGGCCAAAAGTAAAGCTCAATAGGCTGGCTCATTGTTGTGTCTCCCTGCGCAGGCATGACGCGTGCCATGCGCTGCAGAACCTATAGCAACATCACGCAGGGGCAAGCTTTGTTCGTGCCCTGCGTGCCGCGCGAGGCCTTGCGGCCAAAACCGCGACCAGCGTGGCGCAGACCGGGGCGGCAACAACCGCGACAATTGCTCAAGCGGCAGGCTGTGCGGGTCGCGCAGGAACCGCGCATAAAGCGCCATGGCACCGGGGCGCGTGTAGGCGGACCAGTGGCAGATGCGCCTGCTGGGGGCCGCGATCTCCTGCCCCAGCGACCGCAGACCGGCCAGCGTGACGGGGCAGTCGAGTTGCACCGTTGCGGCGTTTCCGGCGTCGATGCCGCGGCCAATAGCGCGGTCGCGGGGCAAAGTGGCGGGCACCAACCGTTCGAAGGCCGCGTCAAAGAGATCGTTTTCGCGGCTGGTGATATTGAGAACTTCAACGCTTTTGCCGGCGGCCGTGCCAAGCAGGTTGCCCGCCCGCAGCGCGTAGCTTGCCCCGGTCAGCAGGATCATGCGGTCGATGGACAGTGCGGGCAGATGGGCAAGCGCGCTAAGCGCCATTTCCGCGCCAAGCGAATGGGCGATCACATGCACTGGACGTTCCGGTGCGTAGCTGCGCAGCAATGCGATGGTCGCGGCGAGCCTTTCGCCCAAAGCGGTTGCGCGCCTGTGCACGCGGTACAACGGGCCGCGCGCGTCCCAGCCAAAGGCGATGCCCAAGCCTTCGCCGTACTGCTGCCGGCCGAACTGTAACTGCGCGGGCCACGCCATGGCCCCGGGGCCGAAAATCTTGCGATGGGGGCAGTGTTGCCTGTCGCCGGGACGGTACTTGTAGCCATGCACCATGATGATCGTAGGCCCGGGCTGTGTGGACATCGTACAGAGGCGGCGCGTGGCGGGTTGCGGCGTGTCGTGGAGCGTCAGACCCTCTGGTGTCGCGTTGAGCCTCAGCAGCGGCATGGCAATGCTCCCTCTACTGCATGTAGTGGTTCTCACTTCTTTTATGCATAGGCCGCATGTGTGAAGTATTGGTTACACCATCGTGACGCTATTGACGCTGATCGCCCTTTCCATTACCAGAACGACGTGGCGATTTGATACCGGATTGCGGGCCACGTTAAACACTCCGCTAAAAGGTCACTCGATGAGGAAACCCCGTCGCTTTGACCGCGTCTGGGGTTTTTTTGTGCCCGTCTGGGCTGGAGAGAGAAAGAGAATGACCAAAGATCTGAAGCCACGCACGCGCGCTGTTCATGCAGGCAGCCGCCGCAGCCAGTACGGAGAAGTTTCCGAAGCTATTTTCCTCACGCAAGGGTTTGTCTACGACACCGCAGAGCAGGCGGAAGCGCGCTTTATCGAAGCTGGTCCGGACGAATTCATCTACGCACGCTACGGCAACCCGACGGTTGCGATGTTCGAAGAGCGTATCGCCGCGCTGGAAGGTGCGGAAGACGCCTTTGCAACCGCGTCCGGTATGGCTGCGGTTTCGGGTGCGCTGACCGCGATGTTGAAAGCGGGCGATCACGTGGTTTCTGCACGCGCGCTTTTTGGCTCGTGTCTCTACGTGCTGGAAGAAATACTCACGCGTTACGGCGTCGAAGTAACCTTTGTGGACGGGGCGGATATCGCGCAATGGCGCGCGGCAATCCGTGATGACACGACGGCTGTGTTCTTTGAATCGCTGTCCAACCCCACGCTGCAGGTCGTCGACATCGAAGCGGTATCCGCGCTTGCACATGCGAAGGGCGCCAAAGTGCTGGTGGACAACGTTTTTGCCACGCCTGTGTGGTCGCGCGCCTTTGAACAGGGCGCTGATGTCGTGATCTATTCGGCCACCAAACACATTGACGGGCAAGGCCGCGCTTTGGGCGGGGTCATCCTTGGCAGCCGCGACTTTATCCGAAAGACTGTCGAGCCCTATATGAAGCACACGGGTGGCTCCATGAGCCCGTTCACCGCCTGGGTGATGCTCAAGGGGCTGGAGACGCTTGATCTGCGGGTGCGCGCGCAGACGGCGAACGCGACCGCGCTGGCCCAAGCGTTGCAAGGCCATCCCAAACTGGTTGAGGTGATCTTTCCCGGACTGGAAACTCATGCGCAGCACGCTTTGGTCAAGCGCCAGATGGGGCAGGGCGGAACCGTGTTGTCCATCGACCTGAAGGGCGGCAAAAACGCAGCGTTTGCCTTTCTCAATAGCATCGAGGTTGGTGTGATCTCCAACAACCTTGGGGATGCGAAAACCATTCTGACCCACCCGGCGACAACAACCCACCAGCGGCTGCCGCAAGAACAGAAGGACGCCTTGGGCATTACCGATGGTCTGGTACGCATCAGCGTCGGCATCGAGGATCAGGACGATCTGGTGGCAGACTTTTTGCAAGCTCTTGAGGGGGTTTAAGCCCAAATCGGGCTTTTGACGGATATCCTGTGCTTTTCCCCTTGGCGTTATTTTACTGGCGATTTTTGTGATCCTTTCGCGAAATGGCAACGTAAATGTTACTAAGATTGGCAGACAGAGATTGCTGCCCTATGTAAGCATCACAACTTGTCACAAGGGACATAGCGATGAACATCCACACACCCGGACTGGACCTGACACCTGACAGAGATGAAGCGCAGGCTGCGCTTGACGTTTTACGTCAATGGGCGAAATCTGTCTCTCCGACAGAGGTGCATGAACTGGACCCGTCGGTGGCGCGCCTTGTGCCTGGGATGGATGCTGTGGATTACCCTGCGTTGTCACGCGACTACCCAGATGATTTTGCCGTTGACGGTGGCTACAAAGAGGGGCTGCCTGATTTGCAAAATGGGCCGTCCAGCCTGATCCGTGGGGCAAAACAGCAGATTCAGCACGTGGGCATCTCCAATTTCCGTCTGCCCGTGCGTTTCAGAACCCGTGACGCGGGCGATATGACCTTGGAAACCTCGATCACCGGGACGGTCAGCCTTGAGGCGGAGAAAAAGGGCATCAACATGTCCCGGATCATGCGCAGCTTTTACAAACACGCAGAGCAGACGTTCAGTTTTGAAGTGATCGAAGCGGTGCTTGATGATTATATCACTGATCTGGAAAGCTTTGACGCGCGTATTCAGATGCGCTGCAGTTTCCCGATGAAGGTTGATAGCCTGCGCTCCGGCCTGTCGGGATACCAGTATTACGACATCGCGCTTGAGTTGGTGAACCAATCCGGCGTGCGCAAGAAGATCGTGCACCTTGACTATGTGTATTCGTCGACCTGTCCGTGCTCGCTTGAGCTGTCAGAGCATGCGCGCGCGACGCGCGGCCAGCTGGCCACGCCGCATTCGCAAAGGTCGGTAGCGCGCATATCGGTTGCGCTGGATGACGACGCCAGCTGTCTGTGGTTCGAGGATCTGGTGGAACTGTGCCGCCGTGCCGTGCCGACAGAGACACAAGTGATGGTAAAGCGCGAGGACGAACAAGCCTTTGCAGAGCTGAACGCGGCGAACCCGATTTTTGTGGAAGATGCTGCGCGTCTGTTCTGCCAGCAACTGCAGGCCGACGTACGTATCGGGGATTTCCGCGTGATCGCAAGCCATCAGGAAAGCCTGCACAGCCACGACGCGGTCAGCATTCTGGTGGAGGGCGACACCTTTGCCGCCGAAAGCCTTGATCCCAAACTTTTCAACACGCTGTTCCACGTTGGCTAGTCCGTCCGGCGGGTTCTGACAGGAGCACGAGACGCCGCAGCCGTTTGCCGCGCCGGGGTAACGGCTATGCAGAGGTTGCAATTCTAATACCGACAAAAGCCTCTATGTATGGGTCAAGATGTTTTACCTATACGAAAGGGGGCACGATATGGCCTACCATGATACTGCACAGACCCATGCCGCTGATCTTCCGCACCGCATCGCGGCAGGGATCAAGAATGCCTTTTCGGTGCTGGGGCAGGCGATGATTGCTGCGGCTTCCGCGAACCGGCGCTTGAAGTTGGTGGAGCGCCTGAACGAAAAATCTGACGCGGAACTGGCCCAGATGGGGCTGCGGCGTGAGGATATCGTGCGGCGCGTTTTCAGTGACATGCTGGACGTTTAACGCCGGAACGATCCCTGAGAAATCGGCGCGCGCTTGACACTGCGCGCGCTCCGCGCCAACCCTGCGCACATGTTGGATTTGCGCCCTGTCGGATATGTCATCGGATTGCTGGTATCCGTTCTGGGTATTGCAATGATCCTTCCGATGATAATCGACATCGCCGAAGGCCGCGATCACTGGCCGGTTTTTCTGCAGTCAGCGCTCTTTACCGTGCTTGTTGGCGGCCTGATGGCCGTCAGTTGCGCCAATGGGGTCAAAGAGGGGCTGACGATCCAGCAGACTTTTATCCTGACAACGGGTGTCTGGGTGGCGCTGCCGCTTTTCGGGGCGATCCCCTTCGTGCTGGGCGAGACCGAGTCGCGCTTTGTAGACGCATTTTTCGAGGCAATGTCAGGTCTGACGACAACCGGCTCCACGGTCTTTTCAGGCCTTGAGGCCTTGCCCAAGGGGCTGTTGCTGTGGCGCGGTATCCTGCAATGGCTGGGTGGTATTGGTATCATCGTCGTGGCGATGGTTTTCCTACCCGAACTGCGGGTCGGGGGCATGCAAATCTTCAAGTCCGAAGCCTTTGATACCATGGGAAAAATCTTGCCTCGGGCCACGCAGATCGCGAGCCAGATATCCAGTATTTATCTGGCCCTCACCATCGCCTGCGCGCTGTGTTACCTGGCGCTTGGGATGGATGCATTCGATGCGACGGTGCATGCGCTGACCACGGTCTCGACCGGCGGTTTTGCCAATTACGACGCCTCCTTTGGGGCGTTTTCGGGCACGTTTGAATATGTGGCCGTTCTGTTCATGGTGCTGGCGGCGTTGCCCTTTGTGCGCTACGTGCAGATGCTGAACGGCAGCGTTGAGCCGCTGTGGCGCGACAGTCAGGTTCGTGTGTTTGTCATCACGCTGTTGTCGATCGCGGTATTGGTGGCTTTCGCCCACAATCAACTGTTGCAAGGCGGCGCGGAGCAGTCGTTTCGGCAGGCGCTATTCAATGTCACATCGATCATGACCGGCACCGGCTACTCGTCGGCGGACTACATGGGATGGGGGCCTTTCCTGATCTCGGTCTTCTTCTTTATCGGGCTGATCGGCGGGTGCGCGGGTTCGACGACATGTTCGATCAAAATCTTCCGCTACCAACTGCTGTTTGCGTCGATCAAGATGCAACTGGGCAAGATCCGCTCGCCCAATGGCGTTTTCGTGGTGCGCTACGAACGCCGCCCGGTGGATGAGGAAGTGCTGAGTTCGGTGATGTCGTTCTTTATGTTTTTCGTCCTGACACTGGGCCTGTTGGCTGTCGCGCTCAGCCTGACGGGACTGGACTTTGTCACGTCGCTGTCGGGGGCTGCTACGGTGCTGTCGAATGTCGGGCCGGGTCTGGGCGATGAAATCGGGCCCGCCGGCAATTTTGGCGGCCTGAATGACACGGCCAAGTGGTTGTTGATCGTGGGCATGTTGCTGGGCCGGCTTGAGCTGCTGGCCGTCTACGCCATGCTGACCGTTTCTTTCTGGAGAGATTAGAATGCACAGACCTTTGGGCGCGCAGATATCCCATATGCTGAAGTCTCGTGGTGTGGAGGTTATCTTTGGCATTCCGGGGGTACATAACCAAGAGATGTATCGCGGCATCGAAGAGGCCGGGATCACGCATGTGCTGGCGCGCCACGAGCAGGGCGCGGGATTTATGGCGGACGGATATGCGCGCGCCAGCGGCAGACCGGGCGTGGCCTATGTCATCACCGGGCCGGGGCTGTGCAATATCATGACGCCGCTTGGGCAGGCTTATTCCGATTCAGTGCCTGTGCTGGTGATCTCTTCGTGCCTTGATGAAACCGCCGCCAGAAAAGGTCAGTTGCATCAGATGAAAGACCAGCGCGCGGCCGCCGATGCGGTTTGCGATTGGTCGCTGGAGGCAAAGACCGCGCAGGCGGCTTACGAGTTGATTGACCGCGCGCTGAGCGGGTTCGAACTTACGCGCCCCCGACCGAAACACATACAGGTGCCGATCGATGTCCTATGCGCGCAAGCGCCGCCCGCGCCGCCAGTACCCTTGAGTGCCGCACCGGCGGTGCTGCCTCCCGACATTTCACTGGCGCCGTTCCTGCGTGCGCGTAAACCGCTTTTTGTCTTTGGGGGCGGCGCGAAAGAGGCAGGCCACACTGCGCGCGATGTGACCAGGCGGCTTGGTGCTGCATCCTTCATGACCTACGCCGGGCGCGGTATCTGTGCGCCCGATGATCCGCTGTGCTTTGGCTCGATGCTGGCACGACCTGACAGCGAAAAGGTGATTGCTGACGCGGATCTTGTGGTGGCGGTGGGCACTGAATTGGCAGAAACCGACCTTTGGCGTAAAGAACTGGGGGCCACGGGTGACTTTGTCCGCGTCGATATTGACCCCGGTGCCTGTGCGCAGCCTGATGCGCTGAACATCTGCTGCGATGCGGACGTCTTTTTGAGCTGGCTTGCACAGCAGGCAGAGGGGCATCAACCCGACACCCTGTGGTCGTCGCAGGAGGTGGCCGCGACCCGCGCACGCTGGCGTGGCGAGATCGCCGCGGAACGGCCCGGCGTCCTGCCGGTCGTCGAGGCGCTGCAGCAGGTGATGCCGGAAGATGTGATGATCTTTTCGGACATGACCCAGTTTGCCTATGCCGCCAAGGAGGTCTGGGATATGGCCTCTCCGGGGCAGTGGCATCATCCCTATGGGTTCGGCACGCTGGGTTATGCCACGCCGGCGGCGATCGGTGGTGCGATTGCACGGCGGGGGCAGCACACCATGGCCATTATCGGCGACTACGGTTTTCACTACACCATGCAGGAGCTTGGCGTTGCGGTAGAGCTGGAGTTAAGCGTGCCGATATTGGTGTGGGACAACGCAAGGCTGGGCGAGATCGAAGACAGTATGGTACGTGCCCAGATCGCGCCCAATGCCGTGGTCGCGCGCAACCCCGATTTTTGCAAATTGGCCGAAGCATTCGGTGCTCGGAGCGCATCACCTGCCACGCTTGAGGCGCTGCAGGACGCGGTGCGTGCGGCCTTTGACGCGCAAGGCCCGACGTTGATTCACGTGGCGTCGGACATCGCGCTTTAGCGATCAGTTGTAGTCGGAATAGGCCCGCTGGATCAGGCGCACCTGACACTTCATGTGCGCGCTGTTCACGATCAGGTACCACACGGTTTCACCGGGGCGACCGGCGCGTGAATACTGGCAGTTGTCCGGCGAAGTCCACCATTGGCCTTTGTAGTTGGCCGGTGGCAGCATCGGAGAGCTGTATTCAATCAATTTCATCGCCTGACCCTGAGAATAAGTTCCCTGGGCGGACACGGGCAGCGCCAATGTGCAGGCAAGCGCCAGCACAGAACCAAATTTAAACATGTTCCACTCCATCGTCGAACCGCTAAGCGGTGCGCCCCCACGCGAGCAGAAGTGTGGCGTGCAGGTATTAACGCAAAGCTTACGGCTCCACGAAAAGACCGGTTCTTTGCGGCCCTTTTGAGACGATTTTGAGTTGATTTTATTCCCAGCAGCTGACCAGCACCGTCATCAGGGTGCCACGGTCTGTAATGTCTTCGGGGGCCAGTTGCGCGGTTTGCACACCAGTGCTGACAGGCAGCCCGGCCTTTGAAAGCGCAGCCGAGAACGTCTCTCCGGTCAGCGCGAAACGTACCCCTTCCGGAAGGCGTCGGCTGCCCTCGGGTTGGGGCAGGAGCATGCCGAACACATTTCCGCTGCCGTCAAAGACGGGCCCCCCGACATCACCGGGAAGTGCGGGCAATGACAGTCGCGACAGGCCCGGCTCGCCACTCAGGCCCTGCAGGTCGTCGAGCGTGCCAAAAGTGACCGACGGGGCGTTCAGCTGGCCTGCGAATGAATAGCCGGCCACGGCGACTTCGGATTGCAGTCGCGGCGGTGCCGCGCTGAACTCGGCATAGCCGGGTGGCACGAGTGTCTCTGTCGGGCGCAGCACCGCAACGCCACCGGCCGCATCCACGCTGGCCACGCGGGCATCATAGAGGTCGTCCAATGTGATACGGCTGCAGTTCTCGACGCCCGCGGCATGGGTCACGACGGTGCCGCGCGGGTCAACGAAAAAGCCCGAATGCGACAAGATCGGTTTGCGCACTTCAAGACCCTCACCCAAATCCGCGCGTAGGTCGTCGGGAAGGCCGCGGCTGGGGTCGATCACGCCGGTGCGGCGTACAAGGCTGGCACGCATCTCGTCCAGAACGCGGGCGCGGCGGGTTTCATCCCCCACCGGCCAGATCAGGGTAAAACCCTTTATTTCGCCATCCGAAAGGGTAACTTCTGTTTCGCTGACAAAGCTGGCATTGCGGCCGATCAGCGAAAAATTGTTGCGGTTCAGGCGTCTGGGCCCTTCCAGCGGGACAATGCGCAGGGTTTGCATGATCTCGTAAAGGCTCGCAAGTGTCGCGCGGTCTCCGGCCTGACTTATCAGCAGAACCCGCGCCTCTAGATCGCCCACGGCGTTGTACTGTGCAAAGGGGGGATCGTAGCTTTCGAAAGCCACAGCTGCGGTCGGCAGCCTGATCTCGATACCTGCTTCCAGATCGCGGACAAGCTGCATGTTGAGCCCGTCGAGAATGGCGTTGTATTGCTTCAAAAGGGCTGCACGTTGCGCCGTGGTGAGGATGCCCGTCGGCTCAAAGCCGTTTGCGGTTTGCCATTCCCGCATTGCAGTACGCGTGCCGCGCCCGAAAGCGCCGTCGATGGTGGACCGATAAAAGCCCGCCCATTGCAAGGCGCGTTGCAGCGCCCGTCTGTCTGCGGCCTGCAACGCGCTTTCGCTGCGCCGCGCCTCTGCCGGTGTTTCGGTGTCGTTTTCAACAGAGAGCGTGACCGGTTCGGGGGCCACCGGTTCTTCTGCGGGGACGGCTGTGGCAGGCGGCTGCGCCAGCGGGCTGCCGAGCGCGGCGATGCTGCCCAGGTTCAGCACATCCGCGCCGGGGGGCCAGTACTGCTGGCTGTAGGCGCGGCTGAGCGCGATGTAGCTGTCACGCGGGATACGCCCTTGCAAACGGTAGCTGCGCAACAGCTCTTCGGCTGCCTCGCGCGTGTAGGGGCCCAGCGTGATGGCGTACCAGCCACCGCTGAGCGCGAACCCGTTCACGTCGGTCAGCGTCTCGGTGTAGACGTTGATACGCTCCAGCGCCTGCTCATAGGTCGGTCGCGCTTCGATCTGCACCCAGACCACGTCTCGCGCGGTTTGTGCCGCGCCCAGCTGCGCGGCCACGCAGAACAAAAGGGTAGAAAAAATCACACTCAGCCGATGCATGGTCCTGCCGTACTCCGTCATCATTCTGTTGCGCGCAAAGTAATCAGGAAATTACCCGATTGACCATAAGCCCCGTGGCCAAATTATCGTATTTCATGGAATTGACGCCTCCGGCATGCCCACGTAGGAAGAGCGCGCGCGATTACATCAAGGACGTCCCATGACGCAGAGTTCCAACGCTCCGAAATCGTTTCAGGAAATAATCCTGCGTCTGCAGTCTTACTGGGCGGCCAAAGGCTGTGCCGTGCTGCAGCCTTATGACATGGAAGTGGGCGCGGGCACGTTTCATCCGGCCACGACGCTGAGGTCACTGGGCACCCAGCCATGGGCTGCAGCCTATGTACAGCCGTCGCGCCGTCCGACCGATGGGCGGTATGGTGAAAACCCGAACCGTCTGCAGCATTACTATCAGTATCAGGTGCTTATCAAACCGAGCCCGCCGGATCTGCAGGCGCTTTATCTGGGCTCGCTCGAGGCGATTGGCATTGACATGTCGTTGCATGATATCCGCTTTGTGGAGGACGATTGGGAAAGCCCCACTTTGGGCGCATGGGGCCTTGGATGGGAGGTCTGGTGCGATGGGATGGAGGTGAGCCAGTTCACCTATTTCCAGCAGGTGGGCGGACATGATTGCCATCCGGTGTCGGGAGAGCTGACCTATGGTCTGGAGCGGTTGGCGATGTATGTGCTGGGCGTCGATCATGTGATGGATATGCCTTACAACGATCCCGACGCGCAGATTGCTCTGAAGTATGGCGATGTCTTCCGCCAGACCGAAGCAGAATATAGCCGGTGGAACTTTGACGTGGCCAACACGGAAACCTTGCTTGGGCATTTCGAAGATGCGGAGCGCGCTTGTCTGGACATTCTTGCGCAAGCCCCCGAGGACCCCAAGACCGGCAAGCGCATCGTGATGGCCCATCCGGCCTATGACCAGTGCATCAAGGCCAGTCACCTGTTCAACCTGCTGGACGCCAGAGGCGTGATCTCGGTCACTGAACGGCAGGCCTACATCGGTCGGGTGCGCGCGTTGGCCAAGGCCTGCGCGGATGCATTCGTGCAAACCGAAGCGGGCGGCTGGACAGCGGAGGCCGCCGGATGAGCGGCAAGATCGTCGGGCTTGTCATCATGATATCGGCTCTTATCGCTGGTGCTGCGCTTTACTATCTGCAGGTCTACGGCTTTTACGAAGAAGTCTCTGCCGAGGTGCAGGAGGTTCGGCTGATGCCCTTGAGCGGGGAAGAGCCTGTGCGCATTCTGGCGCGGGACATCACTGCAATCGATGCGGAAAGCTCTCCGATCCGGTTTCGCGCCTGTTTCACCACCCCGTCGAGCCTTGCAATGCTGTCAGAAACCTATGTGGGGCTGGAGCGTGCGGTGCCGCGCAATGCGCCGGACTGGTTCGACTGCTTTGACGCAGCCGCCATCGCGGCAGAATTACAGGCGGGCACGGCACTTGCGTTCATGGGAGAGAAAAACGTGAATTTCGGTGTCGACCGTGTCGTGGCGATAACTGAAGACGGGCGCGGCTATATCTGGCACGAGTTGAATGACTGCGGGGAAAAGTCCTACGACGGCACAATCGTCGGCGAAGAATGCCCCCGACGGCCCGAGAGCGGCCAATGACGCTGGCGGTCCCGGCATTCATCGCGGCAACGCTGGGCTTTGCGGTGTATGTTCTGGGCACGATGCTGAATGCGCGCTTTGCGGTGCTGCGCAGTTTCAATATCCCTGATCCGGTGTCCGGCGGGCTGGTGGCGGCGGCAATAGCCCTTGCCCTATTTGTGTTGGGCGGTGTCGAGTTCGAGTTCGACATGCAGGCGCGTGACCTTTTTCTGGTGATGTTTTTCGCAGCCATTGGCCTGAATGCGCGGTTGAGCGATCTGCTTGCCGGCGGCAAACCCCTGTTAATACTGCTTGGACTGACGATAGCGATGATCGTTTTGCAGAACATTGTTGGCGTCGTGGGGGCCTTGTTCTTCGGGTATGATCTTGCTGTGGGCGTGCTCCTGGGCTCGGCCGCTTTGATCGGCGGGCATGGCACCGCGATTGCCTGGGCACCCGAGGTCGCGGCGGCCAGCGGGATGCAGAACGCGCAGGAGCTGGGTGTCGCAGTTGCAACGCTTGGGCTTGTTGTTGCGGCGCTGATCGGCGGGCCTATTGCGCGCTACCTGATAGAGAGCCACAAGCTTGAACCGGCCCGCCCCGATGCTGGCCCGATCGGTGGCGTGCCGTTAGAGGATGCGTCGCGCGAAACAGTGATTACGCCGGTGAGTGTGGCACGGGTGCTGCTGTATCTGAACCTTGCGATCATTTTCGGGTATGTCGTGTCGCAGATGCTTGAGGCTGCCGGGCTCAAGCTGCCGCTCTTTGTGCCCTGTCTTATTCTGGGGATCGCGATTGCAAACCTGCGGTCTTTTGTGGCGCCGCGAGCACCCGCCGTGTCGCGCACGCCTGCGCTGGCCCTGATTTCCGAGATCTGCCTTGGTACCTTTCTGGCCATGTCGCTGATGTCCTTGCAGCTGTGGACACTGGTCAGCCTTGGGGGGCCAATCCTGCTGGTCCTGATGGTGCAAACCGTGATGACGGTGGGCTTTGTCTGTCTTTTGCTGTTTCCGCTGATGGGCGGGGGATATCGCGCCGCTGTACTGAGCGCGGGTTTTGGCGGTTTCGCCCTTGGCGCGACGCCCACAGCCATCGCAAATATGACCGCTGTCACAAAGCGCTACGGGCCTTCTCCCATGGCGTTTTTGATCTTGCCCTTGGTCTCGGCGTTTTTTGTCGATATTGCCAACGCTGTCGCTATCCAGTTCATCGTCAACTTTTAGAGCCTTTACATGCCAGACCTTCTGATTGAACTTTTCTCCGAGGAAATCCCCGCGCGCATGCAGCGCCGTGCGGCGGAGGATTTGCAAAAGCTGATGACGGATGGTTTGGTGGATGCCGGACTGACCTATGCGTCGGCTGCAGCTTTCAGCACTCCACGCCGCCTGACGCTGGTGGTGGAGGGGCTGCTGGCCGAGAGCCCCAGAACCGTCGAGGAGCGTAAAGGTCCGCGCGCGGATGCGCCAGACAAAGCCATCGAAGGTTTCTTGCGCGGCGCGGGGCTGACCCGGGATGACCTTGAAACCCGCGAGACCCCGAAAGGCCCTGTACTTTTCGCCAAGATCACAAAGCCCGGCCGCGCCGCATCGGCGATTGTGGCTGATGTGCTGGAAAAGACCGTGCGCGGTTTTCCATGGCCGAAATCAATGCGTTGGGGCTCTGGCAGTCTGCGGTGGGTCCGGCCTTTGCATAGCATTTTGTGTATTCTTTCGGACGAAGCGGGCGCACAGGTCGTGCCGCTGGATGTGGATGGCATCACAGCGGGCGACAGCACGGCGGGGCATCGTTTCATGGCTCCTAATCGCTTTTCCGTGTCGGGTTTCGAGGACTACACCGCCAAGCTGAAGCGGGCCTATGTTGAATTGGACAGTGCCGCGCGCGCCGAGATGATCTGGCATGACGCGACCAATCAGGCCTTTGCCAACAGTCTGGAAGTGGTCGAGGACCGGGGGCTTCTGGCAGAAGTGTCGGGGCTGGTGGAGTGGCCGGTGGTTCTGATGGGACGCATCGGCGACGCGTTTCTGGACTTGCCGCCCGAGGTGCTGCAGACCTCGATGAAAGAGCACCAGAAGTTCTTTTCCGTAAAGAACCCCAAGTCGGGCCGGATCGAACGATTCATCACCGTGGCCAACCGCGAAACGGCCGATAACGGGGCCACGATCCTCGCAGGGAATGAAAAAGTTCTTTCCGCCCGCCTGTCTGATGCCAAATTCTTCTGGGAAAATGATTTACGGGTGGCGCAAAACGATATGCAGCCGTGGCTGGATGCGCTGGAGCAGGTGACATTCCACAATAAACTTGGCACGCAGGCGGATCTGGTCGGCCGGATGATCGCCTTGTCCCGCGAGCTGGCGCCGCTGGTGGGTGCGGATACTGACGAGGCGGGCGAAGCGGCGCGGCTTGCCAAGGCCGATCTTTCTTCGGAGATGGTCTATGAATTTCCCGAACTGCAGGGATTGATGGGGCGCTACTATATCACGGCGGCGGGCAAGCCGGATGCGGTGGCCGCGGCCGCTCAGGAACACTATGCGCCTTTGGGCCCCTCTGATGACGTGCCGACTGCGCCGGTGTCTGTCGCCGTATCGCTGGCCGAGAAGATCGACAAACTGGCCGGTTTCTGGGCAATTGATGAAAAGCCGACAGGGTCCAAGGACCCTTATGCGCTGCGTCGCGCGGCCTTGGGGATCATCAGGATCGTGCTTGAGAACGACCTGAAGCTGTCTCTCTATTACTTTTGCGACCTTGAATTGCTGAAGTACGAAGTAACACAGCTACAAGGCAACGGCTATGAGGAAGATGTCGTTACCCTTGAAAACACCTTGGAAGAGATTGCCCGTCATGGGGTCTTTGGCGCGGCATTCCACGCGGTCGTGGATCACATCGCCGCCTCCGAGGAACACCCCTTTGCGCCTGACGTGGCGGAGGGGTCGGTTCTGCACAGTGTCGCCGAGCGGATCCAGATGCGGTCTGCCGATCTGATGTCGTTCATTCACGACCGGTTGAAAGTCTACCTGCGCGATCAGGGAATCAGGCACGATGTTATTGACGCCTGCATCGCGATGCCCGGGAATGACGATCTGGCCCTTTTGGTCAAACGCGCGCGGGCGCTTTCCGAAGTGCTGGGCACCGAGGACGGCGAAAACCTGATCCAGGGCTTCAAACGGGCCAACAACATTCTGACGCAGGCGCAGGACGCGGACGGGGTCGAGTATTCTTACGGCGCGGATGTCAAATATGCCGAAACAGACGAAGAGCGCGCGCTCTTTGACGCGCTGGACCGCGCCGAAGCCGCAATTGCCCCGGCCGTGAAGGCACAGGACTTTGCCGTGGCGATGTCCGCGATGTCCGCCCTGCGCGGACCGATCGACGCGTTCTTCGACACAGTGCAGGTCAATGCCGATAATGCGACCGTGCGCCGGAACCGTCTAAACCTGCTGAGCCGGATCACGCAGATCTGTCTTGAGGTGGCTGATCTGACCAAGATCGAAGGCTGACAGACGCGGTGACTGCGACCAATTGTTAGCGCTTGCACTAAAGCTTGTCAGCGCCGCTTTACAGCCTATGCTGCAGAGGACCCATAATAGGTGCTGCAGTGCAGAATAACCCAGACACCACGCTCGTGACGCCCAAGGCGCCGATTGCGAACAACACCCACGGCGGGCGCGCTAAGTGTCTGCAGCGTCTTGTGCGCCTTGATCTGCCTGTGCCGCGGACCGTCGCACTTTCTTTTGACGCGGTTCAGCGTATTGCGCAGGGCGAATTGCCGGATATCGGGGGGATTGTGTCGCAGTTTGAGGATGGCGCATTGCTCTGCGTCCGTCCGTCGTCGGAAGACCCGGATTGGGGGGGACCGGGCGCGGTTCTAAACATCGGAATGAACGACGCACGGTATCAGGCGCTGGTCGAAGAACTGGGTGCTGCGGCGGCAAGCGAAATATACACCCGTTTTGTGCAGTCCTACAGCGTTGATGTTGCCCGGCTGGATCCGGATTTGTTTGATGATGTGCCTGAAGAGGGTGAGCAGGCATTGGCGGAATCCCTGCGCGCCTATGAAGCCGAGATGGACGAAGCCTTTCCGATGGACCGCGGCGAACAGCTTGCAGCTGTGCTGAAATCCATGGCACGCGCCTGGGATGGCACATCCGCGCGCTTGCTCAGGCAGGCAAAAGGCGCACCGGCGGATGCGGGGCTGGGTCTGGTGGTTCAGGAAATGGCACTGGGGCTTGGTAAGGGAGAATGCGGATCGGGTGTGTTGCAACTGGTCGACAGCGACACTGGTCTGCCGCAGATAACCGGGCGCTATCTCAGCCAGAGCCAGGGGCGCGAGGCATTGTCCGCGGATGCGGCGTCCTTGTATCTCAGCCGTGACCCGCGGGGCCCGTCGCTGGAAGAGATCGAACCCGAGGCCTTCCACGCACTCAAGGCGCATTGCGCGCTGATGCGCGTCAAACTGCGGGCCGAAATGCAAGTGGAATTCGCGCTTGAAAACGGTCAGGTGCATATCCTTGACGGCGTGCGTGTAGCGCGCTCGAGCCGTGGTGCCGTGCGCATCGCGGTACGGCTGGCCGAAGACGGTATCATCTCGAAGGCTGAAGCCCTGATGCGGGTGGAGCCGCGCACCTTGACCGAACTTTTGCACCGGCAAGTGCGTGAGGATGCGCCCCGCGATGTGATCGGCACCGGCATTGCTGCAAGCCCCGGAGCCGCAACCGGTGCCATCGTCTTTACGGCGACCGAGGCGCAGGCCAGCGCGGCGCGCGGTGACCCGTGCATTCTGGTGCGCCGCGAAACCTCACCTGAAGACATTCGCGGGATGCATGCCGCGCAAGGGGTGCTGACCGAACGGGGGGGCATCACAAGCCATGCCGCCGTGATCGGCCGAGGGATCGGATTGCCGTGTGTGGTGGGCGCGTCGAACATGCGTTTCAACCGCAAAAGAAAACAACTCGTGGCCCAGGACGGCCGTGTCTTTGCTGCCGGAGAGATCATCACCATCGACGGCACGTCGGGCGAAGTTCTCGCCGGCGCGCCTAAAATGCGCGAGGCGGCCTTGGACGAAAGCTTTCAGACCCTGATGGAGTGGGCCGATGAACTGCGCGATATAGAGATCAGAGCCAACGCGGATACGCCCGCCGATGCGCAGACTGCACGCAATTTTGATGCGGAAGGCATCGGGTTGTGCCGGACCGAGCATATGTTTTTCGAGCCGGGTCGCCTCACGGTGATGCGCGAGATGATCTTTGCCGAAAGTTCGCAAGACCGGCGCGCGGTGCTTGAGCGGCTTTTGCCGATGCAGCGAGCGGATTTCACCCAGCTCTTCCGGATCATGGAGGGCAAACCGGTCTGCATTCGTCTTTTTGATCCGCCCCTGCACGAGTTCCTGCCCACAGATCGGGTCGGCCAGCGTGAGTTGGCCGATGCGCTTGATCTGCCGTTGTCGGATGTGACGCGCCGGATTGATGCGATGATGGAATACAATCCTATGCTGGGCTTGCGCGGCGTGCGCCTGGGCGTGACCGTACCTGAGATATACGAAATGCAGGCCCGCGCTATTTTCGAAGCGACCCTGGATGCAAGTGCGCAGGGCGCGCCGGTTGTACCGGAAATCATGATCCCTCTTGTTTCCGCACGGCGTGAAGTCGAATTGGTGAAGACCTCCATCGATGGCATCGCCTCTGCTGTGCGGCTGGAAAGAGATCAGGATTTTGACTATCGGCTTGGCGTAATGGTCGAGACACCGCGGGCTGCGATCCGTGCGGGCGATATCGCCCCGCACTGCGCTTTCCTGAGCTTTGGAACAAACGACCTGACGCAAATGACCTACGGTCTGTCACGTGATGACGCGGGGCGTTTTATGTCTGCTTATGTGCAGCAGGGCGTCTTTCCCGAAGACCCTTTCCATTCGCTGGACACTGACGGTGTGGGCGAGTTGCTGCAGATGGGCGCAGAGCGGGGGCGTGCGGCACAGCCTGATATCACCCTTTCCATTTGTGGTGAACACGGCGGTAACCCCGAATCAATTGCGTTCTGCCGTGCGGCCGGATTCGACTATGTGTCCTGTTCTCCCTTCCGAGTCCCCGTGGCGCGACTAGCTGCCGCACAACTTGCGATCAGCGACGAGATATTGCGGAAGTAGGAATTCTGATGACTACATGTAGTGTCTCAAATGCATCATTTGAGACAGGATTGTTGACCATTTAACCCTGTTTTCGGTCGTAAACTTTACGTCAACTTCTTTCCTCGGTAGAGAGCGCCCATTGTTAACTCGTGGGGGACGCAGTCATGCGTTTATTCTGCAAAGCTGTATTATCGTTGGTTTTAGGGCTAAATCTGGGCTCTTTTGCGGCAGACATGGGTCTGGCCGCAAGTGAACGTGTTTATGATCCGAAGCGTGACGGGCTGCAAACTGTCACGGTTCAGCGCATGCGTGATACGGGGCTGAAGACGGGTATCGAGACCGGGTTCGTCACCGGTACGACTGCGTCGCTGATGCCTGTAGCGCGCTCGGTCGAGTTTTCGAAAGACTGGATCGATGCGCAACCGGCTGCCAAGGGTGGAGACGAATGGGAGTGCCTGACCGAGGCGCTGTACTTCGAAGCGCGTGGTGAGACAGTCAAAGGCCAGTTCGCCGTTGCCGAGGTCATTTTGAACCGGGTGAAATCGGAACGTTTCCCGGGCTCGACCTGTGGTGTTATCAATCAGGGAACGGGCAAGAAGTACCAGTGCCAGTTCACCTATACATGCGACGGACACAAAGAAGTCATCCGTGAGCCGCGGGCATACGAGCGGGTATCCAAGGTCGCCCGTATCGCACTTGATGGAGTAGCGCCAAAAATCACAAAAGGTGCCACGCATTACCACACCAAAGCGGTCAGCCCGCGCTGGAGCCGCGTCTACACCAAGACGGCGTCGATCGGGACACATGTTTTCTATCGCCACACATGGCGGACGGCGAGCAACTGACGTTTTCAGCCTATGGGCTGACGGTCTGAGCCTTGTGCCGCAAGGCGCAGCGCCTAAAGTGGCGGCATGGTTTCCGACGAAAAGGCCCGGCTGATGAGTTCCGAGATACGACTAGCTTTCGCGCATCCCGATGAGCGCTCCAAGGCGACCGC
Source organism: uncultured Roseobacter sp. (assembly GCA_947501635.1). Taxonomy (GTDB): domain Bacteria; phylum Pseudomonadota; class Alphaproteobacteria; order Rhodobacterales; family Rhodobacteraceae; genus Roseobacter. The sequence goes on from CANMWT010000017.1 coordinate 22,267, forward strand.
GAGTGCGGTCCCTCTGGACCGGATATCGTTGCGCGATCATATCGTAGAGGTCGAGATTGGTGCTTTTCAGGCCGAACGCGGTGTCACGCAGCGTATTTGCTTCAACATTGTGGTTGAGGTGCAGCCACTGACCGGACCGATCGACGATGATGTGGACCGCATCCTTAGCTATGATCGCGTGACCGAGGCGATTGCCCATGAGCTTGCGGATGAAAGGCTCAATCTGCTTGAAACGCTGGCCGAACGTGTTGCGGAACGCATCCTGATCGAACCGCAGGCCATGCGTGTTTTTGTCCGTATCGAAAAGCTGGATCGGGGCCCCGGCGCGCTGGGTGTCGAAATCGTACGTGCCAAGGGACAGGTGCGGCATGTGCACGACGAAACCGAGCTCAAGCCCGAGCTTGTCTATCTTAGCAATGAGGCGATTGCCTCGCCTTACCTCAAAGGCTGGATTGACCAACTTGAAAAGGGGGATCGACCGCTGATCTTTTGCGTCGGTGCGTCCGATACCTCAGCGCCCCAAACGGCGCATCGCATGGCGCAACGTCGCATTGATTTGCTGGCGATTGAGCAGAATGCCTGGGTGCTGGCCTCCGAGGATGACCGCTGTGTTGTTGTCTCTACCCGCACCGAGCTGGATTGGGCCATGAAAAACGGACAGTCCTGCGTTTGGGCCCCGTCAAAGATCGTGTTGGACGCCGTCGATGGCCCATCGGCACAACCCCGCGATGCCGTGGCGCTTGCTGCGTGGTTCGCAGGAAGTTTCGGCGCGGGAGAGATGCTGGTGATCGGGGCGGACTTGCCGCAAGGGGCATCCGTTCCTTTGCGCGCCGTGTCAGTGGACAGCCCGACACTTTGACGGATGGCACAGTATTTCCGAGCAATTCTGCAGTCCGGCCCTGCAAGACCGACACAATCTGAAACTCTGGCCCGGGGGTGGACGTGGTTCAGCCACGTTGAAGTGCTGGAGCGAGGGCAACCCGCACAGATCGTCCCACTTTGTGAAGTGCCCGCCGCTGCCATCGCAACACTGGTTGCAGAGCGTGCGGCAATCGGGCGGCTGCATTTCGGACATCCCCGGATCATGGGTATCCTGAACGCGACGCCGGACAGCTTTTCTGATGGCGGCAAACACGAGACGGTTTCAGCAGCACTTGCCGGGGCGGCGCGCATGCAAGGCGCGGATATTCTGGATGTGGGCGGCGAGTCGACCCGCCCCGGTGCGCAATTTGTGCCGGCTGACGCAGAAACCAGCCGCACTGCGCCTCTGATCGCTGCTTTGCGCGCGGCAGGGCATGACCAGATCATTTCAATTGATACCCGCAAGGCGTCCGTGGCGGATGCGGCATTGGCATCGGGTGCCGATTTGGTCAATGACGTGTCGGGATTCACCTTTGACGCAGCTCTTGCACCGCTGTGCGCGGAACGCGGGGCACCGGTTTGCATCATGCATGCCCAGGGCGATCCGGCGACGATGCAGGATGCTCCCAGTTACGATGACGTCCTGCTTGACGTATATGATTTTCTGGCCGCGCGCATGGCCGCCTTGGAACTGTTGGGTATCCCGCGCGCACGTATGATCGTCGACCCTGGTATAGGGTTCGGCAAAACGCTTGAACACAACCTCGCGCTGCTGGCGCGCCTGTCACTGTTTCACAGCCTTGGGGTTCCCGTTCTGCTGGGCGCATCGCGTAAAAAATTTATCGGGACGCTGGGCGGCGCCACTGTCGCTGCCGCTCGGATGCCGGGATCTTTGGCGGTTGCGCTCGCGGCTTTGAAACATGGGACACAAATCGTGCGCGTGCATGACGTGCCTGAGACCGCGCAAGCCATTGCACTCTGGCGCGCTGTCGTGGCAGGACAGGACCATGGATAAGCTATTCGGAACAGACGGGGTCAGGGGTACGGCGAACCAATACCCGATGACTGCAGATATGGCGTTGCGTATCGGAGCAGCGGTCGGTCAGTATTTTCGGCGCGATACCTCATCTGCGGTGCACCGCGTGGTTATCGGCAAGGACACGCGCCTGTCCGGGTACATGTTCGAAAACGCCCTCACGGCCGGATTGACCTCGACCGGCATGAACGTCTTGCTGCTGGGGCCTGTGCCGACGCCGGCGGTCGGCCTTTTGACGCGGTCTATGCGCGCCGATCTGGGCGTGATGATTTCCGCCAGCCACAACCCTGCGCAGGATAACGGTATCAAGTTCTTCGGGCCGGACGGTTTCAAATTGTCAGATCAGGTCGAAAACGAGATCGAAGCGCTTGTCGTCGAGGGCGTTACACCGGCGGCAGCTGTTGAAATTGGCCGCGCCAAACGCATTGATGATGGCCGTTTTCGCTATATCGAAAGGATCAAGACATCCTTTCCAAGGCAGTTGCGGCTGGATGGGTTGAAGGTGGTAATTGACTGCGCCAATGGCGCGGCTTATCGCGTGGCGCCCGAAGTTCTCTGGGAGCTTGGTGCGACGGTTATTCCGGTAGGCGTCGCACCTGACGGGGCGAATATCAACGAAGGCTGCGGGTCGACCAAACCGCAAAGCGCCGCAGAAGCGGTGGTCGCCCATGGCGCAGATGTCGGGATTTGTCTTGATGGTGATGCGGATCGCGTCATCCTGATTGACGAGACGGGCAAGGTTGGAGATGGCGACCAGTTCATGGCGCTGATGGCGCAGAGATGGGCAGCACAGGGCGTATTGGCCCAAAACACGCTGGTTGCGACGGTTATGTCCAATCTGGGGTTGGAGAATTTCCTGAAAGATCAAGGATTGCATCTTGAGCGCACCGCTGTGGGTGACCGCTATGTGGTTGAGCGGATGCGCGAGAAGGGGTTCAACCTTGGTGGCGAGCAATCGGGGCATATCGTCATGACGGATCACGCCACCACCGGAGACGGGCTGATGGCGGGGCTGCAGTTTCTTGCGGCACTCGTGACCTCGGGTGACAAGGCCAGTGCGCTGTTGCATCGCTTTGATCCGGTGCCGCAGCTGCTAAAGAACGTACGGTTTGCGGCGGGACAGGCCCCGTTGGAAAATGCGGCCGTGAAAGCCGCGATCACCGCGTCCGAGCAGGCGTTGTCCGGAAAGGGGCGGTTGTTGATCCGCAAATCCGGCACAGAACCCTTGGTGCGCGTCATGGCCGAACATGAAGACAGCACCGTGATGCAAGAAGCTGTGGACCATGTTGTGGATGCCGTCAGCGATGCTGTCTCGACCGGTTAGCGGGGGCGGAACAACCGTGTCAAAGCGCCGTACTGGCTAAGCCCGACACCCGCGAGGATCAGCAACATCGACCACAACAGCGTGGCGGGCAGCGGCTCGCCCAGCAACAGTGCGCCCAGTACAACAGACCAGACCGGCACCTGATAGTTCACCAGTGACATGAAAACGGGACCCGCCGTTCGGACAACCAGCACCCGCAACAGGTTGGCGGCGGCGGTGGGCACAAGACCCAGAAAAGCGATGACCCAGAGCGTGCGTTGGTCGGGCATGGCAGGCACACCTTCGACAAGCAAGGCGGCCGGCACCACGATGGTGGCACCGATCAATAGCACCACGGCGGCCAGGCCGATCGTATCGACCTCGGGCAGGCGGCGCATCAGCACAGAAGAAACGGCATAGCAACCAGCGGCGCCGAAACAGGCAATGCGTCCGGGTATCTCCAGCGCGGCACCGCTGGATTCAAATGCCTGACTGCCGATCAGGATACACACGCCGACGAAACCCACCACGAATCCAACTGCCTTGCGCCATGACATCCTTTCTCCGGGGACCAAAAAATGCGCAAGCGGCAGGACGATCAGGGCGACGGCGGCCATGGATACGCCGGCAAACCCTGCCGTCACAAATTGCTGACCCCAGGCGAGCAGTATGAAGGGCACTGCGGAACTGAGCGCGCCGATGGTTGTCAGGTTCATGCATGTGCCGGGCGAGGGTGGTACTTGGAAAAGGGTAAAACCGCGGGCACCCCAGATGGCGACCATCACCATCGCGGCGAATGTGATGCGGCCCGCAGCCAGCCAGAACGGGGTCAACCCTTCCAACGCGACTTCGGTCACCAGAAATGTGCCGCCCCAGGTCAGGCCAAGGATTGCAATCATCAGCCAGCTTGCCGAGGTGATCTGAGGGCGTTGCGTCATCTGTGTGTCTGTCCAAAAAGCGACCCCGGCGACAAGCGCCGGGGTCACCATATCAAGGCATGTGCGCCCGGATCAGTTCTTGGCTTTGTCTACCATCTTGCCGGCAGAGATCCATGGCATCATGCCGCGCAGGGTTTCACCTGTCGCTTCGATCTGGTGCTCGTCATTGATGCGGCGTGTGCCCTTGAAGAACGGTTGACCTACCGCATTCTCCTGCATGAAGTCGCGGACAAACTTACCGGTCTGGATGTCGGTGAGAATATCTTTCATCCGTGCCTTTGTCTCATCGTAAGGCAGGACGCGCGGACCAGAGACATATTCGCCATACTCGGCCGTGTTGGAGATCGAGTAGTTCATGTTGGCGATACCGCCTTCGTAGATCAGGTCCACGATCAGTTTCACTTCGTGCAGGCACTCGAAATAGGCCATTTCAGGGGCGTAACCCGCCTCGACCAGTGTTTCGAAACCCATGCGGATCAGTTCAACCAGTCCGCCACAGAGAACCGCCTGCTCACCAAAGAGGTCGGTTTCGCATTCTTCGCGGAAGTTGGTTTCGATGATGCCCGAACGGCCGCCACCGATGGCCGAGCAGTAGGACAAGCCGATTTCCAGCGCGCGGCCGGATGCGTCCTTGTCAACCGCGACGAGGCATGGGACGCCGCCGCCTTTGGTATATTCGCCGCGAACAGTATGGCCGGGGCCTTTGGGGGCCATCATGACCACGTCGATGCCTGCTTTCGGCTCGATCAGGCCGAAGTGCACGTTCAGGCCGTGGGCAAAGGCAATGGCCGCGCCCTCGCGGATGTTGTCGTGGACATACTTCTTGTAGGTCTCGGCCTGAAGTTCGTCGGGCATTGTGAACATGATAAGGTCGGCCCATGCCGCAGCTTCGGCGATGCCCATGACGGTCAGTCCTTCTGCTTCGGCCTTGGCGGCAGAGGCGGAGCCTTCGCGCAGCGCCACCGCGAGGTTTTTGGCACCGCTGTCGCGCAGGTTCAGCGCATGCGCATGGCCTTGGCTGCCATAGCCCAGAATGGCCACTTTCATATCCTTGATGAGGTTCACATCGCAATCGCGGTCGTAGTATACGCGCATGTCGGCGCTCCTTTATTAGCTGGTTGTGATTGGCGGTGAAGCTAGAAGGTGTGAAGGTGAAATACATCTATCATTTCACGTATATTTCGGCTATTTTTGCAGTACCAATTCGTCATAATTTAAATGTTTGGAAAGATCATGCTTGATGATGGTGATCGCCGCTTGCTTCGCCTCTGGCAGTCCGATGCCAGCCTGACACCGGCTGAACTGGGAGAAAGGGTCGGGTTGAGCGCGGGCAAAGTTGCGCGGCGCTTGTCCAGAATGCAGGAGACAGGCGTCATCGAGGGCATCAGCGCCGTCATCGACTGGTCCGCACTTGGCTATGCGGTCGAGGTGTCGTTGCGGGTAACGCTGGACAAGACGGTGCCACGCGCGTTCGATGACTTTATCGCTGCGGCGCGAAACGTCCCCGAGGTCATCGAAATTCAGACGTTTCTCGGGCGGGTGGATGTGCGGCTTAATATCATTGCGCGGGACATGACGCACTATCACGATATCTATCGCGACCGCATCCTGACCTTGCCGCATATCGCCGACATTGAAGCGCTCATGCAGATTGCCCGCATCAAAGCCGAGGACGCCTTGCCGCTATGATCGAGCTGGACGACATCGATCGCAAGATCATCCGCGCCTTGCTGCGCGATGCGGGGCAAAGCACCGGTGCCTTGGGGCGTCGGTTGGGCCTGTCGCAGCCTGCCACATGGCGGCGCATTCGCAAACTGGAGCACGCCGGCGTGCTGCGCGGTCGGCGCTTGCGCCTGAACGCCGAACGGCTGGGCTTTGGCGTGACCGTATTTCTGGGCGTCAAGCTGGCGACCAAGGGGCGCGTCAGCCTTGAAGACTTTGAACGTGCTGTCAGTGCCATACCGGAAGTGCAGCAGGTCGAGCATGTCTTGGGTCTTTATGATTACCGCCTGCGCGTTGTGGCACGCGATCTGCCCGATTTCGAGCGGGTGTTGCGGCGCCGGATCATGACCCTTCCCGGAGCGGGGCAGGTGGAAGCCAATGTGCTGCTGAGCGAAGAGCGCCTGCCGGGCCCTTTGTGAGATCAGGCGATCTGACGCAATGCACGCGCCTCATGCGCCCGCAATGCATAGCGTGACAGCTGCTGATCGGGGTCGGCGTTTTGCAGCTCTGGAAAAAGCTCAAGGATTTCGTCGCGGCCTTCCTCGCTGACAACGTCAAGCGTCTGCGGGCCGGGATAGAGACTCTCCGCAGGGCAGCCTTCTGCAAAAACGATCTGATGCTTGTCAAAGAGGAAATGCACGTATTCGACCGCCTTGGTCTCGACAATGCGGATACTGTCATCGTTGACCAGGTGTTTGGCAGCGACCAGCACCTCGGCTTGGCCGAAGAGCAACTCTGCGGCAGGTCCTGCGCGCAACATGCGATGGTTCTGCGACACCCAGAGCGTGCGCAGATTGCCCAACGCACCTGCTTTGATCCTCACCGGCGCATTCGGGCCACGCCCCGCGACGCGACGTCTCCCGATCCAGCGGATCGGCTGGACACCGTCGTCCAATGTGTGCACCAGATCGCCTTCTGCCAGTGTCTCCACATACCGCGGTCCGTCGGGTGTTTCGATCAGCGTACCCTTGGCAAAACACACGACCGTCAGCAGTTGCAAATCGGCCGAGAACGCCCCATCCGCCGATTCGGGACCTTCAATGTCGCCGTCGCCGTCAAAGTCGATGTCTTCCAGCGTCGGGATCTTCAGCGGGCCGGACTGCGTGGCCAGCGTGCCGAGGATGTCAACGCCTGCAACAACGGTCAACTCGTCCAGCGTGGGCGCGCCCGGGTCGCTGGACGTCAGATCGGAGGCGTCAAATTCAAGATAACGGTCGCCCATTGTCCTGCGGCCAAAATCAAGATCCGCGATCCCGTCATACGTATACTTCGGGTTCGCCTCATCAGTGAAATAGGCCATCGCATTTTCGTAAACGAGTATCTGCGTGATGATTGAATCATCGGTCAAATTGCCGTCCGGGCCGACGTTCTCGGCCATCAGGACAACGATGTCATCGCTTTCAAAGACAGCATCGCCTTTGTGAATAAACAAGCTGCCGCCCTTTGCGGCGGGCGCATTGGACTTGGCATTGCCAACAATGCTGAACCCGTTCAGCATAATGGGAGTGACGGCCATGACTGCTCTTTCCTCTGAGCAGGTTGACCTGCTTCTGGGGGTTTTGTCTCGATTTGGTCAAAATAAGACCGAAATGTGGCGCAATTGTGGCAAAGCACAAAAGCGGCGGGCAGGGGTGCGTCAAACGGGCCTTTGCCGATTGCTGCGGCGCGGGTTAAATGCTTGTTAAACAGTGGAGGACGATCACATGGCTGCTTTGCTCGAAACGGTGGACCCCGAAGGTCTGGAAGAGTTCTCCGTGGTTTTCACGGACCGCTCACTCAATTCCATGAGTGCTGCATTTCAAGGGGTCATGAATGACATTTCCTCGATGCTCAAAGAGGTCTATGCGGCGGATGCGGTTGCGCTGATCCCCGGTGGTGGCACTTTTGGCATGGAAGCTGTGGCACGGCAGTTTGCAAAGGGCGCAGAGGTTCTGGTGGTGCGCAATGGCTGGTTTTCCTACCGCTGGAGCCAGATCTTTGAAAGCGGCGGCCTTACGGCCAATACCACCGTTTTGAAGGCGCGTCAGACCGGCAATTCCAGCCCGTCGCCCTTTGCGCCCGCGCCGATTGATGACGTGTGTGATGCCATCCGGTCGCAAAAGCCCGACGTTGTCTTTGCACCCCATGTTGAAACCAGTGCGGGTGTGATCCTGCCAGATGACTATATCGCCGCGATGGCCTCTGCCGTGCATGACGTGGGCGGGCTGATGGTGCTGGATTGTATCGCATCCGGCTGTGCGTGGATCGATATGCGCAGGCTTGGGGTCGATGTGTTGATCTCGGCGCCGCAAAAGGGCTGGTCCGCCTCGCCCTGTGCCGGTCTGGTCATGATGTCGTCGCGCGCGGAGGCGCGACTGGCCGAGACGCAGTCAGACAGTTTTGCGATTGATCTGGCCAAGTGGCACAGCATCATGAAAGCCTATGAAAACGGCGGCCACGCCTATCATGCAACCATGCCCACCGATGCGCTGCGCGCCTTTCGCGATACGATGCTGGAGACGCGCGACTACGGGTTTGGCAAGTTGAAAGACGCGCAATGGGCGCTTGGCGACGCGGTACGTGCGATGCTGGCGGACAAGGGCGTCGTGTCGGTCGCGGCGGAGGGCTTTGGCGCGCCGGGTGTTGTGGTCAGCTATACTTCTGACCCCGATATCCAGAGCGGCAAGAAGTTTATGGCGCAAGGAATGCAGATCGCGGCGGGTGTGCCATTGCAATGCGATGAACCCGCCGATTTCCGCACATTCCGGCTGGGTCTGTTCGGGCTGGACAAGCTTTATGATGTCGAGGGGACACTGGCCCGTCTGGGCCGGGTGATTGACAAGGTCATTTGACCCCGAGCCCCATCTGCATAAGCGTTCGGCGGACAGGTGCCAGTGAATAAAGAGCGTTGAGCCCCATGGCCCGTGCGTCACGCAGGGCCGGTGCACGCATCTGGCTGGCGCGGTTCAGCAAGTCAATGCCCTGCACACGCAGAGAGACATCCGCGTGCCGCGCTTTGTGATAGGCATCCAGCATTGCGCGGTCGCCCAGACCCTCGGGCCGGGCTGTTGCCAGTTCCAGCAACTTGGCTGTATCGGCAAGGCTCATGTTCAGGCCCTGCGCGCCGATGGGCGGCACGACATGTGCGGCCTCGGCAATCAGGGCGAGGCGCTCTGCAGCCATGCGGTCTGCCTTTTGGCTGATGATCGGCCAGATGGTGCGGTGTGATGTCAGCGTAAGCGGGCCAAAGAGGTAGCAACTGCGTTCCGACATCTCTTTTTCAAAGGTTTCGGTCTCCATCGAAAAGCGTTTCTGCGAGAGCGGACCGTCATCCATCCACACCACGGCGGAGGCGGGCATCGCATCGTGGTCGGGCAGCGGTACAAGGGTGAACGGCCCGCCGGTACGGTGGATTTCGGTCGAGACATTTTCGTGCGGGATGGGGTGCGTGACTGTAAAGGCGAGCGCCTTCTGCCCGTAGCGCGTGGTCGAGACATCAATGCCCGCCGCCTGCCGCATCGGAGAATTGCGCCCGTCCGCCGCGACGACCAACCGTGCGGTTACCCGGGTGCCATCGCTTAGTCCGACACGCGCCTGACCTTCGCGGGTGAAGAGCGATGTGGTGCCCGTACCCGGCCTGAAATCAACCGTCGCCAGCGCTTCAAGCCGTGCCACGATCTCGCGCCGCAGCAGCCAGTTGGGAAAGTTCCAGCCGAAGGGCTTTTCCGAGATGTCGGAGGCGTCAAACTCTTTTGTCAGCCGTGCCTCGGGTTCTGGGCCGCCGGCGTCCACAATCCGCATGATCTGCAGCGCTGAGGCGTGCGGTGCCAGCCTGTCCCACAGCCCCGCGCCCTGCAACACCGCGCGGGCAGGCTGCAGCATCGCGGTGGAGCGCATGTCTGCCTTGGCGTCTGTTCTGTCGGTCACGGGCGGTGCCGGATCTACGCAGATCACGTCAAAACCCGCCGTGCCAAAGGCAGCGGCCGCGGTCAGGCCCGCAATGCCGCCGCCGGAAATCAGGATGTCGCAGCTTGGCTTGGTCATAACGTCTCCGTCCTTGATGAGGAAAGCTTAACGCCGTGGCGTGCGATCCACCATGGGACAGTTATGCCCAAGTGATAAAAATCAACAGAACAAAGATCACCGGGACCATTGCCAGCGCCGGCAGGTAAAGGCCGGGCAGGCCGAAGACCAGCGCGGAGGACAGCCACAGGCTGACAAAGCCGATGATGGCGAACCACACATTGTTCTTGTCGCCGAAAAGCAGATCTTTCGCGATCCAGCCGATTACCGGAATTGAAAAAAAGAGGCGTTGCCAGAACGGCATCCGCGTGGTCGTCGCAGCAAGTGTCATTGTTCTCTCCCGTTGAACTGTGACACTGAGATAGGGCCGCTGCGGTGCAGCAGGATGGGCCTCATTGTCGCATGGGAGCGGTCAGATAACCTTTGCCAGAAAGCTGCTCAGATCGTCGGTGTGAAAGTGGATATGTGCGCCAGTGTCTTGGTGCTGGGCCACATGCACGGTGCGCATGCCAAGACTGTGCGGTACTTGCAGATTGCGCGGGTCGTCCTCGAACATGGCAGCCTCGCTCGGGGTGAGGCCGTCTTTTTCGAAGACCTTGGCAAAAGCGTCGTGGTCGGGCTTTGGCAGGTAGTCGGCGTCTTCCACGCCGTAGACCGCATCAAACAGCCCACTCAGGCCGCGCGCATCAAGCACCCGTTCCGCGTAGGGAGCACAGCCGTTGGTGTAGACGATGCGCCGCCCGGGCAAATTGCGGATTTGCGCGGCCAGCACCGGGTCGGGTTCCAGCCGGTCCATGGGGATGTCATGCACATCGGTGAGGTAGGGGGCGGGGTCCACGTCGTGTTCGCGCATCAACCCTGCGAGCGTTGTGCCATGCTTGGCCCAGTAGTGTTTGCGCAAATGGTCCGCCTCGTCGCGCGCGACACCCAGTGCCGACATCACATAGTCAGTCATGCGCACTTCGATCAGGTCAAACAGACGTGCGGAAGGCGGATAAAGGGTGTGATCAAGATCAAACACCCAGGTGCGGATATGCGAAAATGCCTCTTTCATACTGGCGTCAGTCCTATCGGGCCGGGGCGGGCGCTGCAAGGCTGCGCTCTTGCGCCCGTCGGTCCCGTATCGTTAAGGTGTGGTACTTAGACGTAAAAAGGCGGACAGCGATGCAAAAAGCGCAGCAAACCGATGCATATAACATGATCCTCGAGGCGATTGACCTTGGTGTTTATCGCCCCGGTGACCGGTTGGTGGAGAGCGAACTGGCGGAACGCTTTGGTGTGTCGCGCACGCCGATCCGAGAGGCTTTGCAGCGGCTGGAGACGCAGTCTTTGCTGGCGCGAGACGGGCGCAGCCTGATTGTCGCGTCGCTCGATCACAACCAGATGGCGGAACTTTATGTGGTGCGCCGTGAGCTGGAGGGGCTGGCAGCACGGCTCGCGGCTCAGCATGCCACGCCCGAAGAGGTGCGTATCCTGCGCGACATGGTAGAAGCCGATAATGCGCTGGTTGATGACCCGCCTGCGCTGTCGCGGGCGAACCGCCGCTTTCACAAACAGATCCATCTGGCCTCTCACAACCGCTATCTGGTTCAGCAACTTGATCTGGTGCATCGGACCATGGCTTTGATGACAAGCACGTCGCTGGCAGCGCAGGGGCGGGGCGCGATTGCCCAGTCAGAGCATGACGGGATCGTGCGCGCGATTGAGGCAAAGGACGAGCAGGCGGCCTATGAAGCCCTGCGCGATCATATCTCGGTCGCTTTCATGACGCGGCTCAAGCAGGATGCGGTAAAACGCGGCGAAGAGGTCTAGGCGCGGGGCGCAGGATCTGCGCATCGGTCGGTGGCGGGGCCGGGTGCGGGGTCGGTTTCGGCCGTCACGCCGTGTTGGGTTTTGTCCCAGAAGAAAGGAACGCGGACCAATTCCCAGATCGCCTTGTAGGCGGCCAGCGCGCCCAGCGTAAAGTAGATCGCCATGGTGGGCACAAAGGGGATCAGGTGTCGGTGCCCCGCGTGCGACACCGCCACAAAGCCCAGTAGCAGCGCCAGAGCTTCGGTAGAGACGAACAGACCGGCGAAAGCCCACACGACCGGTGCGCCCAGTGTCTGTGCCACGGGATGTGTCATGCCGAAAAGCGTCAGCCAGAATGACCACAGCACCGGTGCCGCTGCGAACTGTGACACCGCGGCCAGAAAGAGCGTCTGGATGCCCATGAACCGCCAGATGCCGAGATCGCGCAGAAGCGCGCCGGGGCTGCGCATATGCACAAAATAGGTGACCAGAAACCCCTTGAGCCACCGCGAGCGCTGGCGCACCCAGGGCCAGGCGCGGCTGGTGGCCTCTTCGCGGGTGACGGTGGGCAGCAGTTCGGTTTTGTAGCCATGGCGCGCCAGTCGCACGCCCAGATCGGCGTCTTCGGTCACGTTATGCGCGTCCCAGCCGCCAAGTTTTTCCAGTGCCTTGCGCCGGAAGAACAGCGTAGTGCCCCCCAGCGGCACCACAAGGCCCAGACGGGCGATGCCGGGCATGACAATGCGCCACCAGATGGCATATTCGATCGTGAAACAGCGTGCCAGCCAGGTACTGCGCGAGTTGTAGTAGTCAAGCACGCCCTGCAGGCAGACCACATTGTCGGGTGCTTCGTGAAACCGCGAGACGACCTTTTCGATCTGGTCGGGTTCCGGCCAGTCCTCGGCATCCCAGACACCAATGATCGACCCGTCGCAAAAATCCAGCGCGTAGTTCAGCGCGCGCGGCTTCGTGGTCAGGCTGCCGGCCTGTGGCACCTCGACGACGCGCATCCAGTCGGGCAGTTCTGTCTGCCGGATCGTTTCGCGCGTCATTCTGTCTGACGCTTCGAGCACGAGTACGACATTCAGTAAGGACTTGGGGTAGGTCAGCTGGCTTAACCGGCGGATCAACTGACCGGCGATTTCCGTCTCTTTCAGCAGGGGCACCAGCACGGATACCCGCGGCATCCGCAGGGACGCGCCCTTTGTCCCCGCGGGGCGCGGGGCCTTTGCGCGCGTCAGATGCGCGGCCAGTGCCGCCAGCTTCATAGCGCTGGTCAGCATCAGCGTGAGCACCGCCCAGAGCGACAGCAGCGTGATGGTCCACAGGGGCGCAAAGAACAGCGCGGCGGCAAACCCGCCCGCCAGCGCGGCAGCCCAGAGCATGCGGCGCTTGGTCTGTCTGGCCCAACCGCGGCAGCTTTCGTGCTCGGCCACTTTGGTGGCGGCGGCGCGGGCCAGTTGCGGCCCGAACAGCCTGCTTTGATGGGACTTGATCTGCGCCTCGTCGACGATAACCGGAAACAGCCGCGCGGCCTTGGCCCCCAGCGCGGTGCGCAGCTTGGCAAAACCCGCGGGGCTGCTTGTCGCGACATAGAGCGTGCCCGCCTGTTCACGCCATGGCACCACCCCGTAGCGCAGGCACAGCCAGACAGGCAGGCGCTCCGCCATGTCTGGTGACGGTGGCTCCAGCGTGAGATCGGCCCCTTCCGTGCGCGCCTGTTTGGCCAGCGCGCTCAGAACATCCTGCTTTTCAACCAGTCCTTCGGAGATCATGATGTCGCCCAGCGGAGCATCTATGCGCTGTTGCAGATGCAGTGCGTGTTTCAGGTCACGCGCCCCGATCTTGCCGGCCTCGACCAGCAGCTGCCCGAGAGGCGCATGCGTCACCGCATCCGGCGTCACTGTCTTGACGGACAGTCTGGGGTCAATGTCATTCATCTGTGCTGCCTTGCGTGGCCCGTAAGCGTCGCAAGGTTGCAGAACAGGGTTAATGAACCATTAAATCAGGCATTTACAACCCTTACGGGTGTGGATGTGCCTGACCCATCATCAGGGGGTGCGGTCCGCCATTGCCTCGGCAAAGCGTTCGAACAGGTAGTAGCTGTCTTGCGGGCCGGGGCTGGCCTCGGGGTGGTGCTGGACTGACCAGACCGGACGGCCCTCGACGCGGATACCGCAGTTTGAGCCGTCAAAAAGCGATGTATGGGTCTGGATGACCCCGTCCGGCAGGCTTTGCGCATCCACGGCAAATCCGTGGTTCATCGAGGTAATCTCGACCTTGCCGGTGTCGTGGTCCTTGACCGGATGGTTTGCGCCATGGTGCCCGTGGTTCATCTTGATCGTCTGGGCTCCCAGCGCGAGTGCGAGCATCTGGTGCCCCAGACAAATGCCGAAGACGGGCAGGTCTGTCTTGTCAAGAACCGCGCGGATCATGGGGACGGCGTAGCTGCCGGTGGCGGCCGGGTCACCCGGTCCGTTGGACAGAAACACGCCGTCGGGGTTGTGGGCCATCACATCGTCGAATGTCGCGGTGGCGGGCAGTACGGTGACATCGCAGCCGGCGCTGGCCAGGCAGCGCAGAATGTTGCGTTTGGCGCCATAGTCCACGGCGACAACCTTGTGTTTTGGGTTGGTCTGTGGCGCGTAGCCTTCGGGCCAGGCCCACCGCATTTCGTTCCACTGGTAGGACTGCGCGCAGGTCACTTCGCGGGCCAGATCGAGCCCCTCAAGGCCGCTAAAGGCGCGCGCCTGCGCCACCAGCCCAGCGGGGTCGAAATTGCCGTCCGGATCATGTGCCAGAGCCACGTGGGGTGCACCGGATTGGCGGATGGCGCGGGTCAGGCGCCGCGTGTCCACACCCCCCAGAGCGATACGTCCGCGGGCTGAGAGCCAGCTGTCGAGGTCCTGAATGGCACGCCAGTTCGACGGCTCTGTCGGCATCCATTTCACGATCATGCCCGCAGCCACCGGATCACCGGTTTCGTCGTCTTCGGGGTTGACCCCGACGTTGCCCACATGTGGGAAGGTGAAAGTCACGATCTGCCCGGCGTATGAGGGGTCTGTCATAATCTCCTGATAGCCGGTCATCGCGGTGTTGAAGCAAAGTTCGGCAACGGTTGTGCCGGTTGCGCCGAAGCCTGCGCCGTAGAACAACGTGCCATCCGCCAGAGCCAGACAAGCGGTGGGGCGGTCGGGCGCGGAGACACTCATGGTCGATCCTTTCAGGGCAGCAATCAGGCAAATCTGGCTGTTCCTAGACGGGGCGGGTTTGAGCGTCAAGGGGCTAGGCTCTGCAATGGTGCAGCCTGATGTGCGCGGTGGTGGCGGAATGGCGGGTGTTGCGGCCCGGGCGTGCTTTGGATAAGGTCCAAGCCTTGAACAGACCGGTGCGCAACAAATCTGCGCGGCAACGGTCGACAAGAGAGGATAGCGGGCAATGGATTTGCGCACGAAGGTTACGACGGCGTTGAAAAAGGCGATGAAGGACAAGGATGCAGAGCGTCTTTCGACCCTGCGCCTGATCAATGCGGCCATCAAGGACAAGGACATCGCCGCGCGCGCGGATGGCAACGACGACGGTGTCGGCGATGACGAGGTGCTGGTGATTCTGGGCAAGATGGCCAAGCAGCGCAAGGAGAGCGCGCGCGCTTATGAAGAGGGCGGGCGTCTTGATCTGGCGGAGCGCGAGCTGGAAGAGGTTGTTGTCATCGAAGAGTTCCTGCCCCAGCAGCTGAGCGAGGCCGAAGCCTCCAGCGCGGTCGAGGCGGCCATTGCCGAGATTGGTGCCGACAGCATCCGCGACATGGGCAAGGTGATGGGCATCCTCAAGGCGAAATACACCGGCCAGATGGACTTTGGTAAAGCCGGTCCGATGGTCAAGGACCGTCTGAGCTAGCCCTGCGCAGGACGCTGTATTTGAGCGCGTTGAGGCGTGCAAAAAGGCGTGCCCGCGGGCGCGTCTTTGTTTTTTGGGGTTTGGGGAACGGGCGGTTTGCCCGGCAAGCAGGCACATGCGGCTTGTGCGCGTCCCAGCGGCCCAGACCCAGCCGCAACAGGGTGTATTCATCGTAGGAGTACACGGGGTTTCCTTTCTTTTGGCGGTCCTTTCCCACAGCTTTGCCTGATTGCTGCTGACACAGGGCTGTCAGTGGGGGATGCTACTGTGTCAGCACGTAGAGAGGTGATCTGCCCATGCCCCGTTCAGACCGGTTATTCGAGATGATCCAGACCCTGCGCGCGGCCAAGGGGCCGATGACCGCGCAGATGCTGGCTGAACGTTTGGAGGTATCAAAGCGCACGGTCTATCGTGATATTGCGACCTTGCAGGCGCGGCGCACCCCGATAGAGGGGGAAGCAGGTGTGGGATACATCATGCGGTCGGGGTATGACCTGCCGCCGCTGAACTTTGACAGCGAAGAGATAACCGCTTTGCGGGTCGGTCTCGCGATGTTGGTGCGCACCGGGGATAGTGCGCTGGAGGCAGCAGCGGCGCGCATTCACCACAAGGTAGATGCGCTGCACGGACCGGCGGACTGGTTACAGGTGTCCCCGTGGGGCGCGCCGCGCGATGACCCCGATAAGGGCTGCGTTTCAATCGCCGTTCTGCGCGATGCCATACGGGCGGCGCGCAAGCTGCATCTGACCTACCGCAACACTGCACAGACCCAAACCGAGCGGATTGTCCGACCGGTGGCGGTTGTCTATCATCTTGAAAGTGTGATGGTCGCCGCCTGGTGTGAATTGCGCAACGGTTTCAGGCATTTTCGCACCGACCGCATCTATGGCTGCGCCGTGCTGGACGACAGCTTTCCCGAGCAGGCCCAGACCCTCAGAACCCTTTGGCAGGAGCAAAACCGCTGGGACGCGGGCGGGGTCTAGGCAGGATAGGGCAGGCAGGATGCAGGCCTATCAGCGCCGCCACGCCCGCTGTAACTCGTCATAGAGCGCCACGCGTTCGTCTTCGCTGAGAAAGGCGCCGATTTCGACCTCGCGGCCCATTCCCTTAAGCGTGACATAATGCGGAACGGGGCCGTCTTTCTCGTATTTGGTGATGGTGGTCCAATAGCGATTGCAATCCCATTCTCTTACTGCGCCCGAGGGGTCTGTGCGCGTCAGCCGCGCAGCCTCATCGTCGAGGGTCAGCACCTCTTCGATCTTGAGCGCATGGTGATTGCGCTGCAGCGCGAAATACATCCCCCAGACCGCCAGCAGTGCAAAGGGCAAAAGCCCCCACAGCACGGGCGAGCCCAGAAGGGTGATGACGGGGATCAGGATCATGGTGAAAGTGGCGAGCACAAAGGCCGCCATGCCCCGCGGGGGCAGCGACTGATGCGGCCAGAGGCGCATCTGTTGCGGGGTTTCATCCGGCGCGGAGGTCCATTGGTAGGGCATCTGGTTCATTGATTTTTCAACAGGGCTGCGAGAAATCTATCGCCTGCGGTCGGGAGGGCAAGGGGGCAAAATGCACACCCGCGCGCAAAGCACGGTGCCAGGCTCGTCGCACATTGGGCGAATCGTGTCTTAAGGCCTATTTTTTAAGGCATGGGGCTGTCTGTAAAACGTCGGTATCGCGTCGGTGCAGGCGCGGTGTGATGCCGGGTTAACAGCGCGCGCAACCGGGTTTGTTAAGAATGGATGAAGCCACGCGGGGCATGACAACGGGCGCGGCGGGGAGGCTGCCTCCAAAAAGACTGCCAGCGGCCTGCAGGTACCGCCAGGGGTACGTTTTTGACAAGGGTCAGAGCAGAACCCGAGATGACCAATTGACTGAAATCAACTTCCAACGGGTTTTGCTGTGTGAAAAGCGCAAAGTCGGTTCGGTGCGATGCGTTCAGGCTGGATAGGGTTTCAAACACTCAAAACGGTGGTCAAGGATATGGACCTATATGCAAGAACGGCCAGGAAAGTCCGGCAGCCTTTGCCGGCAAACCCCGGCCCGCGCGATTTTGTAAGGTTCGCGACTCTGGCTGCGAACGCACACAACACGCAACCTTGGAAGTTTCGGATCACTGGCGACGCGGTCGATATCCTGCCAGATTTTGCCAGAAGGACTCCGGTTGTCGATCCCGACGATCACCATCTTTATGTTTCGCTCGGGTGCGCTGCTGAAAACCTGGTGATCGCGGCAAATGCAAACGGTCGCGCCGCGCAGGTTGCGATGCAGAAGGATGCGCGGGGCGACAGTTTCGTCACTGTAACTTTGGGAAATGGCAAGGTTGTCGATGCGGACTTGTGCGATGCAATTCCCAAGCGGCAATCGACAAAGTCAGACTATGATGGAACGCCCCTGTCGGCTGCGGAGGTGCGCCAGCTTGAAATGGCTGCGGCGCGAGGGGGTGTCGATATGCTGCTGCTGACGGATCGGCAAAAGCTCGATGAGGCGCTCGCGTTCATTCAGGCCGGGAACACGGCGCAGATGCAAGACCCGGCGTTTTTGGCCGAGTTGAAACGCTGGATACGGTTCAGCACCGCGATGGCGGTAAGAAAAGCAGATGGTCTTTCCGGTCCAAGCGCGGGCAACCCGAGTGCGCCTGATTGGCTTGGCCCGATCCTGTTCAATCTTATGTTCCGGGCGCAGTCCGAGACCCGAAAGCTCGCCCGGCACGTGGCGTCATCGGCGGGTCTGGCCGTATTTGTCGCCGAGACCGAAACGCCGGAGGGCTGGATCACCGTCGGGCGCAGCTTTGAGAGATGTGCGCTGACGGCAACAGCCCTGGGCCTGTGTCATGCGCATCTAAACATGCCGATCGAGGTGCAATCGGTGCGTTCCGATTTCGCGAGATGGCTCGGTATGGCTGATCGAAGACCCGATCTTGTTGTACGTTTCGGGCGGGCTGCGCAGATGCCGATGTCGCTGCGCCGTGGCGTGGACGAGGTGCTTGTCTCCTGAAACTTTGCTGAGGATGGCGCGAGCCATCGGCGATGGCGACGCCTGAGGCGGCCTTTGCGTGCGACCAAAAAAGGCCCCGCAGTGCTGCGGGGCCTTTTGGAGTGTCTGTTACGCTTTTGCGCTAGTGGGCGTGCTGTTTGTCCCAGTCTTCCTGTTTTGGAAGCTGCTCGAACGTGTGTTCGGGCGGCGGGGAGGGCAGCGTCCATTCCAGCGTGTCCGCGTATTCGTTCCATGGGTTCTTCTCGGTCGCGGGTGCGCCCTTACGCAGGGCGTAGGCCATCACGCCGAAGAAGAAGAGGAACGAGGCGAAGCTGAGGAAGGCGCCGAGGCTCGACCACCAGTTCCAGTAGGCAAAAGCCTCAGGGTAGTCGATGTAGCGGCGTGGCATGCCCTGACGGCCCAGGAAGTGTTGTGGGAAGAACGTCAGGTTGGAGCCGATGAACATCATCCAGAAGTGGATTTTGCCCGCCATTTCCGGATACATCTTGCCGGTCATCTTGGGGAAGTAAAAGTAGATCCCCGCGAAGATGGCAAAGACGGCGCCAAGGCTCATCACGTAGTGGAAGTGCGCGACCACGTAATATGTGTCGTGGTAGTAGCGGTCCACAGCGGCCTGAGAGAGCACGATGCCCGTCACGCCGCCCACGGTGAAGAGGAACAAAAAGCCAAAGGCCCAGAGCATCGGTGTCTTAAATTCGACAGAGCCGCCCCACATGGTGGCGATCCAGCTGAACACCTTGACCCCGGTCGGGACGGCGATCACCATCGTGGCCAGCATGAAGTAGGCTTGCTGGTTGAGGCTCATGCCCACAGTGTACATGTGGTGCGCCCAGACAACAAAGCCCAATGCGCCGATTGCGATGATCGCCCAGACCATCGGCAGGTAGCCGAAAACGGGCTTGCGCGAGAAGGTCGCGATCACATGAGAGATGATGCCAAAACCGGGCAGGATGATGATGTAAACTTCAGGGTGTCCGAAGAACCACAGGATGTGCTGATAGAGCACCGGGTCGCCCCCGCCTGCCGGATCAAAGAACGTAAAGCCAAAGTTTCGGTCCATCAAAAGCATGGTGATCGCGCCCGCCAGAACCGGCAGGGACAGCAGGATCAGCCAGCTTGTCACGAAGATCGACCACGAGAACAGCGGCACTTTGAACAGTGTCATGCCCGGTGCGCGCATATTCAGGAAAGTGGTGATCATGTTGATCGCACCCAGAATGGACGAGGCACCCGAAACGTGGACCGCGAAGATCGCGAGGTCCATGGAGTAGCCGCCTTCATTCGTGGAGAGTGGCGGATAGAGCACCCAGCCCACGCCGGAGCCGGACTGGTCGTTGCCGCCAGGCGCAAGCACGGAGCAGACAGCCAGTGTTGTCCCCGCGACGTAGAGCCAGAATGAAAGGTTGTTCATCCGCGGGAAGGCCATATCGGGCGCGCCGATCTGCAAGGGCATGAAATAATTGCCGAAACCGCCGAAAAGCGCTGGAATCACCACGAAGAACATCATCAGAATGCCGTGGCCGGTGATCAGGACGTTCCACAGGTGCCCGTTCGGCGTACAGACGGCATCGCTGGCGAACATCCGTGCGCCTTCCATGCACATGTACTGTACGCCTGGCTCCATCAGTTCAAGGCGCATGTAAACGGTAAAGGCAACTGATACAAAACCGACAAGCGCGGATGTGATCAGGTACAGAATACCGATGTCTTTGTGGTTGGTGGACATGAACCAGCGAGTAAAGAACCCGCGCTCGTCTTCGTGGTCGTGCCCGTGAATGGCTGCGTCTGCCATGCGGTGCCTCCTAATTGGAATATTTCACTGGCCGGGGTTCCCGTTCCGGTCAGAGTCTTTCCGGTTTTAGAGCGAGTTGCCGCCGGGAGCAATGACAGTAATGCCGCACACATCAGATAAATTGCATGTTTTTCGGTTTTCGTCCGCTTGTAGGGCTTTTTGGGCGGCAAGCGGTGGTGCGGGATGGGTTTTCAGCAGGTGCGACAGATTTGCGCACGGGCATTAACGGAGATTTCACCGGTCGCGTGGATACTGCCGGGACTGACATACATCTGCACAGGCACAGGGCGGTGTGCATGCTGGCGGTTAAGGTAGGATAATCATGGCGTTGGCAAGGCTCCCCGCGCAATTTGAATGCTCTGCGGAAGTGGATTTGGAAAGCGTCGCCTTTCTCAGCCAGATGATCGCACTTGTGCCCGGCATCATCTATGTTTTCAATCATCAGACCATGAGCAACGAGTATTCAAACCGCTCGATTGCTGAAATGCTGGGGTATGGGCCGGAAGAGGTCAAGGCGATGGGTGAGAACCTGTTGCCGACGATAGTACATCCTGACGATTTCGATCGTCTCGCCGAGCATGTGGGCTCTTTGCAGCACCTCACGGCGGGCGAGCAGGCCATGTGGGAATACCGCGCCATTCACCGCGACGGTCGCGAAGTCTGGCTCAGATCGATCGAAACGGTTTTCACCCGTGCAGCGGATGGCAGCGTGTTGCGCCACATTGGTATCGCCTTTGACATTACTGCGGAAAAGACGGCCGAGCTGAGCCTGCGCAAGCTGAATGCCGGGCTGGAAGAGCGCGTGCGCGCCCGCACGCAAGAGCTGCAGGTCCTCAACAACGAGCTGGAGGCACGGGTTGTCGCGCGCACCAACGCGTTGCAAAGCGCCAGCAGAGAGCTTGAACAGTTAAGCTATGTGGCAGCCCATGATCTGAAGGTGCCGGTCAACAACATGTTGAGCCTGACGCATATGCTGGAAGAAGTCGCCGGCGAGCAGTCTGATGAATATGCTGAAACGCTGGCCTGGATGCGCGACGCCTGCGATCAGGCCGCGCAAAAGCTTGAGGCGCTCGTGGTTGTGGCGCAGGCCAATGCCATGCCTGACGCGCCGTTTGTCGAGGTGGATATCGCGGCCGTTATGGACCGGATTTGCGTCAGCCTGCATTATGCGATCAAGGAGAGCAAAGCGACCTTCCAGATCGAGCTTGAGCAAAAGACCGTGCGGTTTTTGCCTCAGGAGGTTGAAAATATACTGCAGGCGCTTGTTTCGAACGCGCTGAAATACGCAGACCCCGCACGCCCTCCGCGCATTGCGGTGCGCTGCAACCGCAGGGGCGGGTTTGTCGTGCTAACGGTGTCTGACAATGGCCTTGGGCTGGACTTGCCGCGCGATCGTGACAAGGTGTTTGGCCTGTTTCAGCGGGCGCATGTGACGCCCTCGGGGGCGGGGGTCGCGCTGTACACGATTCGACGCATCATGGAACGGATCGGCGGGGCAATTGACGTGAAAAGCCGCCCGGGTGCAGGCAGTGACTTCTGTCTGTCCTTCCCCTGCAATGAAGAGGGTGACAGATGACGGCGGATCATGCGCTGAAGACGCATCCTCTTCACCGGATTTTGCTGGTTGATGATGATAAGGTCACCAACCTGATGCACCGGCGACGGATTGCCAAATGCGCGCTGGCTGACGCGGTGGATGTGGCAACAGACGGGCGCGCAGCGCTCGACTACCTGTCGGACCGAGCCCGCGCCGGCAAGACACAGCCCGAACTTTTGCTGCTGGACATCAACATGCCGCGCATGAACGGCTTCGAGTTTCTTGCCGAATACGCGACCTTGCCCGCCGACACCCACCGCTGCAGATGTATCGTGATGGTGTCGACGTCGACGCTGCGACAGGACCGAACCCGCGCCGAAGCGGACCCGCACGTATGCGCCTATGAGATCAAACCACTGACAGAGGGAGATTTCTGCCGCATCGTCCGCGACAGTCAGCGCACGGCACCACCTGCCGGCAGCGGGTGATCCGCGCCTGAGCCCGGGCCCGCGCTGCCATCCGTTGGCACCGATTCAAAGACGCCTGCAAAGCTATGGCGCAACGCAACATCGACGTCCTGCATCGTGACTGGCAGCCCCAGATCGACAAGGCTGGTCACACCGTGCTCTGTGATGCCGCAGGGCACGATGCCATCAAAATGCGTCAGATCAGGCTCCACGTTGATGGAAAGCCCGTGAAAGCTGATCCACTTGCGCAGCCGGATACCGATCGCTGCGATCTTGTCTTCGCGCAGCGCGCCGGTGGGCGCGCGCGGCTTGTCGGGACGTTCGACCCAGACGCCCACGCGCCCGTCGCGGATATGGCCAGTGACATTGAAACGGTCCAGCGTCGCGATCACCCATTCTTCGAGGTGCTGCACAAAGGCACGCACATCCCGCCCGCGCGCGCCTACGTCAAGCAGAACATAGGCAACCCTTTGCCCGGGTCCGTGATAGGTGTATTGCCCGCCGCGTTTGGTGACGTAGACAGGAAACCTGTCGGGATCGGTCAGATCCTGCGCGCGCGCACTGGTGCCTGCGGTGTACAGCGGCGGATGCTCTACCAGCCAGATGCATTCTGGTGCCTGCCCTTCCGCTATGGCCTGCGCACGCGTCTCCATCCACTGCTCGGCAGTGCGGTAATCGGTCAGCCCGTCGGTTATGATCCATTCAACCATGCGCAAGCTCTATCGCAGCGCGCGCGCCACGCCTAGAGCCCGCATCCGATCTTGCGACGGGGTTTTTAAAAAATAGGCCTTCACAAGCCGTTCCCGGCAGGCTAAAGACCGCTCACCATTCAAGTGCGGATGTGGCGGAATGGTAGACGCGCAGCGTTGAGGTCGCTGTGGGGTAACACCCGTGGAAGTTCGAGTCTTCTCATCCGCACCAAATTATCAGGATAACATCTTGATAAAAATACATTAATTATTTTAAAAACCTCATTTATCCACCTGGTTATCCACCTTTGCTGCGTTCATGGGAACGGATCAAGCCACCCAAATCGCTCAGTGATAAATATGGCAAATCCCAGTTCGCTTTTTTAGTCCCAAGCATCCAATTCAGCGACCAGTTGGTGATAGGTCTGCCAATGCATCCCCTTTTGCTCTCCATCAAATCCGGGTCATCAGCCCAACCTAACTGCTATCTGATTTTATCCGCGCGCCTTCTACTGCGCTCATAGCTCGCCTCACTGCGCGAGGGATAGGTGGGGCGTGATTAAAGAGTGGTTGGAGAACCATGACGTGCCTGCGCCACTTGGATTAACGACCGCGCCAGAAATCAAACTGCAAGATTAGACGTGTATTCCCCATAGCAGTCATTGGAGCACGCCGCAGCGAATGACCGCAGGGAGCCCATACTGCAGGATGCTGCAACCCGAGCTAATAGCCGGTTTAGGCGAAGAACAGACTTGCGCGCGCTTATCTGTGATGCTCACTTTGCAAAGCAAAGCTCCCACTCGAAACGATTGAATTGAAATATATTTACTGCTGATCAAAGCGGCTCTAAAGCGCCACAGCAGCTGCCATCCATTTGCTCTGGTTCGCTATCGTCGATTGGCAGGTGCTCGGCTGATTTACGTTGACCTTTGGCGCGATTGGACGCCATTGGAGCCTTGGGCGACCAGTCGAAAATAAGTGCCACTATCAAGGCAGTATCAATAAAAATGCGGAAGGTTTTTCTTTCTTGCGGCACGGACCCAGTTTGGCACGAACGGGACGATTTGATCCTGAGTTGGAACTCTGACTTCGATGAAACTTGGACCGGGGTTGGCGATGGCCGCGGACAGAATTGGCTCGATCTCGCCTTCGGATGTGATCTGATCAGTGTCGAAGCCGAATCCTTCCGCAATTTTCAGATAGTCAACTGCGCCAAACTCTGTGGACCAAGGTTCGTCAACTTCGTCCAGCAGGATGGCCTCTCCCCTTATCCAACCAAAACTGTCGTTGCGTGTAAGAATAATCGTCACGTTCTTGCCGGAGCGTTTGATGGTCTCCATATCGCCAAGGACAAAACCAATAGAGCCATCGCCGGTGAATGAAATCACAGGGCCGTCGTTTGCATAAGCCGCTCCGATGCCTGCAGGAACCGAGTATCCCAAAGCACCCATCGAATAATTTGTGATGTAGCGCCGCCCAGCTTTGCGAAGGGTAAGTAGGGCAGAAGGATATATTGCGCTTACGCCCGGTTCTGATGTGACGATGGCATTGTCAGGCAACAGACGGTCGAGTTCCTGGGACAGTTTAACCGGTGATATCGTTCCTTCAGGCATTGGGATATTGGAGTTGAACACTTTGTCCAGTGCGATCGCCTTTATCGGGTTCAAATCAACGCTCGGGCGCTCAATTTTTGGTTTTTTTTGCTTCAGGAGTTTTACCATGAACTCGAGGCTGGCGCGCGCATCGCCGACCATGCCGACGGCAACGGGAAAATTGTTGCCGATGTGGGCCTCGGCGATGTCGAGGTGGAGGAACATTGTGGCACCGGGTTCACCGTAGAGTTTCCAGTGATCGGTGGCAGCGCTGTCGGTGTTGGAGCCGATGAAGAAGATTACGTCGGCGTCGTGCATGTATGTGTTTGAGTATTCCATGCCTCCACGCCCGCCGATAACGCGCAGCGCGAGCGGGTGGTTCTCGGGGATTGTGCCTTTGCCGGGTGTGGTCGTCGCGACGGGGATTTGAAGCTGTTCGGCAAGGGCGAGGACGGCGTCGGTGGCCTTGGAGATGAGGGCGCCCTGGCCGCAAACGATGGCAGGTTGTTTAGCCGCCAGAAGGGCGTCGATTGCGGCTTCGATCTTGCTGTGATCAGCCACGGGTCGATGGGCGGGGAAAGCGCTGTATTCGGGTTCGGCGTAAAGATCGGCAAGTTCGGCCTCTTCGCCGAATATGTTGATCGGCACGCGAATGTGGACAGGGCCCGGTTTACCAGCGGTTGCGACGCGGAAAGCGCGACGCAAGAGGAACGGGATTTCGCCGACGGTGGTGACGACAAAGGATTCCTTGCAAATGCTTTCGTAAAGCGCGGTTTGGTCTACGCCGGTCAGCCCGTGTTTCTTGTCCTGATTGATGGGAATGTCGGAGCTGAAAAAGATGATCGGAATGGAGCTGAGATAGGCCTCGGTAATGCCGGGGGTACAGTGGGTGACGCCTGGGCTTGGCGCTTCGAGAACGGCCGGCCGACCAGTGATTTTTGCGTAAGCTTCGGCGGCGTAGGCGGCGGTGCGCTCGTCGCGGGTCAGGACGAACTCGATGTCAGAGTGCGCACGCCATTCTTTGTACCAGCCGATTGTGGTTTCGCCGGGCAGCCCGAAGACGTGGGTGACGCCGTGAAGTTCAAGCATCTGCAGGAGCGCTTGCGCGCCGTTCATTCGGGCAGGGACCAGGGGCGTGGGCATCAGGTTGCGCCTTCATTGGTAAGAATTTGCGAGCGGTAGCGGGCGAGTGCTTCCGGGTCGGGGGCCGTCCCGAGGCCCGGTAAGACTGGGACGTGGACGTGGCCGTCGAAGACGGGGAATGGATGCGTCGCGATGTCGTCCTGTGCGTAGTAAGTCGACATGTAGAATTCGCAGCCGAGTGTGAGGTTCGGGATCGCGGCCATAAGGTGTGCCCCCGCCATATGTGCCAAGGACGTTTCGAACATGCAGCCGCCGTAGACCTCGATGCCGGCGGAGCGCGCGATGGCGGCGATTTCGATGCAGCGCCGGATGCCGCCTGATTTGGCGGTTTTGAGCGAAAAGATATCTGCCATTCGATGAGCAGCCGCGCGGGTGGCGTCGCGGACGTCGAAGACGCTTTCGTCGGCCATGATGGGCACGTCCACGGCGCGGGTGATCTCGGCCAGCGCTTCGCGTTCGAACATGCGGACGGGTTGCTCGACAAACTCGGGGCGGAAGGCTTCGAGGTCGCGGATGTGGCGGATGGCGTCGAAAGCCGCGAGGCCCTGATTGTAGTCGATGCGCAGTCGGGCCTCATCGCCGTAAACGTGGCGGAGTTTTTCGAGGCGCATCAAGTCGAAGGCGTGATCGGCAAAGCCGGTTTTCAGTTTGAAGATGCGCACGCCGCTGTCCCAGATCGCGCCGATATCCTCGAGGTCGGCGTCAAAGTCGGGATTGGCGACAGAAAAGCTTAAGGGGATGCTGTCGCGGTGACGTCCGCCGACAAGCTCGGCGATGGGTAAACCGGCGATTTGTCCGGTGAGGTCGAGCAATGCGCATTCGAGGGCGGCTTTGGCCTCGGGGTGGCCGACAAGGACGCGCTCGGCGTTGGTCATGATCGGCTCGATGAGCACGGGATCACGACCGATGACCTGGGGGCGCAGGTGGACGTGGAGCGCGGCCGCGTTGCCTTCAAGGGTGCCAGTGAACACCGGCCAAGGCGATGCTTCGCCCCATCCGGTCAGGCCGCTGTCGGTGATCAGTTCGCAAAGCGCCGCGTTGATGCCGCCGACGTCGCCGGAGCCGTGCGAATGGACGGTCTTGGCGGGGATGGTGACGCAGTGGATGCGCATTTCGATGATGCGGTGATCGCTCATGGCCCTGGGGTCCGGATGTCGTCCAGATCTGGCGGAAATCTACGGGGCAGTAGGCCGGACTGGAACCAAAGGAGGTAGGTGTAGATTGAGAACACCGGACGTCCTGTCGCGCGGCGGATATCTGCGGCGTAAGGCACCATGTTGGTGCACTCGAGCAGGATTGCGCCGATGTTTGGGTGATCGCTCAGCAGTTTTACGGCGGCAGTAATGTTATCTTGACGCGCTTGCTCGAAGTCGATTTCGGCTGAATCGCCAAGAACTTGGGTGGTGAAGTGGGAGGCGGCTCCGGTGCCGCCAATGGGGGTATCATGGGGAATGTCTGCAGCATCCAGGTGTTTTTTCGTCAGTGTCTCGGATGAAATGGTTAGGATGCCGAGGCTTTGTTCAGCGGGCAGAGTGTGTTGGATGAGCGACGCTTGCAGCAGCGATGAGGAGGCGACGGGTACGCCCAGTGCGCGGGACATCTCGGACTGGAAGGGCACCAGAAACCCGCAGTTTGTCGCGATTCCGTCGCACCCGAGATCAACCAGTTCGTGGCCCGCGTCGATAAAGGACTGGAGGAGAGGGGCCGCGTCTCCGCGCACGACATTGTCCGGCGTGGCGGCAGCGACAACTTTGTATTGGACGGGGAAGGGCCATGTGGCCGCGTTGCCGATGTCGCCAGGGATACGGGGGAAGCGTGTATTGAGCATGAGGATCCCAACGGAGGCGCCGAATACGGTTTTCCCGCCAGTGGTTTTCATGTGAGTTCGACTTTCGGTGCGTAAAGATCGGCGAAGGCAAGCCTTACGGCTTCGGAGGCGTGACGTGCTCGGTCTTCAATATGATTTCGCATCGCCTCGGAGGCTGCTGCGCCATCGCCTGTGCGCACGACATTAAGGACCATGCGATGTCTGGCGGTGGTGGTGCGACCGGCAGCCTGTAATCGGCGCAGGTCGGCAGTGCGTACAAAACGGATCTTGTCGTAGATCGTAGCCAGCATGCGCAAGAGCTCGCCATTGCCAGAGAGACCGGCGAGTCGCATGTGAAAGGCTTCGTCCAGTTCCATAAGGCGGATTGGATCTGTGCAGGACGCGTATTCGTCGGAGGTTTGGTCAAGAGCTGCGTCGAGCGTGTCGAAGTCTTCTGGCTTTGCGTTGAGGGCGGCTTGGCGCACGGCTTCGCATTCTATGGCCATACGCGCCTGATAGAGATGTTTAACGCGGGATTGCGAGAGGTCACGGCAAAAGAAGCCCTGGCCTGGGTGAAACTCGACAAACCCTTCCGAGACGAGACGGTTCAAAGCTTCTCGCAATGGGGTTCGGCTTGCGCCAAGATCACGGGACAATGCCGACTCGTTGATACGCTCGCTGGGCTTGAAAATGAACGCGGCGGCCATGTTGCGAAGCTGCGCGTAAAGTAGGCTGACGGTATCGTCGTTGAGTGTGCTCTCGTCGATCACAGTGTTTTCCTTGACGTTTGCAAGAATGTTATCGCGTCTATTGCATTGTGCGCAAGGCTGTGTAGTGATCTGTATACAATTTCACTGTGAAAGACCGAAGAGGGGGCGTCATTCCAGAGCGCGTGATCATCGTAGGAGCCGGCATTGTTGGCGTTTCAACCGGAATTTGGTTGCGGCGGTTCAGCGATGCGGAAGTCACGATCATAGACCGTCTGCCGCCAGGTGAGGGGACATCGCATGGCAACGCAGGCGTTATTGCAGCCTGTTCGGTTGCCCCTGTGACGGCGCCTGGATTGATACGGAAAGCTCCCGGCATGCTGATGAACCCGGATTTTCCGCTGTTCATGCGTTGGGGATATTTTCCGCGTTTGGCCCCGTGGCTGATGAAATATCTGTCAAATGCGAATGATGCCGACACGCGCCGCATCTCAAAAGGTTTGACCACGATCGTTGGCGACAGCGTCGATCAACACAAGGCGATGGTCGCCGAAACGGACGCCGCTGAGTGGGTGCAAGATTGCGATTACTCGTTTGCCTATAAGGATCGCGCAGCGTTTGAAGGTGACGCCTATACTTGGGGTTTGCGGCGTGAGGCTGGGTTTGAGCCGATGTTGCGGGAAGGGCGGGAGGCGCGGGAGTACGAGCCGAACTTATCGCCAGACGTCGGACTTTTGGCGACGATGCAGGATCATGCTTTCATTCGCGATCCGGGCGGCTATGTGAAGTCGCTTGCGGGCGTTTTCGAGGCGTTGGGCGGTGAAGTTGTTCGGGCGGAGATTAAGGATTTCGAGCTGACGGATGACAAGATCACGGGCGTTTTAACTGATCGGGGGCGCAAGGAGTGTGACCGGGCAGTGCTTGCAACCGGAGTTTGGTCCAAGCCGATGATGAAAAAGCTGGGCCTGTCCATTCCCATCGAAACCGAGCGCGGCTATCACATCATCTGGAAGGACGCGACAGGCGGGCCTTCGCATCCGATCATGGTTGCAAGCGGGAAATTTGTGGCCACACCGATGGCCGCCGGTTTGCGGTGCGCAGGTGTCGTTGAGTTCGGCGGGCTGGAGGCGGGGCCTTCAAAGCCAGCGCTGGAGCTTTTGCGCAAGCAGGCCAAGGCGGCGTTTCCGAATCTAAAGGCATCGGAGGAGGTCGAATGGCTCGGTCATCGTCCGGCGCCTTCGGATAGCTTGCCTTTGATTGGAGAGGTACGCGCCACCGGCGTCTACACTGCATTCGGCCATCACCATATCGGATTGACGGGTGGAGCTAAAACGGGAAGGATCGTTGCAGGTCTTGTCGCGAACCAACCCACCAACACCGACATCGGTGCATTTGACCCCATGCGGTTCGCATGAGGTTGCGACCAAAGAAATGACAATAGGGAGAAAACGATGAAAAAAATGACAACGACATGCGTGGCACTGGCCACGACGGCGATGATGGCATTGCCTGCAATGGCCGGGGAAAAATGGGACTTGCCGATGGCGTATTCGGGGTCCAACTTTCACTCGGTGACAGGTGCTGAATTTGCCAACTGCGTGACGACCGGTACGGGCGGTGACATTGAGATTACAACGCACCCGTCGGGCTCGCTTTTTGCAGGCGGCGACATTAAGCGCGCTGTTCAGACCGGTCAGGTGCCCATTGGTGAGCGTCTGCTCTCGGGCCACCAGAACGAGAGCGCGATTTTCGGCTGGGATTCGATCCCGTTCCTTGTGTCGTCCTTTGACGAGCATGAGAAGCTATATGCTGCCGCTTTGCCGCATGTGCAGGAGCTGCTGGCAGAGCAGAATATGACGATGCTCTATTCCGTGCCATGGCCGCCGCAGGGGCTGTACTTCAACAAAGAAGTGAACTCTGTTGCCGATATGGAAGGTCTGAAGTTCCGGTCCTACAACAACGCAACGGCGCGTATGGCTGAGCTGACCAAGATGCTTCCTGTGTCCATTGAAGCCGCCGAGATCAGCCAAGCCTTTGCAACAGGCGTGGCCGAGTCGATGGTTTCATCGGGTGCGACGGGCTATGACCGCAAGGTTTGGGAAAGCCTGAGCCACTTCTATTCGGTCGATGCCTGGTTGCCACGGAACTATATGCTGGTGAACAACGACGTCTGGGCCGATGTGTCGGAGGCCAACAAGAACGTCATCAACGCTTGTGCCGGAATGGCAGAATATGCAGGCACATGGCGCGCCAAAGAGTACACTGGGTTCACTCTGGCGGGTCTTGCGGCTGGTGGCATGACTGTTCAGCCTGCGGGCGATCAGTTGATGAGCGATCTGCGCGAAGTTGGTGCCACGATGGCTGCCGAGTGGCTCGAGGCTGCTGGCGATACCGGTCAGGCGATTGTCGACGCGTATAACGCGGCACAATAAAATCTTCAGAGGGCCAGCCATTCAGGGCTGGCCCTTTTCATTTCCAGCACCGATGGTTTCCACATTATGTCAGGACTTCTGAGGATTACACGCCGAGGCTTGGATGGTCTCTATCTGGCGTCAGGCATTCTTGCTGCCTTGTGTCTCATAGCGATCCTTCTTCTTATCGTTGCGCAGATGGTCGCGCGTTGGACAGGCGAGATATTTCCGGGAGCGGCGAATTATGCAGGCTACGCCATGGCGGCGGCCAGCTTTTTTGCCTTCGCAAATGCGCTCAACCGAGGCTCGCACATCCGGGTGTCACTGGTGTTAAACGCCCTTCCTGATCGGTATCGGCGGTTCATGGAAATCTGGTGCTTTGGCATCGCGACCATCGTGATGTGGTATTTCACCTACTATGCCTATTGGTTCACGTTCTGGTCTTGGAAGTTCAACGAGGTCAGTCAGGCACAAGACGCGACTCCGCTTTGGATACCGCAATCCGTGATGGTCATCGGTGGGGGTATTCTTGCAATCGCTCTTACTGACCATCTGATCCACGTTATTTTCAAGGGCGACCATCGCATCACGCGCGACCTTGTCGACCAAAGCCACGCGGAGTAGGGCCATGGAAGAATTTTATGCGATTAGCCTTTTTCTGTTCGTCCTTTTCCTGCTGTTAGGATCGGGCGTATGGGTCGGCCTTGCGCTTATGGGTGTGGCCTGGGTCGGAATGGAGTTGTTCACGTCTCGTCCAGTCGGCGACACGATGATCACGACGATCTGGGCGTCATCCTCAAGCTGGACGCTGACGGCGTTGCCGCTCTTTATCTGGATGGGTGAGATCCTGTTTCGAACGCGATTATCGGAGGATATGTTCCGCGGATTGTCGCCTTGGCTGGCTAAATTGCCGGGGGGGCTGGTCCACACTAATATCGTTGGTTGTACGGTTTTTGCCGCAGTTTCGGGCTCGTCTGCGGCAACGCTCACAACGGTCGGCAAGATGTCGATCCCCGAGCTAAGGGCTCGGGATTATCCTGAGCAGATTGTCATTGGCACGCTTGCTGGAGCTGCAACCCTTGGGTTGATGATCCCTCCGTCGCTTGCGCTGATCGTATATGGCGTCACGGTCAATGAATCGATCACGCAGCTGTTCTTTGCCGGCGTGTTTCCGGGCTTGTGTCTGGCGTTGATGTTCATGGGGTATGTCGCAATTTACGCAAAGATTTCGAAGACCTGGAACCCCAGTCAGGAAACCGGAATGTCCTTTGCCGAAAAGCTGAGTAACTCGCGGTTTCTTATTCCTGTGCTGTGCCTGATCTTTGTTGTCATCGGGTCGATGTACGGCGGCTATGCAACGGCGACTGAGGCTGCTGCGATCGGTGTGATCGGCTCTTTGGCGCTGGCGGCGGGGCAGCGGTCTCTCAATTGGAACACATTTACCGAAAGCCTGATGGGAGCCACGCGGACGTCGGCGATGATTGCGCTGATCCTTGCGGGTGCGGCGTTTTTGAAGCTGGCGATGGGCTTTACCGGGTTGCCTCGGGCCTTGGCGGACGGGATCGCAACGATGGAGCTTTCCCGGTTCGAGCTTTTGATGATCTTGATGGTTTTCTACATTATTCTCGGCATGTTTCTTGACGGGATTTCCTCGGTTGTTCTGACGATGGCGGTCGTCGAGCCGATGGTGCGGGAAGCTGGCATTGATCTGATCTGGTTCGGGATTTTCGTGGTCGTCGTAGTTGAGATGGCGCAGATCACTCCGCCGATCGGGTTCAACTTGTTCGTTTTGCAAGGCATGACGGAACACGAGATGGGATACATTACGCGCGCGGCTTTCCCGATGTTCATGATCATGGTGCTGATGTGCTTCATCCTGATCTGGTTCCCCGATATCGCGATGTGGTTGCCTGATACCATGCGACAGGCCCCCTGACGGGTGGGGCCTGCGCTGAGCTGGCTTGGCAAGCATGGCCGATACTGTCTGATTGCCGGGCTGCTGGTTGGTCTTCTTGCGCCTGAATTGGCGGCAGTGATCCGGCCGTGGGTCGGAAGCCTGATCGCTGTTTTGCTGTTTGTGACGGCTGTACGTGTCGGGGCGCGCCGGGCTTTTGGTGGCCTTGATGGTCTTCGGACAACGCTGCTGCGGATCGCGGTGTTGCAGGCGGCACTCCCGCTTTTCTTTGTGGTCTTTGCCAAGGGCGTGGGGCTGGTAGACTTTCCGTTGATCCTTGCCGTGTCATTGATGCTTGCGGCCCCGTCACTGACAGGAGCTCCGAACTTTGCCGCGATGATGGGGCATGATCCGGCGCCTGGGATGCGTCTGTTGGTGCTGAGCACCATTTTGTTTCCGCTTACGGCGTTTCCGGTCCTTTTCCTTCTCGATCCGGCGGGCGAGGGGCCGCTTGGGGCGCTGTCGCTGTCTTTTGGGTTGCTGACGGTCATTCTGGTTGTCGTTGGCATCGGCTTCGCGGTGCGTCGCGCTGTGCCGGGTTTTGGCGAGGAGCCTAAGCAAAAGGCGTTGGATGGGGTGGCTGCGCTGGTGCTGGCAATCGTCGTGGTTGGGCTGATGAGCGCGATTGGTCCGCTCCTTAGGAGTGATCCGTTAGAACTTCTTGTTTGGATTATCACCGCTTTGGCAGTCAATTTCAGCCTTGTGAGTCTCACATTGCTTGTGAGTTATCGCTTTGGTTTGAAAAGACCATTGTCGACGTCAATCTATGCCGGAAATCGCAACATCGCGTTGTTCCTGATTGTTCTACCCGAGGAGGTGGTCGCGCCCTTGATGATCTTTGTTGGCTGCTACCAGATTCCTATGTACTTAACGCCTCTTCTGTTGTCCCGATTGACCGCATTCGCCAGTCGGCGGGGTACGACGGTCTGACTGTTGTTGCAATTGTAGATCTTACACTGACGACATTTGTGATGCGTAGAAGACGTCGAAAATTTCTATGAAGCCAATGCTCGCGAGATTGGGTGCCAACCGCAGCTTCGGGCAGAAAGCAGACATCTTTTATGAGCTGGCCGATGACTGCTTCGTCCCGCATAGCGGCCCTTGTCCAAGATTCAGCGAACGTCCGTTGTCGTGAAAACAGTCATTGGTGCTTGTTGCAGCAAACGATGGCACAGAGCCTGAAACAGACAAGGTCTGATTGCCGCAGCCGTCGGCTTTCTTTCACAAGTTCTGACGTCAGGAGACGAGACCATCCGCCTCTAACCTCGAACCAACCGCTCTATCTCATGTGCCTCGCGGACCAGTTCGTTCAGCATGTGCCGCTCTTCAGTCCACTCGCGCGACCGCATACCGTGCTTCCAGTTGGGGTGCTCTGCTCCCGCTGAATGACCACCGCCAGCGCCATGCATCCGACAGACGGACCAGCCTCGAACGGCAGGATTTTTGCATGGAAGACCTGAGCGTTTTGAGTGCGCAGTGCATCGTGGCGACGCGTGTGCGCTTTGCATGGGGTTACCGTCACTTTTCATGCTGAACCCTCCCCCTGGTGCTAATATCGCCCACAATGGCTTGTGCGCCGCTCTCGACGT
>CANMWT010000018.1 GCA_947501635.1 uncultured Roseobacter sp.
CTCCATGTTCCCTAACGCATACCATAGGACACAAAATCGTGAACTGACAATAAATAAATTCACAAAACTGAATGCGATTTCATTTCTTATTTTTTTACAGGCACTTACATTACCTTCACAATTTCCTTGGATATCATATTCAAAATACTTTATGTATAGAGGGACTATTCCGGATAATTCTATGCGCACTGCCTTAACATTCCTGATCGTTCCCGTGCTGGCCGTTTTGCTGACCGCGCAGGCACGCGCGGACCAACTGGTGATGGTTGAACAGGACGGGTGCCACTGGTGCGCCCAGTGGGACAAGGAAATCTCGCATATCTATCCCAAGACCGATGAGGGGGCCCGTGCGCCGCTGCGTCGTGTCAATCTGCGGGGTCTGCCTGATGACATCACCTTCACCAGCCGCCCGGTCTTTACACCAACCTTCGTGCTGATCCGTGACGGGCAGGAACTGGGCCGGATCGAAGGCTATGCAGGAGATGAATTCTTCTGGTTTCTGCTGGGCAGACTGCTCGACGCCCACCCCGCGCAGCAGAGCGTCACGCAATGAGCCGCTTTGTTCAGCAATTTCGCAACTATTTGCATGCTTCAATGCCACGGCAATTGCCGCGGGGCCCGATTTCGCGATATGGAAGCTGAGATACAATGTTGGACGACAGATCAGATATGAGCCTTCCCGTCATCACAAACGATATGAAAGATGCCGAGATAGAGCGGATCATGACCAATGCCTGCACCGCGGCGAACTTTCTCAAAGCGATCAGTCACGAAGGGCGGTTGATGATCCTGTGCCACCTGTCTACGGGCGAAAAATCGGTGACAGAGCTTGAAGAACTGCTGTCGGCCCGTCAGGCTGCCGTGTCGCAACAGCTGTCGCGTCTGCGCAGCGAAGGACTGGTTGAACCCCGCCGGGATGGAAAGACGATCTACTATTCTTTGAAAGACAAACGCGCCATTCGCATACTGGAAGTGGTGTATGATCTGTTCTGCAAAGAAGGATAGGTACCGGCTTTACAATATGACGATCATGAATGCGGGAGGGTTTCATGTTCGACGGATTATCTGATGGCGCCTTGCTCGCGCTCGTCGGTCTTGGCTGCGGCGTTGTTCTTGGGCTGGCTGCACGGCTTGGCCGGTTTTGCACCCTGGGCGCGATCGAGGACCTGTTGTACCAGAACAGTGACCGACGCATGCGAATGTGGGGGCTTGCCATCGCTGTGTCGGCACTGGGGACCTTCACACTGATTGCGGTTGGCGCGCTGGACCCGGCGCGCACTATGTATCACGAAGCCCCCTTGTCCCCTCTGGCCAGTATCATCGGCGGCTTGATCTTTGGATATGGCATGTCAATGGCCGGTACCTGCGGTTTTGGGGCGCTGGCGCGTGCCGGCGGCGGCGATCTGCGTGCCGGGGTAATCGTTCTGGTGATGGCCGTCTCCTCATATGTCATGCTTTCGGGACCTCTGGGCGCATTGCGCGTGTGGCTGGTCGACAAGACAGCGCTGTACACCGACCTGCGCAGCATCCCCGATGCCCTTGCCCAATTCACCCCCGCCCCTGCCGTGGCAACGGGCTTTGGCCTTGCTGCCGCGCTCCTGCTGTTCGTGCTCTCCTCTGCCCGGTTCCGGCAAGAGAAATCCAGCATCTTCTGGGGCACGGTGGTGGGCCTCGCAGTGACTGCCAGTTGGGCAGGAACCTATTGGGTCATTTCCTCGGGCTTCAGCAGCGACACTGCGCGCAGCTTTACCT
Source organism: uncultured Roseobacter sp. (assembly GCA_947501635.1). Lineage (GTDB taxonomy): Bacteria > Pseudomonadota > Alphaproteobacteria > Rhodobacterales > Rhodobacteraceae > Roseobacter. The sequence continues at coordinate 1,753 of CANMWT010000018.1, forward strand.
TCAGCGCGCCTTTGGGCGAGACGGTTTTATACCTTATGACCTCCAGCGGCGGGGGGCTGTCCTTTGGCGTAGGGTCAGTGGCCGGCGTTCTTCTGGGGGCCTGTGTCGGCAGCCTTATCAAGGGCCACTTCCGCTGGGAGGCCTGCGAAGACCCACGCGAATTGCGGCGCCAGTGCGGTGGTGGCGTGCTGATGGGCTTTGGCGCGGTGCTGGCCTTCGGCTGTACGATCGGACAGGGGCTCTCGGCGTTTTCACTGCTTGCGCTGAGCGCGCCTATCACACTGCTGGCAATCATCGCGGGTGCCGCTTTGGGGTTGCGGCAGCTTATCACCGGCTTTGCTGCAACATCCTAGCTGCCACCGAACAGCCGTTTTCAACGGGCGCTCAGCAAATCCTGCCACGTCCTCATCGTGGCGAATTCAGCACCCAGAAAGTCGATAAATCGCCGCAGGCGCAACGGCATATACCGAGCGTCCAGATAAAGCGCCTGCACGGTCATCTGAACCGACGGCACATCGGCCAGCACCCGGGCAAGCCGCCCGCTGGCCACATCGCCTGCAACGATGTAATCGGGGATTAACCCGACCCCCGCGTCCTGCAAAACCAGATTGCGCAGCGCGGTCGGGCTGTTGACCGAAAAGGCGCCGGATACTTTTACTTTGGTCGGAACGCCGTCAACATAAAACGGCCAGCGCGCGCCAGAACGCAGATTTGTATCAATGATGCAGGGATGCGCAGACAGGTCCTGCGGGGTCAGGATCGCCTGTGCTTGCGCAAGGTAACGCGGTGAGGCAACGACCCACAGACTGCTTTGCGACAGACGTTTGGCGATAAAACTGGAATCCTCCAGCCGCCCTATGCGCAACGCCAGATCAAACCCGCCATCGGCGATATCAACATATTCGTCGCTCAGGCGCATATCAAAACGCACCGCGGGATGCTGCTGGTGAAACCGATGCATCAGCGCCTGCAGGTAAAGCCCACCGAAATGCACCGGTGCGGTAAGGCGAATACTACCGGAAAGCTGACCGCGCTCGGCCTTGAGACCCGCCTCCAACGCATCCAGCTCCTCGATCAGGCGGACACACTGCGGGTAATACTGGGTGCCGGCCTCGGTCAGGCTGATCCGTCGCGTGGTGCGGTGAAACAGACGCACGCCCAGCCGGTCTTCAAGCTGGCCGATGTATTTGCTGACCAGTTTACTCGAGGTGCCTAACCGATCCGCGGCTGCGGTGAAAGAACCCGCCTCCGCCGCTGCGGCAAAGGTTTTCATGCCATCTACCAAATCCATGAATTAAGAATAACATGGCGATAATCATTCGCCAATAAGAACGTTTATTCCTTAAACGCGACAGCCTATCTGTTGGTCATCAACGCATTGCTTTTAACAGCCGCAGACAACCGAAAGGAAAACACATGACACCGACACAGCAAGCAGATTACGCAGCCCTTCTTTTACGCCTCACCACAGGTGGCCTGTTCATCGCGCACGGCCTTCTAAAAGTTCTGGTCTTCACCATTCCCGGCACAGTGGGATATTTTGAAAGCCTCGGTCTGCCGGCAGTTTTTGCCTATCTGACCATTCTGGCAGAGATCGGCGGCGGCGCCGCGCTGATCCTCGGCCTGCACACACGCCTTGTGTCACTGGCGCTGGTTCCCGTGCTGGTCGGGGCCGCTGTTCTGGGGCATGGCGCCAACGGCTGGGTCTTCAGCAACACAGGCGGCGGATGGGAGTTCCCTGCCTTCTGGGCGGTCACGCAGCTGTCTCTTGTCCTGCTGGGCGACGGCGCCTACGCCTTCAAACCGCGCCTGCTGACACGGCGTGCAGCAACGGTCTGAACACCGGAACCTCCGCACGCTACAGCGCCGCCTGCCCACCGCAGGCGGCGTTTGCTCACGCACCACCGCGCAAAAGAAGCCCGCCCTCGCGTATTGCCACAAGCTCACCCGTTTTCACCGGCGGATTGGCCAGTAACAAAACCGGCAGTCCACCCCAGCCCATCTGCCGTGCCACCAACACTCCCACCGGCAGGATCGCGTCGCGACTGCTAAGCACAAGCGCACGCGGAGCACGCCCCTTGTAGATGAGCTCCAACAACACCGCAGAAGAACTGCTCGACCCCACAAGCTGCGGAACGAAAAGAATTTTACCCGCAACAGACTGGTTATGCTGCGGGTGCCCCGCAAGCGTTACACGGGCACTCTCTGCACTGATCCCACCCCAAAAACTGATCGGCGCTTCAAGGCATAAAACCTCGCCCGTTGCGGTGCCGTCGCATAACACCTCAGCCTGCCACGTCATCCCCAAAGCGCCCCGCTTTGCACCACATGGCCACGCTGCGCACTCGCCACACAGTCAGCGAGACTTCCAAAAGCGGGCATGTAGCCGGTGTTACCTTTGGCGTAATGCGCGAACTTTGCCGAATTGGTCATCAGCGTACCACGCTGACCCGGCAGGATCGGTGTGACCACGACACAGGTGTCCACAACGAACTCGACGCCAAGGTCCTCAAGCTGCCGGTCCTTGTCCGCGGCACGCAAACGCTCCAGCGTGTGCCGCCCCAGACAGACATAAACCGGCACCTTGAAGGCACGACCGCGCGCCAGCTCCAACAAGGTATCGCATTCAGCTTCGGAAAAATGCGGACTTCCAAGGGCCACCGCATCCACACCCGGGCCTGTCGCGCGGCTCAGACGGCGCGCGGCCTGCTCCAGCAGGGCGGTTGTCACGGGAACCACATCGCGCGGCGGCACGCCTCCCAACGCACTGTCCAGATCCGGGGCTTCGGGTGTCACACCAACCACATGAATCAGACCGACCGCCCCCGAGGCGGCCGCTGCCGCACAGAAGGCTTTCAGGTCATCCTCGTCCGGTGCCACGCGCCACCCTGTCACGGCACAGATCCGCGCGCCAGCCGCGACGCCCGCAAACGCGCCCAAAACCGCCGCGAACACGTCACTGGCCTGTATCGCGTCAGGCAGACCCGACACATCCAGCACCAGATCGGCAAACCGGTTCGACCCCACATGCAATCCGTAGTGCGGCGCGCGCCCCGTTATCGCACAGGCGATGTCCAGAAAATCGCCATAGCGGTTCGTGCGCGCGCCCAGAACCGAGTTGCAAAAGGCCACCGCATTGGACTCGCCCCACGCCACCTGCTGTCCCAAACGCGGCCGCGCTCCGGCCTGATACGGCGCACAGGTCCAGCTGGGTCGGCACCCCATTTTCTCATGCGCCACCATCAGCCGGTAGGCCATTTTGCGCGCCTCCCCCCTCAGCCGTGACTGGTCCGGCTTCAGAAGGTTCAACGCACCCACATTGGTCGTCGCCGGCACAGCTACCCGCGCTCCCGCTGCCTGCAACCGCTCGGCAAAAAGCGTGCCCGACGGGCCGTGGTACAGACAGCCGTCGATATGCGCGCCCTCAACCGGCACAAGACTGTCCGCTCCCAGCAGACGCGCCGCCTGCACGACGATCTCCAGCGCCATGCGCGTCCCCTCTGTGCCCAGATTGCCCGCCAGTATGCCCCGTTCTTCTTCGCTCAACCGCATGGGCGCCGCCTGCTTCATTCTCCCACTATGCCGCACAGTCTGCGCGCCTTTGCCGATGCCGACAACCGCTTTGCACTGGACAGCGCGGACAATTCAGCCCGCCTTGTCCGTCAGCGTCGTTTTCAGAGACTTCTTTGTACGCTTTCAGACTGGAAAACCGCCTGCGATGTGCCACCTTGCCATGCGAAAGGACCGGCTTATGCGTTACTCAGGCTTCAGGGTTATCAAAGAGGCCCTCACCGGACATAAAGGATGGCAACCTGCGTGGCGCGATCCGGAACCGCAGCCGCATTATGACATCGTCGTCGTCGGAGGCGGCGGACACGGGCTGGCCACCGCCTACTATCTTGCGCGTAAATTCAGCCAGCACAGGGTCGCCGTGATCGAAAAAGGCTGGATCGGCGGCGGCAATGTCGGGCGCAACACCACGATCATCCGCTCGAACTATCTGCTGGACGGTAACGAGCCCTTCTACGAATTCTCGCTCAAGCTGTGGGAAGGGCTGGAGCAGGACTTCAACTTCAATGCCATGATCAGCCAGCGTGGAATTCTGAATCTCATTCACAGCGACGCGCAACGCGATGCCTTTATCCGCCGCGGCAACGCGATGCTGCTCAATGGCGCGGATGCCGAGCTGCTCAGCACGGCCCAGATCAAGGCGCGCTATCCGTTTCTGAACGTTGATGATGCGCGTTTTCCGATCAAGGGCGGGCTGGCGCAACACCGTGGCGGCACGGTGCGCCATGACGCCGTCGCATGGGGCTATGCACGTGGCGCCGACAGCCGCGGCGTGGACATCATCCAGAACTGCGAAGTCACCGGTTTCCGCATCAACGACGGCAAATGCCTCGGGGTCGAGACGACACGCGGCTTTATTGGCGCGGGCAAAGTCGGCTGTGCCGTCGCGGGCTCCTCGGGGCGTCTGATGGCATTGGCTGGCATGCGCCTGCCCATCGAAAGCCACGTGCTGCAGGCCTTCGTCTCAGAAGGGCTCAAACCCATTCTGCCGGGCGTGGTGACATTTGGCGCGGGGCACTTCTATGTCAGCCAGTCCGACAAGGGCGGGCTGGTCTTTGGCGGTGATATCGACGGCTATAACTCCTACTCACAACGCGGCAATCTGCCCGTGGTCGAAGATGTCTGCGAAGGGGGAATGGCGATCTTTCCGATGATCGGACGCGCACGGCTGCTGCGCATGTGGGGCGGCATCATGGACATGTCCATGGACGGCTCCCCGATCATCGACCGCACGCATATCGACGGGCTCTATTTCAACGGCGGCTGGTGCTACGGTGGTTTCAAGGCGACCCCGGCGTCGGGCTACTGTTTTGCCCATCTGCTGACCCATGACACGCCGCACCCGGTGGCAGGGGCCTACCGCTTCGACCGCTTTGAAAAAGGTCTGATGATCGACGAAAAAGGAGTGGGCGCGCAGCCCAATCTGCACTGATGATTATAAACCACCCCCTGCTCGGCCCGCGCGACGCCTCTGAATTCACCTATCTGGGCGATGCCGCGCTGATCGACCGGCCTGATCCGGACACCGCAACCGCGGCGCGCGACTTCTACGAATATCAATACCTGCGCGATAACCCTGCCGGCACCCTGCGTGAGCTCTGGTATCATGAGGCAGGCGACCGCGCGTGGCTGGTGGTGACCCGCAACACGCTCACACATGAAATCACCCATGTGGAACTGGCGCGCGACGTCGCCCGCAAGGCGGGACGCAGCACATGAGTCAGATCAACCGGATCGACGGCGGCCAGATCGACCGCACACAAACCCTGAAGTTCAACTTCAACGCAAAAACATACACCGGCCACCCCGGAGATACGCTGGCCTCGGCGCTGCTGGCCAATGGCGTCAGGCTGATGGGGCGCTCGTTCAAGTACCACCGCCCGCGTGGCCCGCTCACAGCCGGATCAGAGGAGCCCAACGCGCTGGTAGAACTGCGTGGCGGCGCGCGCGCTGAACCCAACACCCGGGCAACCACGATCGAGCTTTACAACGGGCTTTGGGCGCGCAGCCAGAACCATCTCGGCCCACTTGGGCTTGATGTAATGGCAGTGAATGATCTGTTCTCCGACTTTCTGTCCGCGGGGTTCTACTACAAGACGTTCATGTGGCCCGCCGCCTTTTGGGAAAAGCTCTACGAACCAGTCATCCGCCGGGCCGCCGGTCTGGGGGCGCTGTCGGGCAAGGCCGACCCAGATACCTATGACAAAGGGTACCTGCACTGCGATCTGCTGGTGATCGGCGCGGGGCCATCGGGGTTGATGGCCGCGCGTACAGCCGCCCGTGCCGGTGCGCAGGTCATCCTGACCGACGAGGATTTTCGCATGGGCGGCCGCCTCAACAGCGAAACGCTCGAAATCGGCGAACAAACCGGAGCTGACTGGGCCGCCGATACGGTCGCCGAACTGGCCGCGCAGCCCAATGTGCGCCTGATGCCCCGCACCACCTCGATTGGCGCGTTTGACCACGGCATCTACGGCGCCGTCGAACGGGTCAGCGACCACCTGCACCGGCCTGAAGACGGAAAACCACGCCAGATCCTGTGGCGCATCTACACACGACAAACGATCCTTTGCGCCGGCGCCACCGAACGCCCTATCGCCTTTCGCAACAACGACCGGCCCGGCATCATGCTGGGCTCGGCTGTCCGCAGCTATGTCAACCGCTTCGGCGCGGCACCCGCGCGGCAAATCGCGGTCTTTACCAACTCCGACGATGGCCACAAGACAGCGCAAGACCTACACGCCAAAGGCATCCGCGTCGCGGGCGTCATCGACATCCGCAAGGATGCCCCGCGCAGCGACGCCTATGACGTATTTGCTGGCAGCAAAGTAACCGACAGCAAAGGACGCCTCGGCCTGCGCCGCATCGAAGTCGAACGCGCCGACGGCACGCGGCACTGGATCGACTGCGGCGCGCTTGCCGTCTCGGGCGGGTGGAACCCGAATGTGCACCTGACATGTCACCAGCGCGGCAGACCCCAGTGGAACGAAAGTCTCGCAGCCTTTGTACCGGGCGGCGTGCTGCCCCCCGGGCTCAGCGTCGCGGGCGCCGCAAACGGTGTCATGTCGACCGCGGGCGCCCTGCGCAGCGGCGCAGCAGCGGCCTGCACGGCACTCTCGCTCAAGGCAATGCCGGACCTGCCCGAAGCCGAAGACGCCCCCCTCTCGATCACACCGTTCTGGCACGTCGCGGGTAAGGGCCGCGCCTGGCTTGACCAGCAAAACGATGTGACGGTCAAAGACGTCAAGCTCAGCCATCAGGAAGGATACAGATCGGTCGAGCATCTTAAACGCTATACCACGCTGGGCATGGCCACCGATCAGGGCAAAACCTCAAATGTCGGCGGGCTTGCAATACTGGCCGAACTTGCCGGCAAATCCATCCCCGATGTGGGCACCACCATCTTTCGACCACCCTATACGCCCACGGCCATCGGCGTTTTTGCCGGTCGGTCGCGGGGCAAGGCCTTCAAGCCGACGCGCAAAACCCCCAGCCACATCTGGGCCGAGGAACAGGGTGCTGTCTTCGTTGAAGCGGGCAACTGGCTGCGCGCCCAGTGGTTCCCCCGTGCGGGCGAGACGCACTGGCGGCAAAGCGTCGACCGTGAGGTGCAGGCAACACGCGGCTCGGTCGGCGTTTGTGATGTCACGACACTGGGCAAGATAGACGTACAAGGCAGCGACGCTGCGGCCTTTCTCAACAAGGTCTACTGCAACGGGTTCGCCAAACTGCCCGTGGGCCGCACACGCTATGGGCTGATGCTGCGCGAAGACGGCATCGCCATGGACGATGGCACAGCAGCCCGGCTCGCCGAAGACCACTTCGTTGTGACCACCACCACCGCCAATGCCGTCAGCGTCTACCGGCACATGGAATTTGTCCGCCAGTGCCTCTTTCCCGACATGGACGTGCAGCTGATCTCCACAACTGAAAGCTGGGCTCAATTTGCTGTCGCCGGACCAAATGCGCGCAAGGTTCTGCAAAAGATCGTCGACCCGTCTTGCGATATTTCCAACGACGCCTTTCCCTTCATGGCCTGCGCCGAGATTACCCTGTGCGGGGGGCTGCGCGGGCGCCTGTTCCGCATCTCGTTCAGCGGCGAACTCGCATATGAAATCGCCGTGCCCACACGATACGGCGACGCCCTGATCCGGCGGATTATGGAGGTCGGTGCCCCCTACGACATCACCCCCTACGGCACCGAAGCGCTTGGCGTGATGCGCATCGAAAAAGGCCACGCCGCCGGCAATGAATTGAACGGCACCACGACCGCGCTGAACCTCGGACTGGGCCGCATGGTCAGCCAGACAAAGGACAGCATCGGCACCGTTTTGTCACGCCGCGAAGGGCTCAATGCGCCGGATGCGCTCCGTCAGGTGGGGCTCAGACCGCTCGACCCCAAGGACAAGGTGCCTGCCGGGGCGCATCTGATGGCCGCCACCGGGCCCGTCGATGCAGCCCACGATCAGGGCTATGTCACATCGGCATGCTACTCACCAACACTGGGCCATCACATTGCGCTGGCCTTTCTCAAAAACGGGGCGGAGCGTCTGGGCGAAACCCTGCGCCTTGTCAGCCCGCTCACCGGCGTCGAGACCCATGTCGAAGTGGTCAGCCCCCACTTCTTTGACCCGCAAGGAGACCGGTTGCGTGCATAGCCTGCCCCCTCAAACCGCTCTGGGCGCTCAAAGCGCGCAGCAAGATGTTATCGGCACCCTGTCGCTGACCGAAGTGCCGGATGTGGCCATCGCGTCGGTGGCCGCGCGCAAGGGGCACGAGGCCGCCTGCGCCAAGACCCTGCAAAAGCTGCTGGGCGCAACGCCCCCCGGCCCGGGAGAGATGACTGGCACCACGCCCTACGCGGCCATCTGGATGGCACAGGATCAATGGCTGCTCTGCGCGCCTTTGCACAGCCACGAAGACATCGCATCCTTGCTGAAAGAAGAGTTTGGCGCGGATGCGTCCATCACGGAACAGACCGACGGCTGGGCCTGTTTCGACATCTCCGGTGCAGCGATGCATGACATGTTCGAACGCCTCTGCCCCGCGCCGGTGCGCAGCATGCAGACCGGTCACGCCACGCGCACCACGATCCACCACATCGGCTGTTATCTGATGTGCCAGGACGGTGCCTTTCGCGTGATGGCTCCCAGATCATCCGCCGGATCACTTTACCACGCCCTGATCGAGGCAGCCCGGTCCGTCAGCTGATCTCAAGCAGCGGCGCTTTTCATTCTGCGGTGATGTTTTTATACTCTGAGGAAAACTCCAATCCGCCAGACTGATGTGCCAGCCTGTGCGGTCGGACCCTCTGAAGGATACCGCCGGTGACGCAGACCAAACCTTCTTCCGGCCAATTGGCCCAGGACCCGCATCGCATCAGCGAGGCGCGCGAGAAAGTGCTGGAAATCGCCATCGGCCGCGAAGTACGCAGCCACCGCAGGCAACAAAACATCACCGTCGCCGAGTTGTCGGCGACCACAGGTCTCTCCATCGGGATGCTGTCCAAAATCGAAAATGGCAACACTTCGCCCTCCCTGACCACCCTGCAGACGCTGGCCAATGCGCTGTCGGTCCCGCTGACGACCTTCTTCAAGGGTTTCGAGGAAAAGCGCGAGGCGGTGCATACCAAAGCGGGGCATGGGGTCGAACTGGAACGCGAGGGTACCCGCGCCAATCACCAGTACAACCTGCTGGGCCATATCGGGGCCAACGCCAGCGGCGTCATTGTTGAGCCGTATCTTATCACGCTCAGCCATGAATCAGACGTCTTCCCGACCTTTCAGCACGGCGGAATCGAAACGATCTATATGCTTGAAGGCCGCGTCGATTACCGCCATGGCGACAGTGTCTACCCGCTGGCCCCCGGCGACACGCTTTTCTTCGATGCCGACGCGCCGCACGGCCCCGAGGTGCTGGTGGAGCTGCCCGCGCGCTATCTGGCCATTATCAGCTACCCGCAAAACACCTGAACCAAAGCGCCGTTGCGCTCAAAAACATGTCGATACAGGCGCGCAACCTTACCCAGCAGTGAAAAATGTTTCCCTTTAGTTGAAGGCGTGAGCTATTGGTGCTACATGCCGGACAGGGTGCAGGCAGGCTTGCAAATCCGGAAATGCGATAGGGGAAACGTCATGTGTGGAATCGTGGGGCTGTTTTTAAAGGACAAGGCGCTTGAGCCTCAATTGGGGGCCCTGCTGACCAACATGCTGATTACAATGACAGATCGCGGCCCTGATAGTGCGGGGATCGCGATATACGGCAACCCAGAGACCGGCCGCAGCAAGCTGGTGATACAGTCGGAAAACCCACAGATCGACTTTCCCGGGTTAGATGCCCTGATTGGTGACAGACTGGGTGCGCCCGTGACGATAGCGCCCAAAGACACGCATGCCGTGTTGACTGTCCCCGCGGGGACAACCCAGGCGGTACGCGCTGCACTGGCCGAACACAACCCGTCACTCCGCGTGATGAGCCGCGGCGACAGTATTGAAATCTACAAGGAGGTCGGGTTGCCCAAGGACGTGGCGGCCCGCTTCGACCTGCCCCACCTTAGCGGCACACATGGGATAGGCCACACACGCATGGCGACAGAATCCGCCGTCACGACCCTCGGCGCGCATCCCTTCAATACCGGCGACGACCAGTGCCTTGTACACAACGGCTCGCTGAGCAACCATAACTCGCTGCGGCGCAAGCTGCGGCGTGAAGGCATGCACATCGAGACCGAGAACGACACCGAAGTCGGCGCGGCCTACCTGACATGGCGGATGCAAAACGGGGCCACACTGGGCGAGGCGCTGCAAAGCAGCCTGTCAGATCTGGATGGATTCTTCACCTTTGTCGTCGGCACGAAAGACGGCTTTGGCGTGGTCCGCGATCCGATCGCCTGCAAGCCCGCAGTGATGGCCGAGACAGAGCAATACGTAGCCTTCGGGTCAGAGTATCGCGCGCTGGTGGACCTGCCGGGCATCGACACCGCACGCGTGTGGGAGCCCGAGCCCGCAACGGTCTATTTCTGGAGCCATGCCGACGGCCCCTCCGAAACCAGCAAGGCGGCCTGACATGCAAACCATCGACCTACAAGACACCGGCCTGCGCAGCCTCAACCAGATGCTGCACGATCAGGCAGAGACGACAAACCAGACGGTCTGGGAAATCGACAATCCCAAGGGCGCGCATGCCATCGCCTGCGGTCTCGACGCCCCGATCGAAGTGGTCGTCAAAGGATCGACAGGCTACTACTGCGCGGGCATGAACAAAGAAGCCACCGTGCGCATAAAGGGATCAGCCGGACCGGGTGTCGCCGAGAACATGATGAGCGGCTCGGTCATTATTGATGGCGATGCCAGCCAGTACGCGGGCGCCACCGGCCATGGCGGCCTTTTGGTCATCAAGGGCAATGCCTCGTCGCGCTGCGGCATCTCAATGAAGGGCATCGACATCGTCGTGCATGGCAATATCGGTCACATGAGCGCTTTCATGGCACAGTCGGGAAACCTCGTGGTCTGCGGGGACGCCGGCGAGGCACTGGGAGATTCGCTCTACGAGGCGCGGCTTTTCGTGCGCGGTTCGGTGAAATCGCTGGGCGCGGACTGCGTCGAAAAAGAGATGCGCCCCGAGCATCTGGAAATCCTGAGGGACCTGCTGGAGCGCGGCGAATGCAACGCGAAGGCAGAGGAATTCCGCCGCTACGGCTCTGCGCGCAAGCTTTACAACTTCAACATCGACAACGCGTATTAGGGCCCGACATGAAAGACGACACCAACGGCATCCCCCGCACGGTCCCGATCCAGTCGGCGACATTCTCCAACCCCGTCAACGCGGAAATCCGCCGCGCCGCGGCGACCGGCATCTACGACATCCGGGGCGGTGGGGCGAAACGCAAGCTCCCCCATTTTGATGACCTGCTGTTTCTGGGCGCCTCGATCTCGCGCTATCCGCTCGAAGGGTACCGCGAGAAGTGCGAGACCTCTGTCACGCTCGGGACACGCTTTGCCAAAAACCCGATCCAGCTTGATATCCCGATCACCATTGCGGGCATGTCCTTTGGTGCCCTGTCCGGCCCGGCGAAAGAGGCGCTGGGACGCGGCGCCACTCTGGCGGGCACATCAACCACGACCGGCGACGGCGGGATGACGGACGAAGAGCGCGGGCATTCAGACAAGCTGGTCTATCAGTATCTGCCGTCCCGCTATGGGATGAACCCCGATGACCTGCGCCGCGCCGACGCCATTGAGATCGTGGTCGGTCAGGGCGCCAAGCCCGGCGGGGGTGGCATGTTGCTGGGGCAGAAGATTTCCGACCGTGTCGCCGAGATGCGCAACCTGCCCAAAGGCATTGACCAACGCTCTGCCTGCCGGCACCCGGACTGGACTGGCCCGGACGATCTTGAGATCAAGATCCTCGAACTGCGCGAGATCACCGGATGGCGGGTGCCGATTTACATCAAAGTCGGCGGAGCGCGCCCCTATTTCGACACCACGCTTGCCGTCAAGGCCGGCGCGGATGTTGTTGTGCTGGACGGGATGCAGGGCGGCACAGCGGCCACGCAGGATGTGTTTATCGAGCATGTGGGACAGCCGATCATCGCCTGCATCCGCGAAGCGGTGCGCGCGCTGCAGGATCTGGGCATGCACCGCGAGGTCCAGCTGGTCGTCTCGGGCGGTATCCGCACGGGCGCTGACGTGGCAAAGGCCATGGCCATGGGCGCGGATGCGGTCGCAATCGGCACGGCCGCGCTGATAGCCCTTGGTGATAACGACCCCAAATGGGAGGCGGAGTACAACGCTCTGGGCACCACTGCGGGGGCCTATGACGACTGGCACGAAGGCAATGACCCCGCTGGTATCACCACACAGGACCCGGACCTGATGGCGCGCCTCGATCCGGTGGAAGGCGGGCGGCGGCTGAACAATTACCTCAAGGTGATGACACTGGAAGCACAGACCATCGCGCGCGCCTGCGGCAAGAACCATCTGCACAATCTTGAACCCGAAGATCTTTGCGCTGTGACGCTTGAGGCGGCAGCCATGGCCAAGATACCCTTGGCCGGAACAAACTGGTATCCTGGCTGCGAGAAGGAATAAAACCCTGCGTTACAACAACAAAATCAACCGATGGACCTGACGTCGATCATTCTGTTTACCACGGTTCTGGCGGTTACTGCGGGCTCTCCGGGGCCGAGTATCGCGGCACTGGTCGCACGTGTCCTGTCGCGCGGGCCCAAAAGCGTGCTGCCCTTCCTCGCCGCCATGTGGATCGGAGAAGGGCTGTGGCTGACTGCGGCCATATTGGGCCTGTCTTACATCGCACAGACTTTTGCTACCGTCTTTCTGATTCTGAAGTGGGCGGGCGTGGCCTATCTGCTCTATCTCGCATGGCGCATGTGGCACGCACCGACCGACCCGCAAGACGCCGCCATCCCGCACTCCGGCGGGGGCTGGCAGTTGTTTGGCGCAGGCTGTGCCGTGACGCTGGGCAACCCCAAGATCATGGCCTTCTACATCGCCCTTCTCCCCACACTGATTGACATCTCTGCCGTCACCCTGTCGGGTTGGGCGGAACTGATTGCCGTCATGCTTGTGGTGCTGATCGCGGTCGACCTGGCCTGGGTTTGTGCCGCGAGCGCCGCGCGCCGCCTGCTCAAGAGCCCGGATGCCATCAGAATTGCCAACCGTATCAGCGCCAGCACAATGGGCGGCGCCGCATTGGGCATCGCCACTCGAACATAACCGCCGTTTTCAAGGAGACACCACATGACACTCAACCTCGCGGAGTTCGCCGAACAGACAGGCGTGAAGTACTTCATGATTTCCTTCACCGATCTCTTTGGCGGCCAGCGCGCCAAACTTGTGCCCGCACAGGCGATTGCCGACATGGAGAAGGAAGGCGCGGGTTTTGCCGGTTTCGCGACATGGCTTGATATGACACCCGCGCACCCTGACATGCTGGCCGTACCCGACCCCGCATCTGTGATCCAGCTGCCATGGAAGCCCGAGGTGGCATGGGTCGCCGCGAACTGCGTGATGGAAGATGCAGATGTGGAGCAAGCCCCGCGCAACGTCCTGCGCCGGCTGGTCAGTGAAGCCGCCGCGCAGGGGCTGCGTGTCAAAACCGGCATCGAAGCGGAATTCTTTTTGCTGTCGGCCGATGGATCAGAGATCAGCGACCCGCTCGATACGGCGACCAAGCCCTGCTACGACCAGCAGGCCGTGATGCGCCGCTATGATGTGATCGCAGAGATTTGTGACTACATGCTGCAGCTGGGCTGGGGACCCTACCAGAACGACCATGAAGATGCGAACGGCCAGTTTGAAATGAACTGGGAATTCGACGACGCGCTCAATACAGCCGACAAACACTCTTTCTTCAAGTTCATGGTCAAGTCCGTGGCGGAAAAGCACGGGCTGCGGGCAACTTTCATGCCCAAACCGGTCGAAGGGTTGACCGGAAACGGCTGCCACGCGCATATCTCGGTCTGGGATATGGATGGAAAGAAAAACGTTTTTGCCACAGAAAAAGGCAAAGGCCCCGCGGGTGAGCTGGGTCTGTCGCAACAGGGCACGTATTTTCTGGGCGGCATCATGAAGCACGCCAGCGCCATGGCCGCGATCACCAACCCCACTGTGAACAGCTACAAGCGCATCAACGCGCCGCGGACCCTGTCGGGCGCGTCCTGGGCCCCCAATACGGTCACATGGACCGGCAACAACCGCACGCATATGGTGCGCGTGCCGGGGCCCGGCCGGTTCGAATTGCGGCTGCCGGATGGTGCGACGAACCCCTATCTGTTGCAGGCTGTGATTATCGCCGCAGGGCTGTCGGGCATCCACAGCAAGGCAGACCCCGGCAAGCGCCACGATATCGATATGTATGCCGAGGGCCACAAAGTGCGCGGCGCGCCAAAACTGCCGCTGAACTTGCTGGATGCCTTGCGCGCCTTTGACCGGGACAAAGGGCTGAAGGCGGCCATGGGCGAAGAATTCTCGGCGGCGTTTCTTAAGATGAAGCACGCCGAATGGCTGGATTTCTGCGCCCACTTCTCGACCTGGGAAAAAGCAAACACGTTGGACATCTGATGCCCCTGCGCGGCCCGAAAGCATTGGCATGATGCGCCCCGTCGCGTTAATCGGCTATGGTGCCATTGCGCAGGAGGTCTGCGCGCTGGCCGATCCGGCCTGGGGCCTGCAGCAAGTGCTGGTCCGGCCGGGCAAGGCGGACGCGGTACAAGCCAGCCTGCCCCACGGGATCCACGCGATCGAAACGCTCGACGCGCTGCACCCCGACACGGGGATGGTCATTGAATGCGCAGGCCATGGCGCTGTGCATGACTACGGGGCCGACATCCTGTCGCGTGGCATTGACCTTGCCATCGTCTCCTCTGGTGCTTTGGCAGACGCGCGGCTGGAAGACAGGTTGCGCCAGTCCGCTGTCGAGGCGGGTACGCGTCTGCGGGTGCTGTCGGGTGCGATCGGCGGTATAGATGCGCTGGCCGCAGCGGGCGCGGCACTGGAAAACGTTAGCTATATCGCCCGCAAGCCTCCGATGAGCTGGAGCGGGTCACCGGCGGAACAGACCCATGATCTGGCCGGAATTCACACTGAGACGGCGGTCTTTGAAGGCACCGCGCGCGAAGCGGCCCTGCAGTTTCCAAAGAACGCGAACGTTGTCGCGACGGTTGCTTTGGCGGGCGTCGGGTTTGACCGCACGACCGTTGCGCTGATGGCCGACCCGCAGGCACAGGGCAACACCCATGAGATCACCGCAACAGGCGGTGGGTACGATCTGCGCTACGCGACCAAAGGTGCGGCGCTGAAAAGCAATCCCAAGACATCGGCGCTCACAGCACAGAGTATCCTGCAGGCTCTGCGCGGGCGCGCGCCGGGTATCGTGGTCTAGGACCGCAGTGCCCTGAACCACTCCAAGGTCTCGTCGGTGGGCACGGTTGATTTGTACTCGGCCCCGAGCGGCGCATCCCATCCCAGATCGGCCAGCACTTCGAAGAGATATGGAAAGTTGATTTCACCACCTGCGGGCGGCCCCCTGTCAGGCACCCGCGCGATCTGGATGTGACCAATGACGGGCAGAAGTTTTTCAAGCCGGTGGGTCAGGTCCCCTTCCATCAGCTGGACATGATAGCAATCGAACATCAGCTTCAGGTTGGGCGCGCCGATACGGGTTATCAGCTCTGCCGCGTGTTCTGTCGAGCTGAGGAAATACCCCGGTGCATCATAATGGTTTAATGGCTCAATCAAAATGTTGATACCTGCATGCGCCGCCCGCTCACAGGCGTATTCAAGCGCTGACACAAAGGTCATTTCGGCCCCCGCCCCTTGTGCGAAGCCCGCCATGACATGGATGTTTCCGGCCTCTACATCCTGAGCATAGCGCATGGCTTGATCGATGGCCTGACGCGCCTCTTGCTCGCGCCCTGTCAAAGCGCTCAGACCGTTTTCGCCCGCGTCCAGATTGCCGCGCACCGTGTTGAGCCCCAGCATTCTGAGACCGGTTTCATCCAAGGCCGTACGGACAGCGCTTGACGGGATTTCATACGGCCAGTGGCACTCCACCGCGTCAAATCCGGCGGCTTTGGCCGCGCGGATGGCGTCAGGCAAAGGGCGGTCATTCCACAAAAATCCCAGATTGGCAGAAAAGCGCATCACGCCTCCCATTCTATGTCAAAATGCGTCACGATATCCTGAATCTGCGTGGTGTTCAGCATGTTCGGAGACATGCCGCGCGTCATCAGTGCAAGACGCGCCGTGTCTTCCAGTTCTTCGATGGCATTGCACGCGGCTTCGACGTCCTTGCCCGCCACAACCGGCCCATGGTTGGCCAGCATCACGGCAGAGCGTTTGCCCGCCAAACCACGCACCGCCTCGCCCATCGCGGGATCACCGGGTCGGAAAAAAGGCAGCAGCTTGACCTTACCCAGCTTCATGATCGCATAGGGTGTAAGCGGCGGCAGAAAGTTATCCGCATCGACCTCGGGCAGCATGGACAGCGCCACCGAGTGGCAGGCATGCAGATGCACAACGGCACCGGCGGTTGATCTGGTGTCATAGAAGGCGGCATGCAGTGGCATCTCTTTGGTGGGTTGGTCGCCTCCGACAAGCTGCCCGGCCGCGTCAAACCGGCTGAGCCGGGCGGGGTCAAGCCGGCCAAAGCTGGTTCCGGTTGGCGACACCAGTAGCCCGCCGTCTTCAGTGCGGGCGGAAATGTTGCCTGTGCTGCCGCCTGTCAGGCCGCGGTCGAACATGGATTTGGCCAAAAGGCATATCTGTTCGCGCAGGCGCGTCTCAGCTGTCATAGGGTGTCCAGCAAGGCTGTGGCTTTGGAAAAGAATGCCGCGTCACCGAAGTTGCCGGATTTGAGCGTCAGTGCGATATCGCGGCCTGCACTTTCGCAGAAGGTCCATGGCACGCCGGGGGCGATTTCCGGTCCGATATGGAGCCTGTCAACGCCAAGCGCCTTGGTGACGGCGCCCGAGGTTTCGCCCCCTGCCACAACAAAGCGTTCGCCGCCCATATCGCGCGCGGCCACGGCCAGTGCCGCAAGCGCCTCTTCGACGATTTCGCCTGCGCGCGCGGTGCCCAGTTCGGCCTGCGCAGCGGCGACGTCCTCAGGCTCTGCAGTGGCATAGACGATCGGCATGCTGTCGAGGGCTTGCGCAGAAAGCCACGCCAGTGCGGCACCCGCACCCTCGGCGGCAAGCACGCGTGGATCAAGGCGGTAGCCGGGGGCTTGCCGGGTGTAGTGAGCCACTTGCGCGCGCGTCATGGCAGAGCAGCTTCCCGACAGGACGACGCCGCGCGCCGCTGTTGCCGTTGACTGCGTATCAGATGTGCCGGCGGGCAGGTGTCCCGCCTGTCGGTAAAGATCGGGCAGCGGCATCGCAATCGCACTGCCCCCCGTCAAAAGGGGCATGTCCCGGCAGGCCGAGGCAATGACCTGCAGGTCTTCATCAGCCACGGCATCGGTCACCACATGCGCCACGCCGTCACTTTGCAAAGCGTCGAGTGCTGCGCGTACAGCGTCTGCGCCTTTGGCGACGGTCAGCCTGTCAACAAGCCCCACCGCGCCACGGACCTGCGGCGCAAGCAGGCGCATCAGGTTGCTGTCACGCATGGGCGTCAGCGGATGATCCTTCATGGGGCTTTCAGCCAGAGGCTGTTGCCCAACAAACAGGTTACCCATGAAAATCGCGCGGCCGTTTTCGGGAAAAGCGGGACAGTAGATGGTCTGGGACGCGCCCAGATCAGCCATCAGCGCTTCGGAAACCGGCCCGATATTGCCTTCGGCTGTGCTGTCGAAGGTCGAGCAGTACTTCCAGAAGAATCGCTCGGCGCCGGCGGCCCGAAGCCACGACAGCGCAGCGCGGCATTCGGCCACCGCTTCTTGCAGCGGAGCGGTCCGACACTTCAGCGCGATCACTTCGAAGACTGCCGTGTTCGCAGGTGCGGTTTGGGGCACGCCAATGCGCAAAGACACCGGCACACCCGAGCGCGCAAGCAGGCCCGCAAGGTCTGTGGCGCCGGTAAAATCATCGGCAATTGCGCCAAAGAAAGTCGTCATTTTCTACCTGTCCCCCCTGACAGCTGTCACGTTTCCCCGGGCAGTTTCAGCCCGGCGTTTCTGGCGTAGACTTTCGCCACAGCGGCATCGTCTTCCTGCCCCAGACCTTGCCCTGCCGCGGCAACGAACTGCTGCAGTGCCGCAGCCGTGATGGGCGCGCTGAACTGCGCTGACTTGGCGATATCCAGAACGATGCCCAAGTCCTTGGGCCAGATGTTGACCGAACTGTGCGGCGTGTAGTCGCCCGCCACGATATGCGGCGCGCGGTTTTCCAGCATCCAGCTTGTACCCGCGCATTTGCTTATGACCTCGACAAATTTGTCAGGGGACACCCCTTGCGTCATGCCAAAGGTCAGTGCTTCGGCCATGGTGGCGATGTGGACACCGGCCAGCAACTGGTTCACCGCCTTCATCGCAGAGCCGGCACCCGCCGCATCGCCAAGGTCAAACACGGTTTCGGCAATGCTGTCGAGCACGGGGCGCGCGGCTGTGAAGGCTGCGGGTGTGCCAGAAGCCATCACCGACAGCTTGCCCTGCGCGGCCTTGACTGATCCGCCCGAGATAGGCGCATCGAGATAGTGCACCCCGTGATCGGCGCAGCGTGCGGCCATATCGCGGGCAAATTCGGGCGGGACGGTCGCACAGGCAATCACGACCGCGCCTTCGGACAGGTTTTTGACAACACCGTCTTTGCCGAAGAGTACAGTTTCAGTTTGCGCCGCGTTCAGGACCACAACTGCCACAACGTCCAGCGTGGGCGCGACTTCGGCAAGCGAACCGGACGCCCCGCCATCTTCCACAAACCGTGCCATTTGCTGCGGATTGACATCATAGCCGTATGTCGTGTGCCCTCCCGCCAGAGCCGAGACCGCAATGCCGTAGCCCATAGAGCCCAGACCGATGATCGCCGCGTTACAAGTTGTTCCCATGAATCGACCTTCCCCGTCGTCTTTTGTTTGCACGCTAGCACAGCACGCGCGCGCGTCGCGATAAAACCTGATTGAGAGCTGTGCTAAGGGTCGGAGCCCGCAAGCGCAAGCTTTGTTCCTGCCTTGGCCGAAGCGTAGATCGCATCGCGGATGCGCAGCACTTCCAGATAGTCGCGCGCCGTGTTTTCCGGCGGTGTGCCCGCCGCCAATGCTGCAATCACATGCGACTGCAGTGCGTGCACGCAATCGCCGCCAAAGCCATCCCATGTGTCCGCCGGCAGAATAATGTCTCCCGCTGTTGCGCCAAAGGCCCGGTGTTCGACCCTCCCGTCGCCAAACAAGGCCAGCGATCCTTCGGTCCCTTCGAAAAGCGCCTCGCCCATGGTGCGGCGCAGGTTGTCGCTGAGGTGGTCGAGATGCCGGTTGCCGTCGAACACGGCACGCAACCCGTCGGGATGGTCAAAGACAACAATGCCCGCATCTTCGCCTGCGATGTCGGGGTTGATTCGCCGCAAGTCTGCGTAGACCGCGCTGGGTGCGCCAAAGAGGTAGCGGAAGACATCGACCCAGTGCACCGCCGTTTCCTGCACCAGAAACCGCTGCATCGACTGAAAGTAGGGTTGCCGGTCAAGATAGGCGCGCGGCCCCTGCCCGTCGCCGGGTCGCAGCCGGAATGTCGCCTGCAAAGGGGTGCCTATTGCCCCGGCCAAGAGCGCCTGTTTGATACGGCGGTACCAGGGCATAAAGCGAAAATTCTCATGTACGATCAGCGTACTGCCCGCTTCTTCGGCTGCGGCGGTCATGCTTTTTGCCTCTGCCAGAGTGGTGCAGAACGGCTTTTGGCAGATGATGGTTTTGACCCCCAGGTCAAGTGCTGTGCTGATTGCACCGGCCTGAGCCGCAGGCGGCACGATGATATCAACCAGATCAGGCCGGGTCTCGCGGATCATCGCAGCCGCATCGCTAAAGCCGGGCAGGCCCGCATCTTCGAGAACGTCGGGCCGGATATCGGCAATCGCCACCAGCTGCGCACCTTCAATCCGACGCCAAGCGTCCAGATGAAACCGGCTGAAGTACCCTGCGCCGAGGCAGGCGACACGCAGCGGCGCGCTCATGCGGGGCGCAGATGGTCTAGCACCGCTTGCGCGGTCTGTCGGGTAGTTGCATTCCCGCCCATATCGGGCGTCAACATCTGGCCTTTTCCGATCACATCCTCCACCGCCAGCTGCAGACGCGCAGCATCTTGTCCGAGCGCGGGGATCGCGTGCCGCCGCCCGAGCCAGTCAAGCATCATCGCCGCCGACAGAATCATGGCCATAGGGTTCGCACGACCCTGCCCTGCGATATCCGGCGCAGAGCCATGGCACGGCTGGAACACAGCATGCGCCTCGCCGATGTCCGCGGATGGTGCCACGCCGAGCCCGCCCATAAGACCCGCTCCGAGGTCTGACAGAATGTCACCAAACATGTTTTCCGTCACCAGCACGTCGAAGTCCCACGGCTTGAGAACGAACCAAAGTGCGGTGGCATCGACATAGGCGTGATCCGCCGACAGGTCGGGATGTTTGCGCGCCTCGGCATCGAAGAGGGCGCGAAAAAAGGCAAATGCCCGAAAGACGTTCGCCTTGTCCACGCAGGTGACGCGCCCCGTCCCCCGGCCCGCAGCCTTGCGCGACCGGGCCAGATCAAACGCGAATGCAAAAAGTTTTTCCGACACCTCTTTGGTGATGAGCAAGGTTTCACGCGCTTCGGTTTGCGTGACCTCACCGCAGCCTTGCGTGTGAAACAACCCCTCCGTGCTTTCGCGGATCAGCACAAAATCAACGCTGCGGTCCTTGGGCAGGGCAAGCGGGGTCTGCAGCCCGGGGAAAATGCGCACCGGACGCACTCCGGCAAAGAGGTGCAGCACCTTGCGCAGTTCGATCTGCGGCGAGATTTCGGTGCCGTCGGGATAGCGCACATCTGGCAGGCCCATCGCCGACAACAGGATCGCGTCGGCCGCCCGCGCGGTCTTTAGCGAGGCGGCAGGCAGAGCTTCGCCGGACTGCGCATAATGTGCGGCCCCCGCCGCGCAGGTCTGAAAGCGCAGCTGGTAGTCCCCATGCCTGCACAGCGTGCGGAGTATCTCAAGGGTCGGCTGCATGATTTCCGGGCCAATCCCGTCCCCTTCAAACACGGCAATGGTAAATTCCTGCGTCATCCTCTCCCCCTGAGCCGTGTTGCGCCCCACGCGCGCGCAGTGCTGTCGCGCATGCGATCGTTGCATCACGCGCGCAGGGATACAATCGCGTTTTTGGCCCACAGCCAAAGGCCCGCTGGAAAAGGCAGGTTAACAAGGATTGGCTTGTACGGGCCGATCTGCAAATGTGGCGTTGGGAGGATCACAGGATGTTTGCTGTAGTTGTGACGCTGACGCTCAAGCCGGATGTGCGCGAGGCTTTCATGGCGCTGATGCATCAGAACGCGCGACGCTCGCTGTCGGAAGAGCTTGGCTGCCACCGGTTTGATGTAGCGACTGATCCCGACCGCCCGGACGAAGTGTTTCTATACGAACTCTACAGCGATGCGGCGGCGTTTCAGGCGCACCTGCAAAGCGCTCATTTTGCAGCGTTCGACAAATCGACCGCCGCGATGATCGCGCACAAGGATGTCCGGACCTATTGCGAGGTGCACCAATGAGCAACTGGGAAGTCCATGCCGTCAAATATGCCGACCGCACTGCACGTACCCGCGCAGATAGCTTCATTTTTGATGACAATCATGATGCACCGCATGCGATGGACTATTTTATGTGGGTTCTGCGCCGTGGTGACGAGGTCATTCTGGTCGACACAGGCTATGACACAGCAGAGGCACAGGCGCGCGGGCGCCCGATCCGGATTCATCCCGCAGAGGCGCTTGCCCCGCTGGGTTTGACGCCTGAGGCGATTGACCACGTGATCGTGACGCACCTGCACTACGACCACGCCGGCGGTTTGCATCTCTTTCCCAACGCGCAGTTGCATCTGCAATCTGCCGAAATGGCCTTTGCCACCGGTCCGTGCATGTGCCACCCGACGTTGCGCATGCCCTATACCGCCGGTCATATCTGCACCGCCATCGAAAGGCTGTACCGTGGCAAGATGCAGTTTTTTGACGGTGACGGTGAGATCGCAGAGGGTGTGAGCGTGCATTGCATCGGCGGTCACAGCCGCGGTTTGCAGGCCGTGCGCGTCAGGACGCAGGCAGGCTGGCTGGTGCTGGCGTCAGATGCGGCGCATTTTTACGAAAACCTGTTTGAGCACAAGCCCTTCCCCATCGTGGTTGATTTGCAAAACATGCTGGACGGTTTTTTGCGGCTCGAACAGCTGGCGTCTGACCCGCAACTGATCATTCCCGGCCACGACCCATTGGTGGGCCGCCATTTTCCCAGCGGGTGCGCGGATCATATCTGGCGGTTGGATCAGGGCCCCGAAAGGCCGATACCGCGCTAGCGCCGCACTGCATTTCTGCCCAAAAATTGGGCAACTTTTAAAGCAAGCCGCCCTGCGACATCTTCGGTCTGGTCAAGCGCGCGTGTTGTGTGTGAGGGTTGGGCCTAACTGCAACGACCAAAGAGCTGCCTGTCTTGTTGATGCGTGCCGCGACACCGCTGGACCAGCCCCGTGCTTTCGGGCAGGCGTTTGTCAGTACCAAGAACAGAAACGGTGTGTCCGCCCTTGATGGACTGCGCCAGTCTGGCGCGCTGAAACTGATGTTTCCCACGCGACGCGATCTGACAGAAGCGACCATTGTGAACACATCAGGCGGCGTGACAGGCGGAGACGTCTTCAGCATCCGCGCCACGGCGGGTGCAGGTTCGCATCTTATCCTGACCACGCAGGCTGCCGAACGCGTCTATCGGGCGCAACAGGGCCAGATCGGCCGGGTCGAGACCGCGTTGACAGCCGAAGCCGACAGCACGCTGTTCTGGCTGCCGCAAGAGACCATCCTTTACGATGATGCGGTACTGCATCGCAGGCTCACGGTCGAGCTTGCGGCGGATGCGCGGTTTCTCATGGTCGAACCCGTTCTGTTCGGACGCCGCGCCATGGGCGAGGATGCCCGCAGGCTGACGTTTCGGGACCGCATCGACGTCCGCCGCGACGGCGTGGCGCTCTACCGCGACGCGATCACGCTTGATGGCGCGGTGGGGGCGACCCTTGACCGCCCGGCGGTGGCGAAGGGTGCGCGCGCCATGGCGAGCCTGCTGTGGGTTGATCCGGCAGCGGACGCCAGACTGGAGCGTGTGCGCGCGCATCTGGGCCCGACCGGTGGTGCCAGCCTTTTGCAAAGCGGCGTGCTGGCGCTGCGCCTCTTGGCGGAAGACGGCTTTGAGCTGCGCCGCGCGCTGTTGCCCGTACTGGATTTACTTACTGAAAACACCCTTCCCCAAAGTTGGAGGCTATGACCCATGCAGCTCACGCCCCGTGAAAAAGACAAACTACTGGTCGCCATGGCCGCCGAGGTGGCCCGAAAGCGGCTCGCGCGCGGTGTCAAACTGAACCACCCCGAGGCCATAGCGCTGATTACCGATGCTGTGGTGGAGGGCGCGCGCGACGGGCGGTCCGTGGCGGATATGATGGAAGCCGGCGCGCAGGTCATCACCCGGGCACAATGCATGGAAGGGGTGCCCGAGATGATCCACGACGTGCAGGTCGAAGCCACCTTTCCCGACGGCACCAAGCTGGTGACCGTGCACAACCCGATACGATAGGAGGCAGCCATGATCCCCGGAGAAATCATCACCGCCGACGGCGACATCGCCCTGAACGAGGGCCGGGAGGCCATCACGCTGATGGTCGCCAATACCGGTGACCGGCCCGTGCAGGTGGGCAGCCACTATCACTTTGGCGAGGCCAACAGTGCATTGGAGTTTGACCGCGACGCCGCGCGCGGCATGCGGCTGGATATCGCCGCGGGTACCGCGGTGCGCTTTGAGCCCGGCCAGAGGCGCGAGGTGCAGCTGATCCCGGTCTCCGGTGCGCGGCGCATCTTTGGGTTCAATCAGGCTGTGATGGGGCCGCTCGAATGATGCTGGGCTATAACCCTGTCACGGCCTTTGCCAACACTGTGCAGGCAGCATTTATGCTGGCCGAAGCGCAGTCGGTGATTGCCATGCGCCTCTTGGGCATGGCCGGTGTATGGTCCGTTCCGCCAAGTGAGAAGACACGCATGGTGTCGGAAAAATTCCGCGCAGCGACCCGGTCGAACGGGGCCGCTGTCGAGGCGGTTCTGAAAGGCCACACCCCTGACGAGGTCTTTGCCGCTGCCCTGAAACCCTACCGCCGGCACACCCGCGCCAACAGCCGCCGCCTGACGAGACGCGGCATGAAGCGGAGCGCAAAATGAGCGGGGCAGCGACCGACGCCAAACCCGCCCCGACGCTAAACCGCATAGCATTCAGCAGCGCGCCTGTTGGAGCACAGACAGGATCGAGAACGTAAAATGGCAACAACAATTTCACGCGCCTCTTATGCCGCGATGTTCGGCCCCACAACCGGTGACAAGGTCCGCCTTGCCGATACCGACCTTGTGATCGAGGTCGAGCGCGATCACACCACCTATGGCGAAGAGGTCAAGTTCGGCGGCGGCAAGGTCATTCGCGACGGGATGGGCCAGTCTCAGGTGACACGGGCCGAGGGCGCGGTGGACACGGTCATCACCAATGCGCTGATTGTGGATCACACCGGCATCTACAAGGCCGATGTGGGCTTGCGCGACGGGCGCATCGCCAAGATCGGAAAGGCCGGCAACCCCGACACGCAACCCGGCGTCGACATCATTGTTGGCCCCTCAACCGAGGCCATCGCAGGCGAGGGCAAGATCCTGACGGCGGGCGGGTTTGACAGCCATATCCACTTTATCGCGCCGCAGCAGATCGACGATGCGCTGCATTCCGGCATCACAACCATGCTGGGTGGCGGCACGGGCCCTGCGCATGGCACGCTGGCCACGACCTGCACGCCGGGCAGCTGGCATATCGGGCGAATGCTGCAGGCGCTGGACGCCTTCCCCATGAACTTTGGCATTTCCGGCAAAGGCAACGCCAGCCAGCCCGCTGCGCTGGTCGAGATGATCGAAGGCGGTGCCTGTGCGATGAAACTGCACGAGGATTGGGGGACCACGCCGGGCGCCATAGACTGTTGCCTGTCGGTTGCGGACGACATGGATGTGCAGGTGATGATCCACACCGACACGCTGAACGAGAGCGGATTTGTCGAGAATACGGTCGCGGCCATAAAGGGCCGCACGATCCACGCCTTTCACACCGAGGGTGCCGGCGGCGGGCACGCGCCTGACATCATAAAGATTTGCGGCGACGCCAATGTGCTGCCCTCCTCGACCAACCCGACACGGCCCTTTACGGTCAATACGCTGGAAGAACATCTCGATATGCTGATGGTCTGCCACCATCTCGACAAGTCGATCCCCGAGGATGTCGCCTTTGCTGAAAGCCGCATCCGGCGTGAAACGATCGCGGCAGAAGATATCCTGCATGACATGGGGGCGTTCTCGATCATCGCGTCTGACAGTCAGGCCATGGGACGTGTGGGCGAGGTCATCATCCGCACATGGCAGACCGCAGACAAAATGAAAAAGCAGCGCGGCGCGCTGGACAGCGAAACCGGCGACAATGACAACATGCGGGTGCGCCGCTACATCGCGAAGTATACGATCAACCCTGCGATTGCGCATGGTTTGAGCCACGAGATCGGCAGCATCGAAGAGGGCAAGCGCGCCGATCTGGTGCTGTGGAATCCTGCTTTTTTTGGCGTCAAACCCGAGATGGTCCTGATGGCCGGCACAATTGTCTGCGCGCAGATGGGCGACACGAACGCTTCGATCCCAACGCCGCAACCGGTCTACACGCGGCCCATGTTCGGTGCCTTCGGCCGGTCACTGGAGCGCTCTTCGGTGACGTTTGTCAGCGCCGCGGCCGAAGCGGCCGGTATTGGCGCGACGCTGGGTCTGCGCAAGGACGTAAAGGCCGTGAAGGGCACGCGCAATATCGGTAAAAAGGATCTGATCCTGAACGATGCGCTTCCGGAGATTGAAGTGAATCCAGAAACTTACGAAGTGCGGGCAGATGGGGAGCTGCTCACATGCCAGCCGGCGGATGTTCTGCCTATGGCGCAACGTTATTTCTTATATTGAGAGGCCCCCATGCAAACTGCCCAAGAGATTATCAGCCAGTCAGAGGCCGCGGACGATCAGGTCGCGCTGGACTACGATGCCCGCTTTCTGAGGCGCAAGGTACTGACGACGCGCGCGGGCGCCCAGATCCTTGTGGATTTGCCGCGGACCACATCGCTGGGCCACGGGGACGCCCTGCGCACCAGTACCGGTGTATTGGTCGAGGTCGTCGCGGCACCCGAGCCTTTGCTGCAGGTGACTGGACCAGATTTGCCGCGTATCGCATGGCACATCGGCAACCGGCACACCCCCTGCCAGATTGAGACCGACCGCCTGCTGATCCAGCGCGACCATGTGATGGCCGATATGCTGGCGCGCATCGGCGCTGTGGTCATAGAGGTGGAGGAACCTTTTACACCCGAGGGCGGTGCCTATGGGCACGGCCGGACCCACGGGCATGACCACAGCCATGCGCATGGGCCGGACCATACGCCCCACGAGCACCACCATCACCACCACCAGCATCATGAGCACTAATGCTTATCTGACGCTGGCGCAGTGGTTTTCACCGGGGTTTCCCGTTGGCGCTTATGCCTATTCGCACGGGCTGGAGAGCGCGATTGATCGCGGCGCGATCGCCGATGCGGAGACGCTTGAAATCTGGCTGGAGGACCTTGTCTCGCAGGGCAGCGGCCGCAACGACGTGATACTGCTTGCGGCAGCTTTTGACACGCCGCCCGAGGGCCTTGCCGCGCTCGATGCCGAGGCGCGCGCCTTTGCCGCCTCCAGCGAGCGTCTGACCGAAACGCTTGATCAGGGGGCGGCATTTTGCCGGACAGTCGGGGCGATCTGGGCGATGGATATCGGCACGCTGAGCTATCCCGTGGCCGTGGGTCGTGCCGCGCGTCTGGAGGTCCTTCCGCTGGACATGACCGCTCAGATGTACTTGCATGCCTTTACCGCCAACCTTGTATCTGCCGCGGTACGGCTGGTGCCACTGGGCCAGACCGAGGGACAGGCGGTCCTTGCGGCTTTGGCCCCGCTGATCGAACGCACGGCCAAGGATGCCATCCAGCGGGGACTGGACGACATCAGCTCAAACTGTTTTGCTGTCGACATCGAAGCGATGCGGCACGAAACCCAGTATTCAAAGGTCTTTCGCACATGAACGAACACGTCCCTCCTACGTTGAACGGCCCTGTCAGGATCGGCATCGGCGGTCCGGTGGGCGCGGGGAAAACAACGCTGACCGCAGCGCTTGCGCGCGCGCTGAGCCCGCATCATTCCATCGGTGTTATCACCAATGACATCTATACGCAGGAAGATGCCGAAGCGCTGATGCGGCTGCAAATCCTGCCGCAGGACCGTGTCATCGGGGTCGAGACGGGCGGCTGTCCGCACACAGCGATCCGCGAAGATGCCTCGATCAACCTTGCCGCGGTGGCCGAGATGCAGGCCCGCCACCCCGAGGTCGAAGCGGTCCTGATAGAGAGCGGCGGGGACAATCTGTCGGCGACCTTCTCGCCGGAACTGGCGGATGTGACGCTTTATGTGATTGACGTGGCGGCGGGCGAGGAAATCCCGCGCAAAGGCGGGCCCGCGATCACACGGTCTGACCTGCTTATCATCAACAAGACCGATCTGGCGCCTCATGTGGGCGCATCGCTGGAGGTAATGGACCGCGACGCACAGCGCATGCGCGCGGGACGCCCGTTTGTCTTTGCCGCGCTACGCCATGGCGAGGGTGTGGAGGATATCGTGATGCATATCCGCGCGCTGTCTGGGCTGGGGCTGGTGACGGGCTAAGCGGTTCCTTTCCAACTCCCGACCCCAGCGGCCACGCGACAGCCCGGCTCCTCGCGGCGGCCCCGCGCGTCTGGCATTGCAGTAGGCCTGAAAACGCTGCTCTTTTTTGGCTCGGTATTGCATCGGCATCACGTCGGTGAGGCGTCGGTACGCTGGCCGAAAACCAGCCCTTCAGGGCCATTTTTCCAATTTTCTGTCTATTCTGGTAAGCTGTCGCACAAAAAAGATGAAGGGGAGATTGCGACATGAGTACGCTGCGTTTCACCAAAAAAGCTGCCGCCGATCTTGCCGCGGCCTATGCCGCGCCGGATCTGGTCGCCCAACGCGAGGCGGTGTTGCAGCTGCTGAAGCTGCGCCCCGGCGAGCGGGTGATCGATATCGGTTGCGGCCCTGGGTTTCTAAGCGAAAGCATGGCCGCACAAACCGGCCCCGGGGGCCATGTTCTGGGTGTTGATATCTCGGACGACCTGATCGCGCTCTGCCGCGACCGCGCGCCCCCCGCAAATCTGTCATATGCGGTTGAAGACGCGCTGTCTCTGAGCGCCGGTACTGGTAGTTTTGACGTGGCCGTCAGCACGCAGGTCGCAGAATATGTGCCGGACACGACCGCCCTGCTGGCCGAAATGGCCCGTGTGCTGCGGCCCGGCGGGCGCGCGCTGGTGATGGCGACAGACTGGCGGGCGGTTGGCTGGCACAGCACGGCGCCCGCGCGCATGACAGAGGTGATGCGCGCATGGGAGAAGCATTGTGCGCACCCATGCCTGCCACGGGTGCTGGCCCCTGCCCTGCGGCAAGCGGGATTTATCGAAGTGCAGGCCACGATGCATCCGCTGGTCAATCTGTCCTTCCACCGCAAGTCGTACAGCTATGCCATCGCAAAGCTGCTGCGCGACTATGTACAGAAAGAGAATGTGACACCCGAGACCATAGAGGCGTGGTTTGACGACCTGGTCCGCCTTGATGAAGCGGGCCAGTATTACTTTACCTCGGCGCGGATGATCCTTCAGGCGCGCAAAGCCGGCTGAGGTTCAGAACTCCACCACCGCACGGATGGATTTGCCTTCGTGCATCAGATCAAAGCCGTGGTTGATTTCATCCAACGTCAGCTTGTGGGTGATCATCGGGTCGATCTCGATCTTGCCGTCCATGTACCAGTCGACGATCTTGGGCACATCGGTGCGCCCTTTGGCGCCGCCGAAAGCCGTCCCGCGCCAGACGCGGCCGGTGACCAGCTGGAACGGCCGTGTCGATATTTCGGCCCCTGCCGGTGCCACGCCGATGATGATGCTTTCACCCCAGCCTTTATGCGCCGCTTCAAGTGCTGTGCGCATCACGTTTACATTGCCGGTGGCGTCGAAGGTATAGTCCGCGCCGCCGTTGGTGAGGTCAACCAGATGCGCGACCATGTCGCCCTCTACTTTGGAGGGGTTCACAAAGTCGGTCATGCCGAAGTGACGGCCCATTTCCTCTTTGCTGTCGTTGAGGTCCACGCCGACGATCTGGTCGGCCCCCGCAAGTTTGAGCCCCTGAATGACGTTGAGCCCGATGCCGCCCAGACCGAAGACCACGCAGCGCGATCCGATCTCGACCTTGGCGGTGTTGATGACGGCACCGATACCCGTTGTTACGCCGCAGCCGATGTAGCAGATTTTGTCAAAGGGCGCGTCTTTGCGCACTTTGGCCAGCGCGATTTCCGGCACCACGGTGTGATTGGCAAAGGTCGAACAGCCCATGTAGTGGTGGATCGGCGTGCCATCGAGCATGGAGAACCGCGTGGAGCCATCCGGCAGCAAGCCCTGGCCCTGTGTCGCGCGCACCTTCTGGCAGAGGTTGGTTTTGGGGTTCAGGCAGTATTCGCATTCGCGGCATTCAGGTGTGTAGAGCGGGATGACGTGATCGCCCACTTCGAGGCTGGTGACGCCTTCGCCGACCTCAACGACCACACCCGCCCCCTCATGTCCGAGGATGGCTGGAAAGATGCCTTCGGGATCGTCGCCGGAGCGGGTGAATTCATCGGTGTGGCAAAGTCCCGTCGCCTTGATCTCGACCAGCACCTCGCCGGCGCGGGGACCTTCGAGGTTCACCTCCATGATCTCAAGCGGCTGACCTGCAGCTACGGCGACGGCGGCGCGGGTTCTCATCATGGGAAATCCTCTCTGTGCTTAACTGTTTTCCCGATAGAGAATGCCCATGTCTTGCGTTGTCAAGTCTTTGGAGGCGGCGCCAGCGAGGCGCGGTGGATGAATTCCGTGGCAAATGTCTGGGACAGCAGCCCTTCCTCGCCCGCGATCCG
The DNA here is from genome assembly GCA_947501635.1 of uncultured Roseobacter sp. GTDB lineage: Bacteria > Pseudomonadota > Alphaproteobacteria > Rhodobacterales > Rhodobacteraceae > Roseobacter. The sequence continues at coordinate 32,083 of CANMWT010000018.1, forward strand.
GCCCAGCAGAAGACGTGCCGCTGCGCGGCCCACCTCTGTTTGCGGCACGCGCACGGTGGCCAGTGGCGGCGTGACGACCCGTGCGATGCCCACATCGTCAAAGCCTATGAACGACAGATCGCGCGGCAGCTGCAGCCCCATGTCGCGCGCCCGCATCATGGCACCAGCTGCCTGCGCGTCATTGGCGCAGAGCACAACGGTAGGTGTTTCCGGCTGGCGCATAATCTCGGTCAGCGCGTCGGCTGCGTCGTCCAGAAGGTAGGGCGCTTCGGTCATATGGGTGAGGCGCGCGCCCTGTCCGTAGGCGTTGATCGCGGCGATGACACCGTCGCGGCGGGCCTTTGCGCGGTCGTTTACATTGGTGATACCGCAGATCATGGCGATCCGACGGTGCCCCAGATCCATGGCGTGGCGGGCCGCATCACCTGCCGCTGTCTGGTTATCGAACCCAACGTATAGCTCTCCCGGGCGGGTGGCGTTGCACCATGTCACCAGATGCGCCACACGGCGTTTGTCGATGAAATCCCACGTGGCCTGTGGACGTTCGTTGCCAATCAAGAGCAGACCGTCCGCGCCCTGTGCCACCAGCGACTTGATCTGGCGGAACTCCTGCTCTGCGTCAAAGCCCGTGGTGGCGACCAGTAGGGTCACACCTTCCTGAGCCAGTTCCTCCTGAAAGGCCTGCAGACCGCTGGCAAACATTGCGTTGGCCATGGAGGGGATGACCGCGCCGACGGTGTTGGTTCTTTTGGAGGCCAGTGCGCGGCCGCCGAAGTTGGGCGTATAGCCGAGGCGTTCGATCGCCGCGTCGATCTTTTTGCGTGTGCTTTCAGCGACCTTGGTCGGATCGTTAAGCGCACGTGAGATGCTGGCCGTGGACACGCCCGCAAGCTTTGCGACGTCTTCGAGTGTGGGCGCGTTCAATTTGGTCATGCATCACCTCACCCCCACGCTTGACGCGGGGTAAACAATTTTCCCTGACATCAATGTAAGCGCTTGCATTGATTCATGCAAGCGCTTACAAAGCAGCCAACGAAGGGATTCTCTTGGGAGGGGGACAGCCCCGTACTCTGCCCTGACCGTTGACAACTGCGACAAGCTGGAGGCCCGCAATGGCGCGTGATTATCTGAAAAAGGCTGCAAAAACCGCAATGACGGATGCAGGGGACGTTCGTGAGACGGTCCAGAACATTCTGAATGATATCGAAGCGGGCGGCGATGCCGCAGCGCTGAAGTATGCCGAGAAGTTCGATAACTATAAGGGCAGTGTACTGCTGAACGAGGAAGAGATCGAGATCGCCGCCGGTCAGGTCAGTCAGAAACTGAAGGACGATATCGCCTTTGCGCATGACAACGTGCGCCGGTTTGCGGAAGTTCAGAAATCAACCATGACCGATGTTGAACTTGAGATCGTGCCCGGCCTGATTGCCGGTCAGAAGGCAATCCCTGTGCGGGCGGCGGGCTGCTATGTGCCCGGCGGGCGCTACAGTCACATCGCAAGTGCGATTATGACCGTGACCACTGCCAAAGTGGCGGGCTGTCAGCACATCACCGCCTGCTCTCCGCCGCGCCCTGAAGTGGGCATTAACCCCGCCATTATCTATGCCGCCAATCTGTGCGGCGCGGACAAAATCCTGTCGATGGGCGGGGTGCAGGGTGTTGCTGCGATGACTTATGGTCTGTTCGGCCTGCCGCAGGCGGATATTCTGGTCGGCCCCGGCAACCAGTTCGTGGCCGAGGCCAAGCGCATTCTGTTCGGTCGTGTAGGTATTGACATGATTGCGGGACCCACCGACAGCCTGATCCTGGCGGATGCGGATGCCGATCCCTTCATGGTGGCCACCGATCTGGTCAGTCAGGCCGAGCATGGCTACAACTCGCCCGTGTGGCTGGTCACGGACAACCGGCCGCTGGCGGAAAAAGTGATGGAAATGGTCCCCGGTCTGATCGCGGACCTGCCGGAGCTGAACCGCACCAATGCCGAAGCCGCGTGGCGCGACTATGCCGAGGTGATCGTTTGCGCAGACCGCGAAGAAATGGCCGCCTGTTCTGATGACTATGCCCCGGAACACCTGACGGTGCAGGCCGCGGACCTGCCGTGGTGGCTGGAGCGTTTGCAGTGTTACGGCTCGTTGTTTTTGGGCGAGGAGACCACGGTTTCCTTTGGCGACAAGGCATCGGGCACCAACCACGTGTTGCCCACGTCCCGGTCGGCCAAATACACCGGTGGCCTGTCTGTCCACAAGTATATGAAGATTGTCACATGGCAGCGTGCAACGCGCGATGGGTCCAAGCCTGTGGCCGAAGCCACCGCGCGCATCTCGCGTCTGGAAGGGATGGAGGGTCATGCCCGCGCCGCCGACGCGCGGTTGCACAAGTACTTTCCGCAGGAAAATTTTGACCTCTCGGCGGTGGACTGAAGCGGATGAGCGCGCTCTTTGACATCTCCGGCAAGGTTGCCTGCGTCACTGGCGCCAGCAGCGGGCTGGGACGTCAGGCGGCGACCTTGCTGGCCGAAGCCGGCGCGCAGGTGGTGGGCGTGGCCCGCCGCGGCGACGCGCTGAGCGCGTGGTCCGAGAACACAAGCGGCCAGACCGCTTGTGTCACTGCCGATCTGTCGGACAGGTCCGGACTGGCGGCAGTCGCGCAAGCGGTCTGCGCGCCCTTCGGAGCTATCGACATTCTGGTAAACGCGGCCGGGATCAACACCCGCCAGCACGCGGACGATGTCACGGCGGAAGGTTGGGACGTCACGCTGAACCTCAACCTCGCCGCACCCTTCTTTCTGGCGCAGGCGCTGGTACCGGGCATGAAAGCGAAAGGCTGGGGGCGGATTGTCAATTTCGCTTCTTTGCAGTCGCGGCGCGCTTTTCCGGCCGGAATAAGCTATGGTGCATCCAAAGGCGGTGTTGAACAGATGACCCGTGCGATGGCCGAGGCATGGTCGGGAGATGGCATCACCGCGAATGCTGTGGCCCCGGGGTTTTTCCGCACCGAGTTGACCGGACCGGTTTTTGCCAACCCGGAACTGGCGCAACGCAATGCGGACCAGACTTGTATCGGTCGCAATGGCGAACCTGCGGATCTTGACGGACCGCTGATGTTTTTCTGCGCCCCCGCCTCGGACTATGTGACGGGGCAGACGCTTTTTGTAGACGGAGGTTTCACCGCAAAATGAAGGCATTGATCTATACCGGCGTTGAAGAGCTGACCTATCAGGACCGCCCTTTGCCCAAGGCGGGCCCGGGCGAGCAATTGGTCCGCATCGAGGCGTCCGGCATCTGCGGATCGGACATGCATGCGTTTCTGGGCCATGATGAGCGCCGCCCTGCCCCGTTGACCCTCGGGCATGAGGCCGCAGGCGTGGTCGTGGGCGGCCCGCAAGACGGGCGCCGTGTTACGATCAATCCGCTGGTGGCCTGCCAGACGTGCCGCGACTGTCAGGCGGGCAAGGAAAACCTGTGCGCCAACCGGCAGATCATTTCGATGCCTCCGCGCGAAGGGGCATTTGCGGAATACGTGGTAATGCCCGAACGCAACCTCGTGACGGTCCCTGACGACGTGGACCTGAAACAAGCAGCGCTTGCCGAACCCATCGCCTGCGGCTGGCACGCGGCGCGGCTGGCGCGCGCTGTGCTGGGCGGCAGCTTTGAGGGGCGGACCTGCGCGGTGATCGGCGGCGGTGCGATCGGCGTGGGAGCTGCATTGTCGCTGCGCGCCCAGGGTGCGCACCAAATTACCGTCATTGAACCCAATGACCTGCGCCGCGAAACACTTGCGGGCATCGAAGGCTTTGACGTCTGTGCGCCGGATGGCGGTGACATGCCCGCGCCGGGCAGTGTGGACTGTGTGATCGACGGCGTTGGCTATGCAGCCACCCGTGAAACCGCCAGCGCGCTGGCCCGTCAGGGCGGCGTGATTGCGCATATCGGGCTGGGTGAAGCAACCGGCGGGTTGGATGTTCGCCGGATGACTTTGCAGGAGATTACCTTTATCGGCACTTACACCTACACGCCGCAGGATTTTGTCGAAACCGCGCAGGCCATTTTTGATGGCCGTCTGGGCGCGTTGGACTGGATCGAGACACGGCCGCTTGCCGCAGGGCAAAGCGCTTTTGTGGACATCCGATCCGGTGTCGTTGCCGCCCCGAAGATTGTGCTGATCCCCGAACACGCCGACTAACCGACCCTGAAACCGAAAGGACCCATCATGTACAAGAAGATTATCGTCGCTCTCTCGCTTGATCACGGCATCAGTGAAACCGCGCTGGCCAAGGCGAAACTTCTGCTGGATCCCGGTGGAGAGATCATTGCCCTGCATGTTTATGAACGGCCCAGCGGCATGGCCGGTGCCTATATCTCGGAGGACGATTTGCAACGCGCGCAGAATACCGCCCAGCAACGCCTTGAAGAGCGCGTCCGCGATGTGCCCGAGGCGAAGGCGGTTCTGGTCAACGGCCATTCGGGCCGCGTGATTGCCGACTATGCCCGTGAACAGGGCGGCGACTGCATTATCATGGGCTCGCATCAGCCGGGTCTGGGTGACTACTTTCTTGGCTCTACTGCCGCCCGCGTGGTGCGGCATGCGCATTGTTCGGTGATTGTACTGCGCTAAACACACAAAGTTTTAATACCTTAACCCCACTCGAGGAGTACCCACTGGTGTCCATCAGTTCTAAAATCGTGGATGACGTCGTCGCCGCTGGCATCGAATTTGTCACCACAGTACCCTGCAAACAACTGGCAGGCGTGATTGACGAGGTCGAGAACCGGCCCGAGATTTACCACATCCCTTCCAACAAGGAAGACGAGGGCATGGGCCTTTGTGCCGGTGCCTTCATGGGCGGCAAGAAGCCGATGATCATCATGCAGAACACGGCGATCGGCGTGACCATCAACACGCTGGCGACGCTGACGCAATACTATCGCATGCCGCTGCCGATGCTGATCTCTTACCGCGGGGAGTTGCGAGAGCCGGTGGCCTGTCAGGTCGAGATGGCGGTGCACACCAAGGCGCTGCTGAACCAGATGCTGATCCCGACCTACCACTTTCACAAGGAATCGGACGCCGAAGAGCTGCCCGAGATTCTGAAATACACATTCATGTGCAACAAACCGGTGGCGATCCTGACGGATGCGTCTTTTTGGGGAGGCTACGGCGACCAATGATCCGTTCTGAAATCCTGCGCGAGATCGCGCCAATTCTTCGTGACCAACTGGTGGTCTGCAACATCGGCATCCCGTCTCAGGAACTGCATGCCATCGACGACCAGCCCACCAACTTTTACATGCTTGGCACCATGGGTCTGGCAAGCTCAATCGGTCTGGGGCTCGCGCTGGCGCAGCCCAAGCCGGTGATCGTCATCGATGGCGATGGCTCTATCCTGACAAACATGGGCACCTTGCCGACGATCGCCAACAACGTGGCCAACAACTACATCCTGATGATCATCGACAACGGCTCTTACGGGTCGACAGGGGATCAGCCCACCTACACCGGCAAGAAGACGTCGCTGGCGAAAGTGGCCGAAGCCTGCGGCTGCGAGCGGGTAATCGAATGTCAGGATGTGGACACGGGCCGCGTGCTGCAAGAGGCGCTCGACAGTGGTGAGATGACCATCATGGTTGTCAAATGCGACAGCGGCAACGCCAAAAACCCTGTCATCACGATGGACCCTGTCGTGATCCGGGACCGCTTTATGAAAGCCATCGAGGCCTGATGAGCGCGACAGCCATCCACAGCTACGATGACGCCCGGCGGCTGGCCCGCCGGCGTCTGCCGTGGATGGTATTTGACTATATCGACGGGGCCGCGGGCAATGGCGTGGCAGAGGCCCGAAACCTCGCCGCACTGCGCGACATCGAGCTGCAGCCCCGCGTTCTGGTCAATGTGGCGCAGCGCGACCTTGGGGTGCGCGTCTTCGAGCATGCAGGCAAGGTGCCCTTCGGGATCAGCCCGATGGGCATGTGCAACCTGTCAGGCCCAGGTGCCGATGTGATGCTGGCCCGGATCGCCGCGCAGCACGAGGTGCCGGTCGGGGTATCGACGGTCGCCTCGACCTCGCTGGAGACAATGATCGAGAAGGCCGAGGGCCATGCGTGGTTCCAGCTATACTTCAGCGGTGACGGCAGCGGCACTGCCATGCTGGTGGAGCGGGCCAAGGCCGCGGGCTACAAGACACTTATCATGACACTGGACGTGCCCGAGGTGGGACGCCGCCCACGCGAATTGCGGCGCGGTTTCAAGATGCCCTTCAAGATCGGGCCAATGCAGTTCATTGACTTTGCATTGCATCCGCGCTGGTCGATTTCGAGCCTGATGGCGGGTGCCCCTGACCTTGCCAACTTTCAGATGCCCGGATTTACCTTTGACAGAACCGAAAGCCGGGCGGCGGCGGACTGGGACTTTCTCAAGCGCCTGCGCGACCAGTGGGATGGAAATCTGGTAGCCAAAGGCGTCACCGATGTGACCGACGCGTTGCGGCTGCAAAAGGCGGGTGTGGATGCGATTCAGGTGTCGACACACGGCGGGCGGCAACTGGATTGTGCCCCGCCTCCGATCCTTGCGCTGAAAGCCATCCGCGAGGCGGTGGGCCCCGACTATCCGCTGTTTTACGACACTGGCCTGAGATCGGGTGAGGATATCGTGAAAGCCTATGCCATGGGGGCCGACTTTGTGTTTTTCGGACGCGCGATGCAGTTTGCTATCGCCGCCGGAGGCAGCACTGGGCTGGCGCAGTTCTGGAAGCTGCTGGCAGAGGAAACGGGGCTCACACTTGCCCAGATCGGGCGCACGACCCTGCCCGGTAAGGCGGGCCTTACCGGATGATCGCCGCGATGCGCTGCGCAATCTTTCGCGTGGCCTTGGGCGACGGATGGATCATGTCCAGCGCGTGATACGACCGGTCCCCGTGCGGCACCAGATCAGCAAGTGACACAAAATGGACCCCCGGATCAGAGGCAGCCATGACGCTCAGGCGATGCTCGAACGTCTGACCTTCGTCGCGGCAATGGTCGATCATCGAGCCCACACCCGGACTGCGCAAATACCCGACGTAGATGACGCGCGCGCCGGTGGCACGGATGCGCCTGACCAGTTCAGGCACAGAGCCCTGCTGCCCGTCCGGGCTTATCATCCGGGTCATCTTGCGGTCGCACCGGCTGCAGCCACAGCCGAACCACAGATCGTTGCCGCCACCGTTCATCACCACCCAGTCCCACGCCCCTGGCCGGTACTGCTGCGAGATGTTCATGCCCAAAGCGCCGCTGACAGGCAGGTGATAGAAGATGCGCGCACCGATCACCGAGCGGTCTATCACCGGCTCACCCAGTATGGCTTCCATATTGTCGGAAACGGCGGCGCGGCTGGCCCCATGCCACGCCAGCATGCTGTCGCCCATCGCCAGAATGCGCGCAGAATTGTCTTTTGGCACCGCCTCTGTGCAGCCGGCCAAAAAGACCAAAAGCACTCCGACGCGCATCAACACCCGCAACATTTCACCAACCACCTTTTACTGCACAAGATCTGCACCCCCCCGGCGTGCCGCCCAAACACTGGCAATTGGTTGTTAACAGACCGTAAATGCGCACCGGCACGGTCCCGCTTTCTGCGGTTTTGGTTAATTTTCAGAATTGTTTCGCCGACGAAGTTGACCGCGCCGCGTTCCGTCCCTTACTGTACCAAAAGTTGACACGCGCAAAATTTGACTTGCCACGTCGCCAGCAGCATGCCGTGAGAGAGCACAGATGGACGAACGGAAAATCAGGAATATGGAAGAGTTTGCCACGGTCAGCGGCATTTCGCGCCCGACCGTGTCAAAATACTTTAACAACCCTGACAGCGTCCGCCAGACAACCCGGCAGCGCATAGAGGATGCGCTGCAACTATACGACTACCGCCCGAACATCTATGCGATGAATCAGAACCGGCGGTTGACCAAGAACATCGGCATTGTCGTGCCCTATCTGGCTGACCCTTTCTTTTCAGAGATTTCGCGCGTGATCGAGCAACGTTGCATCGAGGCAGGCTATGCCCCCAACCTGTTCAGCGCGCATGGCCAGCAAAGCCAGGAGCTCGACATCCTCGACAGCCTCAGGTCCATGAAGCCAGCGGGGGTGCTTTTGGCACCGCTGGGCCGGCAATCGGACCGCGCCGCCATCGAGAAATTCAGCCGCGATGTCCCCACGGTGCTTTTTGACAGTAACATCGACGGTCTGGGAGATGCTTTTGTCGGTTCGGACAACTACAGTTTTGTGTCGCAAACCGTTGAATATCTTAGCAGAACAGGTGATCCGCCGTGCTTTCTTGAGGGACGAACACCCGCCAACCCCAACGCCAACAAAAGGCGACTGGCCTATCTGGAGATGATGGAGCGACTGGGTCTTGAGGCACAGGTCATCAAGGTTGACGGTGAAGGTTGGGATTTCGAGGAGATTGGCCAGAGAGGCGGCTTTAAGGTTCTGGACGAGAAGGTACTGAAGACAAACACCGTTTTGTGCAGCAACGACCGTCTTGCCATTGGCTTTTTGTCTGCCTGCTTTGAACGTGGTGTAAAAGTGGGGCGCGGCCCCGGGTGCGACCTGCGTGTGGCCTCGCATGACGACCACCCGTTTGCGCGCTTTACCTGTCCTGCGCTGACAACGGCGGCACATGACTATGGATCTGTTTCCGGCAAGGCCGTCAAAACGTTGTTTGACATTATTGACGAGGGCACTCGCCCCGTTGACCGGGAAGAGACGCTGTATCCCGCACGTCTGATCGTCCGCGATTCCGCCTGACGGATCAGGAGGCGAGATAAAAAAGTTTACGCGCGTAAACTTTTTTATTGACGCGCGGTGCCTTTTGCCGCTAGCGTGTCAGGGTAACATCCAATCAAGGGAGGATACGGATGTCTTTTCGAAGCGCATTCTATGCGGCAACAGCTTTGTCGCTTATCACAGCCGGTGGCGCTTATGCCGACGGCCACGCAACCACACTGACAATCGCAACAGTTAACAACGGCGACATGATCCGCATGCAGGGTCTGACCGACGACTTCACGGAAAAGACCGGTCACCAGGTCGAGTGGGTCACACTGGAAGAGAACGTTCTGCGCCAGCGTGTCACAACAGACATCGCAGCCAAGGGCGGGTCTTTCGACATCATGACAATCGGCATGTACGAAACACCTATCTGGGGTGCGAACGGCTGGCTTGTCCCGCTGAACGATCTGTCTGCGGAATACGACGTGGATGACATTCTGCCCGCAATGCGCGGCGGTCTGAGCCACGACGGTACGCTTTATGCGGCACCTTTCTATGGCGAAAGCTCCATGATCATGTACCGCACGGACCTGATGGAAGCTGCAGGCATGGAAATGCCAAAAGCACCCACATGGCAGTTCATCCGTGAAGCGGCCGCAGCCATGACGGACCGCGACGCCGACATCAACGGCATCTGCCTGCGCGGCAAGGCCGGTTGGGGCGAAGGTGGCGCGTTCATCACCGTGACAGCCAACTCTTTCGGCGCACGCTGGTTTGACGAAGACTGGAACGCACAGTTTGATCAGCCGGAATGGAAAGAAGCACTGACCTTCTTTACCGAAATGATGGCGGAATCGGGCCCCACGGGCTATGCAACCAACGGGTTCAACGAAAACCTGAACCTGTTCCAGCAAGGCAAGTGCGGCATGTGGATCGACGCCACTGTTGCGGCGTCTTTCGTGACAAACCCCAACGATTCGACTGTCGCAGACAAAGTGGGCTTTGCTCTGGCACCGAACTCCGAAGGTGTTGAGAAACGCTCCAACTGGCTCTGGGCCTGGGCCCTGGCAATTCCTGCCGGCACCCAAAAAGAAGGTCCTGCGAAAGAGTTCATCGAATGGGCAACTTCCAAGGACTACATCGAACTGGTTGCAGAAAACGAAGGCTGGGCGAACGTGCCTCCGGGCGCACGTACATCTTTGTACGAGAACCCCAACTATCAGGCGGTTCCTTTCGCTCAGATGACGCTGGACTCGATCCTTGCTGCTGATCCGAGCAACCCGACTGTAAAACCTGTGCCTTATGTCGGCATTCAGTTCGCAGCGATCCCAGAGTTTGCCGGTATCGCGACAGAAGTGAGCCAAGAGTTCTCGGCGGTCTATGCTGGTCAGCAGACCGTGGATGAAGCACTTGCCAAAGCTCAGGCGTTGACAAACGACGCAATGGAAGCTGCTGGCTACCGCTAAGCGCTCCTCCCGCCCGGGGGGCATGGACACCTATCCGTTGTGTCCCCCGGGCCCTTTACTTTTTCCCAAAAGATAGCTCCGTTTTCTCGATCACCTCGCGGCGATCAACAAAGGAGGTATGCCCGATGGCAACCCAACATTCCCGATCAGCGGCCCGCATTATGATGGCACCCGCGGTTATCTTGCTCCTTGGCTGGATGCTCGTGCCCCTGATTATGACCCTAATGTTCTCATTCAAACAGTACCTGCCCCTACGTGGCGGTGACCTTGGCTGGGTCGGTTTTGACAACTACGTTCGATTTGTGAGTTCGAGTGCCTTTTGGCCATCCGTCGTGGCCACGCTCACCATTGTTGGCGGTGTTCTGTTGATAACGGTTGTTTTCGGTATCCTACTGGCGATCTTGCTGAACCAGCCGATGTGGGGACAGGGCATTGTCCGGATCCTTGTCATCGCACCCTTCTTCGTGATGCCGACGGTTTCGGCGCTCGTCTGGAAGAACATGTTCATGGACCCGGTAAACGGCCTCTTTGCCCATTTATGGAAGTTTTTCGGCGCAGAACCCATAGCCTGGCTTTCTGAAGCGTCGATGCCTTCCATCGTGATGATCGTCTCGTGGCAGTGGCTGCCTTTTGCGACGCTTATTCTGCTGACGGCGATCCAGTCACTCGACAGCGAGCAACTGGAAGCCGCCGAAATGGACGGGGCACCGCCGATCAAGCGCTTTGCCTATATCACCCTGCCACACCTTGGACGCGCGATCACAATCGTGATCTTGATCCAGACCATCTTTCTGCTTGCTGTATTCGCTGAGATTTTCGTGACGACGGGAGGTGCCTTTGGCACCCGGACGCTCACCTATCTGATCTTCCAGCGGGTTCTGGAAAGCCAGAACGTCGGCCTCGGCTCTGCCGGTGGTGTCTATGCAATCATTCTCGCCAATATCGTTGCCATCTTCCTGATGCGCATCGTCGGCAAGAATCTCGACGCGTGAGGAGGACATAATGGCCCGCGCAGTTACCCAACAACGGAAAACCATCAACACGGCCCTTGCATGGGGTATCGGATTGTTGATTTTCTTCCCGATCCTCTGGACGATCCTCACGAGCTTCAAGACCGAAGCCACGGCGATCGCAGACCCACCCGTCTTTCTGGCCTTCGACTGGACGCTGGAAAACTATTCGGCAGTGATGGAGCGCTCGAACTACGCGCGCTTCCTGTGGAACTCGATCATTATCGCCGGCGGCTCTACCCTGCTTGGCATTCTTGTCGCGGTTCCGGCGGCCTGGTCCATGGCCTTTGTGCCGTCAAAGCGGACCAAGGACATTCTGCTGTGGATGCTGTCCACCAAGATGTTGCCAGCGGTCGGTGTGCTTTATCCGATCTACCTGATCTTCATCAATCTGGGGATACTGGACAGCCGTATCGGACTGGTCATCGTGCTGATGTTGATGAACCTGCCGATTATCGTCTGGATGCTCTATACATACTTCCGCGAAATACCGGTCGAAATTCTGGAAGCGGCGCGTATGGACGGAGCCTCCCTGAAAGAAGAAATCCTCTATGTGCTTACGCCTATGGCCATTCCGGGCATCGCCTCGACCGTGCTGTTGAACTTTATCCTCGCATGGAACGAAGCTTTCTGGACGCTCAACCTGACGGCAGCCAATGCAGCCCCTCTCACGGCCTTCATTGCAAGCTACTCAAGCCCTGAGGGACTGTTCTTCGCCAAATTGAGTGCGGCCTCGACCATGGCCATCGCACCAATCCTCATTCTCGGCTGGTTCAGCCAGAAACAACTCGTCAGCGGCCTGACCTTCGGCGCCGTGAAATAAGGAAAGATTAGACCAATGGGACAAATCAAACTCAACCAAGTGACAAAGAGCTTCGGTGAAGTTCAGGTCATTCCACCTCTTGATCTTACAATCGAAGATGGCGAGTTCACCGTGTTCGTCGGGCCTTCGGGTTGCGGGAAATCCACTCTGCTGCGCCTGATCGCAGGTTTGGAGGACATCACCTCTGGCCATATCGAGATCGACGGCGCCGACGCCACCAATGTGCCCCCTGCCAAGCGCGGTCTGGCCATGGTATTCCAGTCCTACGCCCTTTATCCGCACATGTCGGTACGCAAGAACATCGCGTTTCCAATGAAAATGGCCGCGGTGCCCGAGGATGAACAGAACCGCCGGATCGAAGCTGCTGCCAAGGCGCTCAACCTGACGGATTATCTGGACCGCAAGCCGGGTCAGTTGTCCGGCGGGCAGCGCCAGCGGGTCGCCATCGGCCGGTCTATTGTGCGCGAACCTTCGGCGTTTCTCTTTGACGAGCCCTTGTCCAACCTTGATGCCGCGCTGCGAGTTGGCATGCGTCTGGAAATCAGTGAACTGCACGAACGGCTGAAGACCACGATGATCTATGTTACCCACGACCAGGTCGAAGCGATGACCATGGCTGACAAGATCGTCGTGCTGCGCGCAGGCTTCATTGAACAGGTAGGCTCTCCGCTCGAGCTTTATCACAGCCCGCGCAACGAATTCGTTGCGGGCTTCATCGGCTCGCCCAAGATGAACCTCATCAAAGGGCCCGAGGCAGAGAAGCATGGCGCATCAACCATCGGTATCCGTCCCGAGCACACGGACGTCAGCATGTCCGAGGGTATGTGGGAAGGGCGCGTTGGCGTCGCAGAGCACTTGGGTTCGGACACCTTCATCCACGTCCATGACACCGGGCTTGGTGATATGATTACTGTCCGGATTACCGGCGATATTCAGGTCAAACACGGCGATGCAATCTATCTGACACCCCAGTTGGACAAGCTGCACAAGTTTGACGCGCAGGGTCTGAGGATGGAATGATGCGGTTGGCTGGAAAGTCAGCGCTGATAACAGGTAGCGCCCGAGGAATCGGGCGCGCCTTTTGCGCGGCTTACGTGCGTGAAGGCGCACGCGTCGCCATCGCCGACATAGACGTCGCCCGTGCCGAGCAAACCGCTCGGGAGCTGGGCCCCGCAGCGATCGCACTGGAGCTTGATGTAACAGATCAGGCCAGCATAGACGCAGCGGTAGCAGCCGCAGTGTCACACTTTGGAACGATCGATATTTTGGTTAACAACGCCGCGCTTTTCACCGCCGCACCAATTGCCGAGGTGGATAGGGCAGACTACGCACGCGTCTTTGACGTGAATGTCGCCGGAACGCTCTTTGTGATGCAGGCGGTGGCAAGGCATATGATCGAAAAGGGCGTAAAGGGGCGGATCATAAACATGGCCAGTCAGGCAGGACGCCGTGGCGAGCCTCTGGTTGCGGTCTATTGTGCAACCAAAGCCGCCGTGATCAGCCTGACACAGTCAGCGGGGCTGGACCTGATCCGGCATGGCATCAACGTCAATGCCATCTCGCCCGGGGTTGTGGATGGCGAACACTGGGACGGTGTGGATGCGTTTTTCGCGAAATACGAAGGCAAGCCCCCCGGTCAGAAGAAGAAAGAAGTAGCAGCAGGCGTCCCCCATGGACGCATGGGCCGTGCCGAAGATCTGACCGGCATGGCTGTCTTTCTCGCCAGCGAGGAAGCCGACTACATCGTTGCGCAATGCTATAACGTGGATGGTGGCCAATGGATGAGCTGATGGTACAATCTGATACTCAAGAGACCGCGGTAATGCTGCGGAATGAGACGCTGGACGATATTTCCGGCAACGTGCGAAAGCCCGTCTATGACCGCAGTACGCTGACACCGGGGATCGTACACATTGGGCTGGGCAACTTTCACCGCGCACATCAGGCATGGTATTTGCACCGCCTGATGCAGCAGGGGCATGCGCATGACTGGGCCATCATTGGCGCCGGCGTGCGAGCGCCCGACGCCGCACAGCGTGAACGGCTGCTGGCTCAGGATTGTCTGACCACCTTGATCGAGCTCGACCCCGCCGGGGTCTCGGCCGAGATCACCGGCGGGATGATCGATTTCCTGCCCGTCGAGCCGGAAAACGCCGCACTGATCCGGCAGATGGCGGACCCTGCAATCCGTATCGTATCACTGACTGTCACAGAAGGCGGCTATTACATTGATCCCGCGACAGGCGGTTTTGACGCACAGCACCCCGATATCCAGCATGACGCCGCGCATCCGCAAAAACCCAGAACGGCTTTTGGCGCAATGATTGAAGCGTTGCGGTTGCGGCGTGCGGCACAAATCGGCCCCTTCACCGGTCAGAGCTGCGACAACCTGCAGAACAATGGCGGCATTCTGCGCCAGACGGTGGTGTCGCTGGCTGCCTTGTCGGACCCAGATCTGGCCGAATGGATCGACACGCACTGCAGTTTCCCCAACTCCATGGTGGATTGCATTGTCCCCGCGACAGGCCCTGCAGAAATCGCGCAAGCCCTCAAGTTTGGTATCGACGATTCCGCGCCCGTGACCCATGAGAACTTTCGCCAATGGGTAATCGAGGATGATTTCTGCGCCGGACGTCCCGGTTGGGACAGGGCGGGCGCGACTTTCTCGCACAACGTCGAGCATTACGAGTTCATGAAGCTGCGCATTCTCAATGCCGGACATCAGGTGCTTGCGAATGCCGCCGAATTGCTTTCCGTCGCGACAATTTCCGAGGCAATGTCACATCCGGCCATCGCCGCGTTTTTTCACAAGGTGCAATCAACCGAGATCGCACCTCATGTGCAGGCGGTGCCTGGTATGACGCCGGAAAGCTACATCCAGTTGGTTGAAAGGCGGTTTCGCAACCCAGAGATTGTTGACACGACGCGGCGGGTCGCATTTGACGGTTCATCGCGTCACACAGGCTTCGTTTTGCCAGTGGTGCGCGACGCGCTGGCGCAGGGGGCCTCGGTCACGGGTCTGGCTTTGGTCGAGGCGATCTGGGCGCGCATGTGTGAAGGCACACGCGAAGATGGCAGCCGCATCGAACCCAATGATCCATTCTGGGCCGACCTGACGGCGGCAGCGACCGAAGCGCGGGCGAGACCGGCGGCGTGGCTGGAACAAAAGCAGCTTTACGGTGATCTGGCCGAAGCGGCACCCTTCGCCGATAGTTTCGCGCGTTGGCTTGATCTGGTCTGGTCAGAGGGTGTTGAAGCGGCCCTGAAAACCTACACTACGGACTGACATCTCAGGATCAGAGCCCCGCGGCGACAAACCTGCGCACAATCAGCTCTTGTTGTTGGGTCGTCATGGGGTATCCGATCGGGGGCGTTTGGGGTCCATCCCTGTCAAATGAC
>CANMWT010000019.1 GCA_947501635.1 uncultured Roseobacter sp.
TGACCGTCTTCAACCAGCACCTGAAAGCTGTCGCTGCCTTCAAAGTCGGGATCGGGCGTATAGCTGTAGGCCCCTCCGCCCAAAAGTGCCACAGTGCCCGATGCTGCAGGTGTCGCCAGCGAGAAGGTCAGCGCGTCGCCGTCCACATCGTTTGCCACAACCGTGCCGGTGACCGAGCCGTCCTCGGCCACACTGGTCGACCCGTCCTGCGCGACGGGATCGTCGTTCACGGCACCAACCGTCACCGAGACCGTCGCCGTGGCACTGCCACCCTGACCGTCTTCAACCAGCACCTGAAAGCTGTCGCTGCCTTCAAAGTCGGGATCGGGCGTATAGCTGTAGGCCCCTCCCCCCAAAAGGGCCACAGTGCCCGATGCTGCAGGTGTCGCTAGCGAGAAGGTCAGCGCGTCGCCGTCCACATCGTTTGCCACAACCGTGCCGGTGACCGAGCCGTCCTCGGCCACGCTGGTCGACCCGTCCTGCGCCACGGGATCGTCGTTTTGCGGCGCGACGTTCACAGTGATTGTTGCGAGGCTTGAAGCCCCTTCCGGATCAGTTGCCGTCACAGCAAAGCTGTCGGTTCCGGTAAAATCGGGATTGGGCGTGTAGGTGTAGCCGCCATTTTGTAGCAACAGCACCTCGCCGAAGGCAGGCGCCGTGGCCACGGAATAGACCAAGGTGTCGCCATCCACATCGGTTGCAACCACCGAGCCGGACACAATCCCGTCTTCGGACACAGATGTCGCTGCGTCCTGAGCCACCGGCGCGTCATTGACCGGCAAAACATTTACGACCACGGTGCCCTGAGCAACTTGGGTACCGCCATCCAGAACCGTGAAGGTGAAACTGTCCGTCCCGTTAAAATCAGGATCAGGCACAAAAGCAAAGCTTCCATCGGGTTCGACGGTCGCCTGCCCGTTGTTCGGTCCCGAGCCGAGTGCGAATACGGTGCCTTGTGGCAAATTCTCGACAACGGCGTTGCCGGAAATCGCGGAATCTTCTGTCGCGTCTTCAAACCCTTCAACAACGACAATCGGAGCCGTCTCAATAGGTTCCTGTAACTGATTGAGACCCTCATCAAAGGGCGCCAGATCATCACTTTCTGGCAACTCTTCCAATTGCTCCAACGGATCGATGGCTTCGGGTTCGTCGTTGCCGTCCACGTCTAGGTTGAGACCGTCGCTGGACTGCGGCCCGTTTTGCGGCGCGACTGTCGGATCACCCAGCGAAACAAAAGTATCGCCTGCGTCCACCCGCGAGGTCGCTGCGCGGAAGGCCGCGAATGCCTCTGCGATCAGCACGCTGTCTTCAAGCTCGTCCTGACTGTCGCGCTGAACTTCCCTGCTTGTTCCATCAAGCGCTGATACCACCCATTTGGTATCTGTTTCCGTGATGTTGGCAATCAGATTCCCATCAAGATCACGCAACTCGACAACGCCCACCTCGCCGTCGGGGTCTTGCGTCAAGCTCACTTCGCTGGTGACAATGCCGTCGTCCGCCGCGATTTCGATTACAACCGTCGTGCCGCGGATACCCATCGTCGAAGACGGTGTTCCAACCTCCATGCCACCTGTTTTGGCGACCTGCCCGGCGATAAAGACAAAGCTACCCTGTATGAGGTTGAAACCAGCGCTGTTGTCGGACCCGTCCGGGTCAAAAATCAACTCGTCGATCAACATACGCGAAGCGGATGCCAATGTGAAAATTGTGCCATCAACGAAGGTCACGGAAAGCGAACCGCCCTCATCAGTCTGAAGCACATCGCGCTGGAAAATCTTCATCCCGACCTGAAGGGTTTCGACTGTGCCGTCCACACGCTGGACACTTGCTCCACCATCGAGTGTCTCGACCTGACCGATCGGGCTCGAACCTACATTTCCGCCAACTTGCGCATATTGACCCGGTGCAATGGGTCCTGCCATCCGTGCCACCAGATCGCCGCGCAAAACCGCGCCATTCGCGTCATAAATGTCGGCAGGCTTGTCCGTAAGAAAATAGTCGTTGAGGCGCAGCGTTTCCGCCCCCTCATTTACAATAAGCAGATCGTGCCCTGCCCGCTCGAAGGTTCCTCTGAACAGCAGCGCGCTATCTGTGACGACAAAACTGCCGTCTGCTTGGGGATTAACGTTTAAAAAATCACTCGGAACAACACTTGGGTCAAAAACATTCAAGGACACAGTAGCATTCCTTTGAAAAAATATATTGACCTGAATATACCTTTGAATTGACGCTACGTCTGTGAACGTGGACACATTTCGACAAATTTTGGGCATATTTTTGCCATTATTCCGTATTCGCGGAAAAAATAACTTGATTCAGATAGCGAAACCGATCGCCAAACGACGCAACCGCCAATGCCTTGGAAGAGCGATTCGCCCCCAATTCAACTGGAGGTATTGGAGCGCAAAGCGATGTTTTGCCCGAGAATTCATCCGGCACCGTCTTTCCGCGGGGTTGCCCGTTAAATGAAACGCTGGTTTTCCAAATGGGTGGGCTGGGTCCGGGTAGCGGCGTTCTTGGGGCTGATCTGCGGCCTTATCATCCGGATTGGCGATCCGCATCTGGTCTCCACGCTGCGCAACGCAACGTTTGATTTCTATCACCAGAGCAAACCGCGCGACTACACGCCACTGCCGGTTGCCATCTTGGATGTGGACGACCGAAGTATCGAAGCGTTGGGGCAATGGCCGTGGCCACGCACTCGAATCGCGGAAATGGTGGACAAAGCAACGCGTGACGGTGCCGTTGCAATAGCATTCGATATTGTTTTTGCCGAACCGGACAGGCTCTCGCCCGCTCAAATCGTGGCCGACAATCCGTCCCTGCCGCCAGACCTTGCGCAAGAGATGCTAAAACTGCCGGACAATGACGCGATCCTCGCGGACGCTTTTGCCAGATCCCGGATCATTCTGGGCCAGACCAGCGTCAGGTCTTTCGCGGGAAACCGCACGGAAAAGCGCGAACTCGCCAATGTGCAATTCGCGTTGCTCGGTCCCGATCCGAAACCGTTCCTGATGCGGTTTCCGGATATCGTTCAAAACCTGCCCGAGCTTGAAAATGTCGCCGCCGGACGCGGCATGTTCAATGCCCGTCCGGATGCAGACGGTGTCTATCGGCGTGTCCCTCTTGTGATGACAGTGCAAGGGGAAATCCGTCTTGGGCTGACCCCTGAATTGCTGCGCGTTGCAACCGGCGCAGAGCCTTTTGCCGTGCGCACCAATGAGGCAGGCCTTGAAGGGGTTGTGCTGGCACGGCAACTTGTTCCGACTGCCCGTGACGGGACAGTCTGGCCTTATCTGACGCCATCTTTGCAGGACCGTTATGTCTCCGCCTCAGACCTGATAAGCGGGCGTATGCCGCAAGGCAGACTGGCAGGTCATCTTGTGCTGGTCGGAACCTCCGCCATTGGTTTGGAGGACTTTCGTGCCACCCCACTGGGCGTCGCGATGGCCGGTGTGGAGATACATGCACAAGTGCTTGAAAACATAATGGCAAAGACACTACTGATCCGGCCAAACTACACCATCGCCATCGAATTGGTCACGACATTCGTACTCTGTGCACTTGTCATCGTTTTTGCGCCGCTTTTCGGCGCTCGAACCCTGATGACCTCGTCCGCGGCACTGCTTGCGGCCTTCATCAGTATCTCATACTTCCTGTTTTTTGAGCACCGGATACTACTAGACCCCTCCTTTCCGTTGCTCTCCACCTCCGTGACAATTATCCTTCTCTCAACGGTTAACTATCTGCGTGAAGAACGCCAAAAACGCGAAATCAGAGGTGCGTTCGGTCAGTATGTGTCGCGCGATCTCGTGGACCAGCTGACACAGAACCAAGAAAAGCTGACCCTGGGCGGAGAGTCGCGACAACTGACATTGCTGTTCAGTGACGTGCGCGGTTTCACTGCCATTGCCGAAGAGTTTCGGGACGATCCTGAAGGCCTGACGCGCCTGATGAACCAATTTCTCAACATCCTGTCCAATGCGATTATGGATCACAAAGGCACCATCGACAAATTCATGGGCGATGCGGTCATGGCGTTTTGGAATGCGCCTCTCGATAACGAAGATCACGTCCGCTCGGCCTGTCGCGCCGCATTGCGCATGATTGCCGACGTAAAAAACTTTAACGTTGGGCGCAGTTCAGACGGCAAAACGTCACAAAAGAAATCGAAGGACAACGATAAAAACCAGCGGGCCGCACAGACGATCCACCGCCTGAATGTCGGCATCGGTATCAATACAGGACAATGCGTCGTCGGCAACATGGGCAGCGATACGCGCTTTGATTACACTGCCTTGGGCGATCCTGTTAATGTGGCATCACGTCTTGAAGGACAATCGCGCTACTACGGCGCCCCAATCATTCTGGGGCAAAATACCGCGTATGAGGTACGCGGCGAATTCGCTTTGCTCGAGCTCGACATGATCCGGGTCGTAGGCAAGGAAGTGCCGGAAAACATCTTTGCGTTGCTCGGAGACGAGACACTTTTTGCCGATCCCGCGTATCAGACGGCAAACGAAAGTAACGCGGCAATGCTGGCGGCCTACCGCGCACGGGACTGGGATGCGATGGAGCGGGCCCTGGCGCAGGTACAGTCGGACCTGATGGCCTTGGGCATGCCACTGGAGGCATACATAGAGATGTATCAGGAAAGGCTGACCAACCTGCGGGCCGAGCCGCCCGGTGATGACTGGGATGGTGTCTTTGCTTCTACCAAAAAGTGATCACCGCTCGCGAAGCGCTTCGGATTGTGCACGCAGGATCGGCTTGGCCAGATAGGACAAGACCGTTTTTTCGCCCGTCTGGATGTCAACGGACGCAATCATCCCCGGCGTGATGGGCAACGGGTCCTGCTCTGTGCCAAGGTAGGATTTGTCCGTCCGCACCACGACGCGAAAGAACTCTGTCCCTTCGTCGGTTGCAATCGTATCTGCGCCGATGCGTATCACCTCGCCCTCAAGCGCACCGTAAATCAGGTAGTCATAGGCAGAGATTTTCACCGATGCCGTTTCCCCCGTGCTGACAAATGCAATGTCGCGCGGGCCCAAATCCGCCTCGATCAGCAGGCTGTCGTCCACCGGCACGATCTCAAGCAGAGGCGCCCCGGGTTGGACAACCGCGCCAATGGTCTGGGCATTTATGGTATTCACCGTACCGCGCACCGGCGCACGCAATTGCGCTCGGGTGACGCGGTCATTGGCACTGCGTAAAGCTTCTTGCACCACGGCCAGATCCACCTGCAGCTTCGCCAACCTCTGACGGGCTGTCAGCACATAGGACGAGCGTGCCGCTTCAATCTGGTTTTCAGCCTCGCGGATGGCCCCCAACATACGCAGTTCTGTCGCCTCGCTGACCGCAATATCTCCAGTAAGTTCCGCCATCCGCGATTGCAGGCGCAACACTTCAATCTGCGGGACAAGGCCGCGGTCGAACATTTCGCGGGTCAGTTCGATCTCGGCTGAAAGCGGCTCCATGATTGTGCGGGTCCGTGTCCGTTGCGCGCGCACTTCGTTCAATTCACTGCGCCGCTGCTCCAACTGAGATTCAAGAACCTGCATTTCCTGTGCAAGCTGATCACGCCGGGACAAAAAAACCTGCAGCTCTGCTGCCGTCGCCAAGGGGTTCCGCACCCGTAATCCGTCAGGGTATGTGATCTCTGAGGAGAAGTTGGCCTCGGCCTCCAGACGGGCGATTTCCGCCTCAATGGCAGATTCTCTTTCAAGAAGCTCCCCACGCTCAGCGTCGAAACGGGTATCGTCGATTTGCATCAAAACATCGCCTGCATCGACGATGTCGCCCTCGGCAACATGCAACGCACGCACAATCCCGCCCTCAAGGCTTTGCACGACCTGTACCTGTTGCGACGGGATCACGCGCCCGACGGCACGCGCAGTTTCTTCGATCTTGTAGGTGGCAGCCCATCCTACAAACCCTGCCAACCCAAGCGCTATGACAATCAGCAACTGCCACGACCCGCTGTCGCGCACTGCGGCATCCGCCCCTGCGACGTTGTTGGCAAATTCGTCTTCGATACGGTTTCCGAACATTGGCCCTACACCTGCCCTTGCGACTGAGCCTGCGAGGCCCCCATCGCGCGCAACTTGTCCAAAACCTCGGAGCTGCGCCCGTCCAGCACCGCACGGCCCTGATCCATAACAATGAGCCTGTCGGCCATTGCCGCCAGCGACTGACGGTGCGTACAGATCAACATGCCAGTACCTTCGCGGTTCAACTCGCCCAATCGCTGGATGATCTGGCTCTGCATCCGCTGGTCCATGGCATTTGTCGGCTCGTCCAGAAACAGCGTCTTGGGGTAGCGCAACAGCAAACGTGCCAGCGCCACGCCCTGTCGTTGCCCCCCTGACAACCGCCGCCCCTGTTCCCCGATAAAGAGGTCCAGACCTTCTGGCTGCGCTGTCAAAAACTCGTCCATAGCGGAAAAGTATAGCGCCCGTTTTACTTCCTCGTCAGTCGCGTTTGCATTTCCGACAGTCAGGTTTTCGCGCAGGGTCCCGGTAAAAAGATCCGGTGCCTGGGGCAGATACCCCACACCGCGCCGCAACTCGGCGGGGTCGTATTGCTCAAGCGCCACCCCGTCGACCAGCACCGTGCCGCTGTCGGGGCGGATCAATCCGGCCAGTACTTTGCCCATCGTGGTTTTGCCGGAGCCCACGCGCCCCAGAAGGGCCACACACTCACCGGGGGCCATGGCAAATGAAAGCTCTTTCAGAGCGAACACCTGCGCTTCCGGGTAGGTGAAACTGACAGATTTGAGCTCGACCGCACCTTTGGTAACCTCGGCATCGGACGAGATCGCAGTTTCTTGCTCAAGCGGCAGTTCCATAAATCTGTTCAGCGCCGCCAAAGCCTTGAAGGCATACTGCGCCCGAAAAATCGTCTGTGCAATTGTGCCCAGCGGGGCAAGTACCCGGCCGGCCAGAATATTCGCCGCAATCAAACCGCCGATTGTGATGACACCGTCAGAGACTAAAAACACCCCCCAGACGATAATGAGAACGCTGACTGCCTGCTGGATCAGCATCGTTCCGTTCGACGCGATGCCCGACCAGAACTTGGTGCGTCCATTGACCTGAGAGGATGCTGCGACAGCGTTTTCCCATTCGCGCTGCATAAGTGGTTCCGCGTTCAGCGTCTTGATGGTTTCAACGCCAGCCAGTGCTTCGATCAGAACCGTGTGGCGTTTGGTTGCCATCTGCTGAGCGCGTGCCGCCGCGCGTCCAATTGGAATTTGCGCAAGGATGGCAAGAACGATCACCACCGGCACAGCGCATAAAGGCACGAAAGCAATCGGTCCCACGATGAAATAAAGTGCTGCGATGAATATGCCGATAAACATCAAATCGACCAACGCGACAAACGTGGCCGAGGCGAAAAAGTCTCGTACCACCTCGAAGTCACGGATCGTGCTTGCAATGCCCGCAGCACCGCCAGGCCGGTTCAACAGTCGCACTTGCATCGCTTGTCGAAACAATGACGCCGCCACCTTCAGATCGACACGCCGGCTGACGTTTTCCAAGACGTTGCCGCGGATGGTCCGCAGCATCAGATCAAGCCCAAGCGCGATGCCCACCCCAATTGCCAAGGTCCATAACGTTACATAGGCAAGGTTTGGAATAACCTTGTCATAAACATTCATCACAAAGAGCGGCAATGCTAACGACATGAGGTTGAGCAGCAGCGCCGCTATGGTGATCTGCGCCCAGTTTTGCCAATTCGCGCGGACCGGTCCCCAGAACCAATGCCCGCGCTGCGGATCCAGTTGCACCGCCTCTGGCGACAGGCGAGCATGGGCTCTGTCCTCGGCCGGGCTGACCAACAAAACGTCTCGCTGCACCACGCGGCGAAGCGCGCGCAGCTTCATCTCCTGCTCAAGCCCCGCTGCGGCGGGATCGACTACGGTGACCATGCGGTCCTTTGCCGAAACCTTGGTGATGACCAGCGTGCCGCCCTTTTTGCAAAACGCAACCGCGGGCAGTGCGACGGTGTCGAGCTTGGCGATGTCTTTTAAAACGGCGCGGGACTTTAGCCCGATGGCCGCCAGAGCGCGCGCCAGTCCCGTCAGGGTGTTCAGATCGGTATCACGCGGTATGCGCGCGGCGACCGCGGCCTGTGTATAGGGGCGATCAAAAGCTTGCGCCAACCATTCAACGGTCTCAAACCCTGCCACTTTCGCGTTGCGTTCGTCTTCTCCGGTCTGCGCGGACCCCGTCGACACGGCCGCTGGGGCTGTGTCGTCATCAAGGCTCATTGCAAGGGCTCTGTCGACAAGGGTTCAACTGAAATGTTGAAGATGCTCAAAGGGTCGTCCTTGGTGCGGTCCTGAAAACTCGGATCAAAGGCAAGATCACTTTTGGCCAGTCCAAAATGCTGTGCCAGTTTGCTTTGTGTTGCCAGCGCGCGATATGTGCTGAAGGCAAGCCCCGCCTGTGCCCCAACCGTTTCGAACTCGACATTGAATCGTGCGCGCTCGACCTCCAGCAAATCCAGGAGTGTCCGCTTGGCGGCTTCGAACTCATCGCCGTAGACTTCGACGATCAGACGATTGATACGCAATTGCTCTTCCAGCTGTCGGGTGCGTTCAAGGTTTGTGCGGTAGGTGTTCCACGTCCGAGCGGCAAGCTCAGTGACCTCGCGCACGGCAAGCGCCTGTTCCGACATGGCCCGGCTTGTCTGTTCTGCGAGCGCGTTGCGTTCAGCACGACGGCCGCCCTGATAAAGCGTCCAGTTGAGCCCCACACCGATGGATTCGTCCCGACGTGTTCCCGTGACGCCGTTTCGGTTCTCATCGCGGGAAACTCCTGCAAATAGCGATACGCGCGGCAAACGGTCTGACAGGATCGCTTCGCTCTCAAAACGGCTCTGGTCGATCTGCGTGCGTGCAAACTGCACCCGGTAGCTGTTGGTCACCGACGCTTGCGTCAGCGCTTCAAGCGATTGCGGCGCCGGTGCACGGGGCACTGTCATCCCACCCGACGGCGGGCGACCAACGACCCGTTCGTAACGGGCATTCGCATCGCGCAGCGCACGTTCCACTTCCAATTGCGCAAGACGCGCGGAGCGGATGCGATCATCAATCGTGAGCTGGTCGCTGAAGGGCAACCGCCCGCCCTCTACCAGTGCGCGTACACGCTGGCCGATCTCTTCATGTTTTTCCACGTTGCGCTTGGCGACTTCGCGCAGCACACGATGACGGTAGACATCAATGTAGGCTTCGGTCGCATTCAGCGCGAGTGTCTCAGAGGCATCGAGCAGGCGAAAAATACTGCCATCCACCCGCGCGCTGTTGGCATAGACCAGATTGGAGCGGCGGTAGCCATCAAACAACACCACCTCGGCGCGCAACCCAAGCTGGTTGCGGTTCTTACCGACATCGTTGTCTTCGATAGACAGGTTCGACGGATCATCAACCTTTTGCCAGCCGGTCTCGCCAAACAGGCTTACGGTCGGTTCAAACTCGCGCCTGAGCTGCAGAAGTTCGTAGGTCGCGCCCCGCATCTCTGCTTCAGAGGCCTTGACGGCAGGGTTCGTAGTCACGGCGAACCGCACAGCGTCTCTCAGTGTCTCTGCTGAAACACCGGGCGCAAAAAGCACCACAGCTGCAGAGGCAAGAAGCGATTTCACTAATAATTTCAAATTATTCTCCAGCAGTATTGACGCGAAAAAATAACCCGCGCCTGCTTACGTTAACCAAGATAGGACAAAAAGCAAATATTCCGGCCAGATACGGCCACAGGTCAAGATCGGTTGAACAAGAAACTGACGCTTTCAGGAAATGGCTAACAGGCCAATGCGTCTAATTCGTTTGGTACACCAGCCACGCCCAAATCATCACGACATAGGTCAACTGGTGCAGCGCCTGATCGACACCGGCTGCGCGCCAGAAAGCGGCATCGGCGGGCGTCAGTTTTTGCGTAGCGGTGTAGCGCCCCTTCAGCCAGTCAATGTGGAAGTGAACGGCCCACTCGATTAAAATCACCGGAATGATGAAAGCAAAAGGCGTTCCAACCAAAGCAAACGCCAAGAGCGAACCCGCCGCATGTACGCCTGCGTGCAAAAACCTTCCGAAGTGAACGTAGGTCTCTCTTCCGTCCAGCATTATCCGTGTTTGCAGAAAGTAATCCGCAAACATATGCTTTGCCTGCAGTAAACACAGCAGTACAAGCAAAGCACTGGCGCTCTCACTCAACACGTATCCTTTCACCAACGTTGGTGTGGTTTCAAGTTAATGCGATGTCCGTCAGTCTGTAAATCCACGAACTGAACAATTGTTGTTTGAAAACACTTTGTTTTCCATTAAAAAATTTGACGCAATACCCATAAGAGGCATTTTTGGCACGGTTTTGCAGTCGTGCCGCATACGGTTTCTTACGCGCCACGATAGAGAAGAGACACACCGTCTGTAAAGATATGAACCTTGGCCGGGTCCGCTGTCATCTTCAACTCCTGCCCCTTGGCGTTGGCATGAATACCCTGCAGCTTCCCGATCACCGGCGCGGTGTCGTGTGCTGCTTTTTCGAAATAGAGCTGTGTGACTTCGCCCAATGCCTCGACAATCTCTACACGGCCGGCGAAGGCGTATTCGTCACTCTCGGTAGGCAACATGTCTTCCGGCCGGATACCCACATTGACCTTGCGACCCTTGTCGCCTTCCTGTGTGGGAATGTTTGCACGGATCAACCCACTGCCTGAGTCCACCCTCACTTTGGTGACAGCGCCTGTCTCCACTATCTCACCCGGCATGAGGTTCATCGCAGGCGAGCCGATGAATTGGGCTACAAACTCGTTTTGCGGTGTCTCGTAAAGTTCGAGCGGTGTGCCCACCTGCGCGATACCCTTGTTCGCAAGCACCACAATCCGGCTTGCCAATGTCATGGCTTCGACCTGATCGTGGGTCACATAGATCATCGTCGAGTTGGGCATGCTTTCCTTCAGTTGCGCAATTTCGATCCGCGTGGCGACACGCAGGGACGCATCAAGGTTCGACAGCGGTTCGTCAAAAAGATAGACCTTGGGATCGCGCACAATTGACCGCCCGATTGCCACACGCTGTCGCTGCCCGCCGGAAAGCGCCTTGGGCAGACGATCAAGATAATCATCAAGCTGCAGCACTTTGGCCGCGCGCGAAACGGCCGCGTCAATCTCTTCCTTGGACTTCTTCGCCAGCTTGAGCGCAAAAGCCATGTTGTCGCGCACGGTCATATGCGGGTAGAGCGCATATGACTGGAACACCATTGCAATACCACGCTGCGCAGGCGGTACGTCGTTCATGCGCTGGCCATCGATAAGAAGCTCTCCGGATGTAATCTTTTCCAATCCTGCTATCATGCGCAACAGGGTGGACTTTCCACATCCCGAAGGCCCCACAAAAACAATAAGCTCACCCGTTTCGATATCCAGATTGATGTTCTTGAGCACTTCGACATTGCCACCATACGCCTTGCCGACGTCCGTCAGATTTAGATTGGCCATTTTTTACGTCCCTCCCAAGACGCGGGTTTAGTCTTGTTTGATGGCAAGGCAGACCTGCCATGGGCCAAGATGCAGTTTGAAATCTGGGCTTGGCGTGGCACCGCCAAGTTCATGCCCGATTGTCAGCCAGTCACCTGCGGGCATTCCGTGCATGGACGGCGTATCCGACAGGTTGAAAGCGCAAAAGATCGTCTCGCCCTCATGCTCTCGCGTAAACTGCAGGACATCGCCGTAAGCAAAAACGCCGCCATGCTTCCCTTTGACTAGCGACGGATGCGCTTTGCGGAATGCGATCGCCCGGCGGTAGTGATGAAGTATGGCGCCCGGTTCTTCTTCCTGCACCTCGACACAGCGGTTCAGGTGGTCGTGGCTGACAGGCAACCAAGGGAAGCCATCGGAAAAACCGCCGTTCTGATCATGTGCTTCC
This sequence comes from uncultured Roseobacter sp., assembly GCA_947501635.1. GTDB lineage: Bacteria > Pseudomonadota > Alphaproteobacteria > Rhodobacterales > Rhodobacteraceae > Roseobacter. The sequence continues at coordinate 11,921 of CANMWT010000019.1, forward strand.
CATACCATCGGCGTGCGGCAGCCATCGCGCCCCTTGAACTCGGGCCAAAAGGTGATGCCATAGGGGTCTTGCAGGTCTTCAAAGGCCACATCAGCCTCGGGCAGTCCTAACTCTTCGCCCTGATACAGACAAACCGATCCCCGCAAGCACATGATAAGCGTTGCGAAAAGACGCAAAGCCTGTGGGGGCAGTTCCCAGCGCGAAGCGTGACGGATCACATCATGATTGGAGAACGCCCAGCACGGCCAGCCATCACGTCCGACGCGGCCCAGTTCGTCAAACACTTCGGCCACGCGCGTGGCGTCCAGTTTGGTCTTTGCCAAAAACTCGAAAGCATAACACATATGCACCATTTCGGGTCCTGACGTGTATTCGCCAAGCAACTCCAGTCCGCGTTGTGCGTCCCCCACCTCGCCCACACAGGCGGCTGCGGGGTACTCGTCCAGAAGCGCACGAAACCGTTTCAGGAACTCAAGGTTTTCAGGCTGGTTTTTCGAGTGGATATGTTCCTGATGATTATAGGGGTTCACCGACGGCGCGATGTTGTCGTTGCGACGTTCTTTGGGCAAAGGCGGGTTATCGCGCAGGTCCTTGTCGGCATAGTAGAAGTTGATCGTGTCGAGCCTGAAACCATCAACGCCGCGATCCAGCCAGAACCGCGTTGTGGCCAAAAGCGCGTTTTGCACGTCTTCGTTATGAAAGTTGAGGTCCGGTTGTTCGACCAGAAAATTGTGGAGGTAGTACTGCTCGCGCCCCGCATCCCATTGCCACGCCGGGCCGCCAAAAATGGACAGCCAGTTGTTGGGTGGAGTGCCATCGGGCTTTGGATCAGACCAGACGTACCAATCCGCTTTCGCGTTGGTGCGGTCAGATTGACTTTCGACAAACCACGGATGCTGATCCGACGTATGGCTCAACACCAGATCGATCATCACCTTCAATCCGTGCTGATGGGCGGTTTCCACGACGATGTCGAAATCTGCCAGAGTTCCGAACATCGGGTCAACGTCGCAATAATCGCTGACGTCATAGCCGAAATCCTTCATCGGTGACGTAAAAAAAGGAGAGATCCAGATCGCGTCAACGCCCAGAGAGGCGATGTATCCCATCCGTTGGGCAATCCCCAGCAGGTCACCTATGCCGTCGCCGTTGCTGTCTTGAAAACTGCGTGGGTAGATCTGATAGATGACAGCACCGCGCCACCAATCCTTATCGACGGCACTAAGGTGCAGATTGTGTTCCATCTGTCCCATGGAGCTATGACTCTCTTACTTGACTGAGCCGGCCAGAAGACCGCGCACCAGATATCGTTGCATTGTGAAAAAGACGATCAGTGGCACGGCGATCGAGATAAAGGCGGCACCGGCCAGAATGCCCCAGTCCCCCCCGCGAGAGCCGAGCAGATCATCCGCGATTTTTACCGTCATGACCCAGCTTTCAGAGTTCGAGGGCAAAAACACTTTGGCCACCAGCAGATCGTTCCAGACCCACAGGAATTGGAAAATGGCGAAGGAGGCCAAGGCCGGAAAGCTGAGCGGTAGCACGATCTTGGTAAAGACCTGAAAATCCGTCGCCCCATCGACTTTGGCGCTTTCGATGATGTCGCGCGGAAGGCCCACCATATAATTACGCAACAGATAAATGGCGAGCGGCAGGCCAAAGCCGGTATGCGCCATCCAGATGCCCAGAAAGCTCTGGCCAATGCCCACTTTGTTGTGCAGTTGCAAAAGCGGCACGAGCGCAAGTTGCAAAGGCACAACCAACAGTCCGACCACCATGGCAATCAAAAGGCCCCTGCCCTTAAAGTCCATCCACGCCAGCGCATAGGCAGCAAATGCGGCGATCAGTATCGGAATGATGGTTGCGGGAATTGTTACCGTAAACGTGTTGATAAAGGCCACGTCCATCCCGTTCGAAAAGAGGATCGTCCGGTAATTGTCCAACGAGAAGCTCGGCGGCGTCGCAGTCGAATAATAGATGTTGGGATCACGTTTGATTTCCTGCGGATTTCTGTACACAAAATCGCCGTTGGCCTGCACGGTGAGTGTGCGGTCGCGGCGCAAGTCAGCCGTTTCCCCGGGGGCAAATGCCGTGGGCTGCGCGCGCCGCCCGCCAAACCGCAGAATTTCACCCTCGCCACCCGCGAAAATGTTGCCCTCGATCACAAAGAAGTCGCCGTCCCGGCGAGCTTCGGAGGCTGGTATGCTCGACTGGTAGTTCTGCTCGACCGCGAATGGCGACAGCCACCAACCAGATGCCGTGATCTGATCCCGGTCGCGGAAGGAAGACACCAAAAGCCCCACGGTCGGGATCAACCAGAGCACGACCAGAAAAACAACCGATAGATTAACGGCCCAACCCAGTGCGGATTTTGTACCTGCGATGTTGTCCATTATCTCATCTCCGCGCGGGCTTGACGGATGTTCCAGATCATCACAGGCAAAACCACGATCATGATAACGAATGCCACCGCCGTCGCGCGTCCATCATCGCGGAACATATACGACATCATATAGCTGGGCAGGATCTCGGTTCCGAAGTTGCCGCCCGTCATCGTGTAGACGATATCAAAGACTTTGAGCACAAGAATGGTAATCGTGGTCCAGACCACGACGATGGTACCCATGATCTGCGGCACTTTTATTTTAAAGAAAACCTGAAACGGATTGGCACCATCAATGATCGCGGCTTCAACAGTTTCTTCGGGTATACCGCGCAAGGCTGCAGACAGGATCACCATGGCAAAGCCTGTTTGTATCCAGATCAGAATGACCATCAGGAAAAAGTTGTTCCAGAACTGCAACTGCAACACATCCAATGGCTCTTGCGCGCCGAAAAACTCACGCACAGCGTTGATAAGCCCGATGTCGGCGTTGTTGGCATAGACAAACTTCCAGATCAGCGAGGCCCCGACAAAGGAGATCGCCATGGGCATGAAGATCAGCGATTTTGCGATATTGCCCCAGCTAAGCCGATCCGTAAGCTGTGCCACCAGCAGACCCAGAAATGTTGCGGCGGCAGGCACAAAAAGTACCCAGAGAAAGTTGTTGAACAAAGCCGTCTGAAAGCCTTCGTCGGCAAACATGACCGAATAGTTGCCGAACCCGATAAACTCGTCGCCCGACCGGTTGTAGAGCGAGCGCAAAAAAGAACCGACCACCGGATAGACAAGGTACAGCCCCAGAGCCAGCATCGCCGGGAAGAGAAAGAGCCAGGGCCGCACCAGATTGGCGCGGTTGATGTTGATGCCCGGGTTTGGACCTTTCGCCGGAAAGATCACCTTGTCCAGTATCAGGTTGGAAACGAAGAAATATCCAACGCAACCCCCGACACCGATCACGATCGTCAGCATGCCTTGTACGAGCGGCGACATTAGGCTCTCCTCCTAGCGCTGTATCAGACCGGACCAGCCAGAATAATCGGCCGGTCCGGGTAGAAGGTCAGGCCTACTGGATCGCGTCCCAGCGTTCCTGAATGCCCTTGGCGACGGCGGCTGCATCCGCACCGGTGGTGTAGTCTACCATGCCGGTCCAGAACGCGCCGGCACCGATTTCGCCCGGCATCAAATCCGAGGCGTCAAAGCGGAATGTCGTCGCGTTGCTCAGAATTTCACCCTGGGCCCGCAAGCTGTCATCCACGTATACCGCCGGGTTAACGCCACCATGCGCCGTGATAAAGTTGCCTTGTGCCATCCAAAGCTCATGCGCGATCGGGGTCTTCAGCCATTCGATGAAGGCAAACGCCGCGTCTGACGGGTTGGTGATGGCTGCCAGTGTGCCAGCACCCAAAACCGGTTTGCCAAGGTCTTTGTCCGCGTAGGCAGGGAAGTAGAAAAAGTCGACATCTTCACCCTGCTGTGTGCCCTCGGGAAAGAATGCGGGGATAAAAGAGGCCTGCCGGTGCATGTAGCATTTAGGCGGGATTGAAAAGAGGCCCGCAGGACTGTCACGGAAATCGGTGCTTGCGACCGCTTCGGCTCCTCCGTCCACGTAATCTTCATTGCGAGCGAAGTAACCGTATTCCTCAATGGCGGCGACAATGCGCGGATCGTCGAACGGGATTTCGTTGGCAACCCACTGGTCATAAACTTCAGGCGGCTGCGTGCGCAGCAGCATGTCTTCGGTCCAGTCCGTCGCCGGCCAACCGGTAGCGGCCTGCGAGCCGATGCCGATGCACCACGGTGTTTCGCCGTCTTCAACGATCACATCTGTAAGCTCTTTCAACTCTTCCATCGTTTCCGGGATGTCATATCCGGCCTCGTCAAACGATGTTGGCGAATACCAAACCAGCGATTTCACATCAGCACGGTAGAAAATCCCGTAGAGCTGTGCGTTGCCCTCCGGATCGGCATATGTCGCAAGATCCACCCATGATTGACCAGCGGAGTAGTTTTCGGCAATCCATTCCGCTGTCCCGTCCGGCAGGGGCGTCAGGTATCCTTTGGCCGCAAGATCGGCCGCCAGACCCGGCTGCGGAAAGACCGCAATGTTCGGCGCTGAGCCCGATTGTGTCGAGATTACAATATCGTTTTCAAAGCTGTCGGACCCGTTGTAACGGACTTCAGCGCCCGTCGCTTCGGCAAAGTATGACAACGCCTTGTCTACCTGGACCTTTTCATTTCCGGTCCAGGTGCCGGTAACTTCCAGAACCTCACCAGTCAGATCATACTTGTCCGCAAACGCTGTGTAACTGTCCCACGAAAAATCGCCCTCACCGACCGCGAAAGGCAAATGCCCGCCCGCATGGGCCGCACCCGCGAAAAGTGCCAGCGCCGCTGCGCTCGCGTAAAACCGTGCCGTCATGATTTCCTCCCATTGAACCAACATTTACGTCAGCTTTTTATCTTCCCAGCGCAGAATCGTTTCAAAGCGCTTTGGGTCCAAGAAAACTGGAGGAATGGAAAGATAGTGTCAACTGATGACGAACAGTAGATGCCCAGATTTTGGGCACTTTTTTAAGCGGCCCCAAGATGCCATTGTAAGGCGGAATCATCCGCGTGCCGCCCCCCCGGCATGCAGCGCTAATCTTGCACTGGGGCCAAGGCAACGACATGAACTTAAAAGAACTATCACGACGCCTTCAGTTGTCGCAAACCACGGTAAGCCGGGCATTAAACGGGTACCCCGAAGTAAGCGACAGCACGCGCAAACGCGTCGCAGATGCTGCGGCGAAATTCAACTATAGTCCGAATGCCCGCGCCCAGACTCTGGCAACCGGCAAATCAAAATCCATCGGCCACATTATTGCGATGTCCAATCAGACCGAGCTTACCAACATGGTCTTTGCTGATTTCGTGGCAGGTGCCGGTCTGATCTATGGCGAACACGGCTATACGATGACGCTAAAAATCGTCCCCGACCGCGAGGAACCTGCAGCCTACAGAGCCTTGTCGGAGCGTGGCACAGTGGACGGGGTGATTGTGCAGGCTCCGGCGTGCAACGATCCGCGCATTTCATGCCTTCTGTCGCTGGATATCCCATTTGTGGTACACGGGCGTGCGTCTGATGTGAGCGCGCCCTATGCCTGGCTTGACGTGAACAACAAGCGGGCGATCGATACCGCGACAACACATCTCACCGATCTGGGACACCGTCGTGTGGCCTTGGTAAACGGACGCGAGACACTGGATTTTGCCGCCCGCCGCCGCAGCGGATACGAGGCGGCGCTGCAACGTGCCGGACTGCCCGTCGATCCGCGCCTGATGCGCTCGGGCGATATGTCAGAGCCCAACGGATATGACGCAGCGCGCGCTCTTCTGGATGAGAAACAGCCGCCATCGGCCTTTGTGGCATCTTCGGTGGTGCTGGCTTTGGGCGTGAAACGGGCGGTCGAAGAACGCGGCCTGCGTCTTGGTCAAGATGTGTCGCTCGTCTGCTTTGACGATGATATATCCTATCTGCCAAATGCAGGAGAAAAACCCGTCTTCACGGCCATGCGGTCTTCTGTGCGCGCAGCGGGCGCTCGATGCGCGACATTGTTGCTGTCCCGGATCAACGCGCCGGACCAACCGCTACCGCAGGAGCTATGGGAGGCGGAACTTGTTCAGGGGCTATCGAGTGGGCCAGCGCCCGAGATACCCGCAGGAGCAACACCATGAACTTCGCCCGGTCTGATTTCCCGCAGGATTTCCTATTCGCCGCCGCCACTTCAAGCTACCAGATCGAAGGCCATGGTTTCGGAGGTGCGGGCCCCACACATTGGGACAGCTTTTCCGCCACACCCGGCAACGTCGTGCGTGCCGAAAACGGCCAGCGCGCCTGCGACCACTACCACCGCTGGGAGGAAGACCTGGATCTGATGCAGGCCATGGGGCTGGATGCCTACCGCTTCTCGACCAGCTGGGCACGTGTCATGCCGGAAGGGCGCGGCGCGGTGAACGCCGAGGGCCTCGATTTCTACGACCGGCTGGTGGATGGTTTGCTTGAACGGTCATTAAAGCCCATGGTCACGCTCTATCATTGGGAGCTGCCCTCGGCGCTGTCAGACTGCGGCGGCTGGGCCAATCCCGACATCGCGCACTGGCTCGCGGATTTTGCGACCGTGGTGATGGAGAGGATCGGTGACCGGGTGTACAGCGCCGCCCCGATCAACGAGCCATGGTGCGTGGCGTGGCTGTCGCATTTTCTTGGCCTGCAAGCCCCCGGCTTACGCGATATTAGGGCGACGGCTCATGCCATGCACCACGTGCTGACCGCCCACGGCCGGTCGGTTCAGGCGATGCGAGCACTTGGCGTGCGCAACATAGGCGCTGTGTGCAATTTTGAAGACGTGCATCCGGCGCAGGATACGCCAGCAGCGCATAAGGCTGCGGACCGTTACCGCGCGATCTACAATGAGTTCTTTGTAGGGGGGCTCTTTAAAGGAGCCTACCCCGATGCCGTATTAGAAGGTCTGGAAGCCCATATGCCAAAAGGTTGGGACACGGATTTTTCTTTGATCGGCCAACCGTTGGATTGGTTCGGGGTCAACTATTACACCTGCAAGAGAATCGCTGCCGACAGCGGCCCATGGCCCGCTGTCCGGGAAATCGAAGGGCCGCTGCCAAAGACCCAGATGGGCTGGGAGATAAAACCTGACGGTCTGGAAACTATCCTGACTTGGTTGCAGCGCAATTACACCGGCGCCCTGCCTGTTTACATAACGGAAAACGGCATGGCCCACGGCGATGATCCGGGCGTGCCAGATGCGCCACGCATTGCCTATCTCGACGCGCATCTGACAGCGGCAAAGCGTGCTATGAATGCGGGTGTACCTTTGGCCGGCTATACATTCTGGTCACTGCTCGACAATTATGAGTGGTCTTTGGGTTATGAAAAACGCTTCGGTCTGGTGCATGTGGATTTCGACAACCTTAAACGAACCCCAAAGGCCTCTTATTACGCCTTGCAGCAGGGTTTGTCGCGTTAGGGCCGGAACCACGACGGGACGCCAAACGGTGGGGCGTGCACGCTTTCACCGGTAAGCGCTTCGAGAAACGCTACCAGATCGCGGATATCACTGTCGCTCAGGGGTTTCGCCGTCATACTGACGGCTGCAGCCTGACGGCGCATCTCCAGCCTGTCACTCTGAACCAGAAAGTCCGTGCTTTCAAGCCACGGCACCACCGGCAGCCGGGCCTGATCACGCGTCCAGGCCGCACGTGCCATCTGCGGGTTGAGGTGATGGCGGATGATCCCTTCAAGCGTCGGATAGGCACCGTTGTGGCCATAAGGCCCGGTCAGCGCCACGTTCCGCAGCATCGGCGTGCGAAACGCATAGGCGTCTTCCAAAAGGTTGCTTTCGGCCATACGTCCTACATCACGCGCGTAAGGGTCCCACTGGCGTGTCCGGCCCGGCCCAAAAGCAGGCAAGCCCAGCGCGTGAAACCTCTGATCGGTCATCAGCGGGCCGGCATGGCAGGAGGCGCACTCCGCCTTACCATAGAAAAGCGCCATTCCCGTTTTCTGCTGGTCTGTCAGCGCTGCTGTATCACCTGCAAGATATCGGTCAAACGGGCTGTCGATGCTAAGCCACTCAACCGCCATAAAAGCAGCAAGCGCATTGGCGATCTCTGTGATTGTGACATCTTCCGCATTGTCGATATGCTCAAATGCCTCCACGAAACCCGTGGCATAGCGTTCCCGCCCCCGCACCCTTTTGGCAAGTATTGGCCAAGCGGCATCCATACGGTCATGCACCGCCCCGATGACTTCGTTCTCGCCGGGGTTCCCCGCCATCTCGAATTGCGCAACCAAAGGAAAAAGCGCCTGAGCTGCCAACAGTGAGTTCAAACCTTCCGGCAACCATTCTTGTGCCGGCGAGTTGAAACCGTTGCCATAGACATCGGATGTGCTGAGCCGACCGTCATGAAACAGGGTGTGCAAGTCGCGCGCGCCCAAATTCCACAGCGGTGAGGCATTGCGTGGTATCCGTTTTGCAATCCGGTCGGCCCCGACACCGGGCGTCCGCTGGGGTCCCAGCCGCTGCCCCCCTTCACCGATCCCCAGAGACAGCCCGTCGCCGGTCCCGAAATCGGGATGATGGCAATGCGCACAAGAGATGTTCCGGTTGCCGGAAAGTATGGTGTCATAAAAGAGCTGCTGCCCCAAGGCGGCTTGTACCGGATCGAATTCGATGAAATCCTCGGCAGTGAGCGGGCGCGGCAGATCGCTTGCCATCGCGCCAGACGCCAAGAAGGACAGGACAAGCCCATGCGCGCCGTAGTTTTTGCTTTGATGCTTTTTGCCAGCCCGGTGGCGGCCGAGCTTGAAGGCGCGCGCGATCTTATGGAAGAAGGCCGTTTTCAGGAAGCATATGATGCGCTGTGGCCGGCTGCACGGTCTGGCAATGCCGAGGCCGAAGAGCTTATCGGGGTCATGTATGCCATGGGGTTGGGACGACCCCGCGACGACCAGCGCGCCTTTGAGTGGTACCTGCGCTCGGCCATGAAAGGGCATGCCGGCGCGCAATCGGGCGTCGGCTGGTATTATGAAATCGGCCGCGGATTGCCCGCGCCGGATTTGACGCGCGCTTACATGTGGTACACGCTGTCGGCCATTGGCGGTGACCCCGATGCCGCGATCAGCCTCGAGGAAGTCGTCAAGAAGATGACGGCGGAAGAGATCAAAAAAGCGCATATTCTGGTCGAAGACTACAAGGTCTGGATGTATCCGTTCAGATAAAAGGCGGCCCGAAGGCCGCCTGTCTCTGGCATTAGTTCAGGTCGGCATCACGGGCCGCACCAACCTCGGCTTCCGCTTCGGAAACAGCTGTGGTCAGGGCCGAGAATATCTCGTCACCGCGGCCGACATTCCCTTTGAACCATTCAAACACCGGCGCGGCGCCCTCTTTGAATGCCGCCTTTTGTTCTGGTGTGGGGACGTAGAGATCACCACCACCTGCTACGAACTCTTCATAGGCCGCGATGGACTTGCGCTTGGGTGACGCGAAAGTCGCCTGCTGCAAAGCATAGAACCCGTCAACAACCACACGGCGCATGTCTTCCGGCATGCCGGTAAACTTCTCGTTGTTCATCCACCACAAGGCCCCCATGTAAGCGTGCCCGTCCAACGTCACATACTGCAGTCCTGCATCCGGAAACTTCATACCCATAATGTCGGTGATGCCGTTCTTGGAGCCTTCCACAACCCCGGTCTGGAATGACGTGAAAAGTTCGGGCCACGGGATCGGCGTGGGGGATGCACCCAGGGCGCGCACCAGCTCCTGCGGCAGATCAGCCACAACTGTTCTGATCTTCAGGCCTTCCATATCTGCTGGCTCCGCAATCCGGCGCTTGGTATTTGCGAAGTTACGCCAACCACCCGTGTTGCCAATTGTCATCAGGCGGATCGTACCGCCCGAATCCTCAAGCGCCATATCCCGCATCTTACGGGTGAAATCACCCGACAGCACATGCTCTGCGATACGGTCGTCTGCCATCAGGTACGGCAGGTCCAAAACTTGGACATAAGGGAAAATCCCCGACGCACCGCCTGACGTTGACACATACACGTCGATCGTACCATCCGCGACGCCTTGCAAACATTCCGCACCGTTGCTGCACAGTTGGGTGCCGATAAACAGCTCCACGGCAATCGCCCCGTTTGACGCGCTTTCGACGTAGTTCTTGAATACGACAAGTCCGTCGTAATCCTCGTCGTTCTCATTGGAATTGGCGGTGGCGCGGATGGTGTAGTCCTGCGCCTGCGCCGCGACCGGAGCCCCCGCCACGACCGCGGCCAGAGCCACCGATTTAAGCATTTGTTTTAACATGAAAGTCCTCCCAGTTGGTGTTATCATTCAATTTGCAAAGCCGGTCAGGCGCGGAATGGTCATCGATATCTCCTCGACATAGGTGATGAGGAAAATGACCACGATTTCAACCGCCAGAAACGGCAGAATGGCTTTGGAGATCGCCTCGACGCGCTCGCCTGAAACCGAGGAGGCGACAAACAGCACAAGCCCCATGGGCGGTGTTGCAAGGCCCACTGTCAGGTTGACGCTCATGATGATGGCGAAATGAATGGGGTCGACCCCCAATTCGACAAAAATGGGCCCAAGGATCGGACCCAGGATGATGATCGCGGGCCCCGCGTCCAGAAACATCCCGACCGCAAAGAGCAGAAGATTGATCAAAAACAACAGGATCAACGGGTTGGAGGTGAGTGCCAGCACGAATTCTGCCATCGCTTCGGGCGCGTGGCTGAGGCTCACTACCGTTTTGAAGGCCATCGCAGCACCCACCAGCAACAAAACCACCGCCGAGGTCAGACCCGCTCGCCCCATCACATCCGGCAGATCGCTGATTTTGAGCGTGCGCATCACGAATAAGCCGATAAACAATGCATAAGCCACCGCCACAGCAGCCGCTTCCGTTGGCGTGAAAACACCCGCCAGAATACCGCCAAGAATGATGACCGGCGTCAGCAGAGGAAAAAACGCCTTCAGGCTCGCCTGTCCCCGCTCGCCCCACGAATGCTTTTTGGTGGCGACGGGAAAATCATATTTGTCCGCCATGATTTTGACCATGACCATCAATCCGACGCCGACCAGAATGCCGGGTACAATACCGGCCAGAAATAGCGCCGCGACGCTTTCGCCCATGACATAGGCGTAGATGATCATAATGCCGGATGGCGGGATTATGGGCCCGATCACCGAACTTGCCGCAGTAATGGCGGCGGCAAACTTCCGGCTGTAGCCCTGTTTTTCCATCGCAGGTATCAACATCGAGCCCAATGCGGAGGTATCCGCCACGGCAGAACCCGACAGCCCCGCAAACAGCATGGAGCTGAGAATGTTCACATGTGCCAGACCGCCACGCAGATGCCCCATCATTGCCTGCGAGAATTCGACCAGACGCATGGTAATCCCGCCTCTGTTCATCAACTCGCCGGCCAGCATGAAAAACGGGATCGCCATCAGAGGAAAGCTATCCATTCCATTGTAAACATTGCGGTAAAGCAACGTGATGTCTTTTTCCTGCCCATTCAGCCACAGCAGGATGCCCGGGGCGGCCAAAAGACCAAAGAACACCGGCAAACCGATCAGCAGAAACAACAGGAAAAGCGGCAGAAACCAGACCAGCACTATTCCGCCCCCACCTGTTCTTCGAGGGTGATCGGGGGCAGTCGGTCCCCACCGCCAAGCATTCTTACAAGGCTGCGCAGGATCAGTTCGATATTCACCGAAATCAAAAGTATGACACCCACCAGAAGAGATGCCATCATCCAGCTGCGCGGCACGCGAAACCAGTTTTCAAAACTCAGGTCGGTCGGCACATAAAGAGACGCGGTGGCAAAGCGTCCGGCAAAGCCGGTGACTTCCGACCAGCCGATCTGAACAGCCACCAGCAGAACGCCAAGGCTCAGGCAGAGCAGAAGCAGCGATAACACGCCCGCAAGCGTCCGCGGCAGAAATCGCACCAGCGTGTCGATTGCAACAAAGCCGCCACGCCGGAACGCTGTGGGCGCCATTAGACCGGTCATCCATAACATGCAAAACCGTGCCGCCTCGTCCGGCCAGGGCAACGCATTGTTCAGCACGTAGCGGAAAAACACCTGAATAAGAATGGCCGCGACCATAAGCGCGACAGCGACGATACCAATGGCACGACCCATGGCCAGCACGGCTTGGTTTACCAGCCGTAGCGGTGTCAACACCACCAGCAGTGCGCCCATAACGGGCCTCCTCCCTGTCGCCGGCCTTTGGCCGGTTCGGCACGGGTTTACCCCGCTCCCTTATTGCTTGGCATTTTCCCCGCGCTTGTCAAACTAAGAGAAGCGCCCTTGAGAGAAAATCAGCGGCTCTCCCACACCAAAGCATGCGTTCCAGACTTTACCCAAAACGATTGAGTGGTCTCCTGCATCGTGTATCTGGTACGTCGCACAGTCAAAGCGCGCCAGACAGTCGTCGAACACTGGCACACCCTTTGCGTTTTCCTTGACCAACAGCCCGTCGAAGGCTTCGCCAGATCGTGCAAACCCGCGCGCGACATGTTCCTGATCGGCGCGCAGCACATGGATAGAAAAATGCGCGGCACCGGCGAAAAAGCTGTATCGGCTTGAAGACTTTGCAGGACACCACAGCACAAGCGGTGGCTCCATTGATACGCTGGAAAAAGAGTTTGCGGTCATACCAATGTAGCCTTGCGGCGTGCGCGCGGTCACGATTGTCACACCCGACGCGAACCGACCCAAACAATCGCGGAACATGCGTTCTGTGTCTGCACCGGGGGCAAACTCTTCAAACAGCGTTTTTTGCAGTGATCCGTCCGGCATCATGGCACCTCATGTCCGTTAGCAGCCTCGTAAAGTTCAAACCACGTCTGCCGGTCCATCTCGACCCGCAGTGCGTCGGCAAATTGCGCGATCCGCGAAAGCGTGTTCGTACCCATGACAGGCAGGATGCCCGCCGGATGCGCCAACAACCATGCAACCGCGACGGCGGCGCGATCCACGCCCTGTGCCTGGGCCACGGTGTCCAGTTTCCCCGCAACGGCAGAGGGTTCGGTCATCAGGCTACCGCCGCCCAGCGGAGACCATGCCATGGGCCTGATGTGATGCCGCTGGGCATGCGCCAGATCGCCGTTTGTATAGCTTTGCCGCGCCGAAAGGCTTAGCTCGATTTGGTTTGTCGCCAGCGGATTAGTCATGTTGGCCTGCAACAGGTCCCAGTCCCAGGGGCGAAAGTTCGACACCCCGGCGGCTCGGATTTTGCCGCTTGCCACCAAAGCATCAAGGGCCGCCCCGGTTTCCGCCGCGTCCATCAGCGGATCAGGACGGTGGATCAGCAAAAGGTCGATGTGATCAATGCCCATATGCATCAGGGACGCATCGACAGAGGCCGTGATATGCGCCGCGGAGGTGTCGTAATACTTGACGCGTGCATCAGCGTATTTGCCGACCGGCGCAATGATATCGCATTTCGTTACAATCTCGATCTGGTCACGCAGACCGGCATTTTGCTTCAGACAATCACCCAAAACCAATTCTGCCACATAACCACCGTAGATATCGGCCTGATCCATTGTCGTGATGCCCTGCGCGAGGCATGCATCGATCTTGGCCCGCACATGTGAGGGCGAGGTATCGACATCATCCGCCAGACGCCACATCCCGTAGATGATACGGCTTACTTCGAGCGTTTGGGAAAGGCTTACGCGTTCCATCAGCGGCGCTCTCCTGCGGCAAGAGGGGTTTGGGGCGGTCTCGCAGGGACGCGCCCGTATGCATGCGGCAACGAACAGGTTTGAAGGTGCGGCATAACGAGCCGGCCAAAATGCGCGGCTTCTTCCAGATGTGGATAACCCGAAAAGATAAAGGCCCGGATGCCCATCTTTCGGTAGCTTTCGATTTCGCTCAACACCTGATCGGCAGAGCCTACCAGCGCGGCACCGCAGCCTGACCGCGCGCGCCCGATCCCCGTCCAGAGGTGTGGTTCGATATAGCCGTATTCATCGGCGGCATCGCGGTTCTTTGCTTGATGCGCCACCCCCAGAGACGTGGCATCCAGTGCGCGTTCGCGGATCATCCGACCATAGTCGTCGTCCAGCTTGGAAACGATATAGTCGGCGTACTCCTTGGCTTCGGCTTCGGTATCGCGGACGATGACGTGTACACGCAGGCCATAATCCAGCGTGCGCCCACGTTCGGCTGCACGCGCATGCACGGCTTTCATCCGCCCTTCAAGCTGCGCCTTGGGCTCCGGCCACATCAGATAGACGTCGCAATGTTCCGCGCAAAGGTCCAAGGCGTCGGGTGAATAGCCACCAAAATACAACAGCGGCCCACCTGTTTGATAGGGTTTGACGGGGTCCGTGCTGAGACCCGAAAAGGTATATACCTCGCCCGCGTAGTTGATTTCATCGCGGTTCCACGCCTGCTTGAGGATTTCCACCACCTCGCGGGACCTTTGGTATCGATAAGGGCTGGGCTCTTTCTGCCCTGGAAAATCCGACGAGATGATGTTCACCGTCAAACGCCCCTCAAGCATATGGTCGAGAGTTGCGATCGTGCGCGCCAGCATGATGGGTTGCATCTCGCCGCAACGCACTGCAGCCAGCATGTTGATCTTTTCGGTGATTGGCGCACATCCGGCGACGAAACTCAGTGTGTCCTGCCCGACTTGATAGGACGAAGGACACAGAATGTTGCGAAAACCCTGTGCCTCGGCGGTTTTGACAATCTGGGAACAATGCGCCCAACTCGACCGTAAGTCGCCCTCGGGCACCCCCAGAAACCGGTAGTCGTCAGAGCATAGCGCCGCGAACCAAGAAACCTCGGACACTTCAAGATCGGCGGATGTCACTGGTACGACTGTCATATCAAGGCTTCCCACACTCGATTATTTAACTTGCATAGCATCGGCAAATATGTAGATCAATAGTGTATCAATTTTAGGAAATCAGCCTCTCGCCTATGCTGCCCACCATAAAATACGACGGTGCATTACCGCTCTATATCCAGCTAAGCGAGCTTATCATCCGCGAAATGAATGCCGGGCGTCTTATGGACGGCGAAAGGTTGCCGCCCGAACGCGAGATGGCCCGCGTCTATGGAACATCGGTGGGCACATTGCGCAAAGCGCTTGCAGAACTTGAAAGCAAAGGCTTGTTACGACGGGTGCAAGGCTCGGGCAACTACGTGCAAAGGGCCCAGACACCTGTTGGGCTTTACGCTATGTTCCGGCTGGAGTTGCACAGCGGCGGCGGGTTGCCCGCTGCCAAGGTCCTATCGGTGGATGTGCTGGAAAAACCATCCACCCTGCCCGCCTTTGGCACCTCGACTTTCGCGACGCGATTTCGACGTCTGCGCTATCTGAATGATGAAGCAATTGCGCTCGAGGAAATCTGGCTGGACGCAAGTGTGGGCACGCTCAGCCGCGAAGTGCTGTCCGATTCTCTTTATCAGACCTATCTCAAACGGCTGAATTTCTGGATTGTCCGCGCCGAAGATCGCGTGAGCGTAGCGCGGTTTCCGGATTGGATCCCCCCCGACTTTACCCCCGAAGACAGTGCTTGCGGTTATGTGGAAAGACTAAGCTGGGCAGAACCGCGCGAGCCCGTGGAGTTTTCACGCACATGGTTTGACCCAAAACGTGCCGTCTATGTGCAGCGGCTGAAATAAGGATAACAGATGTGAGCCAGACCATTCGATACGGCATCATAGGCTGCGGCATGATGGGGCAAGAGCATTTGCAAAACATCGCCTTGCTCGAACAAACCGAAGTTGCGGCCATTTTCGAACCCAACGCAGACATGCGCGCCAAAGCCGCGCGACTAGCGCCACAGGCCAAACTTACCGGCTCGATGGATGAACTGCTGGCGCACTCCACGCTGGATTGCCTGCTTATTGCCAGCCCGAATTATTGCCATGCCAGCCAGATTGCGCATATTGCGCAGTCGCGCCCATTGCCGCTGCTGGTGGAAAAGCCGCTTTTGACCGCACCAGAAGACATTCCGCGCATCAAGAACATCGCCGCCCACTATCCTGCCCCGATATGGGTCGCGATGGAGTACCGTTATATGCCGCCGATCGCGACACTTCTGGAGCGGGCACCAGATGTCACGGGCGGAGTTCAGATGCTCACAATCCGAGAGCACCGCTTTCCCTTTCTGGAAAAAGTCGACAACTGGAATCGTTTCAACTCGAAAACCGGCGGCACCTTTGTCGAAAAGTGCTGTCACTTCTTCGATTTGATGCGACTGGTCATCGGTCGGCGGCCTGTGCGCGTAATGGCCAGTGCTGCGCAGTCGGTCAACCATCTGAGCGAAAGATATAGCGGAGCAACGCCCGATATTATCGACAACGGCTACGTGATCGTCGATTTCGACGGCGGCGCACGGGCGATGCTGGAACTGTGCATGTTTGCCGAAGGCGCCCGATATCAGGAGACGATCTCTGCCGTGGGGCCTGATGGCAAGATCGAGGCCTTCGTGCCCGGCCCGACACGCTTCTGGCCCGACGATCTGGGTCCACCCCCCGTCCCGCTGGTTGAAGTCAGCCCGCGCCATCCCAAGCGCCCCCGAACACTTGAAGCACCGGTCGCGGACAATCTGCTCGCTGCCGGAGATCACAACGGCTCCACGTTTTTCCAGCATGCTCGGTTTCTGGATATGCTGCGCGGTCTGCGCCCTGCCGCGGATGTATCGGTCGAGGATGGTCTGTGGTCAGTGCGCATGGGGTTTGCCGCACAACAATCAGCGCTTTCCGGGCAAGCGGTTGAACTATAGCAAGAGGTGTGTCGGGCTCACGGCTCGATCAGCGTGATGCCGGGTATGCGCGCGATCGCGTGCACATCTTCTTCATAAATTTCGGTCATCTCGTTTACGAGGGCGCTGGTCCACCCGGGCATGTCGATTTCCTGTTCGACAGCTTCTTCAAGCGCGAATTTGTCCAGAAATGCGATCATCACGCGCCGTATCTGGATTTCGTTCATATGGGGCTTTGCTTTAAGGTAGGCTACAAAGCGCGCCATGCCCTCTTTGGTCATGATCTCGCTCAGCAAATCAAAGCTGCCAATGACGTATTCACCGTGCTCGAGCGCGCCGATCTCACGAATGATCTGTGCCCAAAGAAGCGGCGCATCTTCATTACACCAGACCGTTATCGGGATTTCCGGCGCGGCCTCGCGCATCTTCGACAGTGTCTTGGACCACCTGACTTCACGCGGGTCGGCACCGTCCAGAAAGTCTGCCAGCTCATCACGTGGCGATTTTTCGAAACATGCCGGCAGGAAGGTCGCCGGATTGCGTATCCCCATGAATACCTCGACATCATCGAGGTGAAACACGTCCGCCAGGTGGGACAAGCGCTCTGGCGCGTTGGGATACAACACTCCCTTGCGCAAAGCCGCGCGCGGCGCGCCAAACAGATGCGCATGGGACAACAGCACCCTGTCCGCTTTTTCGTTGTCAAGTATTGCCTCTAGCAAGACCTCGCGTGCATCAGCCGTGGGTTCCGTCTCGCTCATCGCAGCCAGGCTCTGGCGGAGCAGCTTGCGGTATTTTCCCGGCCCCGGCACCACAACGCCGCGCGAGCTGAAGTGCTCTTTGTTGCGCAGCAGACACTTCATGAGGCGGTCTTCCTCCGTGAAATGTGCACCAGTGTGAAAAACCAGCTGCATATCGTCCTGCCACACTGCCAAAAGTTCTGCGCAGGCTAACTTGGCTTGTCAAAAGGTTCAAACGAAAGCGTTAACAAAAACTGCGCTAAAACGGTCAAAAACCCTCTTGCGCCAGCCGCGCAAACTGACTAAACGACCGCGCAGTGCCCCTATAGCTCAGCTGGTAGAGCAACTGATTTGTAATCAGTAGGTCCGCGGTTCGAGTCCGTGTGGGGGCACCAGAAACTTTAGCGTTTCCCTTTATTTTCTTGATAATGCGCACCCTGAGTGCTCTTCACGACACACGCGAAGACACACATCGGGGACACAAGCATGGCGCTTAGCACAACTATCAAACACATCGATAAAAGACCAAATGGTGTGCTTCGGTTCCGCAGAAGGTTTCCAAAAGACGTCGCTGAAGCCATTGGAGCGCCAACTTTGCAGGTTCACGTCAAAAATCGCGACGGCTTCGCTTTTCACCAAGAGTATCAGGCAATCATGCATGAGTTTGATAGAATGGTGTGTGAGGTGCGCGGCGCAATCAAAGGTAAGGATACGAGAAAACCAATCGAAAGGTGGCATCATGCGCTTCTCAAACGTGAAGGATTGGTGCCTGAAAGAACAGCCCTTCGAGATGCTCGTGACGCCGCACCTGTGGAGGTCAATGAAAGACCCTTTGGACCGCTCAACATCGACCCACTCCGTTTGAGGTCATCGATGAACCAGAACTGCGGCACTCCAAAACTCTCGCTGCAGGATGCCAAGTCAATGTATTCGCAGGACAAGCAATTACCCCAAAATGAAGTTGTTCGGCTTGATCGGGTTACCCGACGACTTGAGGCTGTTGTGGGTTCACTCGAAAAGGTGGCGCTTGAAGATTTGCGAAGAGACCACGGAAGGCGCTACATGGAGATGATGCTGAAAACGACTAAGTCGGACGGTCAGCCGTTGTCTATCGCCACATGCCTAAAGGAGTGCAAGATTATAGCTGCCATGATCAACCACGCAATTCGCGAAAGTGAAATCGACATCAAGAACCCCTTCATCGGATTATCATGGCCAAAGGACGCGAACCCCAAGCTGAATAAAAAGCTGCCCCTGCCTGACGATTTGATCCAGCGTATTGAAGCGCGGCTCAAAGATGGGCGAACTGACGAGCTGCCAGTGATGTGGCGGTTGCTTAAAGGAACAGGAATGCGTCTCGGAGAAGTAGCGGGGCTTTCACAAGAAGACATCGTCCTAAAAACGGATGCCCCACATATACTTATCCGCCCGAACGCAATACGCGACCTCAAAACAGCATCAAGCAATCGCTCGGTTCCCCTCTCTGGAGACGCCCTAGCAGCTGCTAAGGAAGCCCTCAAAGGTGTTCTCCCCGATAAACCTGTATTCCCCCGATATGCCCGTGAAAGAGGCTCTGATGCGGCCTCTGCTGCTTTGATGAAAGTTGTGAGGGCGGAGACCAACGACAAGCGTTTGACTGTGCACGGACTGAGACACCGAGTATCCGACAAGCTGAGAGATGCAGGGACGCCTGTAGAAGTTCGTCATGGGTTCCTTGGTCACTCGTCCACGGCCATCGCTGAGAGCACTTACGGGTCTCCGCGAGCACGACTAATCGAGTTTATGAAATGGGCTAAGAGGTCCAAGCTTTAGGCCCTTTTTATTTTTCAGCCCGAGACGATATGCCCCTTTGCGAACTTCTCAAGTAAATTCGCGCTTGGGTGGTTCGAAATCGATATAAGCTTGTTCGCCAAAGCTATCGGCAACATAGCGTTGTCATACATATCGCTTCGCAGCATTGCTACCATTGTCAGCACTTCGTCCAAGTTCGGTATTGATGCTTTGTCGTATTTTGCTTTTGTTTCTGAGACCGGAATCGACGCGACGTAAACTTTGGAGTCGCCGGATTTAAAAATCACTTTTGCTCCGTAGTAAGTTGTGTTCCCGTAAGCAGGGGCGCTTTCGCTGCGACCGGGCAAAATGTGCTGATAAATATAGTCGTTATCCATAATCAGATACTGATTAGGCTCGAGCCGGTCCTCAACCAGTTTCGCGTGTTCAACAAATGCTCCGCTTTTTTCCAGACCTACTGCATAGAACTTATTTGTTGCTTGGAGGTGATCTACCAGCCTAAGCATAGGTTTATGTAAATTTGCCGTCTGTCCGAAAAATGCCAATGGGCCATCCTTGACAAAGAAAAACTCTCGTAGTTTTTCAGGCGCTTGATCCAAGATTGCCTTCAACCAAATCAACATGAAGACTTGTTCCAAGGTCGTTGATAGGTATCCAAGCGTTCCGCTGGCTCCTATTTCTTCATCGGCTACCTCGTGGAGCCTGAAAGCATCCGTCAGGTAGATTGGTTTATCGCAAGAAGGACAGGCGCATTTATAGTCTTCACCTATGCTCGTCCTGTCGAGCTGAATCTTCGTTTCGTTGCAAAATGGGTTTGGGCAAGATGCCAGTTCCCAGCTACCTCGCGCTTCACTAAGGAACTCGCTGTATAGAAACCACTTAAGCGTTTTCAGACCATCGGTAACGCTATCTCGCAAAAGACTGAAAATCGAATAACGGAAAGATTCCACGAACGTTTCCATTTCACCGACGGTGATAGTTTTAGTTGGGATGGATGCCTTTAGTCGATCTATGTTCTTAAGCTTGGCAATGTCTTCGGGTGCAATGAACGGCTTTGGTTCCAAAGACCTCAAGTCTTCCAAACTGAAATACAGTGCACCCAACTGCAAAAAGGCAAACGTCGCTGAGGGGAAGGATTCTCGTATGACAACATCCTGATATCCGCCATCAATCGCTATTACACCTTTAACCGACTGAACTGGGGCTTCCACAAGGTCGTGTGCAAGCGAAGCGACATCGACTTCATCGGCTGCGGTCGGCAACACACAAGTTGCAAGAAAGCTTTGAACATCCGCATCATTGATGATGTGGCTATGAGAAGATTTGCTTGCCCGTTCAAACGGTCGTTTTCCCTCAGAATAACTCATGCGGTCTTTTCCTCAGGAAACAATCCAACTTGGGTGGGCACAACGAATGCACTAGAATACGTTTTTAGGCGAACAAAGCCTTGGTCGTTCGATGAACTAAATTTGACCAACGAAGAGGTAAAATCAGAAAAGTCGTAATACTTTTGAAGCTCTCTGGTCTCGTCTGAATTGTTCAGGTGAGCGATGAACCAGTTCTGAGTGTTCTTTAAGATGTTAGAGCTAATCGAGCTTACTTCCTGCGTCGCATAGACCATTCCCAAGTTCAGCTTAGCACCCTCTTTAGCAAGACGATTGTAGATTTGCTTTAGGTCTGAACCTTCTTTCTTTGGGAAAAGGTTATGCGCTTCTTCGAAGTAAAACTGGATGAAATTATTAGGTGCAGTTCTGACAAACCGTCCCATAGCGTCTTGGAAAATCTTTACGCATATGCGTTCGGAATATAGGCTTTGGATTTCATCACTACCCTGCGAAAGATCGACGATAACAATACGACCGCTTCTTAGTGCTTTGACAATCTCCACATCAAACTGATCGGTCGATGTTGCTGTATGCTGCTCAATTATTCCTCTGAATTTCTGATATCCGCTTACATTTGCAACCGAAGCTGCTGAAGTCCGCCGTTTCGTTAGAAAAACGAGAATGGCTTGCATGTCTTCATCGAATAGTTGACGGCCCTTCTTGTTGACGTAAGCATCAAATACCTTTTGACCCGCTGACGACCAAACGGCATCAAACCAAGCAAATGCTTGATCAAAGGTCAAACCTGCTTTTGGATCAAGGCCTTTTGCAATTCCATTTAGGTCTGCGTTTCCAGAGAACTTTATCTTGTCAAAACCGGCGGGGAGTTTGAAGCCTGCTTTGTATAGGCAAAGCTGATAGGCTGCGACTTTTCTATCGTAGCGGATTTTGCTTGAGGGGTTGGTCGCGTAATCTTCAGGTTGCGACATATCAATAGAACGAAATGACTCTACGTAATCCCCGGCTTTGTCTCCAAGATGGGCGCACAGTAGCTCAAAACCACCCAAAATATCCGAGTAGAAATTTACCTTCATAACCTTGAAGCCTTCGTCGGTCTTATCGACAATGCTGTAGCGCAACGTTTTTTCGGCATAGATTTCTGAGATCGACGTTCCTTCGTCTTGAAGGTTTGGGTTAGCGTATTCACCATTAATGTCGAAGATGATTTGGCCCACCGGAAAGTTTGGAACGCCTTCTACAATACTCTCCACATACTTTGTCTCGGAAGTCGCAGCTGATAGACTGGTATGCTTAGCCTGTTCGCTCATTTGGCATGTAGCTTGAATGATTTTTTTGACGCTGTTGGATTTACCAGTTCGCGTCATTCCAAACATGGCCGTTCTTTTGCCCAGAAAGTCTTCAGGCAAGACATATACTGGCACAGGGTCCGTTTCTTGGGCTTGGAAACGTCTACTTGAGCTGTATCTTACCTTGCCAATCTGGAATGGTTTCGAGGATTTCTTATCGGTGAAATTTACGATCATGGCCAAATACTCTGGCGACGGCTTGTAAACTTCGTAATTGTGAGAGCTGTAAAAGTTCTCCAAATCTGCGCCAAACTGGATAACGCTTTTTTCGTCTTTATAGAAAGTTCCAAGCACTCTGCACTCAATGCCTGAAAAGCTAAATTCGTATCGTGTGAAACTATCCAGTTTGCTTTGCGGGCCTGTCGTTTCCAAGTTGTCCTTGTAGTATTCGACCATGGAAGAAACCACGTCGCTGTCGTTTGGTAGTTTTGATGGACTGACCACCCT
This sequence comes from uncultured Roseobacter sp., assembly GCA_947501635.1. GTDB lineage: Bacteria > Pseudomonadota > Alphaproteobacteria > Rhodobacterales > Rhodobacteraceae > Roseobacter. The sequence continues at coordinate 34,281 of CANMWT010000019.1, forward strand.
CAGCAGCAAGGCTTCACTAATGCTCTCTTCGTTTTTGTAGAATGCCAACAGAAAACAACCCTGTGGCAAACCTTGTGCCTTTTGTTTCCAATCATCACAAACCAGAAGACCAAGTGTGTCGTAGTTTAAGGAATACGGACGCCCTACAAACGTTCCGCACTTAAAACTGCCATCTTCATCCTTTGCAAAAACATCAGATTGAGTGATTGCTTTAATTTTGCTGCCGATATCCATTTCACTGCCTTCTCTCGCCTAGGCGCTTTCTTTTACTGCAATAGCAGGGTCGCTCAGTCTAATTCTTGATTGTGGAGCATATTTTTCCTGCATTTCGATGGTAATCCACCTTCTTTTGTTTTTCTCTGCCGCAAAACCCGTTGTGTTACTTCCTCCAAATGGATCGACGACGAGGTCATTCTTGTCCGTTAGAAACTGAATGAACATTTCAGCCAAGCCAACTTGCATCCGCGCCGGATGGGCAGTCACGCCTTTTTCTCTGCACGTTCTGAGGAAGTGGTCGTTTGAAGACGAATTGGCCATGCTGAGGGCGTTTGGCAAACGAACTTCTCGATTTTGATCGAGCTGTTCCATCTCTAAAAAATTGTGAGCGATACTGCCACCATGGTCTTTTAGAAAACCTGTTTCGCTAATCGTGTGTTCAGATGAACGCTTGCCATGGTTGTAACTACCGCGCTCATGCAGCTTTTTCATACTTTTGCTGTATGGTCGTAGTATCCGTCGATTGTCTGCTTTAGGGTAGTCGGCTTTCGAAAACCACCACACGTTCGTGTAGCTGTCCGTTACTCGTATACGATTCACGGTTACCCAGTTGGCTGGCGACGGCAGTCGTGAAGGATTATAACAGACGAACTGTTGGCATAGGCGGAGGTTCGCTTTTGGGTGCTCCGCAAAGGCAAGAAGTGCTTGCAGAGGTAAAAGTGACTGAACCGGTCGTCCTGGCTCCCAAGCATTTCCAATTTCGACCACTATTGAACCATCTTCAGTGAGCAGATCGCTCCAAATCGGAGCCATGCCACTTATCCACTCCAAGTATTCTGCCCCTTGCAGATTGCCGTAACTCTTTTTGTTATTGAGAGGGAACGGTGGCGAAGTGAGAATTAACTGCACTTTACCTGTTAAATCCTCTCGTAAATCTTCAGAGAGAATTTTCTGCGAGTCACCGATGAGATAGTCGCCTAGTTTACTGCCGTGGTCTCGTTTCAAGATCAGTTTCCATGTGACTGCCCGTTACCTCGGACGTTAGCTCGACCGAGCACCATTCACAATGTCATGTCGCCGGGAAAACGGAAGAAACTGCACGGAATGATTGTGGAGACTTGATTTATTTTGGTGCAAAAATTTGAGGAGCAGAGATTGCATAATGGGGTGCAGTTATCCCCCCTCCGGGGGCTGCATATGACATAGCTTTCTCGAGTAGACGCACGTCTTTACGCTACGACCCTCGCTCCTTTTCTTGGTTAACGCGTTTGGCGGCCTACAGCATCCGTTGCTCATTAGGGTATAGGGCAGTGAACACAGAAGTGGCATGCAGAAAGGATGTTCATAAGGGTTGACTTCTACTTGTGAACACTTCATTTGTATGAACACTACCCTTGTGAACAGGTGATCAATGTCCAGAACAATTCTCTATACCCGCGTTTCCACTGCTGAACAGACCAGCGAACATCAACTTGAACAGGCCCGCAAGGCTGGCTTTGAGATAGATGAGGTGGTGACCGATCACGGCACCTCCGGGGTGACCACCAAGCTGGCAGAGCGCGAAGGCGGCAAGCGGCTCTTTGATATGCTGCGTAAAGGGGACACGTTGGTGGTCCGTTGGGTTGACCGTTTGGGTCGCAACTATCAGGACGTGACAGACACCATTCGGCAGTTCATCAACCGAGGTGTGACGATCAAGACAGTGATCAATGGCATGGTCTTCGACGGGACGACCAAAGACCCCACTCAGAAGGCCATAAGGGACGCGCTGATAGGCTTCATGGCGGCGATGGCGGAAGCACAGGCGGAGGCCAACAAAGAGGCTCAGAGGGCGGGAATTGAGCACCACAAGGCCACCTCTCCGGACAAGTTCAAAGGTCGCAAGCCAAACTTCAATAGGGCCAGTTTTGAAGCTGTGCAGGCGATGCTGAATGCAGGACAAGGTCACTCGGCTATCGCCAAGGCCACAGGCGTCAACCGGAATGCCGTAATCAGGATTGCCCAAGACCCGTCGAAGGCAAAAGCGGCATTGGACAAGTGGGGATTGTGACGCCGCTATCCACTTACTAGCCCAAGACACCGTTACCAGTTCAGGACCTGACCAAGCCGATGGCAATTGGTTGTTGATCGTGCATGGCAGCTTGTAACCCACACCTTAGACACAAACGCCAAAAGTTGGCGGAAAGCTGAGCGAGACCAATTAACACACATACTAGACCCAAACTCACATGATGCGCGTCCATTGGATTTACCCCCCTCTATAGAACAGTCAACGGCCTGTTTCACGGCGACCCGATTAACCCCAATACTTGAGGTAAGCGCCGAAACCCGAACTGGAGCGCCAACTAACCCACATCCTAGCACTAAATCGGGTCAAGCATGCTGTGTCTCAATAAACCCCCACCCTAGCCCTAGCAGACCGTTTTCAACCATTGCCCACAACGTAGACCCAAACCAAAGGCTCAGAGCGTATTGACCCACATCTGAGACCTGAAAAACGGCCACCCCTTCCATAAACGGTGGTCGTTACTTTTGAACCATGAATGCGTCAGGGGGTGTGATCAATATGTGAGGAAGCTGGTATGTAACGGACAACTATGTGCATTCAGCCGATGACCTTACCTTCAAATTTGAATTGCATGTAAAGAAAATATCGTCTCCGTGGCAAAGCCATCGGAATTGGGTCTTCAAGCGATAGCGACATGCGAAGGTGAATGACTTGCGACCTGTTAGGGAGCATCCAGATTATCTGGATCATTCAGTCCAATCCCCTTCGAGGTTCACCTCAAATTCTTTGTCGGCTGATGCCGCCATGATGATTTCCTCCCCCAAGTAAACCCGTTTGGTTTCCTATGTGATTACCATTCGAGGTTGCCCTCGATGGTTCCCCTTTAAGGTTTCCCTCTCACAAACAACAGGTTTACGGCAGGGTGCCGTCGAAGCCTGAATTATCATTCATATTCATATACTTACGACCTCCCCCAATTTCGAGTGAGACAGATGTGCCGTCCGCACCTCTCTTTTGCATCCCGCAATCCCGGCCCTCAAGGCCAATGAACCGCTTCATCTCGAGGCCCCCAAACAGAAAGCTATCACATGCTCTACCCCAATCGCTCGACACACACCGTCATCATCGACCGCGCATGCGGCACCGGCAAGACTTCCGAAATGCTGACTTCACTGCAACCTGAGCGGAAATATTTACTGGTTACGCCTTCACTTACGGAGATCGACCGTTTCGTTAGGGACGCACCTGATGGTGTTGAAATCGTTACACCCAAAGAAGGCAAAGGTCCGAAACTCATCCAGCTTGAGACGCTATTGAACGATGGCAAATCCGTAGCAATTACGCACAAGCTGTTTTTCATGACGCTCCGATTGGCCAGCTTGATGGCCGATTATGAGATCATCGTGGACGAGGCACCTAACCCTGTCACCAACATAAACACCATCGATGCCGATGCATTCAACGAGGCTGTGGTTGGTTGTGGATATGCCACTGTCTGTCCCGACACGGGTCAAGTCCACCCTACTATGGAGTGGATCAAATGGCAGCGCGAGAGGTTCGACAGCGATGGTGAACCGACATACTCGAACGGACTGCACCCTGAAATATACAAACCAGCCATTCAGGGTCAGCTCCACGTTGACGACAATGGTATCTTTGCGGTGGCAACACCCAATCAAGTGCTGCTCTCGGGCCGTTCGCTGACGGTGATGACTTTCCTCAGTGAAGGCACATACATCCGTGCCTACCTTAACATGCTCGCTAGGTCGCACCCGAAGGCAGCCTATACGGTCGTTGAAGAGACGCCCGCTGATTGGCTCACACAGGCGAAGGACTTAGTCGCTGTGGAAGAGTTGGCTTTGCCAAAGCACGTCAACCTGTCTTTCTCAAAGCAGACACGACGCTCGACAGACAAAACATGCAAGTCCATAGGTGGTGCTCTGAAGAACCTCCTCTATCGTCGTTGGAAAGGTGTAGAGCGGACCGACATCATTCTCACATGTGCTCGTGGCAAGTGGTTCGATGATCGTAAAAGTCGCTATGCTGGAGAGTGGGCCAAGTATTCCAGGCTCTTCGGGAGAGACTACGGTAAAGGCGGTGTGCAGTGGCTCCCCAACAAGACGCGCGGGACCAACGACTACAAACATGCCAGTCACGCGATTTATCTCTACTCCATGTCGCCCAACCCCATGGTCCAAAACTTTCTTGGGGTCTCCGGTCAGGATTTTGCCGACAACTACGCCTTGGCGGAGATGGTCCAGTGGATTTGGAGAACACGTGTCCGTGACGGCTTACCAATTACAGTGGCAATACCTGATGATCGTATGCGTGGCATCTTTGTGGACTGGTTGAACGGCGCGTCTGAAGGCTGCGATCTACTCGAAGCCGCTTAACGAGTTGATGGAGCTAAGAACTAAGCTCGCTCCCTTTGCAGAACTGAGAAAACCGTGTGGTCCCCGCTTAAGTTATCGCTGGCGGGGGCCGCACAGACAGATGCTCCACGTGCGCATTATTTTTCTGGGTCTGCCCTAAAAGCTCGAATGCTAGCTGGCATGTTTACGACACACAAAACGTGGCCTCCACGACACACTTTTGCGCCAACCCGCACGACAATCTATAGGGTAACTGGTTGGTATCACTGATAGTTTTTCACAGTAGGGGCACGTTCGGGGGCGTGTGGGGGCACCAATTAACTTATAATTAAATATATTTATCAGTTACATAAGCAAAATTTGTTTTTTTCAGACCCCCTTACAGTCCCCCTTTGAGGCAGCCATGCTTGCCGCCTGACATGCTCCGCGCGTTGCTTTGATAGCCATTACGACTTTGGTCAATTTCTGTGGGGCCATAAGGCAACTCCTGAAGAGCCGCTATTCACGCCCATCAACCAACCGCTCTATCTCATATGCCTCGCGGACCAGTTCGTTCAGCATGTGCCGCTCGTCAGTCCACTCACGCGACCGCAGACCGTGCTTCCAGTTGGGGTGCTCTTTTCCCGCGCCTTGCCCGCCACCAGCGCCATGCATCCGACAGACGGACCAGCCTCGAACGGCGGGGTTTTTGCAGAGAACGCCAGAGCGCTTGGAATGTGCAGTGCATCGTGGCGACGCATGTGCCCTTTGCATGGGGTTAGCGTCACTTTTCATTTGCAGCCCTCCCCGGGGTCTCGACGTTGCCAACAATTGCCTGCCCTCCATCTTCCACGTTGACATGCTGCACCGTGACTGTCTGCTTGCCGCCGTTCCTGTGCTTGCGCAGCGCCTCAACCTGCGCCGTGTAGGTACGCGCCAGTTTGTTGTACGCCCGCTCATGCGCCTCGAATTGCGGAAGCTGCTCGGAATTTGCCATGCGCCCACCCTGCCGCATCAGCGCGATGTGCGTTGTAGCCATCTGGACTGCCAGCATACGCTCGATTCCGTCCCGAGGGGCAATTTCTCTGACGATAGCGGGGAGGAAACCTCGCATGTCTCTCGTCCCGTTCTCGACTTCCGAAGGCTTGAGTGTGGTGTAGCCCTGAAGGAAGAGGCTCTCATTTACTGCAGGGCTTTCACTGCCAAAGATCTTGTTCAGGGCATCTTCACCGTGCTGCGTAACATGCAAAGCCCCACCTTCGTCCTGTTCGAAGTCGAACAGGTCATATTTGGGAGGTTTTTCTTTGACCTCTCGGTTTTTTGTCATGCGACTGTTCCTTTAAAAACACGTGTTCAGGTTGGCTGGTGTCGTTTGTTAAAGCCCTTCCCATGACTTCGTATCCACTCACTTTAAACTGTTATAATATAACACATCAGGCGAGCACTGAACAGCTGCTTTGTAAGTTGTCTTGCCTAATTTGCACCTTACCCAGCAGCCGCTTGGCGCGGCAAAGCAGTCATCTGAGTCTTTCTGTCAGATGACCGCCTTGAGCCCATTGCAGACCTCGATCAGAAGTGCAGTATCTGACTCTAAGGGCGGATTCCGGTCATTCGCTGCGGGTGCGAGGACAACCATGCTGCTCGCTGGAAGCGGACATTTGTTTTGAGCCGCCTCGCGCGACGGCTCTTGATTTCAGATCTCAATAGCCTCTGCAATCGCGAGAGCGTCTTCGAGTTCAACGCCAAGGTATCGGACCGTGCTGTCCATCTTGGTATGGCCGAGAAGAAGTTGGACGGCTCGCAGGTTCCCGGTTTTCTTGTAGATCTGAGTGACCTTTGTTCGCCGCATGGAATGGGTCCCATATGCGCTCGCCTCAAGGCCGATCGACGTGACCCAGTCTCGGACAATCCGCGCGTATTGTCGCGTTGAGATGTGTAAGCGCTCGTGAAAACGTCCCGGCCATAGGTACTCGGAGCCAACCATCAACTCGTCTTCCATCCACTTCTCAACCGAGGCCCGAGTACCTTCCGAAATCTCAAAGCGAACAGGTTTCTGCGTCTTGCTTTGCAGAACCGAGGCACGCTCCTTGATCTGACCGGAGGCCATCACATCGGCGACTTTCATCTTAACCAGATCGCAGCCACGGAGCTTACTGTCTATCGCCATATTGAACAAAGCGAGGTCCCGATGGTTTTCTGCTAGTTCGAGGCGAACCCGGATCGCCCAGACGTGTTTTGGTTTCAGCGGGCGTTTCTGACCGACGATGCGGCCCTTGTTCCAGGCGGGGCGAAGTGCGCGCATGGCTGGTAGGTTTGGCGTTTCCATGACTGATCCTCCGACCCGCCATACCCTCCCAAACGACAACCCGACGTTGACCGGAGCACTTTATCATAGGATGCCGCGCCGAAACCGAGGTCCGTAGTGCACCCAAACTTCCACAATCTGCGGATTGCCTCAGGAAAGCACCTCGCGGAGGCAAAGGCAGACGCAGAATCCGAATCTACTTTCAAGTCCTAGAGCCACAAATCCAGTCCGTGTAACTAGCGCCGCGATGCAGCTATGTTCAGGCGCGACGTGCGTTTCCATCCAGTGTCATGAGTGCACCGTAGCATTCAGGACGGCGGTCGCGGAAGACGCACCAGTAATCCCGGTGTCGGGCTGTTTCGTCCAGATCAAAAGTATGTGTAAGCACAGTCTCGGTGGACCGGTCGGCCTCTTGCACCTTCTCCCCAAACTGATCCGCTATGAAGGACGATCCATAAAATTCCATCGTGGTTCCGTTAAGCCCCGCCTCGGTGCCAACGCGATTAGATGCAACGAGCGGTGTGAGGTTGGCCCCGGCGTGGCCTTGTTGAACCCGCTGCCAGTGGGCTGCGGAGTTCCACTGTTCATCGCCGACTTCTGAACCGATGGCCGTTGGATAGAACAGGATTTCCGCACCCATCAACGCCATTGATCTGGCGCATTCAGGGAACCACTGATCCCAGCAGATGCCGACACCGATGCGCCCAAACGCCGTGTCCCAAACCTTGAAACCCGTATCGCCAGGAGAGAAGTAAAATTTCTCCTGATAGCCGAAGCCATGCGGGATGTGGGTCTTGCGATAAGTACCCAGATGGCTGCCGTCTGCATCAATGATTGCGATAGAGTTAAAGCGCGCATGCCCGGCATGTTCGTAGAATGATACTGGCAGCACCACGCCCAACTCTTTGGCCAGCGACTGAAAGTGGCCAATGGTCGGGTGACCCTTTGCGGGCCTTGCCCGCGCCAGATTTCTGGGGTCTTCATCTTGGCAAAAGTAGTGGCCTTCGAACAGTTCCTGCAGCAGTACGATGTTGGCACCGGATTTGGCTGCCTGGCGGATAAGCGTCTCTCCCTTGGCGACGTTTTCTTCCAGCATATCGGAACAGGCCATCTGCGTGGCCGCAACGGTGACTTCACGCATGGTTCAATCCTCTCTTGCTTTGCTGGTGGGGACTTGCTGCGTCACGCAACCTATGCCGCCGCCACCGACAGCCTGCCATTCGCTGCGGCAAGGGACAATCTCGCGTCCCGGATAGGCTTCCTGCAGGATGGCAAAACCCCGATCGTCCAGCTTGGGGTCGACCTCGGGCGCAATTACGGCACCGTTGATCACATAGGCATTGGTGTAAGGAATGGCGAGCCGATGTCCGGGGACTTCGGTGCTGTAGGGCAGAACATCCATCGCGATGATGTCCAGTTGGCGGCCTTTGGCATCGCGTGTGGAATGCAAAATTTCCAAGTTCTCCTGCAGTAGATCGTAGTTTGGGTTCGATTTTTCGGCGAGCTGCACAAGGACTTTCCCCGGAGCCACGAATTCGACCACATTATCCACATGGCCGTCCGTTGCCGCGTCCTCGTAAAGACCAAGCGGCAGCCAGATCACCTTCTCGATGCCAAGATAGTCATGCAAATAGCCCTCAACCGTCTTGCGGCTCATGCCGGCATAGCGATTGATGTTGCGCATATTCTGTTCGGTCGTGATCAGCGTGCCTTCACCATCGACAGACATGCCGCCGCCTTCGCCTATGAAATCTGTCCTGAAACAGGTCATGCCCAGATGTTCGACGATCTTGCTGGGCATGCTGGTGGTTTTTTCACATACAGCGCGCCCGCCCCAGCCGTTGAAGCCGAAATGCACACCTGCCACATTGCCTGCGTCATTGCGCACAAAGATCGGCCCATTATCGCGGATCCAGCACGCATCGACCGGAGCCTCAAAGATCTCGGCCACATCGCCACAACGCACCCGGGCTTCTTCAACATCGGACGGGTCTGCGATCACGGTCACTGGTTCGAACCGGCTTATGCCGCGCACAAGCACTTCGATCTCGTTTCGGAAGCCGGGCACATCCGTACCAACGCCTTCTTCGATGGGCGGCCAAGTGACCAAGGTGCGGGCGTGTTCGTCAAAGCGCGCGGGCATCCGGTAACCTTGCGCAAAAGGAGTGTTCGTTGCGTCCTTCATGGCATTCATCCTTGTCGTGCACGGCACAAGCAATCAGTTCCACGAACCGATGGTCTTGGCCAAGGTTGTTTGGCTTCTGGTCGTTGGCCTATCCAAGCAGCCCCGGATAAGCGGTCTGAGATCGGGTTCAATTCCCGGTTTTGAACCGGGTCCACGTGCGCGTAAGTGTGCGCAACGTTTTTTGATCGCGTGGCAGGTTCGGGAAAAGCGTCGCCATCATCTCTTCGGTTGGATAGACATTGGGATCGCTTTTCACCTCGTCCAGAACATGCTCTAGCGCCGCAGCATTGCCGTTTGGATAGTAATAAAGGTTGGTCACACTGGCGATCACTTCGGGCTCCATCAGGTAGTCAATGAAGGTGTGCGCGTTGTCTGGGTTCGGCGCATCGGAGGGGATAGAGAGGAAGTCAAAGAACACCTCTGTGCCTTCCTTTGGCACCGAATAGAACACCTCAACGCCGTTGTCGGCCTCCAGTGCAGTGGCATAGGCCAGTCCGGCATCCCCGCTCCAGCCCAGCACGAGGCAAAGATCCCCGCGCGCCATATCGTTGATGATTGCGCCTGTGTTGAAGTGCCGAATATGCGGATTGATCGGAGCCAGAAGCGCGTCGACCTTCTCGAAATCCGCTGGGTCTTTGGTGAATGGATCAAGTCCAAGGTAATTCAGGGCAATCGCCACCACTTCCTCGGGCGAGTCGATCATGGCGACGCCGCAATCTGCGAAGTTTGACACCACGTCGGGGTCAAAGAACATATCCAGGCTTTCAATCGGCGCGTCTTCCATGCGCTCGAACACCAGCGCGGGGTTATAGATCACTCCGGTCGTGCCCCACAGATATGGTACGCCATATTGGTTGCCCTCATCGTGTCGGGCAAGAAACCCCATGATCTCGGGATCCAGATTGCCAAGGTTGGGCAATTTGCTCTTGTCCAGCTTCTGCACTGCCTCCACCTGGATCAGTCGGTTCGCCACAAGCGCAGAAGGAAAGATCACGTCATACCCGCTGTTGCCGGTCAGCATTTTCGTCTCCAGCACCTCGAGGCTTTCGAAAGGATCATAAACAACCTTGATGCCGGTCTTTTCCTCAAACCCAGCAATCACCTCGTCCGGCACGTATTCCGCCCAGGCAGTAATTGTGACCGTGTTTTCTTGCGCGAACGCGTGCTGCGTGTCAGCGCCAAACAGCAAAACGGCCGCAGCGGCGTTGGCGGTCGTTTTCCATACCCAATTCGAGTTGCATTGGTCGCTTACCATAGTGATATCCATCCATGCTGTTTCAGCGTTGCTTCATGCCTTTGCGTCAGGATCACCGGAACGTGCGGGTCGGACAAACGACGTTTATCTATGCATTCAGTTCGATTACATTCATCTGAACATGGAAAAGAAGAACCTGCCACCGCTGATCGCCCTTCGCACATTCGAAGCTGCTGCGCGCCACACCAGCTTCAAACGCGCGGCAGAAGAACTGTGCGTGACCCCGTCCACCGTCAGTCATCAAATACAGAAACTGGAAAACTGGATGGGCGTGCAGCTTTTTAGACGACTGAACCGGAAAGTCATTCTGACCGATGCCGGGCGCACTTACTTCTTTACGATTTCCAAAGCTTTTGAAGAGATGTCGACGGTCACCGATCTTGTCAGCCAGAGACAGAAGACAACAGCACGCCGCAAGACACTGAAACTCTTTGCCGACGCCGGTTTTATAGAATGCTGGTTGGGGCCGCGGCTGGAAAAACTGCAATCCGTTTTGACGGATGTGCAGCTGGACATCGCCTATGGCCAGGATATCGAAGATTACATCCGAGGCGACGCCGATGTTGCGATCCATTTTGGAAAAGGGGCGTGGCCAGAGTACCAATCCGTTCTTTTGCGCACGGGGTACGAATTTCCCGTATGCAGCCCGAAACTACCCGGCGGGGACGCGGCGCTGAAGGAACCATCCGATTTGAAGGCTTTCACTCTGCTGCATGAGAGCGATACCTCCGGATGGACAAATTGGTTGGCGCGCGCAGGCGTGTCGCATCCAGGTCTCATGAATGGCCCTATTTTTCAGTCAACCCAGGCGATCTTCAACAAGGTCATCGCATGTCAGGGCGTTGCTCTGGGAGACGATATCGTCGCGGCTGATATGTTGCTTGCAGGGGAGCTGATCAAACCGATTGGCAAGGTGCGTAAGTCCAGCCAATCGCTTTATTTTCTCCAGATGAAATACAGTGACGACAACCAGATCTTCGAGGTTTTCAGAACCTGGCTTATGAACGAATTGAGCGAGCATAGAAGGCAAACCGCCATATTGCGCGCTGACGAACCTTTCGGCTTTGAGCCGCCATATCGTTAGTCAGTTTGATTGGCAAAACCTGACATCAATGTACTATTTTTCTAACGACGAAACTCTTAGCGAGAGAACCTCGGTATTTTTGCCGCGAATAGATACTCTGTCTGCATCTGTGACTTCGTCAGCATCGAGGTTGTGCACCAGCTGCGAATGTCCGGAAAGCGGGCTGCAGCTGCAGCATTCCCTCTCCATGTTCAGTGTCGGCTTTGGGCCGAAAGCAGCAGGTGGGCTGATCAGTGCGAACGGCAGAAAAGTCCACATAGCGGAAGTAGACCGATTTTCAGGTAGCGTCCGCTCTTGGAAAAAGCTGACGCTCAGGCCCGAAATCGCCTATCGACCTGCTCCAACGGCGGCTTTGCCGCGCTTAGCAGTCACCTGACAAAATGGCTCAGATGACCGCGTTGAGCCCGACCAAGACGTTCAAATCGTTGTCACGTCGGCGTCTTATACGCTATCTTGTCCTGTTCAGCGAGCAACAGGCTCATACTTCTAGGCAGACAAGCCATGACGAATAACCAAGCGATGCGTGAGATCAACTTCACTAGATTGCCTGAGATCGATCCAGCCGAGATCGTCGCGCACATGTCTGACCCGCGTGTGGCTGAACACATGCCTTTGCTGAATTTCGAATGGGATGATGCCGCGGTCGCCAAGTTCGTCGCAACCAAGGAGGCGTTCTGGAAACGCGATGGGCTGGGCCATTGGGCTATAACGTCAGATGACAAATATGTTGGCTGGGGTGGTTTTCAGAAAGAGGGAGACGATTGGGATTTCGGGTTGGTTCTCAAGCCGAGCGCATTCGGACTTGGTGCACGCATTTCAAGAAAAGCGATCGACTTCGCCATTGCCGACAAGCGCATTGCTTTCGTGACATTTCTGCTGCCTCCATCGCGCACGAACCTGCGTGCATTCGACCGACTTGGCGCGGATTTTGTCGGTGAGCAGGAGTATGATGGCGAGACCTTCCTAAAGTTTCGGTTGGAAACGGAATGACGGCTCTGTCCCGCATCTCGGTCGTAGTCCGAATTTTCGTAACCGTCCGCTCTTGGGAAAAGCAGCCATTCGCGAGGTGAGTTTAGAAAATTTCGGTGTGAACGTCGGCTAAGCACGCCTTATCGGTCATCTGAGTAAAACAGTCGGATGGCAGCTCCGAGCCCGCAGCAGTCATAAGCAGATGTAGTACCAGCAGTTATTAGTCCGCCGCATAGCTCCC
>CANMWT010000020.1 GCA_947501635.1 uncultured Roseobacter sp.
AAACCATCGTGCCGATGGCATCCAGGCCGATCATGCACTAACATTCAAACTGGACCACTCAGGTGGGGCTGATCAGTTCAATAGCCTGCCTACCACCTCTTCAAGTATCCCAACTTCCATCGCGACCGTGGCAAAAGTTCGGCGGTGCGCATAAGAAGACCCTTCTGTTCTTTTTGGCGCAGCAAGATTACTCGTTGGCAATGAAGCAATTCGCAATACGTCCAGCGCCAATAACGCTCAATCTCTACTTTTCTTATTAGCTTTAAGTGCCAACCGTTCTCTGTTCAGCGTATACAACCCAGTGGCAACGATCACCAATGCACCTATCCATGTCCAAGCATCGGGAAGCTGTCCAAATACGACGAAGCCGTAAAACGTTCCCCATATCAGCAAGCTGTATTGTACCGGTGCGACAACAACCGCCTGTGCAGCATCCAAGGCCATAATGACTAGTATTTCGGCAAAAGCGGCCATAACGGCCATCGCGATCAATAAAGCGATTTCCAGACCGCTAGATGGGTTTTGCCACATGAATGGCAACGGGATACTGAGCAATGTCCAGGAAACGATCGCCGTGTAGGCAACGGTCGTTTGGGTCTTATCCTCTCCAGCCAAAATCCGCGAAAGAACCTGACGCAGAGCGAATGCTGACGCCGCGACAATGAGCAACACGGCTGCCGGATGAATAACTCCCATACCCGGCCGGATGACAATCAAGGTACCGATGAACCCTATAACAACGGCAGTCCACCTGCGTATTCCCACCGGTTCGCGTAAGATCAAAGCGCCCATGACAGTCACCATAAAGGGTGCAACGAAGGTAATTGCGACTGCATCGGCAAGCGGTACGTAGCTTACACCAACGATGAACAATGTGGCTGAACAGGCTGCCAATACTCCCCGACCAATTTGCAGCTTAGAATTGGATGAGGCCAGAACCGACCTGCCCCGCATGCTAATCAAGACGACTACGCCCAAAAACAGTCCAAGTTGGCGAAACCAAACGATCTGAACTGGGTGGACCGTCTCCGTCAGGAATTTTCCCATCGTGTCCACACCAGAAAACAGAAACATACCCATCGCCATGAGTGCGACGCCTCGCATGCTGTCCGTTCGCCTCACTGATGGTGCCGGTTTGCGAGGTATGATTGGGGTAATAGCCATAATAGATGTCATTAGAGCAGGCCTCACAGAAGACCTAACTATATCTGTTTCTTCTGTCCCTTTTGAGTTTACAATTGTGGTCAAGGAAATCTGAATAGTTTCAGATTTAAACGGGCCCAAGTTAAAACTGGACCACTAGCTGCGCCGAGGGGAGCCACAATGATCACCGAAATCGTGACCTTCAGAATTCCTGCATCGATGGAAAGAGAGCGCGTCATCGCACTATTTGAAGAAAGTGCCGAAGTATGGCGCGCTTATAAGAAGTTGCATCGCAAGAACTACCTCTATGATCCAGAAGCCGGGATTGCTGGTGGCGTTTACACTTGGGATAGTATCGAAGACGCGCAGGAAGCGCATGGGGAGGCATTTCACGCGCGCGTTGCTGAGACTTTTGGAAGCACACCAGAGTTTCAGTATTTCGAAACCCCAGTTGTTGTCCAAAACCAAACCGGCGACGCGTAAACAACAAGCACAGACAGTTCTTGCGCCTGGTCGGCACTTCACCTCTCAGAGAGGACACTCAAGCGGAAGTGCATGTCGGTTTCAAATCTTTAGATACCGGTGCGTGTAGCCCCACAAATTCCGACAGACAGGTTGGCTGCTAGACAACTTATGCCATCCAAATTGCCCAAGGATCACACGCCACCGTTCAATTGATGTAAGACAAAGCCTTTCTTTGATCTGTATGCGACCCTCGGCTGGTACAGTGGAGGAGAAACGTCATGTACCACAATATATTGGTTCCGGTAATTTTTGATAATGAGCACGACATAACCGCACCGATCAAGCTGGCCGGCATTCTAAAGACACCGGACGCCAAGATCACCTTTCTGCACGTGATCGAACATGTACCGGCATATGCGGTATCTTATATCACTCAGGAGCTGCAGAATGAGCTGCGGGTCGCCTTGAATGATGAACTGGAAAAGCTTGCTAAGCGTCTACCCGGAGCCGAAGGCCATATCATCGAAGGACACTCCGGTCGAACTATTGTGGAGTATGCTAACGAGCATCGCAACGATTTGATCATCATCGCATCTCACCGTCCCGGCTTGGAAGACTACTTTTTGGGAAGTACTGCTTCGCATGTCGTACGTCACGCTTCTTGTGCCGTGCATGTTGTCAGGTGACTTGGGTTTAGCACATTTGAAATTTAGACGGCTTGCGCATCTTCCGCTGCGACACGCTCATAGGAGTTCCTTGGCCGTTCACCCATCACAGAAGCTACCTTTTGGATAAATCTCGCACTACGAGGCATAGCCCTCTCATAGACCAACCGACCGAGCCGCTGGTGAAGCGCCTCGTCCAATCAGATGGCCGGGTGCCATTAAGCTTTGAATTTTTCCCTCCCAAAACCGATGCGCGTCGTGAACTGCTGTACGAAACTGTGGACAGGCTTGCGCCTGTCGCAGGTGACGGGTTTTCCGTCACAATGGGTGCTGGAGGTACGACGCGCACCGGAACGCACGATACAGCGGTGCAAATTGCGAAGCGTTGCGGTCGTCCTGTGACAGCGCACCTTACGGCATTGGGCTTAAGCGCAGAAGAAGCTTTGTCTTGTGCAGACCGGCTTTGGTCTTCTGGCATCAACCGAATTCTTGCACTCAGAGGCGACCGACCAAAGGACATGGCAGAGACGCCACCCGGATTTGAACATGCCACCGACTTGGTCAAAGCGCTTGCAGACCAGCATCCCTTTGAAATTTCCGTCGCGGCCTATCCGGAAAAGCATCCTGAAGCGGCGGATCTGGATACCGATATTGTTCACCTCAAGGAAAAGATCGATGCCGGCGCAAGTAAGGCGTACTGCCAGTTTGTTTTGGACCCTGCGGCGTATGGCCGGTTTCTTGAAAAGTGCGATCGCAACGGGATCGATGTCCCTATCGTGCCGGGTCTGATGCCACTCGACGACTGGAAACGAATGAGGTCATTCGCGCTGGCAAATGAGACCAGCATTCCCGAGTGGCTGGATAGGTTGTTCAGCATAGGAGAAGTGACACCAGATATAATGCCAAACCTTGCCGTCGTGGCCATGGTCGAACAAGCCCGTCGTCTTATCGCCTATGGCGCCCCGGCGTTGCATGTTTACACCATGAATCGCTGGCCAATGCCACTTACTTTGGGCCACTTGCTTGGACATAAGCGATTAAAAAATAGTGGTCTTCGTAGTTGCTCAGGTATCGGCATCATGGATTGAAAAGACCTCGACACTTCCATCGCCGAATAAGAAACGCCGCACAAGCGGCACGTCTTTCTTCCAATCCCGCGACCCTAGTCAGCCCAAAACCAACTACAAGCCATGGCCTCTGCTATAATACCGAACCTTGCATCACGGCCGCGATGGCGCAACTAAGACCCATGCAAAATGAAAAGCCAGAAACCCCTCAAGCCGTTTTTTGGAATCGCGTCGCACACCGGTACGCCGCTATGCCAATGCGCAACCCAGACGCTTGGCAAGAAACACTCGTCCGCACGCACGGCCTCCTATCAAATGGCGACCTTGTCATGGAGTTGGGGTGCGGAACAGGTTCAACAGCGGTGCGCCTTGCACCCCATGTTGCGGCTTATACAGCCACAGATGACGCTTCTGAAATGATCGCTATTGCTACTCAGCGTGGTGAAGGCATCGCGTCCCTCAAGTTTGCACATGCCCGACCCGGAGATGGCTCTTTGCCTCCCGGACCTTTCGACGCCATTCTCGCCTTCAACCTGCTCCATCTGTTGCCAGATCTACCTGCAGCATTGAAAGAGGTGCATGGCATGATAAAGCCCACTGGCTTGCTCATCACGAAGACACCTTGCCTAGGAGGTAT
Organism: uncultured Roseobacter sp.; assembly: GCA_947501635.1. Taxonomy (GTDB): domain Bacteria; phylum Pseudomonadota; class Alphaproteobacteria; order Rhodobacterales; family Rhodobacteraceae; genus Roseobacter. The sequence goes on from CANMWT010000020.1 coordinate 3,978, forward strand.
ATACCAGGGCCTATGGCCACTCATTCGTGCACTTCAGGCCTTAGGAAAGGCGCCGCCGTTGCGCTTCATAAGTCCGACGCGCCTGGAAAATATGATCCGCGAAGTCGGTTTCGTTATCGAAGACAGCGACGACCTGCCCCGAAGACCACCATCTCGTTTCATTGTCGCTCGACGCAGTTGACCCTGTCCGGCAATGCACGAAAATTCCCCGCAGAACACGAACCTAAATTCGACAAAACCAGCCTACCAAAATTGGCACAGCACAGGCCGCCACTCCCTCAAATGAAACGGAATTTCGTATGAAGCCTCACTTACATGCTAGCCCCAAAACATGTTCGTGGGGATTCTTCGATGCTAAACTGGCTCCCGTCATAGAGATTCAAAGCGGCGAAGAAATCGTCATTGAAACGGTTTCAGGCGGGCCAGACCAATTACCGCCATTGAACGACGGCTTCGATATACCGCCCGAGCTGTTCGATATTCACAAGCGTTCAGAGCGCCAACTTCCGGGTCACATCCTGACCGGACCAGTGGCCGTTGCCGGCGCAAAGCCAGGCCATGTCCTCGAGGTCCAAATCCTTGATGTGAAGCTTCGACAAAATTGGGGCTGGAACCTGATCCGTCCACTCGCCGGCACGCTTCCGGATGAATTCCCATCGGCGCGGACTGAGATTATTCCGCTGGACTTGAACGCGATGACGGCGCGCTTGTCTTGGGGTTTGAACCTGCCTTTGAGACCATTCTTCGGTGTGATGGGTGTTGCCCCTCCGGGGAATTGGGGGCGCATTTCCACGATACAACCCAGGGCGCATGGCGGCAATCTCGACAACAAGGAACTGGTAGCCGGCTCAAAACTATACCTACCGGTGTTTACTGAAGGTGCGCTGTTTTCCTGCGGTGACGGGCATGCGGCTCAAGGCGACGGCGAGGTTTGCGTCACGGCCATCGAAACGGCGCTGCAAGGCACCTTCCGGCTGGTCTTGCGCGAGGATATGCGCTTCACCTATCCCCGCGCAGAAACTCCGACGCATCTGATCACGATGGGTATGCACGAAGACCTGGACCGCTGTGTGGAAATGGCGCTGAGGGATATGATCGCGTGGATTGTCCAGCAGACGGGATTGAGCCGGGAAGACGCCTACATGCTATGCTCACTTGCCGGGGACCTGCGGATCACGCAAACAGTCAATGGCAACAAAGGCGTTCACATGATGATGGAAACGGCCCTTGTAACATCGAGAGTGGATCAATCATGAGATTGGGAAAATGACAGTACATACGGCGATTATCGGGTTGGGAATTATGGGGCGTAGGATGCTGGAGCACATGGTGCGGCATACGGCCTATCAGCCCGTGGCAATTTGGGATCCGGCGCCCGACGCTTGCCGGGAGGCTCAGGCGCTCGCCCCCGACGCCGTGATTACAGGCTCAGCGGAGGAGGCGATTGCCAAAGCAGACCTTGTCTACCTTGCCTGCCCTCCTGCCCCACGAAAAGACTACGCCCTGAAAGCCGCGGCGGTTGGCAAGGCCGTCTTTCTGGAAAAGCCCCTCGGTGTGAATATCGCCGAGAGTGAAGACCTTGTGAAACAGTTGCGAAACCTCGGGGTTCCGGCTGCGGTCAACTTCACGCAGGCCGCCGGAGCCGCATTGACAGATGTGCAGATGGCTGCCAGCAGCGGCGCGCTCGGGGACGTGGTCGGAGTGGACATCGTCGTCACATACGCGGCCTGGCCACGCGCATGGCAGAAGACAGCGGACTGGCTGCGGTTCCGCGACGAAGGTGGCATGACACGGGAAGTCATTTCCCATTTTCTGTTTTTCTCTGAGCGTATTCTCGGGCCGCTTTCCGTGGTCTGGGCGCGTCCCTCGTATCCGAATGACACGGAGTTCTGCGAGACACATATGCTGGCCCGTTTGGAAACAGCAGACGCACGACCCGTCACCGTTATGGCCAGCGTTGGCGGCGCTCAACCGGATCGTCAGGAGTTAACCATCAAAGGCTCTAAAACCAGCCGACGCATCACCGATTTCTACGTAGATGCTGTCTCAGATGGCGGGTCCTTCACCGAAACCGTTGAGCGTCCCGAGGACCCCCGTGCCGTCAGCCTCAAGGCGCAACTCGATGAGCTTTTGCTCTGTATGACAAAAAAACCAAACCGGCTTGCAACCCCGGAGGAAGCCTTACGCGTACAAAAACTTGTTGAAACAATGCTTATAGGCAAATCCTAAGAAGCTATGCGTTTGACAGCACACACTGAACGCGGATTATTAAGGTATGTCAAAACCTCAGCGCCCCCCGAAGCCTACGGCGATTCCCTATCGCCCTAATCCCGCTCGATACAACCAAATGGTCTATCGCCGTTGCGGCCAATCAGGCGTCAAACTGCCCGCCATCAGTTTGGGGCTGTGGCACAATTTTGGTGGCGACACGCCGCATGAAATCAAGCGCGACATGTGCAGAACCGCCTTTGACCTGGGCATTACGCATTTCGATCTGGCCAATAACTACGGGCCACCAGCAGGGTCGGCCGAAGAGGCCTTTGGCGAAATCTTAAAAACCGATTTAGCCGGGTACAGAGATGAACTCATCATTTCGACCAAGGCAGGCTATGATATGTGGCCCGGACCTTACGGAGAGTGGGGATCACGAAAGTATCTGGTAGCCTCTTGCGATCAGTCGCTGAAGCGGATGGGGCTCGACTACGCAGATATCTTTTATTCTCATCGCTATGACCCCGATACCCCGTTGGAGGAAACTATGGGCGCACTGGACTATATCGTACGTTCAGGGCGCGCGCTTTATGTCGGCATTTCCAGCTATAATTCCCAGCGTACGCGCGAGGCACTTGCTATTCTCAAAGACCTCGGCACACCCTGTTTGATCCATCAACCGTCTTACAACCTACTCAACCGCTGGGTAGAGCATGACGGCCTCTTGGACACATTGGATGAGATGGGGGTTGGCTCGATTGCATTCACGCCTCTCGCGCAAGGAATTCTGACCTCGAAGTATTTGCAAGGCATTCCCGAAGGGAGCCGAGCGACACAAGGCAAGTCACTTCTGGAAGGCATGATCAACGAGCGCTCGCTGGGCAGCGTCCGAGCCCTCAACGGGATGGCAGAAGCACGCGGGCAGACCTTGGCGCAGATGGCGATTGCGTGGGTGCTCAGAGGCGGGCGCGTAACAACTGCGCTCATCGGGGCTTCGCGGCCCGAGCAGATTGAAGATTGCGCTGGCGCGATAAACAACTTGGACTTTACCGAAGCGGAACTCGCCAAGATTGACGAAATAAGCGCGGAAGAAGCGATCAATCTGTGGGCACGTTCCTCAGAAACTGAATGACGATTGTTTAATCGGATTGATGTCGTCCAAGCCCATTGTTCTGAGGCAAATCTTTTCGAAAAAGCTATCGGTTTCCCCAGCAACGAAAAAAGCGAAAAACAGCGACTTCAAAGCACTCCGACCCCTAGATAAATTTTCCACATAGCCGCTTAGACCAATCGTGTATCTGAAAGGCAGGCAAGTGATATGAACGATTACAAAGTTTTCGACCTCGGTCGGACAAAGCTCGCATGCGGAATTGCGATTCCATCGCTTAAGCTCGCATACAAGGTCTATGGCGCCTTGAACGCGGAACGATCAAACCTGATCCTTTATCCGACATCCTACGGTGCGCATCATTCCGACATAGACTGGCTGATCGGCCCGGATCGTATTCTCGATCCTGAACGTTATTGTATCGTCATCCCGAACCAGCTCGGGAACGGTCTTTCGAGTAGCCCAAGCACCCTCCCGGACCCGTTTACAAACGGCCGAGCGCCCACATTTTCTCACCTCGATAATGTCGCAGCGCAAGACAGGCTGTTGCGGGAGGTGCTGGGTGTCGAGCGTATCGCTTTGATCTACGGCTGGTCGATGGGGGGACAGCAGGCCTTGCACTGGGGTGCCTTGCATCCCGACCGGGTCGAACGGATCTGTGCAACCTGCACCTCTGCGAGAACCAGCCCGCACAATCAACTCTTTCTGGAAGGACTTCGGGCCACCCTGACCGCCGATGTCGGCTGGAACGGAGCTTGGTTCAATGAGCGTCCGTTGCGCGGTCTGAAGGCCTTCGCGCGTATTTACGCCGGATGGGCGATGAGCCAGACGTTCTATCGAGAGAATTTGTGGGCCAAGGCGGGTTTCGCCAGTCGAGAGGATTACGTGACACGTGCGTGGGAGGGAAACTTCCTGCGCCGCGACCCCATGGATCTGCTCTCAATGATCCAGACTTGGATGCAGTCAGACATCTCAGACAACGAAACATTTGGCGGTGATCTCGAAGCTGCCTTGGGTGCGATTAAAGTGCCATCGATCATCATGCCCTCCACAACCGATCTCTACTTCACGCTCGAAGACAGCCGGATCGAGACAGCATTCATGCCCAATGCGGAGTTGCGCCCTATCCGTTCAGATTGGGGGCACCGTGCCGGAAATCCGCAGCATTCACCCGAAGACGAGGCTGTCATCCGAAATGCCGTGCAGGAACTTCTGGCTAAGTGATTGATCGTCGTTGCGTTCGTCGAAATCTTCCTGCACGTGACTGTTCGGTGCCCTGTCGATGGCCGAAACTCCACCATGGACAACGAGTTCGCTCTGACGCTGCATAGTGGTTTCGTGCTCAAGTCGCCGGTTGGCCTTATTGGCTCTGGCGCAGACCACCGCTCACTCGTTATGTTTTAATCGTATGGCGGCAGCTGTTTTCGCACTCTATCTTTATTTCGAAGAAGACGTGAAAATTCCTGAGGGACAAAGCTAAATGCGACACAATGTTCTCGTCGTTGCGCTCTGCGTGGCATCTCCTTCGGCTGCCGAGCGCGTTAACCTGGACGGCTTTTCAATTGATCGGTCAGAAGTAACGATCGGCGCTTTTGCAAGCTTTGCGGATCGCGCCGGCCTCGTGACAAAGGCCGAGAAAAATGGTGGAGGTTTCGAATGGGGGGCCGGATGGGAGCGTCGTGCCGGCTGGAATTACACATCTCCCCAAGGCTTGCCTGCCCCTGAAAACGAGCCCGCGGTGCATATTAGTTGGGCAGAAGCGCAAGCCTTCTGCGAGGATGCGGGAGGCAGGCTGCCGACACGGGAAGAGTGGGCGGCCGCAGCATATACTGAACAGCGCGAAAGCCCGACCAGCGGCTTCGAAAGAGGGCGGACGTACATCTATCCGGTTGGCGATCAACCAGAGGGCATGAACAATAACCGCAAACATCAGGTAGAAATCGCGACGACGAAACAGGGCGTGAACGGGCTTTACGATATGGGTGCCAATGTATGGGAATGGTTATCCGACCGCCAAGGCGAAGACGCCCTAACAGCAGGCGGCAGCTGGTGGTATGGACCGAACGCGACACGTGTCGAGGGCATGCAGTGGAAGCCAGCGACATTCTACGCTGTATACGTCGGATTCCGCTGTGCCTATTGATGACGGCGCCGTCGCATCACCTTAAAACTTTTCAACCCAACCAAATCGCACAGTCAGGGTGCATTGCGGCCATACAACCAGCTTCCCTGATGCTGCAGCGTAGGCGTTCGTCGTTACACAGCGCCCAAGACAGCGTTCGCCACAAGGCAACAAACTTGTAACTTCGGATCAAAGCTTGCACACACAGGGTCGATACAAAAGCGAAAGTCATTGGGGTGGACTCACTTGCCGACAAAGTAGCAGGCCTTTTACTATGCGCTATTGCAGCACTTGTTGTTAGCAAGGAATGGGGTATCGGCGACTGGATGCAGTCGGTTAAGCCGGTGCTCACACTGGCCCTCATTTCGATCTTTTTTGTAAAAGTAAGATTGTCTCGCAAGGCTTTCATCGCCGTCGCCTTGTTGATCAGCGTTGCATTATACGTTACAAACTCTGACTGGCTGGAAATTGTAGTCCGTGGACTTGAAACGGCGGCCTTCATTGGCGCGTTTTTTGCCGCCTTGTCTACGCTGCGCAAAGTTGCAGAGACTTCTCCTTCCATCCAGCGGGCCGGTACATTTCTTGCAGGTCAGCCACCCGGCAGACGGTATGCTGCACTGACTGTAGGCGGTCAGGCATTTGCCTTATTACTTAACTATGGTTCGCTCCAACTGCTTGGTGCGCTTGCGTCGGCCAATGCCAAAGCTGAACCAAATGAGGAAATTCGCAGACATCGGACGCGACGCATGCTGCTGGCAATTCAGCGTGCCTTCGTTTCGACGTTGCCTTGGTCACCTCTTTCTTTCGCTATGGCAATCACGATCAGCGTCATACCCGGCACCAGCTGGGCCCAAGCTATGGTTCCGGGGTTGGTGACTTCATGCCTGCTGGCGGGCATCGGCTGGGGGCTTGATACGGTTTTCAAGCCGCGCTTGACGGTGACTCCAGTTCGAACCAAGCCGGAGGGAACATGGGCAACAATGCTACCGCTCGCGTTCTTGTTGCTTGTTTTAGTTATTGGCGTTGTGAGCCTGAACAAGCTCACAAATGTTCGTATCGTTGGGATTGTCGCTGTCCTGGTACCTTGCTTCGCATTGGTCTGGTTACTCATCCAGAATTGGGCTGAACAACCCTTCATCACAGCGGGTTCGCGTTTGAAAACATACGCGCTGCAGGAGTTGCCCGGTTATCGTGGTGAACTCACCTTGCTGATGATGGCGGGATTCATCGGCACGACCGGATCTCAGCTTTTTGCACCAATGATACAGTCAGCCGGGTTTGAACCATCATCTATACCCGCTTGGATAATACTGGTCTCATTTGTCTGGATTATTCCCATGGCCGGACAGATCGGTATGAATCCGATCCTGGCTGTAACGCTGATCGCGCCGCTTATTCCAGGCGCGTCTGACCTTGGGTTGCAACCGACAGCAATTGTTGTCGCAATCACCGCAGGATGGGCGCTGAGCGGTGCAAGTTCACCGTTCACTGCGACGACACTGCTGATAGGCTCATTCGCCGGTATCAGCGCACACCGTGTTGGACTGGTGTGGAATGGTGCCTACACTCTGCTCTGTGGGTGCGTCCTGTCACTCTGGGTCGTGATATTTGCTTTTGTAATTTGATTGGTTCAGTTCCCATAGACTTGGCTCGAAGCTGTATGCGGAGCCAAAAGAACCGATAAGACGGACTGCAACGTGCTTGACGCCGACTTGCGGCTGCATAGGTACGAGCGTTCGTGTCAGATAGTCGCCTATTGGTCAGGGCTAATGTCTTTTTAAAAACGTCGACGAGCCGCCTACTCTCAGAAAGTGCGCAGGTAGGAAAGCATTGTTTCAGCCCCCGAAACCTCCAACGGAATGCCTGGCGGATTGTCTTTGAGGTCCGGTTCGATAAAATGCTTCCGGATTTTGTGATCTTCAACAAGCATCGAATAGCGCCAGCTTCTCAAACCCATGCCATTGCTTGTGCGCTCGACAAGCATGCCCATTTTGCGGGTAAACTCGCCATTGCCATCCGGCAACATTTGGACCTTCTCGATTTTGCGAGATAGCGCCCACTGGAACATCACGAAGGCATCGTTGACCGACAAACAAATAACTTCGTCGATGCCGACGGCACGGAACGCGTCATAGTGTCGTTCAAAGCCTGGAAGATGGCTTTCCGAGCAAGCAGGTGTAAACGCGCCCGGCAGAGCGAAAAGCACGATCCGCTTTCCGCTGAACACGTCATCGCTGGTCAACACCTTCCATTCAAACGGATTAGAGCCGCCAAGGCTCTCGTTGCGGACCCGGGTATGAAAGGTTGCAGCGGGGACGGTTTGAGGGGTCATTTCAATCCTTTCGGGCAGTTGTTCGGATCGATATGTGTTTCCGACTTTGATGATTGAGGAAACTTGCACGGGGTGTTTGCTCGGTCAAGGCGAGCCTAACTCTCAATAGGCCGCGGCAGCAGCCTCAGTGGTTGCGACTAGCTAAAGCAGTATCAACGCAGTTGACTCGCTTTCTTATGGTGAAGGAAAAGTGGGATTTGAAGGTGGACGTCATCGTGCCCAGTGGTCTCGCGTGATTTCGCACAGCAAGCCAATTCCAACATGTATGCTGTTATGTTGGCGCTTGCGCACGATCGAACTGGCCGTAATCGCGGCGAATGCTATAAATTGCGCCTTCTTCCAAACCGGGCGCGCCAAGATTGTTATTCAGCAAAGCTTGCGCTGCGGTATAGCCATCTGTCGTTACCAGTGAGATAAACCTACCTTTTTTATTGACGCTTTCGAAAGCGCCAAACGCGGGCGCTTTGACTGGCTCGGTGCTGTAGAGTGCCAAGATATGCGACGCATTGGATGCCGCGACTAGCGGTGCAGGCTTCACTTGGGCCCCGGCGGTCCAATGCAGAACCCGCGCGCCTACGCGGATCCGATAGTCAGCAAAATGGACCTGTCGACCTGCCGATTGCGAACGACGGTGCGTCGCATCTTTGCGCCAGGCAATAATCGCATCTTCACTGTCCCAAATCTGATGTGACAGCAGCAAATCAGAATCGCTGAGCGCTGAATAGCGATCGAGAAATCGTAAGCCCTTGTGCTGCGCAAGCACCGGGCGCAGCCGCTCGACATGGTCGAAATAATGCTCGAGATGACCGGGTTTGGGGCGGACTTCGAAAAACAGCGCATGCATTCTGGGTTTCCTTTTGGAAGCGGCCCGAAGCTGGAACCAGACACGATGTGAAAAACATAGCGAGAAAGCCAACCGACTGAAACATCTAGACACTTGGACTTCGTTGCTCTGGTGTGATTTCTAACCACACGTGATCTGGTTCACAGACCAACTGCTATGAAGCGGCTAAGTTTGTTTCCAGAAAGACGCAACACCAGTTTCGGAGACCAAAACAATGCAACGCGGCCCTCAAATTCAGTCCAGAGAATTTAGTCAGCCCTCAGGCGACCGGCATTCGATCGTTCAGCAAGTCTTCGGTGGCTTCCTTAGCACGGTGCGCCATAGCAGCGAAATGCAAGCCATGGTGAACCGGTATCACAGGAGCTGAACTTTCACTCTTACCTCGAACTCCCTGTTGGACTTGCCGGTGACCAATCACCGGCATTTTTTTCGCAGTTAAGGCTTGCGACGCTTTAGCAATACCGCTCAGGCCCGATCCACTGCTCCACCGAATAACGATCACCGTGCGCCCAACCGACGGGCAACACCCCTTCTATGCGTTCGAGGTCTGCATTCGTAAGGTTCAACTCTGCTCCCGCCGCACACTCGTGGAAGTGATCCACTGACCGCGTCCCCGGGATCGGGATGACGTGCGGCCCACGGCTCAATAGCCAGGCATTCGCCAAGCCGGCTGCTGATGTGCCCATCTCTGCCGCAAGATTTCGGAATCCTTCCGTGATGCGGAGGTTTTCAGACAGGTTTGGTTCCATGAAGCGCGGGTTGCCGGCTAGGAATGGCAGGTTTGGAATACGGTCGCTTGGGACCGGATTGTCTGTCAGCAAAGAGCGTCCTACGGGGGAAAACGCGACCATAGCTACACCGAGTTCGGCACAGGTCTGCACCAGCCCCAGGTCAGGGAACCGTGTCGATAATGAATACTCGGATTGAACGGCGGCGATCGGAAAGGTTTTCATGGCGCGCCGCAGGGTACTGGGCGCCACTTCGGAAAGCCCGATTACCTTGGTTTTTCCCTTCTCGACAAGCCGACCGAGATTGGCCGCGGTCTCTTCCGGCGTCAGGCGCGGGTCGCGACGGTGCGCATAGAAGAGATCGACACAGTCTAGCCCAAGACGTTGCAGCGACTTGTCCAGCTCAGCCTCAAGGTGCTCCGCCGAGTTGTCGAAGATGCGGTTTCCATCCGCATCGCGCGTTATTGTCGCCTTGGTCGCGATGACGAACTCTTCACGGGCGCCCGGATTGGCCTTCAGATAGGTCCCGATCGCGTTTTCCGATTTGCCCATCCCATAAACGTTTGCCGTGTCCAGATGTGTGACGCCCAGGTCGCGACACGCATCTAGGATTGCATGGCTCTCTTTCTCATCTGTCGGACCATACATGTCTGAGAACGACATTGCGCCATAGCCTATGGCGCCGATTTCAGGTCCGTTTGCGCCGAGTTTACGTTTTTCCATGTTCTTCCTTTAATCATCTGAATGGGCTGCCCTTATAGCGCATATCGCTGCTCCGAAAAAACTAGGCTGTTTAGTCAAAAACCACTGCGGCTTGTGCTTTCCCGGGCAAAGATAACACCAGCGCAAGCCCAATCGCAGCCATCCCGGCCAACAGCATGAACGCATATTGATACGTGCCGTACACATCGAAAATCCACCCCGCCAAAATCGGACCGATTGCTCCCCCGATTGTCCCAAAGAAAAGGATCGTTCCGAAAAGAGAACCGTGTGATCGCATCCCGTAATATTCGGCAACGAGTGGTGAAACGACAGTAAACAAGCCACCGTGGCTGAACCCGTAAAAGGCAACCACGATAAACAGTGGACCATGGGAGGCAACGTTGACGAACGCAATCAAGCTTCCCAGAAGTACGGTAAAGCACATCAGAAATGCCCTCTTGCTTCCTATGCGGTCCGCCAGCAAACCCACGGTCAGACGCCCTGCGATGCTGGTTGTACCAAGCACCGACAAGAGCGTAGCGGCTTTTGCGGTAGTCATTCCCAAGTCCGTTCCGTGCACGGCCAGATGCGTGGGTACAGTCATCATCGAAGGGAAAAACATGAACTGGATAGCGCAAAGCGACCAGAACACGCGCGATGTTCGGGCCTCGGAAAAGCTTATACCCCGCCCCTGCCTGTCTGTGTCAGAACCCTCAGGTTCTGGCGGTTTGCACATAGAAAACGAGGCGATGATAAGCAAAATGATCGCGCCGGCGCCAAGAACGATCAATGCCTGACGCCACCCAAATGCAGTCAACAGGAAAGCCGCCAGCGGTGGCATCGTTATTTGGCCGATGGCCGTGCCGGTCTTGACCACACCCGACATGATCCCGCGCCGTTTCTCAAACCAACGCGCGATGGTTGAAAGCGTCACAACGTCATGCGCGCCCAATCCGAGCGCGATAAAGACGCCAAAGATGGCGAGTACCTGCCATTGGGCAGAAATCTGCGACAGCAGGATATAGCCGATCCCGTATGCGACGCCACACACCCCCATTACGATACGCGGGCCAAACATGTCGTTCATCCGACCGGCCAAAATAGCCAGCACACCCATCATGAAAAAGGATAGCGACGCCGCGCTGGACAGAAATGTACGCGACCAACCGAACTCATCTTGCAACGGGTTGAAGAACAGACCGTACGTGAACAACAAGCCGATAACTGTGAACTGCGTCAGACAAGCGCCAAAAACAACCCAGTAGCGTTTATCCCGCAATTCAGTTCCTTTCAGGAGCGGCCACAATTGACCGGCACCTTTTGAGCACTTAGCGGGCAGTAAGACAACGCATCAAATCAATCCGGCATCCGGTAATCACCGCGGGTTGATAATCTTCGTCTTGAGACGTTCATTCGCACCTTTGAAGCGAGAGGCCAACAAGAACATCATTAAGGATATCGCAAGGGCGCCAAACGCGATGGCCCACCCGAGGGCGACCAGTCCGGAGCCAGGCCAGAAGATTAGAAACAGTCCAATAAGCAAACCGGCGAAGCCTGCGTTACGTGCAGCCGTGCATTCGGCGTCCCATTCAGGCAACTGCTTCCAGGTTAGCAAAGAGCCGATGCCGATCAGGAGAGCAAAGGCGCCCAGCAGCGCAAAGGCAAAACGCGCTGTCCCCTCAGGCCAGATCAGCAAGATCAATCCGATGACGATCGCGCCAATACCGATGCCACCGACAGCGCCCCTGCGCCCCAATCCAAAAAGGGTCAGTCCACCGTCAGCGATCAGCACAATGCCAACGATTTGTAGCAACAGCGAAATGCTGCCCGTGGGCCAGAACAAGGCGGCCAGGCCAACTACGGCGGCGAGCAACCCGCGTACGAAGAACGTCCACCAGACGCTCGCAAGCCGGTTACTCAGTGCCTCGCGCGCGTCTAGGCGATCGTCATCGACAATCTCGGCATGTGGGGTTTCAGGCTGATCCATAAGACGTCTCTTTTTCAATTGTTCACGACACTACCGCGCACACGCTGGCGAGTCTTCCCTGGCGCGATGCAGTCAAATTCATCTGCAGAAATTACAGAAGCCCGGCTGAAGATCACGGGCCATCGAACTGTTCCCATGCATCCAGAGCCTGCGCCGCATACATCAGCGAGGGCCCGCCTCCCATGTAAATCGCAACGCCGAGCATCTCTTCGAACTCCTGGCGCGTTGTGCCCAGCCGCACGAGGCTTTTTGTATGAAACCCGATACAGCCATCGCACCGCAGTGCAATCGCGATGCCCATTGCGATTAATTCTTTGGTTTTCTCGTCCAAAGTAGCATCTGCAGTTGCGCCCTGCGCCATCGCGGAAAAGCCCTTCATTGTGTCGGGAATGCCTTTTCGCAACTGGCCAATTTGTTTTGAAATCCCGTCGGTCAACTCTGGGTATGACGTTGTGCTCATTTCTTCCGTCCTTGGCTCGTTTGTTCAGGTGGAGCTTTATCACCTGCTCCCAAAAGTGAATTTGAGTTGGATCAAGCGAGGCCGTTTACCCTTGAAATGCGGCCGGTTGAGCGCGAACAAGCGCCGCTAGACCACATCGATCTCAGGATTTGACAGGTCATAGCTTGCAAGGATTTCGTGGCGCGCCTGATCCGGCGTCAAAGTAGAGCAGTAGAAATGAAACTCTCGAACCTGAAAAAGCGATCCTTGAAAGTTGCCTTGGCTCGCGAGGAAATTCTGAACATGAGCCAAACCATGGGTCGAAAGGGTCTTTGAAAAGCGCGCGATCGTGACGTGCGGCCGAAACCGGCGCTTTTGGAACTGTAAACCTGCGCTTCTCAGTTTCCGGGTGATCTTGCGCTCAAGATTGCTCAGTCCTTCACATCGTTCAACATCGGCAAAGATCATCTGAGGGGAGGCTTTCCCGAAGCTGCCCAGCCCAGCAAGACGCAGTTCGAATGGCTGAGCGTGTACCTCAGACAATGCCTCATGCGCATCTTCACACGCCGCGTCAGACTGGTCTCCAAGAAAGCACAAGGTGAGGTGTAGATTGCGAGATGGCACCTGGCGACCGACTGGTAGATACTCCTGCAGCCTTTCAAGTTCACCGCGGATTGCATCCGGGAGGTCTATTGCCAGGAAGACGCGCATGTTCGCTTCAAAGTACACATCGGGTCGCTAACCGCTGTTTTGGCCGGCCTTGTGCGGCAGTAAAAGCGCGTACAGGGCTTTGTTCATCGGGGCCTCCAAACCTGCTTTCTCCGAAAGTCTTGCCACGGCTCCGGAGACCCATTCGATCTCCAGCGGCCTACCATGTTCCAGATCGATGGCCGTTGAGGCGCGCATGTTTGGCGGAAGCGTTTGCGCCCGTTCCCAGGTTTTAGCCTCGATGTCATCATCCAGCGACACGCCGAGCTTTCTGCCCAAGGCGGCCGTTTCAGCCATCACCTGTCGGAACAAGGAACCGAGTTCAGGTGTGCCAGTGATGTCCGCGATGGTGCAGCGTCCAGCAGCTGTGACTCCGGAGACCGCAGAAAACAGAACAAACTTGGCCCAAAGATCACGTTCTATGTCGTCCGTCTTTGGCGCAGACACGCCCGCGTCCGCCAATGCTTGCTGGAGTGCCGCGATCCGTTCCGAAGGCTGGCTGTCCCGTTCAGCAAAAACAAATTGATTGAACTCTCCAGTTTGCGTGATCACGCCGGGCGCAGAGATGGTTGTCGAGACCTGAGCCATGCCGTTAGCAACGTTCTGCTGCGGTATGATCTTGGTCAGGCGATCCGATGCCTCGACGCCGTTAAGAAAAGGCACAACAACCGTTTGTCGTCCAACCAGCGGTAAGCACGCCTTAGCCGCCGTTTCCAGGTCATCTCCCTTCACGCCGAAAATGACCGCATCAACTTCACCAACATTCTTCGGATCATCTGTCGCGATCCAAGGATGCACAGTGAACTTGGCGCTTGGCGCATCAAGTGTCAGTCCATTTTGAGAAATGGCATCGAGGTGGGCACCCCGGGCGATCGTGGCAACCTTATGCCCGCGCAAACCAAGTTTCACCGCAAGGAATCCACCAATACCCCCCGTCGCCACCGTTGCGATTTTCATGTCACTCCTCACTCACGCTTTCTTTGAACACCTCCAGTCTAACACAATCATGCGGCTCAAAAAAATGAACGGCTTCCAGCCTGGAGCAAAATGCAAATCCCGTTGGCATCGCAGACCCGGTCATTCATTTGTGATAGTCTATTCAAACACGACGAAGCAGAGTTTCAGTATGACCAATGAGCCCTTCTACAAAGCACACTGGCGCGACATCGAAGCCGAGCGCATGGCGGCCTACAAAGATGGGTTCCGCTGGGATGACGCGGCTGAAGCCCTCTATGCAGACGCAGAGGTTTCAGAAGGGCTGACCGTTGCGGATTTCGGATGTGGTCCGGGCAAGGTCGCGGTCGAACTCGCCAGGCGCGTGGGAGCAACAGGACATGTCCATGCCATCGACATCAACGCCAGCTTTTTAGAGTTCGCCAAAGAAAATGCGGACAAGGCCGATGTCTCAGATCGATTAACCACCCATCAAAACGATGGTGCATCGCTGCCCTTTTCCGACAACTCGTTGGACCGCGTCACGGCGCGCAACACGATTATGTATGTCGATGACCCTGTTGCGACTTTGCGTGAGTTTCATCGGGTACTGCGTGAAGACGGATTGGCGCATGCCATAGACGGCGATTGGTACATGATGGTTGCAGAACCTGTAGAGCATGACCTTTGGCGCAGTTTCGTCAAAGCGTCAGCGCATGCTTGTCGCAACGCTGACATGGGCAGAAAGCTATACGCTACATTTTCGGATGCGGGTTTCCAGAACGTGCGGGTGTCCGTGATAGCCAATGTTGATACCAGCGGCCGGCTTCTTGGAATGGTGCACAATATGGCGAAATACGCAGCAGAGAGCGGAACGCTTGAACAGACTGCAATTGATGAAGTTGTTGCCCAAGTCGAACAAGCTCTGACAGATGAACGCTACCTTGTGGTATCGCCGCAGTTCGTAGTTACGGGCCGCAAATCGAGTTAACGCGCTGTTTTAGAATATTTTTGGAAAGGAGTTGGCCCAGATGAAAATCGAGATCAAAGAAAAGGAAAACCTTATCGTCATTTCGCCCGAGGGCGTCATCTCTAAGACTGACATCGAGGGTCTCGTTGAAAAAATGAACAGCTATATCAACGAGCATGACCAAGTGCCAAGCCTTGTTATTGTCACAGCCACGGCTCCGATGTGGGACAGCTTCGATGCGCTAAAATCTCATATCTCGTTCATTCACGAACGCCAGAAAATCGTACCCAAAGTCGCCTTTGTCACCGACAGTGTCCTGCTGTCCCTCGCGCATCCTTTGGCGGACGTGTTCACCGGTGCAAAGATAAGGCGTTTCAAAACCGACGCTTTGGACGACGCGATGAACTGGGCGGCAATGGAAGAAGATCATCCCGGTGCAATCACGGAGATGGAAGGTTTTCCAAGAGATGTGATCGCACTGCGCTTTTCCGGTCTGATCACCTCGAAAGACTATACCGACAGCTTGGTTCCATTGATCGACGCAGCAGCGAAGGAACACGACAAGCTCAAGTTGCTGTGCGTACTTGATCAGTATTTTGATGGATACTCCGCGGGTGCCATGTGGGACGACATGCGGTTTGGGTTTTCACACCTGACAACTTTCTCCAAGCTTGCGCTGGTGACCGACATCGACTGGATACGAAAAAGCGCAAAGCTGTTTGGCAGCCTGATGCCAACAGAAGTCATGGTATTTGACGTTGAAGACCTCGATGACGCGAAAAATTGGATTGTCACCTGACGACCTCAGGGGACGTTCAGTCTTTCGCATTTTCGACTACCGCACCTATTCTGTCTGTAAGGACTCAAGATAAACGATCACATTTGCTAACGGCACGCCGGTCATCAGTAGCTGGCCGCTTTTCATGCGGAGTGCGACGTTTTGGTCGGACTCAAGCGATGGTCCAAAGATCGGCATTTCTCCACCGTGGGCCAGCAAAGGAGATCGGCCGTCGATTTGCATGGCCACGGCTTCCGTTGGGAACACTCCGCCGTTCCTTTTCGAAAGCTCGGTCAGGTCGGGCGTTTCGATGGCAAGCATCTCGGCCATTGGACCAAATCCTTTTGCATCCAGTCCATGGCATTGCCAGCAAGAGTTGAGAAAGAGGTTTTTTCCAGCCTCAACATCTACTTCTTGTGCCGAAGCGCCGGTTGCGGCAAGCGCCAATATCGCAGCACGAATGATAACCATTTCAACTCTCCTTTCAGGAAACCTGGCACGATTGGCGCAGATGTTATTCCAACGACTTCAGATACGCGATCAAGTCATCGATTTGGTCCGGTTCCAATTGGAACCGCGGCATCTCCGGATGCCCGGTGGTAATGCCTTCCGCAAAGGCTTCTTCAAGATGTTCAACGGGATAAAGCTTGTGGAGGTCTCGCAGAGGGGGAGCAACAGACAGCGCGCTGGAGCCGGTCTTTCCAACTGCGTGACATTGTGAACAATACGTCTGCACGATTGTTTCACCGCGTTGAACTGCACGCATCGTCTGCGCTTCGGCGGCGCTGACGAAGAGGAGAACGGTGATGGCAACTGCGACAGGACCAAATGTCTTCATATGTTCCTCCTCCCTCGACGATATGTCTGTCGAAACCTCAATCAGTCGGTTTGGGGCGTGCGCCAAGCCGGTGGTTATTTCGATGAGACCTTGATTTTTCGGCTCGGGTCTTTCGGTTCGGTCTTAGGCATCGTGATTTGCAAGACTCCCTTGTCGAACTCAGCCGTGATCTTCTCGACGTCCACCGTATCAGGCAAGGTCATTGTGCGGGCAAAGCTGCCATAGCTGCGCTCGCTGATATGCAGATCACCTCCACTATCATGCGTGACGTTCTTTTGGCCACGTATCGTCAGTCGGCGGTCCTTGAGTTCGATTTCGACATCATCCTCAGCAAGACCAGGCAATTCGGCGGTCAATTCAATTGCCGCATCTGTCTCGTTGATGTCGATGGCCGGTGACACGGCTCCAGTCATGTCAAGCGAAGGAAAACCGGTTCGCTGGGCCGCAGAGTCCATCGGAAAAAATGGCGACGCGCCCCCAAAGAACCGCGACATCATTGTCTCCATCTCACGCCGCAGGTTGTCGGTGAGCGGATTGGTCCGAGGGGTAATTTGCGGAGTTTGGTTGTCTTCGAGCATTTGCTGTACCTCCTAAATCTGTTCGATCAAGACATGGCGTGATGCTACTGAATATAGCGCAATCTGACTTTGATCTTGCTCAAAACGGAAGCTTGCCTCTGGAACTTTCGTTAGCTCATTTACTTAAGCTATGGACGGTTGCTTGAGGCAGTCGAGGTACTTAGCGAAAAATCCTCAGCCTGTATTTTTGAAAGCATCTAGGCGATCATGTTCCCAGCAAACGGCCAATCGCAAAAGGGATCAAGCGACATTGGAAGAAGACAGGATAGGTCCATGCTGTTAGCGAGCATATGCTTGCTTCAAAGACTATGTGCCACCAGGTTTCGAGGCAGACGTTCGGAGCGGAGTGACCAATACTTTCAAAGCGTTCGCGCTGAAGTCTCCTACAAGAAAGTACCTGTGTTTAGGTGCCGGCGGCCAGTCTGGACAATATATTCATTCAATGAAAAGACTTCTCAGTCCTATCTGAATCAAGTCGTCACTTCGTTTCTAAAGCCGCGGAAGGGCCAGAATGCGAACGTTGCTGGTCGCCCGTTTTCGAGCGTTGCCGAGCTTCAAATGCGCGACGGTAAGCTTGGCGAGAGCACGGTCTCTTTGGTCGTGTAGACGGCGGAGCTTCGAACCCGGATTTCCGATAGGCAGAACCGTTGGACGGAACTGGACCGGGAACCACGACACGGCTTCAGCCTGCGCAAGCCGCCAGGCGCGATCAGCAACAAGGTATCGGCGATAAAAAACCAAAAGTGCGCGGCGTCGGTTCTCAAATTCGGATTTCATTTGGTGCCTTTCGAACTTACTGTCGTCATTCTAGCACGACTGGTGCCTTTCGCACCTAAAACTCCCGTTCTGTCCGCTTCTGGAGGGCGGAAACAATCGCCTGGCGCACATCGTCGGGTTGTTCACCGATCGCATCGGACAAACGTCGCAAATCGCGACGTGTGCGATGAAGCTGGTCGATCAGTGTGAGAACAGTCGGAACTACGTCTGATGACAGAGCCAGGTCTTTGCGCAGATCGCAGAGCAACCTGAGACGCGCGACATCGAGATCATCGAAAAGAGGCCCGCTTTCGCTTTGAGCGGGACGCACCCATCCTTCGCGAACCCAAACACGCAGTTCCCGCAGAGTAAGCCGTTCAATCTTGGTAACAACAGCGCGTTCGTCGAGGCTCATGTGCTACTCCTCAAATCTTCGCGTGGGTCAAATGCCGCGGCACTGCGCCAACTTTCAGCAATCATACGCATTTCGTCATCCATCTTTTTCGGAAGAACAATCTTCAAACGTACTGTCTGATCACCTGACGTTTTTCCTCGCGTGATGCCCTTCCCTTTTATGCGAAGGCGTTGACCTGAAGATACCCCTTGAGGGATCGTCAGCGAAACTGGACCAGAGATCGTGGGCACCTCAACCTTCGCCCCGAGAACAGCCTCGTCGAACGTGATGGGTAATTCGATTTCAATATCGTCGCCATCACGGCTGAAGACAGCATGTGGTTTCACGCTAATCGTAACTAGCGCATCGCCCGCTTGCCCTTTCCCCATACCCGGAGCACCCTTTCCGCGCAGTCGCAGGGTTTGACCGTCGCTAACGCCGGGTGGAACAGCAATCTCGATCGACTTTCCATCTGGCATTGTGACCGCACGTTTTGCACCGCGGGCTGCATCAAGAAAGTCTACCTCAAGATGGTAGCGCAAATCCGGACCCCGCGCATGAAACTCCCCCGTACTCCCCCGGCTACCCGCGCGCCTGCCAAACAGATCTGAGAACAAGTCAGATAAATCCTCTTCACTCCCCGTTCCAAAGCCGTGCCCAAATCCTTGCCCTTGGCCAGGGTCGTAGCGCGCGCCAGCGTCCTGTCCCGCGTAGTGATGGTAAAACTGCCGTTCCGGACGTTCCTGGCCGGAAGCATCGATTTCGCCGGCATCGAAGCGGCGCCGTTTTTCAGGATCGCTCAATAGATCGTGTGCAGCCGCTACCGCCTGAAACTCGGCTTGCTTACTGGGATCGTCCGGGTGCAGATCAGGGTGAAGAGACTTTGCAAGTTTGCGGTATGCCTTTTTGATCTCATCCTGTGAGGCCGTCTTAGAGACTCTCAGAATCTTGTAGGGATCATCGTTCATTGCGCGTTTTCATCCAATTTCTTAGCGGTGCTTGTTTCAACCCAGTCTGTTATATCGCCGGCGGATGCCACACCCGAGCGCCGCCCAATCTCTCTGCCACCTTGGAAGGCGACCAACAACGGAATGCCGCGGATGCCGTATCGGGCTCCCGCCGCCGGAAAAGCCTCAGTATCGAGCTTGGCGAGGCGCGCACGACCTGTGAGCGCCTGAGCGGCCTTGGCGAACTCGGGCGCCATCATGCGGCAAGGCCCACACCATGCGGCCCAAAAGTCCACAAGCAATGGAACGTCGTCGATCCGTTCTGCCTTCTGCAGAACGTCCAACGAGACATCGATAGGCGTCTGAGGCACGAGCAGCGCAGCACATTTTCCACACTTCGGAGACGCGCGCAGACGGTCTTCCGGAACCCTGTTTCCCTGACCGCAGGCGAGGCAGGTAAGCTTCAAACTCATTTGCTAATCCCCGTTATCCATCTGTTCATCAATAAATGGCCTTCCACTCAGCTCCATATTTCTTCAGGGAAGATTAGACTTTGGAGCGGGATCCTGCAGTGACTCAAGGTAACTTGCGATCGCGATCAGCTTAGTGGGCATAAGGATTGCCTCACCATCACCTATATCGAACTCACTCATTTCATTGTCCAAAAGGTCGACGATAACTGGCATATCCTCGCGCGGAAGAATATTACGGGAATATCCGCTCAGTATCGTCATTATCTCAAAAGCAGGCCAAACTCCGTCTCGCCGGGCCGCAATCCTCGTCAAGTCTGCCGGCGGCGTGCTCAAACGCGCTGCTACAGCCCCATCGCCCTTCCCATCAACACCATGACAAGACACGCAGTGTTGCAAATAAAGCGTTTCTCCGACGTTTTTTTCTATAGTGGTTCCCATCAAAAAAAGTGGAACCAAAAGCAACCAATACTTCATAAGGGTGGTCTTTCCGAAACTGTGAATCAAAGTTAGCGCTTTCATTCGACCAATACTTTGATCCCAGTCAAGTGATCGATTATGGTAAAGCATTGAGAGACTGCAGCTATTCGCATCCAGTCCGGCGCATGCCAATTGTGACTACCTGATGTTGTACATTTCTGTATACCTGCTCGATGATACGATTATCTTCGAAACGGAAAAGCTGACGCTTCGAGCAGCAGTTGCCACAGGGCGATTTTCCTGTGTGTGACATTTCGTCGGTGGGATTGTTCTATTGGCACTTGGTCTGGTGATGGCGCTTAGACCGGAAATGTTAACACTATAGTCTTGCCCGGCCGTCGAGTCGTCGCGACAGACACTTGGATTGGCCTCAGCCAGCTTGAAAGCCTATCCCAACCACACGTCAAGAAAAAGCATCAGCACGAGGCCGATGGCCAAGCCGAATGTCGCCTTATTCTGATGGCCGCTCCGGTGCGTTTCGGGAATAATCTCATGGCTGATCACGTAGAGCATTGCCCCAGCCGCAAATGCAAGACCCCAAGGCAGAAACGGTTCGGAAAACGAGATCACCGCCGCACCAAGTAAGCCTCCAACGGGCTCAACCAGACCTGTGAGTGCAGCGATGCCCCACGCGCGGACACGGCTGTAACCTTCGCTAAGCAGCGCAACTGCCACCGCAAGTCCTTCAGGTAAGTTCTGGAGCCCAATTCCGATTGCCAAGGGCATTCCGCCGGTCAGCCCATGCGCGCCAAACCCAACTCCTACGGCAAGACCCTCCGGGAAATTATGGATCGTGATCGCGATGATGAAGAGCCAAATCTGGCGGAGCGCCGGGTTGTGGGGCCCTTCTCTGCCCATCGCAAAATGCTCATGTGGTAGCGTCTCGTTGAGCCAAGCGACACAGGCCATCCCCGCCAGAATACCTATAACGGCGATACCGGCTGGAATGGCGCCCGGACCAAATTGTTCTCCTGCGGCATCGATTGCCGGAATGATGAGCGAAAAGAACGACGCTGAAAGCATAACGCCCGCCGCAAACCCGAGCGACATGTCGCGCACTCCGCGACTGGGCGTCTTCCCAAAAAGCACCGGAATTGCACCGACGGCAGTCATCAAACCCGCAATGAGGCTCCCGAGGAACCCAAGGAGCAATGGCGAACACTCTGCCACGTTCGGTGAGACCTTTCTGTTTTTGTGACATGACCGCGGATGGTTTTATCAGGCAACGATAAATTTAACCCGTGAACTGCGACATACCATATCCTCACGACGCAAAAAGCTGACATATTCTCACAGCTGATCTATCCTGCCGCCATCACCTAGACGGAGGTTAAGTCATGACGAACCTGCAAGAGGTCGCCCGACATTATCATTCTGGACACCTGCTCAAACGTATATCTGACGGGTGTGCTGCACTGGACCTTACACCGCCAATCGCGCACGATGCCCTCGCGCCAGTGGACGAGTTTCACATCGGTGGCCGCCGCGCGACAGAACCTTTCGTTAAGTCGCTACAGCTTTCGAAGGGGAGTCGCGTGTTGGACCTGGGCTGCGGGCTGGGAGGCCCTGCCCGCTTTGTTGCAGCGACAACAGGCGCTCATGTAACCGGCATAGACCTGACGCCTGAATTTGTTGAGGCCGGCCGTGCTTTGACCGAGTGGAGCGGATTGGCGGGCCAGATTGAGCTTGTTGAAGGCAGCATACTTGAATTGCCTTTCGACGACGCTTCAATGGACGCGGCCTATATGATCCATGTGGGCATGAATATCGCCGATAAAGCCGGCATCGCGCGGGAAGCAGCACGGGTTCTCAAGCCTGGAGGCATCTTCGCAATCTACGATGTGATGCAGGTGGGCACCGGACAAATGGATTATCCTGCGCCCTGGGCCTCCTCTGAGGACCAAAGCGCCCTGGCACCGCCCGAGACCTACGAGGCGGCCTTAAAATCCGTCGGGTTCGAGTTGGGAGAACGCATCGACCGCACGGCTTTTGCGAAACAGTTCTTCGCTGACCTGGCCGCAGCACAAGCTAATGCAGAAGGCCCACCGCCGCTCGGGCTACATCTCATCATGGGCGATGACACAGCTCTGAAAGTGCGTCATATGGTGCAGAACATTAAAGCTGGCTTGATTGCTCCGATCGAAATTCATGCCCGACTGCCTGCTTAACCTGCGGATTGCTGGCGTGCCTTCAACTCGGTGCACACAATCTCCATCGCCGGCCTGAGTGCATCCAAAGACGGCAAGGTGTACCGCTGACCAGTGATCGACAAAGGCGTGTGATTTAGAAGCCGCCCCACCACTTCTTCGAGCACCCCTGCCTCCATCGCCACGGTTGCAAAGGTCCGTCTGTGGGTGTGGGCACTCCATTTCATGCGCTGTGGACCGGTGATGTACCCAGTCGCTGATTTGGCTGAAGGAAACACCCAAGTCCGGCTCAGTGGCTTCAACGGTGCCAGAATGTCATGGTGGGTTTGCAAGATCGGCAAATCGAAACTGCGGCCATTCTTGGTCATTGGCAGATGGATGCGATCTTCATAGACGTTCTTCCATTCAAGATTGAGAGCCTCGCCTTTTCGCAGACCAGTGAACAGCAACAACTCATAGAATACCGTGTGGATAGGATTGCGTAAACCATCAATGGTCCGGCGCCACTCTTTTAAATCCTCGATCGTCCGGCCATCGGGTTGCTCTTCATACCACTCGATCGCCATTGTCGGGCATTCGGGCAGATCGTGTGTGCGGCGTGCATGGTTATAGATCGACCGAAAGTATCTGAGCGCGTGATTAGCTGTTGAAGGATGCGCAGCCAGTTGCTGATGGCGCCGCACAGCCATGGACTTGGTGATCTCGTCCAACGGTAGTCGAAGCCAGTCCTTGAGTTGGTTCTCCATGTAGGCGCGCACACCGTGCTTGTATTGATCGGACCGAAGCTTTGGGCGCGCGAGATAGGCTTCCATCGCCATCTCCAAAGTAGGTGCGCCAATCTGAGCCACCTTCCCCGCCCCGCGCCCCATCTCCAGTGCCAAGCCCATCGCCGTCGTACGCGCCGCCTGAGCGGAGATGATCGGATGGCGGCCGATCAAGACACGCTTGGTCTGACCGCCCACGTCTTTCTGAAAGTACCAGGTTTTGGATCGCTTTCCGACGAAGAGCACTAGGCCCTTTATCTCAGTGTCCCAGTACTTCTGCGTACTCTCGGACGAGTAGGAAAGCTTCTTTGCGTAGGTCTCTGTCAGCTTTGGCATTTTGTCGGTTTTTTGTCGGAAACAATATGATACTACATGTATCAACAGCATGCAGCATGCGATACAGAAGTCAATAAAATGATGCAGTTAACGATAAAATGCGGCAGAATGTTATAGGGAACATTTGCTTGGAAGGCTAAGGTCTTACCACTACACAACGCCCGCTCAACAAGGCCAGTCAGTATTTCATAGGTATGAAGCGTCAAGTCCAGCGCAGGGCACCAAATAGCGAACCAGAAATCTATAGTCGCCTTCCGGCTCAAATCAGCCATTCATCCACCCTCCTTTCAAGAGGCACGGGATTTGCGCGGCCAGCGGGACAGCCAAAAGACGAGTGGGAACAAGAGTACGTAGATGATGGCGGAATAGACGACCGAAGGGGTGGCCGAGAGTGGAAAACTCGAGGACTCGATGCTCAGCATAGTTGCCGCAGCAAGGCCAAGACCGCTGTTCTGAACACCGGTTTCCAGCGCCAAAGTGGTTCCTTGGCGACGTGAAAGACCAAAGCCCCACCCGGCAGCTGCACCCAAGCCAAGAAGGAGAACAGTAAACAAAGCAAGCTGCCAACCGAGAGTCAGAACACCAGCGTACAATACATCGATGCTTGCGGTAAAAGCCCAACCAATTATCAGGATAAAAATAGCCAGAGAGGCGCGGAAAATGTTGCGTTCGTGCCGCTGAATGATGCGCGGCGCGAAATGCCGCAATAACGTGCCCAGCAGGACCGGTACAGTCACGATAACCAATACGCGCTGAGTAACCTCGTTAATATCAATCTGATCTACCTGAGTACCTAGAAAATAGCTTACTGCCAGCAATGTCAGGAACGGTAATGTGGCAACCGAAAGAAGATTGGTGAAGGCAGTCAGCGAAACAGAAAGTGCAACATCGCCACCCGCGATACGGGTCAACACATTACTCATCGCGCCACCTGGACAGAGCGCGAGGATCACGATGCCGAGTGCGATCTCCGCGTCCACGTTCTGCATGGAGACAAACAATAGCGCCATCATCGGCACAGCGACGGCCTGGGTGCACACGCCAAGTAAGAGCGCCTTGGGCCGTTTCAGAGCGCTTCGGAAGTCGCGAAGCGTAAGCCCAACCCCAAGCGCAAACATCATCACGAAAACCGCGATGGGAACAGCTGCGTTGACGATTGTTTCGGTTGCCATGGTCTTTTCTCTGGGATGAAGTAATACAGAACTTACCGCCCTTGTCGGCCCAATTGTACGGCTGGAAGCCTTGGTATACCCCAACTTTCCGTTCAACGCGTCGCGTGACCTGCCATCGTTCGCCCGTGGCGCACACAGTGAACAGAGTGTCGCGTTGTTTAAAGCGCTTGGAACCGAGAATTGTGAACTAAGCACCCAGCCATAAGGTCATCCTGGCCTCACCAACCTCGGTCTTAAGGAGACGCTACCGGTGCCCGGATTGCACTCACGCAAAGGGTTCGCGCCGAATAGCCCCCGGCCGGCTTAGCCTAGGCATATGCACGGGTTCCGTCATCTGAACGTTAAGGTGGTGCTTGTCTGATGGCCGTGGCGGCAGACTTTCTTTCCGAAAAAGGATGGCCTTTTTCAGGCGGCGAATTCCCGGCCTGGATTGCGTTGCGTTCAGTTCCGAGGCGCCAAAGCGGACTTGCCGACCGCTCTGGAAACAGGCAATTCTGCGGCCTAGGAGATCTGCGCCAGATCAGCCGGATTTCAATCATAGCAATCGACGACGCACATCGCGGTCGGTCTTTCCGACGTTGACGAGGTGATGAGACGGCAAGGCCGCAGGAGCGTGTAGCAACGCTGGCCTGCAAGTATAATCAATGGCGAAAGTCAGAATGTGCTATGTCTGGTCCCGAACTGGCTGTTGCTATAATATTTGTCCCATGCCGAGCGTAACAAATGCATTTGCGCGCATAATGGCCCATGCGGCTGGAATGACGCTGACAGCAGAGGGTGAACTACTCGCCGATGGAGCGGTTGTCCGACGCTTTCGTCCCGCGCGGAACGACAAGCTGGAAGACGTTGACTATTTCGACATCCTCGATTGTATCCGTGAATTCCGGGGCGACGATGTCGCGCTGTTGGATGCCTATGCCGAGCAAGTTCAGGCCGACCACCTTGGCGTCCTTGGACTTGCGATCAAGACTGCGCCGACCCTTAGGGAGTCGTTACAGCGCGTGGAGCGATACTACCGGTTGGTGACCGATACGGCGGTCTACCGACTGGACGTGAAAGGTGATCCGGCATTTTTGATATTCGAACCGCGAAGCGCGCACAACGCCACGCTGGAGTTTCGCAACGAAGGCGCGCTCGCGGGGTTTGCTCGAAATATGCACCGTTTAGTCGGGTCAGATCTCGCATTCGAATTCGTGTCTTTCCGTCATACCTGCCGCAGCGATCCTGCGCGCTACGCAGACCTTTTTGGTTGCCCGGTCAGCTTTGGGTCTGATCGCGATGCTATCGCGGTGCGTCCACATATGCTCGACCTGTCGAACCGCCTTGGAGACGCCGCCGTGTCGGACTTCGTGACTGATCACCTCGAGGCGGAGTTCGGGTCTCTCGATAAAGACGCGTCACTTGCCAACAAGCTGATTCACCGTCTGACCCCAACGCTCAGCAACGGGTTGCCGCAGGCGGCGGCGATCGCGCGGGACATGGGCATGAGTGAGCGCACGCTCTACCGTCGCCTTGCCAAAGAAGGTCTGACCTTCCGCGACGTCGTTGGGCGGGCACAGTCAGCGCTGGCGCAGGAAATGCTGCGCGAAAGCGATGTTTCCATCGCGGAAGTTGCTTTTTTGACCGGCTTCTCAGAACAGAGCACATTCAGCCGAGCTTTCAAGCGTTGGGTTGGACAAGCGCCCGCGCAATTCAGGCGCGAGGTCGCCGACTGACGTTTCGTGTAAAGCCAGACCTTTCAGCATCCCGCCAGAATTGTGATCGTTTTGGCCAACATGTGTGTTCGGTCCCTTGGACCATATCATAAAACCCGACGATAACCTTGGTGGGCGGAAATACCCCCAGTTTTGGTGTCAGATCCATAATCACCTGACGGCCTGAAACTGCAAATGGTGCAGGTCGCTTGCAGTTTATATCATCGCCGAAACAGCTTACGCGGACCGACACGGTCGCCAAAGCGCCACAGCCAAAATCCGGCGCACAGCCACTGCGCATAGTTGCCCCCAGTACTCGGTCACTTCAGCGCTGCTCCTTGGCAGGTTCAGCCAAAACCCTGGCAGGTCTGGCCGATACTGCAACGTACCCGATAAGGCAGTTTCATTTCACCAACCCGTACAGAGGGTCCGGCAGAACCAGCGTCCGAACGCCTCTCTGTCGGCGTGGCTCTCTGCGTAGACGTGACAATGGAACCATAGTCAGGAGATTAAAAATGGACGAAGAACACAATCACCACAAGCAAGGCTGCGGCTGCAACGTAACCCCCGAACAAGTAGACTTGGCACGCCGCCGCCTTCTTGCCGGGGCAGCCGGTGCGGCAGCTGCTGGCGCGGCAACTTTGACCAGCGGCGCGTCATCCGCGGCTACAGACGAAGCCCGGGCCCTTTACGCTGATCCCGCAACTCCGGGCCTGCCGCAGATCGACATGGAGATCGTGCCCGGGCGGACCGCGCTTGTCGTCACCGACCCCCAAATCGACTTTCTATCGGAAGACGGCGTGACATGGGGCGTCGTAGGCGAAAGCGTGACCGAGCAGGGCACCGTTGACAATATCGAGCGGCTGTTCATTGCGGCCAAAACCGCAGGTATGCCTGTTTTTATCTCGCCACACTACTACTACCCTCACGATCACAAATGGCAATTTGAGGGTACGCTGGAGGCAACGATGCACGCGATTGGCATGTTCGATCGCCTCGGCCCGCTTAACGTCGACAATTTCGAAGGCTCGGGCGCTGACTGGATGCCTCAGTACAAGAAGTACATCGAGGATGGCGAGACCATAGTCTGCTCGCCGCACAAGGTCTACAGCCCCGCGCAGAACGACCTGAACTTGCAAATGCGCAAGCGGGGTATCGACAAGGTGATCCTTGCGGGCATGTCGGCC
This sequence comes from uncultured Roseobacter sp., assembly GCA_947501635.1. GTDB lineage: Bacteria > Pseudomonadota > Alphaproteobacteria > Rhodobacterales > Rhodobacteraceae > Roseobacter. The sequence continues at coordinate 31,603 of CANMWT010000020.1, forward strand.
AATCTGTGCACCCAGGCACATCTCTATGACCTGCTGGAACTAGGCTACGAAGTGGCTGTCGTCCGTGACGCCACGGCAGGCGCCAAAGTGCCAGAAGGCGATGGCTACCTCGCCGCGATCATCAATTTCCGCATGGTCGCGAATGGCGTCTGGTGGACCGATGAAGCAGTCGATCGCATCGGCAAATCCGCCTGAGCAACTCCTCGAAACTTCTTTTCTCCAATCAATGAATGGACTCTCAAAATGAAACCTACCCTCTTTTTTTCAATATTATCCGTTTCACTTGCCATCTCGACGGCAGCTTTTGCGGCGGATGAGTACAATGTCGCCAACGGGCTGACCCTCAATGGTAATCCGCTCGGCATGCACGGCGTTGATCCTTTGTCGATGTTCGACGGCAGCGCACCCGAAGTCGGCGAGGCCGATCACACGTCGACGCACAACGGCGTTGATTACTACTTTGCTTCAGCGGAAGCAAAACAGGCCTTTGACGCCAGCCCGGACGCCTATCTGCCACAGTTCGGCGGCTTTTGTGCCTTTGGTGTTTTTGTGGGCAAAAAACTTGATGGAGACGTGCGGTACGCCGACCTCGTCGACGGGAAGCTCTATCTCTTCGTGAACGCTGCAATCCTTCAGAAATACCGTGAGGATCCGGAGGCGGTTATCGCGGGTGCCGACGCCAAATGGCCAAGCATTGTTAATACGCCAGTGCGCGATCTCTGAAACAGCAAACCCAAAAAGCGTGGCGGCGCATACAAGTGCATGGGTCGCCCGCCTCAATCCACTTTCCAATCGGCGCAACCGCCACATACGCAGAGGAAACAAAATGACAAACTTCACGACCCACTCAATTGACACCGCACCTCTCAAAGCAAAGCCAATCCTCCAAGAGGCTCTGAAAGGCTACGGCTTTGTGCCTAATCTCTATGCAACCATGGCCGAAGCTCCTACAATTCTGGAAGGGTATACGACTTTGGCAGGGATCTTCGGCAAGACCGATCTGTCGGAAACCGAACGCCAGATTATATTGATGACGAATAATCGTCTGAACGGCTGCGCCTACTGTATGGCGGCGCACACAACGCTGTCGCAGATGGCGGGCGTCCCGGCGAGTGTCATCGAAGCGCTGCGCAATGGCACGACCATTGCAGACAGCAAATTGGAAGCGCTGCGCCAGTTCTCCATCCAGATCAACCAAAGCCGCGGATGGCCCTCCGACGCGCAGATCAAAGCGTTCCTCGATGCTGGCTACACGCGCCAAACCGTGCTGGAGGTCATTCTTGGCACGGCGCTGAAAACTCTGTCCAACTATACCAATCATATAGCCGAGACTGATCTGGATTCGGCCTTTGTTCCGAACAGCTGGACGGCACAGGAGACACGGGCGGCAGAGTAGTCGCACTTGCCGAACCGATTTGCAGACTATTCGGGTGGGCCAGCGGTATTGCAGCAGCGTTTGAGGTTGCCATACCGCTGGCCCATTTTTGGATTTGGGAATTTCTGAAATTTCAAGACAAGCATAGCGGGCAAATTGTCTGACCGGGTTCTATGTACTGCTTGGTTGCTCCTGACAGTGCCAGAACCACGTGTCGCCTGATATTCGCGGAAAAGTATGAAACCTTTGTGGTCTGCTTCGCAGTTCTCGCGTCCTTGTTCAGCTTGAGATACCAAGCCAGCGCGACGGAGTTGATCGCCGGTCAGCGGCCAGACTGAAATGAGAGAGAAGCACCACAAGCTTCGGAGACAAACCCACTGCAACACATCTCTCAAACTCAGTCTGGAAAATTTGGTCAGCCCTTAGGCGACCGCTATTCGATCGTGCGGCAAATATTCGGTAGTTTCCTGTACGCGATGCGCCACCGCAGCGACATGCAAGCCGTGGTAAACCGCTATCACCGAAACCGAGCTTTCTTTTCTAACACGAACCTATCTGCTGGTTTTGCCGATGACGTGGTACCTGCTTTTTCATTGGATGAACTCAATCTGCAAAACGTTTCTGCAGCATCATTCAGCTCCGACATACTGATATGATGACCGCCAATCATCCTATACACAAAACCATTCTCAACCTTGGGATCGTCTCGATGCTGCAGTAGGATGGGCGCTTATGACACGTCTCTTGATCGTTTATCACTCCATGACCGGCGGAAGCCGGCAAATGGCTGAAGCCGCAGCGACGGCGGCAAAAGCAGAAGTGAAGACCGTTTTGAAAAGAGCACGGGATACCGGGCCTGAGGACCTTCTTGAGGCTGACGGTTATGTCTTCTGTACACCAGAGAACCTGGCAGCGATTGCCGGGGGTATGAAAGACTTCTTCGATCGCTGTTATTACCCTGTTCTGGGTCGAATTGAAGGCCGGCCATACGTGCAGATGATCTGTGCTGGTTCCGATGGGGAGAATGCTGCACGGCAAATTGCGCGTATTGCCCAAGGTTGGCGATTGCGGGAAGTGCAACCACACCTGATCGTGTGCACCCATGCGCAAAAACCGGAAGAGATATTGGCCCCGAAGACGATCGGGCAAGATCAGTTGTTGCTGTGTCGCGAATTGGGCGCCGCAATGGGCGCGGGTCTCGCCATGGGCGCCTTTTAGACAGCAACATATTAAGCACTTCGGCAGCCCCGCTCAAAAACCGAGTTCGGGCGTGACGCTCACTAGCGATTGATGACCTTCGTTTTCAAACGCTCATTCGCGCCTTTGAAACGAGAAGCCAACAAGAACATCATGGCGGACACCGCAAGGGAGCCAAAAGCGATAGCCCACCCAAGGGCGACCAGACCAGAGCCCGGCCAGAAGATCAGAAGCAAACCGATAAGCAGCCCGGCAAACCCCGCATTGCGTGCCGCCGTGCGCTCAGGGTCCCATTCTGGCAATTGCCGCCAAGTCAGCAAGGAGCCGATGCCGACCAGCAGAGCAAAAGCACCCAGCAAAGCAAAGGCAAAGCGGGCTGTGCCTTCTGGCCAAATCAGCAGAATCAAACCGATGAAAATGGCCCCAATGCCGACGCTGCCGGCAGCTCCTCTGCGCCCCACTCCGAAGGAGGTCAAGCCACCATCGACAATCAGCAGAATGCCTACGATCTGTAGCAAAAGTGAAATGCTGCCGGTGGGCCAGAACAGGGCTGCGAGACCGACGCCAGCGGCCAGCACCCCACGCACGAAAAAGGTCCACCAGACAGTCGCCAGCCGGTTACTGAGTGCCTCGCGTGCGTCTAGTCGGTCGTCATCGACAATCTCGGCATGTGGGGTTTCAGGCTGATCCATAAGACTTCTCATTTTCAATTTCGCACGACCCTACCGCAGTCACGCTGGCGAGTCTTCCCTCAGGCGAATGCGTGGCGACTTAGAACGCGGACCAGGCCGCAGCATCAAACACGCCGACGTCAAACTGAATACGACGACCCGGCAATATCGCCGACCCAACCCCAAAGCGCGCAGATCGGGTCATTCAAGGTCACCATTGTGTGCGGCTGAAGCGATTCATGCAAAATGATACTGCCCGGCGCGCGCGGACTTGGCGCTTCGTCATCTACAGCCCAAAGGGCGGTCCCCTTTAGCACCAGATAAACCTCTTGCGCAGCATGACGGTGCCGGGGGTAATGAAATCCATCCCGCTGGATCAGCAGTCCAATGCGCATTTCCGGATTGTAGAACATGCCGTCAGGTCCGATCAGCTCTGCAACGGCAAGCTTTTCCCGCGCGATTTCGGACAGTTTGCCAAAACCAGCCATGCGCCAATGTAGATCTTTGGCGCAAGTCGCCAGAAGGCGGGTCAATTCATCTTTTGGATCATCAAGTATGTCAGGCAAGACCGCGCAAGCAGGCATTTCAAAGGGCGTTAACTTGGGAGGTGTGGCGTTCTCGATTGCCAGCACGCGACCTATGCTTTGCGCAATGGCGCTTTCTTCGCGTTGCAACCGCTTGCTTGCGGCCAACATGAAGGCATTCAGGCGGGACGTAGCTGTCACAGTCGAAGACCCTTTGCGAATGTTCACAACCCTCAACTGGCCAAGTCGTTCAGCGCGTTTTGGATTCGCGTTTGCATTTCAAGTGCCGCTTGCCCGATGGCGTGGCCCTTTGCGGTAATCACTGCAAGCTTATTGTCGATCCGCGGCAAAAATGGGCGCCAGATCACGTCATCCTGCAAATCGACTCGACCGTTGACCGGATCGAGTATGGCGAGATAGCCCCCCGCGGCAACAAGGTTGCGGGCAATGGCGAAATAGTATGCCGTCACATCACGAGGCACCGAAATATTGTCTTTCGCAAGAAGTGTGTCGAGCTGTTCATCAATCTGGTGGCTTCCGGTGATGCTGATGACCGAGCGCCCGGCCAGCGACTGAGGCTGGAGCGTTTCAAGCTTTGCAAGGGGATCCTCTTTATGCATTGCGCAAACGCATTCGAATTTGAAAATTTTCGCATCAAGCCCAGCGACCGGCACCGGCAGATCAATTAACCCAATATCGATGGTGTGGTTTGCAACCCACGTCGCGATCTGCCGCGATGAATGCACTTTGATTTCGACCTTAATGTTTGGGTGGTCCTGCTGGAACGCCGCCAACAACTTGGGAAGGAAATTGAATGCAAGCACTCCGTTGGTCGCGATACTGACGCGGCCGGTCTGGCCCGAAAGAATGCCGGTTGCACGTTCCTGCACCCGCGAAATTGCCTGCAAGCCGTTCATGACTTCTTCGTGCAAGAGCATGGCTTCCGTGGTTGGCGTGAAAAAGCCGCGCTCGCGATGGAACAAGGCAAATCCGAGTTCCGCCTCGAAATTGCTCAGCGCAATACTCACGGCGGGTTGCGTCAAACTCAGGCGCGCAGCCGCACGCGAAACCGATCCCGCCTCGATAAGAGCGTTGAAGACTTCCATGTGTCTGAGCTTGAGAGAGATACCCATATCTTCGCCGCATTATAAATGAATCGAATACTATGATAAGGCCATTTTTATTGATTTAATACAACTTTCTTCCTATCGTGACAGAACGATCTGCGGGCGGGATCCGCCTTGCAGGCCCAAACATGAAGTGCCGATGGGTTCAAACGCTTGGGGGGACAGAGATTGGCAGGGAACAGTGGCGTAGGTCCGGATTGCAAGGATTACTCCTTTTGGGTTGATGGTTTGCCGTCAGCACCGGAACTGCCAAACGAGCCTTTGCACACCGTGGACGTTGCTATCATCGGATCAGGATACACCGGGCTGCACGCCGCGATCGAAACAGCGCGCGGCGGATGTAAGACCATGGTCCTGGATGCGCAGGATGCGGGTTGGGGATGCAGCACGCGCAACGGCGGTCAAATCAGCACGAGCGTCAAACCATCCTTGCAGAAGTTAACCGCGAAATACGGTGCCGCGCGCGCACGCGGTATCCGAAAAGAAGGCGAAACCGCCCTTGAGTGGATCGGTGACTTTATCGCCCGCGAAGGTTTGGCTTGTGATTTTAAGCGCAACGGCAGGTTTCATGCGGCCCACACCCCACACCACTACGAAAAAATCGCACGCGACGCAGAAACTCTGACCCGCACCGAAGGGATCGAGGCTTTCGCGGTGCCCCGCGCCGACCAACGGAATGAAGTGGGTACAGACGCCTACCATGGGGGCGTCGTTTTTCCACGCCACGCCTCCATTGATCCCGCAAAGTATTACAGGGGCCTTTTGTCGTTGGCCCTCTCCGCCGGCGTGCATGTCGTGGGCCACTGTCCTGTCACCAAGCTTTCCCGGGACGGGCAAGGTTTTGTGCTGTCCACAAGCAAGGGTCCGGTGCGGACGCGCGAGGTGGTGGTCGCAACAAACGGGTATACCACAGAGCTGACCCCATGGCTTCGGCGGCGCGTCATCCCCATCGGAAGCTACGTCATCGCGACTGAAGCGTTGCCAAAGAACCTTGTTGCAGAGTTGTTTCCGACCGGGCGTATCGCCAGCGATACGCGCAAAGTGGTCTACTATTATCGCGCCTCTCCGGACGGCCGAAGAGTGTTGTTCGGCGGACGCGTATCGGCCAACGAGACCGATACGACGATAAGCGGGCCGAGGCTTTTCGCCGATATGTGCCAGATTTTCCCACAACTGGCGTCCTACGGCGTGACACATTCGTGGATGGGGCGTGTTGCTTATACGTTTGACGAACTGGCTCACACTGGCCTGCATGACGGCATACACTACGCCATGGGGTACTGCGGTTCCGGGGTGTCGATGGCAAGCTACCTTGGGAACAAGCTCGGGCAAAAAGTCCTTGGGCGCGCCGAGGGCATCACCGCGTTCGACGGCCTGCCCAACCCGACGCGGCCCTTGTACTACGGAAATCCGTGGTTCCTGCCTGCGACCGTCGCCTGGTATCGCAGGCGTGACCGACTCCAGACCGAACGGGCGGCAGCAGCCTTATGACTAGACAACCCGGACGACAAGAGCGCCGAACCGACCGGGATACAAAACGGCGACAACAAGTCCCGCACAGGGAATACACACGACAACAAGGAGGAAAGTCATGAATAAAGCAATTGGCCTGACACTGGCGGCGACGCTGCTGGGCTCGGCGGCATATGCGCAGGAAAAGACCGTCACCATCGCATCGTGGGGCGGTTCCTATCAAGAAGCCCAGAGCAAGGCATTGTTCGAACCGGCAGCCGCCAATACCGGCATCGTCGTCAAACAGGAAACCTATGGTGGCATGTCGGACGTGCGGCTTCAAGTGTCAACGGGGGCCGTTTCGCTTGATATCGTTGCAAGCGGTTCCGGTTCAGCCGCCCGCGCGGCCGCAGAAGGGCTGCTTGAGAAACTCGACTATGGCGTCATCGACGTCTCAACCTTCTATCCCGGACTTTACACCGACTACTGCGTCGGCGGGGATGTATTCTCGACGGTCTACGCCTGGAACACAGCGACCTACGGCGACAATGGCCCGCAAAGCTGGGCAGATTTCTGGGACGTTGAGAAGTTTCCCGGCAAGCGCGCGTATCGCAACAAAGTAGCCGGAGCACTTGAGCCTGCCATGATGGCGTTGGGCGTGGCACCTGAAGACGTCTATACAGAGCTTGACTCTGAAGAGGGGATCGAGCGGGCGCTCGACAAAATCCGCGAACTCAAGCCGCACATCGATGTTTTCTGGTCCTCCGGCGCGCAACAGGCGCAACTTATGAAAGATGGCGAGGTTGACATGACCACCGGTTGGAACGGTCGTTTTGACAATGCCGCCAAGGATGGCGCGCAGGTAAAATATAGTTTTAATCAAGCTTTATTGGATTATGACTGCTTTGCCATTCCGAAAGGCGCGCCCAACAAGGATGTGGCAATGTCCTTCCTGAATGAGATTTCCAAAGCGGAATATCAGGACGATCTGCCCACATACATTACCTATGGGCCGACAAACAAAGCCGCCTATGACACCGGTGTCATCACCCCAGAGGCGGCAGCGGGTTTGCCCTCCTCGCCAGCGAACGCCGCAGTGCAGTTGCCTGTATCGCTGGAATGGTATGCAAAATGGGAAACCATCGCCGACGAGATGTATCAGGAAATGCTGACCGAGTGATCCTCGTCACGAAATACACTATCTGCGGGCAGGTACCTTGCCCGCAGTTTGACATGGGGTATGCGTTTTGACCGAAGTCCTCTCCAAGGCCCTGCCGATTACGGTGCGCAACGTCACCAAGACTTACGGGGCAGTTCATGCGCTGGATGATGTCTCACTCGAAGTCAAAAGCGGCGAGTTTCTGACGCTGCTCGGCCCCTCCGGATCGGGTAAAACAACCTTGCTCATGGTGCTTGCCGGGTTCACACGTCCAGATGGCGGCAGCCTGAAGTTCGGCGAGGATGAAGTCATCCGCAAACCACCGCATCTGCGCGACGTGGGCATGGTGTTTCAAAACTATGCGTTGTTTCCGCACATGACAGTGGCTGGCAACGTTGGCTATCCATTGCGGCTGCGCAAAACACCGAAAGCCGAAATAGACGAACGGGTCGAACAGGCGCTAGAAACCGTACAACTGGGTGGATACGGCCCTCGGCGCATAACCCAACTTTCGGGCGGGCAGAAACAGCGTGTGGCCGTGGCGCGTTCCATCGTGTTCGAGCCGCGCATTTTGCTGATGGATGAACCTTTGTCTGCGTTGGACAAGAAACTGCGCGACCAGATGCAGATCGAGTTGCGGGATTTGCATGAGAAACTGGGCATGACAACAGTTTACGTCACGCACGACCAACGCGAGGCGTTGACAATGTCGGATCGGATTGCCGTGGTTAATCACGGCAGGATCATGCAGTTGGGCACCCCACAAGAAATTTACGACGCACCAGCCAACCGGTTTGTGGCGGATTTCATCGGCGACTCGACCTTTCTTCCAGTCATACAGGAAAACGGCGAGGTCACCTATGCCGGAACGCCGCTCAAGCATGCCGGAAGCCCCTCTCGAACAGACAAATTGCTGCTGATGATCCGCCCTGAACGCCTGCAGCTTGCCCCGACTGACGTGAGTGACACGGCGAACCTCTTTGAAGCGACCGTATCCAACGTGGTCTATCAGGGGGACAGCTATGTGATGTATGCCCACCTTCCCGATGGCACGGAAGTCAGCCTGCGCGGTGGGATTCGTGGCAACGCGGTCGCAGAACTGGCCGCACCCGGAGATCGTGTCGCGCTCGCTCTGGATGCCGCTGACACTGTTTTGATCGCAGATCACGATGGCTGACGTATCCCTGCATATGCCCCATAGCGATGGCCTGCGCCGCGATGGCAGGCTGGAGCGGCTCAGGCTTTTTGGGCTCAGCTCGCCCGCGCTTTTGATGGTGCTGGTCGTGCTGGTCATACCTGTGGGCTGGTTGTTCTATGTGTCATTCATCGGCGCGAACGGCCAATTCTCGCTGGAAAACTACGAGCGCATGATCGAGCGGAAGTCCTACTACAGGATTTTCGTGACGACCTTTCAGGTCAGTTTCCTGACCACAGGCCTGTGCATCCTGATCGGCTACCCGCTGGCGTATTTCATGTCGCAACTGCCCAACCGATGGGCGAATATCGCGCTGATCACGGTGCTCGTGCCGTTCTGGACCTCGTTACTGGTGCGCACATACGCGTGGCTGGTGCTGCTTCAGAAACAGGGTCTGGTCAATCAATGGGCCATTTCACTTGGGGTCTGGGATGAACCCATCAAGATCGTGCACAACATGACAGGCACACTGATCGGCATGGTTCATATCATGCTCCCGTTCCTGATCCTGCCCGTCTACAACGCGATGAAAGCCATCGATCACGACTACCTCAAAGCGGCTTCAAATCTGGGTGCCAGCCCGCGCCGTGCCTTCTGGACGGTTTTCTTTCCGCTATCTGCGCCGGGCTTGCTTGCGGGGTCTCTCATGGTCTTTGTGCTGTGTCTGGGCTTCTTTGTAACGCCAGCGGTGCTGGGCGGCGGCAAGGTCATCATGGTGTCGATGAAGATCGTGTCCAACATCGAATTGTTCGTAAACTGGGGGGCTGCCAGCGCCCTTGGCGTTGTGCTTCTGGTGCTGACTGTCGCGATCCTCTGGGTGGCGTCGCGTTTCACCAGCCTGTCTAACATGACCGGAGGCGGACACTGATGCTCGGTTGGTTGAAAAGCCCCGCGTCCGACACGCAGGTGACCCATGGCCAACGGCTTTGGCTCTATGTCTTTGCGGGCGTGGTCATGTTTCTTTTGGTGGTGCCGACACTGATCGTGATCCCCATGTCTTTCTCGGACTCGCAATATCTTGAGTTTCCACCCGAGAACTGGTCGCTCCGGTGGTACCGCAACTACTTCGGTTCACCGGAATGGATGCAGGCGACCGCAACTTCGCTCAAGGCCGCGTTTTTGACCATGCTGGTGGCCACACCCGTTGGCGTGGTTGCAGCCTACGGCCTTCATTGTTGCGGTGTGCGCTTTGTGCAGGTGGCCTATCTGGCCCTGATCACACCGATGATGGTGCCAGTCGTTCTGGTGGCCATCGGGGCGTTCTACGTCTTTGTGAAACTCAGCCTGCTCTATTCGCTTACAGGCCTCGTACTGGCACACAGCGTGCTTGCGCTGCCACTTGTGATCATCGTGACGGGATCCGCGCTGAAAAGCTACGATATGAACCAGGAACTTGCCGCACGCAGTCTGAGCGCGCCGCGCTGGAAGGCGTTCTTGACCATAACCGTACCACAAATACGTTTTGCCATCGTCACCGCAGCCTTGCTGGCCTTCCTCACATCCTTCGACGAAGTTGTCGTTGCGATGTTCATATCGGGCGGCGACAACCCGACCCTGACCCGAAACATGTTCAACGCGTTGCGTGACCAGATTGATCCGACGATTGCCGCGATTTCGACCATCATGATCATCATAACGTCGGTCATGATGGCTCTTGCCCAGATTTTCGGGCGCGGCACGCCGGAGAAGTAGCTTGGAGACATTTGACTATGTGATCGTTGGTGCAGGCTCGGCCGGGGCTGTGCTGGCGAACAGGCTGTCAAAAAACAGCGCGGGCCGCGTCCTGCTCCTCGAAGCAGGCGGCGCGGACAACAGCATATGGATCAAGATCCCGCTGGGATACGGCAAAGTTTTTCACGATGAACGGGTCACCTGGAAATACACGACTGAACCGGTTCCGGGACTGAACGATCGCAGGTCCTACTGGCCAAGGGGCAAGGTGCTGGGCGGCTCCAGTGCAATAAACGCGATGGTCTATGTGCGCGGTCACCCGCGCGACTACGCTGAATGGAATGCCGTCGCGCCCGGTTGGGGATGGGACGACATCTCCCCCTTGTTTCGGCGGATGGAGGATTGGGACGGGCCGCCCAGTGCGGTACGGGGCCAAGGCGGCCCCCTGCCCGTACACGACATTTCGGGCGAGGTGCATCCATTGACGCGTCTATACCTAGAGGCCGCACGCCAAGCAGACATTCCGACGAATCCTGACTATAACGGCCCGGAAATGGAGGGGGCCAACTGCTATCAGATCACCACCAAAGGTGGATATCGCGCGTGCACTGCACGCAGCTATCTCAAGCCCGTCAGACACAGGCCCAACCTGGAAATTCGGACCAAGGCACATGTTACGCGTGTACTTTTTGAAGGCAGACGCGCGACGGGTGTCGAATACCGCCACAACGGCCGGCTCAAGACAGTAGCCGCCCGCGGTGAAGTCATTCTTTCAGGCGGGGCGATAAACTCCCCGCAGTTGTTGCAGCTTTCCGGTGTTGGACCGGGGCGCGTTTTGCAAAAGCACGGCGTCCCGATTGTGATGGATGCACCGCAGGTCGGCCGCAACCTGCAAGATCATCTGGGCAGCGACAATTACTACATCTCAAAAGTGCCAAGCCTGAACCAGGCCCTGCGCCCCCTGATCGGCAAAGCCAAGGCCGCTGCGCACTATGCGCTCAGGCGCAAGGGGCCACTGTCGCTTAGCCTTAATCAGGGGGGCGGTTTCGTGAGGGTGTCGGAGGCGTCGCAAGGCCCTGATCTGCAGCTATATTTCTCACCCGTCAGCTACACACGCGCGCCTGTTGGTGTACGCCCCTTGATGAGCCCTGATCCATTTCAGGGGTTTCTGATGGGTTTCAACCCGTGCAAACCGACAAGCGTTGGCCATTTGCAGATCAGATCACCCGACCCGTTTGCAGCCCCTGAACTGCACCCGAACTATCTGGATACAGAGCATGACCGGGCAATGATGATCGCCGGCACCCGCCTTCTGCGCCGGATCGCGGACACTGACGCATTGCGTGCCGTGATCGAAACCGAACTTTTGCCCGGACCCGATGCAGACAGCGATGCCGCCATCGCGGATTACATCAAAAAACAAGCCTGGACCGTTTTCCATCAGTGTTCCACCTGCCGGATGGGTCGCGACCCGGCGACCACGGTGGTAGACCCCGAGTTGAAGGTGCACGGGATCGACGGTCTGCGCGTTGCCGACGCGTCGATCTTTCCCAGCATTCCTACCGGCAACACAAACGCACCTGCTATCATGGTCGGAGAAAAGGCATCAGACCTTATTCTGCAGAGCACCAAGGTCTGAAAGGATACGCAATGAAACTAAAATCGATTGAGACCTTCACCACGCCGGACGTCGGTTTCGTGCGCGTCACTGCTGAAGATGGGGCGCAAGGCTGGGGACAGGTATCGACTTATCATTCAGACATCACTTGTCAGGTTCTGCACCGTCAAGTGGCACCCTGGACCTTGGACAATGACACAACCGATCTGGATGACCTGCTCGATATCGTGACCGAGCGGGAACACAAGTTTCCCGGAAGCTACCTGCGCCGTGCGATGGCCGGGCTCGACACAGCAATCTGGGATTTGCGCGGAAAGCAGCACGGAAAGCCGGTCACCACTCTGCTGGGCGGCTCGCCGGGTTCGATCCGCGCCTACGCCTCGTCGATGAGACGTGACATCACGCCGGCGCAAGAAGCAGACCGGCTGAAACGCCTGCGCGACGCCCAAGGGTTCGACGCGTTCAAGGTGCGGGCGGGCGCAGAAGTCGGCCGCAACAAGGATGAATGGCCCGGACGTACCGAAGAGTTGATCCCCACGATGCGACGGGAACTTGGCGAGGATGTGGATCTGCTGATTGATGCCAACAGCTGTTATTCCCCGGACCGCGCCATCGAGGTTGGGCTAATGCTTCAGGATCAAGGTTTTTGCCACTATGAGGAGCCCTGCCCTTACTGGGAACTTGAGCAGACGAAACAGGTCACAGACGCACTCGACATTGATGTAACCGGCGGAGAACAGGATTGCGATCTGCCGACATGTCGACGCATGATCGACATGCGGGCGGTGGACGTCGTGCAACCCGACATCCTTTACCTCGGCGGGATCTGCCGCACCCTTCGGGTGGCCCGCATGGCCGAGACCGCCGGCTTGCCTGTGACACCGCACTGCGCAAATCTGTCACTGGTCACCCTGTTTTCCATGCACCTTCTGCGCGCCCTTCCCAATGGCGGCAAGTATCTGGAGTTTTCAATTGAAGGACCGGAGTATTACCCATGGCAAGAGGGGCTATTCGTGACTTCGCCTTACGAGATCGAAGATGGGAACGTGCGTGTCACAGATGCGCCGGGGTGGGGCATAGAGGTTTCACCTGATTGGTTGGCAAGATCGACATATCAAATCAGCGAAAAGCCCTAGGCGACGCAAGTAAGATTTAACATGGCGCAGCAGTCACTGATCACCCCAGCAACAAAACGTACTCTTTTGGGGGTAATAGCTGACTTCAACAAACAGCCGCAGCTGCTTGGCCCTACCTCGGTTCGGCGCAGACCTTTTCCATCGCCGTCTTGCGGGCTAAGAGAGCAGAAATGACAGCGCAGCGATCCATCAGAATTCACCGGGTCTGAACGCCTACAACCTTTTGAAAAACCGTGGACTTCGACCGCTTTCCGACATAGATCACGCGGCCGGCGATCTCGATATCCCGGAGCTTCTGCGTCCTCTTCGCAAAGAGCGACAGCTACTTTGCATAGGCCTCCGTTAGCTTTGGCTTTTTGTCGCCAGTTTTCGGAAAGGGCGTGCAAAAACACGAAAGCCTGAAACAAGCTACTGATCAGCCCCACCTGAGTGGTCCAGTTTGAATGTTAGTGCATGATCGGCCTGGATGCCATCGGCACGATGGTTT
>CANMWT010000021.1 GCA_947501635.1 uncultured Roseobacter sp.
TTATGTCGTTTGATTCCCATTTTTGATCCTCCGTTTCCTAACTATAGGGGCGGACCGATTCAAAGGGGGAGGATCAGACGAGCAAACAAGTGTCGAACTATCTCCTATTGTGCAAAATGTCGAAGTGACCGCGACCGTCGAGCCGACAAGCCCTGTTGCTGTCGAAGTGATCAACGCAACTGCGTCCGCCGTTGAGACCAGCGCGATACCCGCTGCGCCTCGCGTGACGTCCACGCCAGAAGAACTGGACGATCAAGACGCCGAGTTCATGTATTTTGGGTGGATTGAGAGACATCCCGGAGAGGGCTGGCTGATCAGACGCGTCAACCGCAGTGGTGCGCCCCAACGCCGAAAAGCGTCGGTCGCAAACAACCCCGGTTACGAAGACCTAACCAGCGCGTGGCCCGACCGACAGAGCATGAGCTACGAACCGGGTTAATTGTGCGCTAACAGTTGGCTCACAGCGACGGGATGAATCTTCAGTTGCACTCTTCGATTTGTCCCTGACTGTAGGCTTCGCCTAAGTACGCAATGCGCGGGAAGCGGACTTTGCGGAACTTCACTCACGGCCCAGATTATGCTTCATTTTAGGTTTCTGGACACGATCCCGCTCAACCCAAAAACGCGTGGCCAAAACGCTTGTTACCCTTCCAAGCTCGTCCTAGGTTACTTTGCAAGCTTTGCTCAGCAAGTTTCAACGAATGGCTCATTTTTTGTTTGTTAACGCATGAACACGAGACTAGCGGACTGGATAAAATGACGATAGACGTACCTTAAAAGGGGCAGAAACCTCGATGAGCGGCAGACCAGCAGACCTTCCGAGCTATTCTAATCCACCTTTGGACGAGGTGGTTTTGGGCGTGCAATTCGAGCCCGTTGCAGGATACGGTTCTGTTATGGCTAAGGATGTTTGGTTGCTGTTCGCTGAAGAGTTTCCTCAAATTCAAGAACATCCTCCTCTAACACCTCAGTTCGAGATTTTTGGTAGAGAAGGCTCACGGTCTGCACAACCGTCCATCAAACTTACAACCCCACCAATGCGTGGACGTCTGTGGTTCGTCTCGAATGATGATAATCATCTGATCCAATTTCAAGATGATCGATTTTTGCTCAATTGGCGAAGGCGTCCGAACGGAATTGAGTATCCGCGGTTTGAGGGAACATCATCCGCACTTGCCGAATATTTGCGCCGACTGAATGACCTTTTTACGAAGGCCTTGGGCACGGGCTTAACTATCAATCAGGCTGAAGCTACCTACATCAATGTGATACCGGTTGAACAATTCGAGCAAGCAGGAAGCTTCTTCAATGTTTTGAAACTGGACGACATTGTCACTGAGGGCTTCAATTTCAACTTTACAGAGGTTCTCCGCGACGAAGCTCACAAGCCCTTTGCTCGCCTGCACCACGAGTTTAGCACGGGTTTCTACAACGATGCTTCCAAGGGTAAAGTTCTCAGACTTGGATTAACGTGTCGTGGGCGGCCCAGCAATACGGGAATAGTCGGAGCAATTGATTTTTTAACTACAGCAAGAGAGAACATTGTTAGGCGTTTCAGCCAATTAGCAACTGAGGAAGCGGAACAGTCTTGGGGGAGGGAAACATGAACTTGCCATCGCGCAATGCTGCGGCATTTCAACAAAATAGACATTTCCAAGTCTACGAAGGGGGCAGTTCAAGCAACATTTCTGCTTTTGGTCGGTTAGAAGTTCCTTACAATAAGTCGGATTGGGTTAGAGAACTCTCCTCGCGATTTGAGGAGGTTATGCAGTTAGAGTTAGGCTGGGATGGGTATCAAGGTGTTCCAGTCTCATTCGCAAACGCATCTTTTGCGGCTAATCTGTTGGAAGCCCTGTTTAACAACGAACTTCCTCCGCCTTCTTTGGTTCCGGGATCTGATGGAACCCTTCAACTGGAGTGGCATATAAACGGATACGACTTAGAAATTGATATCCTCGGTACAAGCAATGTAGCCGTATCGCGATATAGCTATGCAACTGATACAGTAGAAGAGATAGATTTACAGGATGATTTCTCTGTGCTTGAGGACTGGATAGACGAACTAGCCCAAGGTCATCAATCGCCCGAACTTGCCATGGCGTGACTAAACATTGTCGGTAGAACCATATGATGAAAAAGACATCGCTGCCAACGACAAAATAATTCGTCGCGTCAGTCCAAGGCAACACGTTGTCCCAGACCACAATAACGGTGGCGAAAGACTATCGTCTAAGCTTTTCTCGCCGTCTTCTGGACCAAACGGTGGAATGTCAGTTGATGTTTTAAAACTTATTGAACTGTCCGGAACCGACCCGAAACAGTTTGTCACCAATCCGGAATACACAGGGTCAGTGATATTTTCAGCAAGTGCCGCACGAGATTGTGGGTTGTGGATTGGTTACGAACCGATCGAGCAAAACCCTTTCCATGCAGAAGTTTGGCGTCCACCGCCCCCGTGCGGCAAATTTTCTAATGGTCAAAAGAGAGCATTAATGTGTTCGGCAAGCTGGTTTGTTGAGATTGACGGTGTATCAATACCCAACAAGTGACCTTTTGCGGCAGTTTATTTAATAATTTTTCGGGGTTTTGCGGTCTCCGCACCAGCCTATAACCCATGGAAAGTTACTACAATGAGGTCCGGGCCTCCTAAGCGTTGCAGCCTTCGGTCACCATTGTAGCGAAGTTTTGTTTCCCACCGACCTACAGGAGTTCTCTGTCCGCTTTAGGCTTCCTGCCGTCACTCAACCGGATATGACGAACAGCAAAAAAGCCCTCAGAACAGACCTTGGCGCAAGGAGCAGCAGCAGTCGAGAAGCTTTGCGGATCGTGCCAATCGTTCACTTGGCAGGAAGCGAACTCGAACAAAATACTATTGTCAACCAAATCCAATTTTTCTTGAAGCAAAGGCTCGGCGCCCTGCCAAGTCGTTTGAGTGTAGATTTTTTTGGCTTGGGACCAAGACCGCACATCCATGGGGTCCAATAAGGGGTCCAATAAGACGATTCGAAATTACCGTAACTCATTGAAAAAATGCATAAAATATGGTGGCGGAGGAGGTGGGATTCGAACCCACGGTACGCTTTCACGCACGCCGGTTTTCAAGACCGGTGCATTCGACCACTCTGCCACTCCTCCGGTGCTCCTTCCCTAGAGGGTGAAAAATGATTCTTAAACCTCAAAGTGCTGCGTCCCGCACGATGGGGAATATTGCCGATCAGACGCCTTGCACCTTTCCACAGGCGCATTCGCAAGCTACACTGCACGCAAGACCTCAGTTAATTGGGGCGAAGAGGTGTGCCGCGCAGGCGGCAAACAGGCTAGGACGACGCAAAATGAGCATCGACGCATATCTACCGGCATTCTCTGTGACCAACGGCAAACGCGTTTGCACCTGCATCGCAACGGCACTTTTGCTCGCGGGATGCGATGAAAACGGTGAATTCAACATGGGCGAGGCATTCGCCGCCAAACCAGAGGCGGAAGCCGCTGAAAGCGGCAGCAGCGGAGAATTCATCGAAAAAGAAGTTGAAGCACCCGAGGTTTTCTCGGCCGATGAAACCGGGCTATGGGACGGGCGCCCCTCGCTTGGCGGCATTTGGGTCGCCCACCCGGATGTAAAAGAGCCTGAACGCGTCATGATACGCAACACCACCAACGGCAAATTCGTGGTTGGCGCGTTGTTCCGGCGCGAACGCAGCAACCCGGGGCCAAGACTGCAACTGTCGTCTGACGCAGCGGCGGAACTGGATATTCTTGCGGGCTCTCCCACAGAGCTGAGCGTCGTGGCGTTGCGCAAAGAACGGATCGAAGTTGCACCACCCGAGCCGGAAGAGCCTGACGCACCCGAAGTGGCAGCACCTGCCGAGATCGAAGAGACCGAGCTGGACCCGATTGCTGCAGCCAGTGCCGCGATCGACGCAGCAGAGCCGACGCCCGCACCTGCCGCGGCTGCGGCACCAGCGGCCACTGCAGCGGCCGAACCGATTGTACAGTCTTCGCTGCCCGAAACGACCGCTACGCCCGCTTCAACCGCCGCCGTTGAAAAACCGTTTATCCAGGTGGGCATCTACAGTGTTGAAAAGAATGCAGATGCTGTCGCGGACCAGATGCGCAGTGCGGGTATGGTGCCCACGGTTAAAACAGGCGACAACAATGGCTCGCCGTTCTGGCGCGTTGTCGTGGGGCCCGCTAATTCCGTTTCGGATCAGGAAGCCTTGCTGAAAAAGATCAAGGACGAAGGTTACTCCGACGCCTATTTCGTGACCAACTGAGCCCAAGAGGAGGTATTGTCGTGATCCGTGTTATTGCTGTATGTATCGCCTTGATCGGCGCGGCCCTGCCCGCCTCAGCCTTTGAGACGAAGGCAACCGCTGCTTTCGTTATGGACCAGACAACCGGCACGGTACTGCTGACCAAGAATGCCGACCAACCCTTGCCGCCGGCCTCGATGTCCAAGCTGATGACGCTTTACATGGCCTTTGAGGCCGTCAGACGCGGAAAGTCGGAAGGCGGTCTGGACCTGAATGAAGAACTGCCAGTGTCGGAACATGCGCAGTCCTACGGCGGCTCCAGTATGTTTTTGCGCTCGGGTGAAACGGTCCGCGTTGAAGACCTGCTTCGCGGTATCATCGTTCTGTCGGGCAACGATGCCTGTGTGGTGATTGCAGAGGCTCTCTCCCCCGATGGGACGGAATATGGCTTTGCCCGGCTGATGACGGAGCGCGCGCAACAACTGGGCATGACCAATTCCACCTTTATCAATGCCAGCGGCTGGCCGCAGACAGGCCATGTGATGTCCATGCGCGATCTGGCACTGCTGGCCAACCGGCTCATCACCGACTTCCCCGAGTTCTATCCGCTGTTTGCCGAAACCGAATTCGCCTTTGACAACCGCGTGCCCAGCAACCGCCTGAACCGCAACCCGGTGCTGACGATGGGGATCGGTGCTGACGGGCTGAAAACTGGCCACACGCAAGAGGCGGGTTATGGTCTTGTCGGTTCTGCCAAACAAGGCGACCGCCGCGTGATCTTTGTCATAACAGGGCTCGATACCGCCGCGGAAAGGGCGCAGGAAAGTCAGGCGATCGTGAACTGGGCGTTCCGCCAGTTTGCCATGCGCGAGGTGGGCAAGGCCGGCGATCAGTTTGCGCAGGCTGACGTCTGGATGGGGGCGGAACCCACCGTGGGTCTTGTCGCCGCAGAAGATCTGACTGTACTTCTGCCCGCACTCGCGACCCGCGATATCAACGCAGAGGTGGTTTTCACTGGTCCCGTGCAAGCGCCAATTACAAAGGGCGACCCGCTCGCCGAACTGGTCTTTACCCCCGATGGTCTGCCCGAAAAGCGCCTGACACTGGTTGCTGACAGAAATGTGGCCGCGGGCGGTTTTGTCAGCCGGCTGATGACAGCAGCCCAGGTGTTGCTGGCGCGCGTTATTGCCGGACCCGAAGGACAATCGTGACCGCACAAGACCTCAAGACCGGCGTTTTCATCAGCTTTGAAGGCATCGACGGCTCTGGCAAATCAACCCAATCCAAAAGGCTCGCGGCACAGCTGCGTACAAAAGGGTATGACGTGGTTGAAACACGCGAACCCGGCGGATCGCCCGGTGCCGAAGAGATACGCGCATTGGTGTTGCAGGGCGACCCCGACCGCTGGTCTGCCGAGACGGAGATACTGCTCTTTACCGCCGCGCGGCGCGACCATATGGAGCGGCTCATCACACCAGCATTGCAGGCCGGCAAGATCGTCATCTGTGACCGCTTTGCAGATAGCACACGTATGTATCAGGGTCTGTCACGCGGTGATTTGCGCAGCGTCGTGGATACGCTGCACGAACTGATGATCGGTCGGGAGCCCGACCTGACCATTCTGATCGACATGGACCCGGCGACTGGGTTGCAACGCGCCCTGGCGCGCCAGACGGCAGATGAAAGGTTCGAAGCTTTTGGCGAAGAGTTGCAGTCGAAAATGCGTGCGGGGTTTCTGGCTCTGGCGCAGGAGTATCCGGAACGCTTTTGCACGATTGACGGCGCGCAATCCCCCGATAAGGTCGCGGCAGACATTGAAAACGCGGTCGCTGAGGCGCTCAGGTGACAACCCCCGACCAGATCGACGGCGCGCCACATCCACGCGAAACGGCGCAGCTTTTCGGGCAATCGGCTGCGGAAAAAACCTTTCTGGAAGCCTATGCCACGGGGCGAGTACACCACGCATGGTTGCTGACGGGCCCGCGCGGCATTGGAAAGGCCACGCTGGCATGGTCTATCGCACGGTTTCTTCTTGCCACGCCGCCCGTTGAAGATGATGGCTTGTTCGGCGCCCCGCCGCCGCCAGAAACCCTCGCTATTGACCCTGAACATCCCGTTGCACGGCGTATCGCTGCGGGCGCAGAGCCCGGCCTCAAGGCGATCACGCGGTCAGAAAACGAAAAAACCGGACGCCTGCGCGACGTCATCTCGGTTGAGGATATCCGCGCACTTGCCGGGTTTTTCCAGCTTTCGGCAGCCGACGGTGGGCGACGCGTTGTGATTGTGGACGCCGCGGATGAAATGAACCCGCAAGCGGCCAATGCGCTGCTCAAAATGCTGGAAGAGCCGCCAGACCGTGCGACATTGCTGCTTGTCAGCCATCAACCCTCGGGGCTGTTGCCGACCATACGATCACGCTGCCGGGTTCTGCGACTATCCACGCTCGGGCCACAGGATATGTCGCGCGCGCTAAAGCAGGCCGGCGCGGAGCCCGGCTCCGAAACAGCCGCCCTGTCCGAGCTTTCGGGAGGTTCGGTTGGTGCAGCCTTGCGCTTGTCCTTGCTGGGGGGCCTCGATACCTATGCGGAGCTTGTCCGGCTGGTTTCAGCCCTGCCCCAGTTCGACCGCGCCCGTGCTGTGAAACTCGCCGAAGCCGCTGCTGCCCGAGGTGCCGAGGACAAACGCATATTGCTGTTCGAGCTGCTGGATCTGCTGATGGCGCGGCTTGCACGGACCGGAGCCGCCGGCCATGCACCGCAGATCGAAGCCGCACCACATGAAACCGAAACCCTCCTGCGACTTGCTCCAACGCCGGCTGCAGGGCGTGCATGGGCGCAAAGCGCGCAGGAGACAGCCGCACGCGCGCGCCACGGGCTTGCGGTCAACCTTGACCCTGCGGCTCTGGTCCTAGATACCCTCATCAAGATCAGTCAGACCCGCACGGGCTGAAGCCATTACCGGCAGGCAGGCATGAGCACAGAACCACGCATCACAGACAGCCACTGTCATCTTGATTTCCCCGACTTTGAGGGCCGGATGGAAGAGGTGATTGCATCTGCCGCTGCCGCTGGCGTGCACCGTATGGTGACCATCTGCACAAAGCTGCGCAATGAACCGCAGGTACGCGCCATCGCAGAAGCACATGCGCCGGTTTTCTATGCCGCAGGCACCCATCCGATGAGCGCGGCAAGTGAACCACTTGTCGCTGTCGAAGACTTGATCGCGCTGGCGCGCCACCCAAAGTTTGTCGGCATCGGTGAAACCGGGCTTGACTACCACTACACCGGCGACAGCGCCGAGGTGCAGCAGCAGTCGTTGCGCACGCATATTGACGCGGCCCGCGAAACCGGCCTGCCGCTCATTATTCATGCCCGGGATGCTGACGAAGATATGGCAAGAATTCTGGCACAAGAGCATGCACAAGGTGCATATAGCTGTGTGATGCACTGCTTTTCCTCTGGCGCGGCACTGGCTCGCACGGCGGTCGATCTGGGCTTTTACCTGTCCATGTCGGGGATCACGGCCTTTCCCAAAAGTCAGGAACTGCGCGACATCTTTGCAGCCAGCCCCCTAGACCGCATTCTCGTTGAAACCGATGCCCCCTACCTTGCACCGCCCCCACATCGCGGCAAACGCAACGAACCGGCTTTCACCGCCTTTACCGCGCGGCGCGCGGCCGAGACTTTCGGAATGGACTATGCCGAATTTGCCGCACAAACAGAGGCAAACTTTGACCGGCTCTTTGAGAAAGCCGCCGCGTGGCAGGAAACTGGGCCTGATGTCTGAGCTTCATTTCACCATACTGGGCTGCGGATCGTCCGGCGGTGTCCCGCGCCTTGGCGGGCACTGGGGCGCATGCGATCCGCAAAACCCGAGGAACCGCCGCAGGCGGTGTTCCATGCTGGTGGAGCGTACAGGGCCCGACGGCACCACGACCGTCTTGATCGATACGTCGCCCGACCTGCGCGAGCAATTGCTTTCGAATGATGTCGGGCGTCTGGACGGAGTGATCTATACACACAGCCATGCCGACCATGTGCACGGCATCGACGATCTGCGTATGATTGTCTTCAACATGCGCGCGCGTCTCTCTGTCTGGGCGGACAAGCCCACACAGGCCGCCTTGATGCAACGCTTTGGTTATGTGTTTGTTCAGCCGGAAGGCTCAAGTTATCCGCCGATCCTCGACATGCACCTGATCGACGGCGATACGACCATCGACGGGCCGGGTGGGGCCATCACTTTCTCGCCGTTTTTGGTGGCGCACGGCGGCATGGATGCACTGGGTTTCCGCATCGGGGGTCTTGCCTATCTGCCCGATGTGGCGCAAATTCCCGACGACGTATGGCCCATGCTTGAAGACCTCGACTGCTGGGTGGTGGACGCCCTGCGCCGCGATCCCCATCCGACCCATTCACACCTTGCACAAACACTTGAGTGGATCGAGAAGGTAGCACCCAAGCGGGCGGTGCTGACCAATATGCACATTGACCTCGACTACGACACGCTGCTGTCCGAAACGGCAGATCACATCGAACCGGCCTATGACGGCTTGCGTTTGAGCTTTCCCGCCCCGTAAACTCGCGGCACGACTTGTTATTTCTCCCTGCCCGAGGGTTCAGCCTCTGGCGCGCAAAAGGCCCGCATGCAAACCCTCCTTGATGTCATCCTGCCGGTCTTTCTGGTCATCGGCTTTGGCTATGTTGCTGTCTGGAAGGGGCTTTTCCCCATATCCGGTATCGACGGGGTCATGCGCTTCACGCAAAGCTTTGCGATCCCCTGCCTGCTGTTCAAAGCCATTGCCGACATCGACCTTGAAAACTCCTTTGATCTGCGTTTGCTGGTCAGTTTCTATAGCGGCGCCACGATTTGTTTTTTTGCTGGCATGGTCGGGGCGCGGTTGCTGTTCAAACGCGATTGGGAAGACTGTGTTGCCATAGGCTTTTGCTGCCTCTTTTCCAACTCGGTCCTGCTGGGGCTGCCGATTACCGAACGCGCCTACGGGCCCGACGCGCTTACCGGTAACTTTGCCATCGTGGCGCTGCACTCGCCGTTTTGCTACGGGCTTGGCATCACAGTGATGGAGATCACCCGCAATCGCGGCAAGTCACCCTTGGTGATGGCGCGGGGCGTGGCGCGGGCGATGTTCCGCAATGCGCTGGTGATCGGCATCCTTTTGGGGTTTGCCGTCAATATTACCAATCTGCCGATCCCCGGTGTGGTCGATGACGCGCTATCGCTTGTCATCAGCGCAGCACTTCCGGCGGCCCTTTTCGCTTTGGGGGGTGTGCTCATCCAGTACAAGCCCGAGGGCGACCTGCGCGCCATCGCGATGGTCTGCGGTATCGTATTACTCTTGCATCCCGCGCTGGTCTGGGGCCTTGGCACAAGCCTGTCCGTGCCGCCCGACGCCTTCCGTTCCGGCGTGTTAACGGCGGCTATGGCGCCGGGTTTCAACGCTTACATCTTTGCGGATATGTACGGACGGGCGCGACGCGTAGCAGCCTCTTCTGTGCTGCTGGCAACGTTGGCTTCGATCTTGTCGGTCTGGGTGTGGCTGATGCTGCTCGAGACAGTCTAGACGCGAAACAGCCTGCCCGGCGCATGCGCCGGCGGGCGCACACCAGCCAGTTGCATCATATGCCATGCCAACACCTGATTACTGGTCAGCACCGGCTTTCCCAGTCGCGCCTCCAGCGGAGCAATCACCTCCATCGTGCGCAGGTTCGTGCAGGACAGGAAAAGCGCATCAACCTGCGCTCCCGCCATCAAAGACTGTGCCGCCTCTTCCAGCGACCTCGGCGCAATCCGGACCACTGTGGCTTCGGTTGCTACCTCAAAACTACCGAACACGGGCGTTTCGATTCCCGCTTCCGACAGCGCCTTGCGCAGTCTGCCCGACACCTCAGCCACATAGGGCGACAACAGCGCTACGCGCTTAACTCCCAAGGCGTGGCAAGCCGCTAAAAGACTGCTGAGCGGCTGCGTCACGGCGGCGGTATCGGTGGCCGCCTGCACCTTGGCCGCCACCGTAGCCACACCAATCTGAGCGGTACCTGACGTACAGCCGTAACCGACAGCATCCATCCTGCCCGCACCCGGAAACAAGCCTGCCGCAGCCGACAGGTGCCCCTCCATCGCCGCGAGCGTGGCCGCGCTCACCTCTTCGTCGGAGGGTACGCGGCTGACAAACAGATCAACCTCCTGCGGCAGCAAAAACCGCATGTCACGCTCGATGGTCTCATCGGATTGCAAAGCGATCACACCCAGACGCGGCTCGGACAGTTGCACGGTTTCAAAGGAAAAGGTTTTGCCGCTCATGTTCAGATCACCCTTATGTCCGACCCTGATGGCGCGGAAAGCCACTCTGCCCCGTTTTCGCGGATCACGATGTTTTCTTCATGTACCATGATGCGCCCGTCTTGCGTACCCACGCCCGGTTCAAGCGTCAGAACCATACCTGCGCTCAGTACCGTGTGATCGGACGCAATCAGCGACGGCGGTTCGGTCAATTGCATACCCAGCCCATGCCCAAGCCGGCCCGCATCTGACCCGCCGGCACTTCCCGTCACCACCTTGTCCATCGCAACGAAGATCTCGCGGGCGGTCACTCCGGGGCGGGCCATATCAAACGCGGTTCTTGTCGCCTCGATCAGCAGCGCATGGGCGTTCGCCGTCTCTGTTGATGGAGGACCCACGGAAAAGTTGCGGTCAAAATCGCAGAAATAGCCATCACAAACCAATCCGGTATCCAGCATCATCACATCCCCTGCCGCCAGCGGCACATCAGAAGCTGGAGAGATCACATCGGCATATCCGCCCTGCCCTGCGCCGCCCGCCAGATAAGGCACCCAATCCGCCCCCTCCTCAAGACAGAGCATCTGAAACCGCCTGAAGACCTCGTCCAGCGGTGTACCCCTGCGTGCAATTTCTGGCACCCGGTCAAAGGCGCGGTTTGCGATGGCGCAAGAGGCTGCGATTTTCGCAATTTCAGCGTCAGACTTGACCATCCGCTGCGCGCACATGATGCCCTTGTCCCCTGAAAACGCGCGACCCGTGACCAGTTCTTGCAACCTGTGCCAGTCCGCAACCGGCATCCGCAACGCAGTGCCGTTCCCGTCCGGCACCGCGATGCTTGTCCCCGGTGCCGCAAGCTCGCCCAACGTATCCGCTAAAAGGCTTACGCCATCATCGGCGTAGTCAGGCGCGCGCCAGGTGCGGATGTCCCTGATCCATGTGGTCTGCATCAGCGCCGCCCCAATTGACGGGATCACCGCAACGGGATCACCGGCAGCAGGTACCACCAGAAACCAAGGCCGCGTCGGGCTCTCCCAAAAGCGCGTCAGGTAGCCGGTAAAATAACGCAGGTCGGCCTCGGTTGTCAGCAATAGCGCAGCGATGTCTTCCGCCGCCATCCGCGCCTGTACAGCAACAAGACGCGATCTGTATTCAGCGACCGGAAAGCCTGCCGCCATCGCGCCTAAACTCCTTCACTGAGGATCAACAGAACCCGTGACGCGGGGCTCAAGCCAAGGTCGCGGGCGCCTGCGAGCAGACCCGCAAGCCCGGCCGCACCGGACGGGGTAGACGCCAGACCGGCGGCCTGCGCATACGCGGCACCCGCTTGCCCTTCGTCTTCAGTGATGGTCATGAAAACATTGGCATCCCGCGCCAGACTTTTAAGAGCGATCAGCGACGGCTCTTTACAATCAAGCCGCCCCATCGCCGACACCGGGCCCGGTGCCACGACAGGCCCGGCCCCGGCGATCGACGCCGCCAGTGCCGGGGCCGCCTCGGGCTCCACCACGATGATCTGCGGGCCATCGCCCCAGACGTCCCGCGCATGCGCCGCACAGGCCCCTGCAAGACCGCCAACACCCGCTTGCAAAAAGATATGAGAGGGCGGTGCCGCCAGCTGCGCAACCGCTTCTGCCATCAAAATGAGATATCCCTCCATCAGACGATGCGGCCTGATGAAATACCCGGGCCAGGAGCTGTCAGACAAAAGGATCAGGCCCTCACGCTCGGCGGCTTCGGCCGCTGCGGCCATGCTGTCTTCGTAGACCGCGCCCTGCCGGACCACGTCTGCTCCGAAGGCACGCAAACGCTCAGCAAATTCTTCCGGCACAGTTTGCGCAATATAGACACGCGCCTTTGCGCCAAAGGCAAAGGCACCGGCCGCCACCGACAGGCCGTGGTTACCCGCGCTGGCAGTGACATACGTCTTTCCTGCAGCTTGGCCCTCGGCCGCGTCACAGGCGATTACATAGGCTGCCCCCAGCGCCTTGAAACTGCCAAGCCCCATGCGGTCGCGCTCGTCCTTGATACGCACGGCATCAATCCTCAGTTCCCCCGCAAGCTGCGGGACCTCGACCAAAGGCGTGACAGCAGCACGCGGGCAATTCGCCACCAACGTCTGCGGCGGTGTCGCATCCGACGCAGTCCAGGGGATGTCGACAAGGTCCGGATGGTCCAGCCCGGCGGCGCGGTAAGGGTTTTGAAGCAGTTTCATACCTCATTGCTACGCCAATCCCCTGTCGGGTCAATGCCCGGAAACGACACCCGACCGACTTATTCCAATCTTGCTGACCGGCAGGACCGTGTTACGGTTTGCCGGCAACACAACGGAGGCCGCATGCCAGATCTTCCCTTTACCCGCGCCGAATATGACATGCGGCTTGCCAAAACCCGCGACGAGATGTCGGCCCGCGGACTTGACGCGCTCTTTGTGACCGATCCGTCGAATATGTCCTGGCTGACGGGTTATGATGGCTGGTCATTTTACGTGCATCAGGGCGTGTTGCTGCGCCCCGAGGGGGAACCACTGTGGTGGGGTCGTGCGATGGACGCAGTGGGTGCGGGCCTGACGACCTATCTCGCGCCGGACAACATCCGTGGATACGATGACACATTTGTCCAGAACCCCGACAAACACCCGATGGCCGACCTAAGCGATCTTGTCGCGTCACTGGGGCTGCAAAAGGCCTGCATCGGGCTTGAGATGGACAACTACTACTTTACCGCCGCGGCCTTTCAGTCGCTGCAGACGGGTCTTCCCAACGCGCGGTTTGAGGATGCAACCGGGCTGGTCAACTGGCAGCGCGCCGTAAAATCCGAAGCCGAGCTGCGCTATATGCGCCGTGCCGCGCGCATTGTCGAAGAGATGCACCGCGTGATCCGCGCGCGCGCAGAGGTCGGTATGCGCAAAAATGATCTGATCGCAGACATCTACCACGCGTCCGTCAGCGGCGCCGAGGGGCACTGGGGAGATTACCCCGCAATTGTGCCAATGGCGCCTTCAGGAATGGATGCGACAGCGCCGCATCTGACCTGGGACGATACCCCGCTCAAGCCCGGCGAAAGCACCTTCTTTGAGGTTGCCGGCGCGCACAAAAGGTATCAGTGCCCACAATCGCGCACCCTCTTTCTGGGCAAACCGCCGCAAAAGTACATCGACGCTGAAAAAGCGGTACTCGAAGCGGTGGAAGCGGGCCTTGCAAAGGCGCGACCTGGCAACCGCTGCGAAGACATCGCGCATGCCTTTAACGGAACCCTCAACCGCTTGGGCTTTCAGAAAGACAGCCGATGCGGCTATGCCATCGGGCTGTCCTATCCGCCAGACTGGGGCGAGCGAACCATGTCTTTTCGCGCAGGCGACACCACAGTATTGCAGCCCGGCATGACGTTTCATTTCATGCCCGCCCTCTGGCTTGACGACGGCGGGCTGGAGATCACCGAGCCCATCGTTATCACCGAGGCAGGTGTGGAATGCCTGTGCAACACGCCGCGTGCCTTGGTGGTCAAGTCATGAGCCTGCGTGCAAATCCGATCACCCCAACGGTGGATTTCGGTAAAAACGGCGTACAACACGGCCATCTGCGCCTGCCTTACAGCCACAATGAAAGCGCCTGGGGCGCGATACTCATTCCGATCTGCGTTGTGCGCAACGGAGAGGGCAGCTGCGCGCTTCTGACCGGCGGCAATCACGGGGATGAATACGAAGGCCCCATAGCCCTGCAGGCACTGGCGCACACGCTCAGGCCCGCGGATATCACGGGGACGGTGATACTCCTGCCTTCCATGAACCACCCGGCGCTTGTCGCCGGCACGCGGGTCTCGCCGCTGGACGGCGGCAACATGAACCGCAGCTTTCCCGGACGGCCCGACGGGGGGCCGACAGAAAAGATAGCAGATTACTTCCAACGTTATTTGCTGCCTCTGGCGGACGTTGTGCTGGATTTCCACTCGGGCGGCAGAACGCTGGATTTCGTCCCTTTCGCGGCTTCGCATGTCCTTGAGGACAAAACACAAGAGGCGCGCTGCCGCGCTGCACGCGACGCGTTCAACGCGCCCTACTCCATCGAGATGAGAGAGATCGACGCTCTTGGTATGTACGATCACGCGGCCGAGGAGATGGGCAAAACCTTTGTCACAACCGAACTGTCGGGGGGCGGAACAGCCCGCCCGGCGACTGTCGCGGTCGCCTCGAAGGGTGCGCGCAACTTGCTGATCCATGCAGGCATCCTTGACGCGCCGCTCGATCTGGGGCCGACCCGGTTTCTGACCCAACCGGATGACAGCTGCTTTCACTTTGCCGAAACAGAAGGGCTGCTTGAATTCACTACTGAACTGGGCACCTCTGTAGCCGAAGGAGAGATACTGGCACGCATCTGGGATCATCGCCGCGTCGGTGTCGCACCCGCCGAGGTCTGCGCGCAGCGCGCGGGGCTTGTGGTGGCGCGCCATCATCCCGGCCTGATCGGCATGGGCGATTGCCTTGCGGTTCTTGCGGTCGAAACGGACGCATGACGGCCACACCTGTATCTGCGCGAAAACTTGCAAGGTCGCGCGGACAGGCCACGCGTATGGTCTCTGCGCAGTGACCGCCCTCGCTTTGCACCCGGTCTCAGGCGATGTGCTGCCGCACGTCCGGCATCATTCTGCGGCGCTTGTGATCCACCGCATCAGCGCGTCATGGCAACTGGCCCCGCCTTCTCCGAGAAAGCTAAACCAGCGTGACAACATGTTGTCTGGCTGATCGCTGTCCCCATGCTGTTGAAAGGCATATGCGTGCTGTAAAGCTTCGCCGCGCCCACAAAAAGACAACCGGCAGATACCGATCACCGGTTCCGTCAGGAATATCATCTGCACACACTCTTGTTTATCGCGTTTAACCCACGTTTCACAAAATCCGTTCCAGGAGTTCCATCCATTGTGCAGGATGTTCAGGCGGTCATGCCCGCGTGCTCCATCCGGCCAGCTTTTTGGTCATCTGGTAATAATTGGCCAGATAGGCGTTGCGCGAATAGCGCTCAAGTCCGATACGAACCCCGGCGCGGTAAGTCGCCTGCTCTGACAACACCTGTCGCATCGCATGTGCAGTCGCCTCGATGTCACCTGCTGCAACCAACTCCCCGTTGGCGCCGCTGACGATCATCTCACGCGGCCCGTAGTTCACGTCATAGCTTATCACCGGACAGCCATTGGAAAGCGCCTCAAGGATAGACAGTCCGAACCCTTCAGTTGTGGTCGGATAAACCGACGCCAGCGCGCCCTGGAACACGGACGCGACATCGGTCGTGTACCCTGCCAAATGCACACGATCAGCGCAGTCCAGCAACGCGATCTGTTTTTCGAGGATCTTGCGCCCGGCCCCAACCCCATAGATGTGATAGTTCACATCCGGAAAGGCATGTTTGATAAGACAGAAGGCCGCGATGCTCTCGTGGATCGGCTTGCCTTCCAAATCAAGCCGCGACACGGTGACCAGATCGCGTCGCGCACGCGCAGCTGCCGGCACTGTCTCGCAGAAATGCGGGATGACATGCACCGGCGCCGCGGGCTTCAAATCTGCTTCAATCTGCGCCTTGTGAACATTGGTCGACGTGATAATCGCCTCGCCGCTGAAATTTTCGATCAAAAACTGCGAGCGTGGCACGATATCGCCCGTCGGCCCGCGATGATCCGCATGTAAAAACAACGCGCGACCACCACCTGCAGATTCAGCAAGGTAGGCAGATGTGACCCCATCAAAGAAAACCACGGCACCTTCCCAGTCGATAAGCTCAAAGAAGCTTTTGACGAACATCCGATGCCTGCGATACACCGTGCCCGTAATCAGGTTCTTGCCGACCACAAAAGCGCCAGCCTGTGTCTTGGTCCACCGGATCGGCAACCCCTGCGCGTAGTCCGTCGTTTCGGTGCTGCCGTCCGGGTTTTTGCGGGTCAGCTGGTAAAGGACACCATTTACCATACGGTACTGGCTGCTGCCCTTTGCGTCAGGCACGGTCCTTTTGGTCAAAACGCCCAAGGGCGTCTCTTCGGTCTTGTCCACCATGACGCGCGCGCCGTCTTTGAAATACTGGATGCGGCCCTTGTTCTTGCGTAGCTCATCATGTGCCGGGAAATCTGCAAACGGCTGCACACCATGCGCTAAAGCCGCGGCATGGCATGCCTCGGGCAGGGTCAGGTTGCGCACGCGCGGCGCGATCAAGCCCTTGGTGCGCAGCTCTTCGAAATTGAGTTTCTGACGCATCCCGTGATGGATATTCAGAACAACCGGATCAAACTCTGCAACTTCTGCAAGCGCGTTCATCCGGTGGAAGACCGCTTTGATCTTGCCGCCCCCGCCAAGGCCAATGCGTTCAAAAATACTGATGGCCCGCGTTGCGCGCACCCGTCGCCCCTCACATATCACAGCGGACCCTAACCGAGCTCTTTCTGCTTTTTGCTACCCTGCGGCAAAAGCATAGATCACACAAGACAGGCCACAAGCCAAAAAAGCACGCCTATTGTCATTCAGTGTCGAAGACACCGGTCGTCCTGCGGCATGTGGAGCCGCCTCACTTTTGTGGGATCGTGAAGATTAAAGCGCCACCGCGTCTTTCCTAAAGGCCCTGCGTCGACTAAGCCTCTGCCAGCAACCCCAACAACGAAAAAAGAGCCCCACATCATGACTGACGCCGCATCCGAGATCATTTTGCACAATTACCCGCAATCGCCCGTGGCGGAGAAAGTGCGCGTGGCCTTTGGCATCAAAAACCTTGCGTGGCGCGACGTGGAGATTCCGCGCATTCCCCCCAAACCAATGCTGACGGCGCTGACCGGCGGGTACCGTCGCACACCCGTCATGCAAATCGGGGCCGACATCTACTGTGACAGCCAGTGCATCCTGCGGGAACTGGAAAAACGCTTCCCGGCGCCCAGCTATATGCCCACTACCGAGGCCGGCTTGATGTGGTGCGTCAGCAGATGGACGGATGGCGCGCTTTTTGATCTCGCTGTGAAGCTGGTACTGGGGGCAGCTCAAGAAAGCCTGCCGGCGGATTTTGCCGAAGACCGTGGCCGGCTCTATCTTGGGGCGAACTGGGCGGAAGGGCTGAAAACCGCGAATGCCCAACTGCCCCACCTGGTGTCGCAAATGCGTGCGCCCTTGTCCTGGTTGAACGGGCAGCTCAGCGACGGGCGCGATTTTCTGCTGGGCCCGGACCCTGCCGCGATTGATGCGCAAATGTACCATGTGGTCTGGTTTATCCGTGGCAGATGGGAAGGCGGACCCGCAATGCTATCGGAGTTTTCAGACCTCGAGCGCTGGGAAAACAACCTCCGCAAAATCGGTCACGGCACCAGCAGTAAAATGGCCCCGGAAGACGCGATCGAGCGTGCAAAAAATCTTGAGCCTGTCGCGCAGACTGGTGTGGCCGTCAATGATCCGCAGGGATTGACTGTGGGGATGCCGGTCACGGTCAGTCCCGATGTCGACGGCGGAGAGCAACCCGTCGCCGGCACAGTCCGCTATGCAGATGCCGAGACGATTGTCGTGGACCGTGCCGCCGACGATGTAGGGGCGGTCTGCGTGCACTTCCCGCGGATCGGCTACCGGGTCGACAAAAGCTGATCTCGGGCTGCCCGGATCAGTCCCGCCCAATTAGCGGCCAAAAAAAGAAGTGGCGCACGATTGCGCCACCCCTCGACAAGATATCAAATTGCGTTCGGCTCAGCGGGGACGGGCTATACCGTCGCGTCCTCATTGACCAGTTCCGCAAAAGACTTGAAGAACTTGGCGGCCAGCTTCTTGGCCGTACCCTGTATCAGACGGCTGCCCAGCTGCGCCAGCTTGCCGCCAATATCTGCCTTGGCCTCATAGCGCAGGATCGTCGTGTCCGGCCCATCCGCCGTCAGCGTGACATCTGCGCCGCCCTTGGCGTGGCCCGCAGCCCCGCCATTACCCTGACCGGTTAGCGAAAAGGCGTCTGGCGCACCTGTCGTGTCCAGTTGCACATCGCCGCTGAATTTTGCCTTCACCGGCCCGACTTTCAACACAACCTTCGCTTCAAGTTCGGTATCGGAATGTTTGGTCAGCTCTTCGCAGCCCGGGATGCACTGGCGCAGAATGTCCGGATCATTGAGGGCCGCATAGACCTTCTCTTTGGGGGCGTTGATCGTGATTTCGTCAGTAAGTTCCATGTGATGTCCTCTTAACAGCAGGGAAATTTGATTGTGGCCACATGCTCGACCTGCTCGGGGGTCAGGGCCAGTTTGCGGCGCCAGCGCGCGGCGAAGGTCTTGAGCCTTTTCATGAGTTTTCCTCCAGACAGGATTGCGACAAGGCGGCATATGCCTCGGGCGTGTCGACATCCGCATAAAACCCCGGCGCGTGCAGTGCGTGAAACTGCACGGCTTCAGGATGGGCACGGGTAAACTTTTTGCACCCCGGCGCTTTCGGGTCCTCCAGAACGCGCGCACGCAAGGCTGCAGGCACAACAATCGGGTTGCCACGCCGGCCCGCATGCACAGGAATGGAAATACGCGTGCCATCCAAGGCGGCGTGCGCCGCCAAGAGTGCACGCAAATCGGGTGCTGTCAAAAGCGGCTGGTCCCCCAGACCGATCAGAATATCGGTTTCAGGCGGGGATGCGCGCAACCCACACGCCACGGAGGTCTGCTGCCCCGCGGCATACTCGGGGTTAAAAACGGTGGTGGCGGAGCTGCCCGCCAGTGCCGCTGCGATGGCTTCTGCATCATGCCCTGTCACCACCAGAACCGCACGCTGCGTGATCGCGCTGTAAACATCAACCATATGCCGGATCATCACTGTATCACCCAGCGGCAACAGCAACTTGTTGCGCTGGCCCATACGGCGTGAAAACCCGGCCGCCAGTATAACCACTGAAACATCAGCCATCTTGGGTCTGCTTGACGGCCGAACGCCGCTCCTTGACCAGCTGCGCTAGAATGGACAGGGCAATCTCTTCCGGTGTGACCGCCCCCAGATCAAGCCCAGCCGGCGCGTTGACTTTTTTAATCGCCGCGTCGTCGATCCCGGCCGCCGCCAGCTTTTCCGCCAGTGCTGCATATTTTCTGCGGCTGCCGACAAAGGCCACGTAGTCCGCGCCGCTGGTCAAGGCGGACTGCAGGGCATCAAGATCACCCTGCCCCTGCGTGGCCACGACCACAAAGCGCTGGCGGTTGGATTTGCCCGGCAGCAAGGTTGCCGCAACGGACCAGTGAAACTGTGGAGCCAGTGCGCCCAGCGCCTGCGCGACAGGCGACGCGCCCATCACCACAAGTTGCGGCGACGGCAGACAGGGTTCAATAAAGATGTCCACCGTTCCGCGTGACGGGCAGCCGTTGCGCGCAAAGCGCGTGCCATCCAGTTCATCGCCTGCAGACAATCCCTTTTGCGCAAGTAAGTCTTCGGGTGCCACAGACACAAGCTGCGGCGTTCCCTCCTGCAGGGCTTGCAGCGCAGCGCGTTTGACCGCACCCCGTGTGCATCCGCCGCCCAGCCAGCCGTGCAAGATGCTACCATCCGCACTCAGCAGCGCTTTGGCACCCGGTTTTGCCGCCGTCGAACCCGCGGTGCGCACGATGGTGGCAAAAGCAAATGGTTCGTCCTTGTCGCGCAACTCCTGCGCGACTTCAGCCAGATCACTCGAGAGGATTTCCGCTGGTGTCATAGCCGTGCCAACTCGCTTTCCAGCGCCGCCAGATCACCCAGCGTATTGGCCGCCGCGAAGAGGTCGAGATAGGGCAAGGCCGCAGCCATCCCGCCCGCGACAGGCGCATAGTCCGCCCACCCCTTCAACGGGTTGAGCCAGATCACCTTGCACCCCCTTTTGCGCAGCTTTTCCAAAGCGGCTGCGATCTGCTCGGCCGGTTCGGTGTCATACCCGTCAGACATGATCAAAACGACACTGCGGCCATCAACAAACCGCTTTGCATAGGTATCCGCAAAACGCATGAGCGACGGGCCGATCTTGGATCCTCCCCCAAATCCGTCGGCCATCAAAGACATGCGCCCCACCGCGCGCATCGCATCCTTGTCGCGCAGCGCCTCGGTGATCCGCACAAGGCGTGTGTGAAAAAGGTAAGCATCCGCATGCGGGTCGCCGCGCATCAGGCCCGCAAGGAAAGCAAGAAACACCTGCGCATAGACCGACATAGACCCCGACACGTCGCATAAGGCCACAATCTTGCGCGCGCGGTCAGGCCGATGCCTGCGCAAGAGCCGCAACGGCTCTCCTCCGGTAGCAAGGCTGTGCCGGATCGTTTTGCGGAAATGAAGCCGGTCGCCCTTGCGCGC
This sequence comes from uncultured Roseobacter sp., assembly GCA_947501635.1. Taxonomy (GTDB): domain Bacteria; phylum Pseudomonadota; class Alphaproteobacteria; order Rhodobacterales; family Rhodobacteraceae; genus Roseobacter. Next base: position 20,836 of record CANMWT010000021.1, read on the forward strand.
GGCAATCCTGCGGCGCGATCGCTTGTCCCGCAACGCAGCACCAAGGCGGCGGGCAACAGCCTCGGCCTGCGCAATCTCTTCGGGCCGTACCATATCGCGCAGATCGCGCCTGCTCAGGTTCTGATGCTCGGTCGCCACCAGTTTGCCGGTGCCATCACTCTCTGCACTGCCGCCTTCGTCATCAGGCGCAACAGCATCCCCCGACGCGCCTGCGTCCTCGCCTCTCGCGTCACGCGAGGAATGGACAGTGTCGGTGGCGCTGCTGGATTGGGCCGGAATGACCTTTTGCTTCACGCGCCCCGCGTCCATCCAGTAGCTGTCAAACAACATATCGAACTGCTCAGCTTCCTCTTTGCAGCCAGTGCAGACTGCGCGCAGAGCGCGGCGGCTATCATCCGGCCGGATCGCGTCAACAGCTGTCAAGGCGGCCATCGCGACTTCGGCTTCAGCCACGCCGAGTCTCAACCCGTTCTGACGCAGGTGCGCCACAAAACCGGCTACGCGCGCCGAAGGCCCGGGATCACGGGCCGCAAACTTCGTCACGCGGGTCATGCCGCCTTGCCCGCGATGCGGCTGGCGACCTCGGGTGTGATCTGCGCCTGATCGCTCTGGGTCTTCAGCAACGTCGTCAATGTCGACTGCAGCACCGCAGGATTTTCCGTGATATCTGCAATCCCGAGCCCCATCAGTGCTGCGGCAAAGTCCAGCATCTCCGCGACACCGGGGGTTTTTTCCAGCTCTTCGGCGCGCAATTTCTGTACAAACCCCACCACCTGTTCGGCCAGCCGCGCCTCGACCTCTGGACAGCGCGCTTGCAGGATTGCCAGTTCGGTCTGACGGTCGGGATATTCGACATAAGTATATAGACAGCGCCGGCGCAACGCATCCGACAAGTCGCGCGTGCCGTTGGAGGTCAGAATGACAATGGGTCGGGTGACCGCCTTGATTGTACCAAGCTCCGGGATGGATACCTGAAAATCCGACAAAATTTCAAGCAGGTAAGCCTCAAACTCCTCATCTGCACGATCGATCTCATCAATCAGCAGCACCGGCGGGCGGTCTTGCGTAATCGCGGCAAGCAAAGGGCGTTCTAGCAGAAATTCCCGAGAGAAAATGCGGTCCTCCACCGATTTTCCCGTCTCTCCCCCCTCGGCGGCGGCCCGGATAGACAGCAGTTGCCGTTGGTAGTTCCACTCGTAAATGGCCTGCGCGGCATCTAGGCCCTCGTAGCACTGCAAGCGCAGCAGGCGCGTCTGTTGAACCGCCGACAAAGTACGCGCGATCTCGGTCTTGCCGACACCGGCAGCCCCTTCGAGCAACAGCGGGCGACCCAGTGACAGCGCAAGCTGCAAGGCAACCGCCAGATCGTCAGAGGCAACATAGCCCTCGGCAGCAAGCGCGGATTTCAAATCAGTCCAAGTCATCATATGCTCCACAGGGCGGGAAACCCCCGCCCTGCCATTTTGCCCCTAGTCGTGCAGACCAAGTTCATTTGCGGTTTTCCAGATCCGCCAATGATCATGCGGCATGTTCGTATGCGTGTTGCCGAAAGCACGGAACGCATCCTGAACCGCATTCGAGAAACAGGGCACACCGCCCACATGCGGGCTTTCGCCCACACCCTTTGCGCCGATCGGATGATGCGGGCTCGGGGTGACGGTATAGTCGGTCTCGTAGTTGGGCACTTCCCACGCTGTGGGAAGGAAAAAGTCCATCAGCGTTCCGGTCTTCACGTTCCCCATATCGTCATAGGCAATCTCCTGCCCCAGAGCGACGGCCAGAGCTTCGGTCAGCCCGCCATGCACCTGACCTTCGATGATCATCGGGTTGATCCGTGTGCCACAGTCATCCAGTGCATAAAAGCGGCGGATGTCCGTCACACCGGTATCCACGTCGATATCCATGACACAGACATAGGCGCCAAATGGATAGGTCATGTTGGGCGGATCATAGTAGCTGACCGCTTCCAGACCCGGCTCAATGCCCGGGATGGCCTGATTATAGGCCGCAAAAGCAATCTCTTTCATGGTCTTGAACTTTTCGGGCGCGCCCTTGACCACGAACCTGTCTACATCGAATTCCACATCGTCGTCATGGACTTCCAGCAGATAGGCCGCGATCATCTGCGCCTTGGCACGTATCTTGCGCCCTGCCATCGCCGTGGCCGCCCCGGCAACCGGCGTCGAACGGGACCCGTAGGTGCCCAAACCGTAGGGAGCGGTATCGGTGTCGCCTTCCTCGATGGTGATCGAATCGGCGGGCAGCCCGATCTCCGAGGCGAGGATTTGCGCGAAAGTTGTCGCATGCCCCTGCCCCTGAGAAATTGTGCCGAGCCGCGCAATCGCCGACCCCGTGGGGTGAATGCGGATTTCACAGCTGTCGAACATACCCAGCCCCAGAATATCGCAATTCTTGACCGGGCCGGCACCGACGATCTCGGTAAAGAATGAAAGGCCAATGCCCATCAGTTTGCGCGTCTTGCCCGCCTTGAAATCCTCGACCCGCTGCGCCTGTTCTGCCCGCAACCCTTCATAGTCGACCGCTTTCAGCGCCTTGTCCCAAGCGGTGTGATAGTCGCCGCTGTCGTATTCCCAGCCCAAAGCCGCCGTATAGGGGAACTGCTCTTTGCGGATAAAGTTGATCCGACGCAACTCCGCCGCATCCATATCCAGCTTGATGGCCAGAACCTCGATCATCCGTTCAATGAAATAGACCGCTTCTGTCACGCGGAACGAACAGCGATAGCTCACGCCTCCGGGGGCTTTGTTGGTGTAGACACCGTCAACCTCCAGATAAGCGGTTGGGATGTCGTAGGATCCGGTGCAGATATTCATGAAACCGGCTGGAAACTTGGTCGGGTCGGCGCAGGCATCAAAGCCGCCGTGGTCCGCAGTCACATGGCAGTGCAGCCCTGTGATCTTGCCCTCTTTCGTCGCCGAGATTTTACCGGTCATGTGATAGTCGCGCGCAAAGGCGGTCGTCATCAGATTGTCCATCCGGTCTTCGATCCACTTCACCGGCTTGCCCGTTACAATCGACGCCACAACCGAACAGACATAGCCCGGATAGGCCCCGACCTTGTTGCCAAAGCCGCCCCCGATATCGGGCGAGATCACGCGGATATTGTGCTCTTCGATGCCCGAGATCAGCGAAACAACGGTACGGATCGCGTGCGGCGCCTGAAACGTGCCCCAAAGCGTCAGCTTGCCGTTGACCTTGTCCATCGACGCGACACAACCGCAAGTCTCCAGCGGACAGGGGTGCGTCCGGTGATAGTACATTGATTCTTCAGCAACCACTTCGGCGTTCACGATGACCTGTTCGGTCGGTTCCTTGTCACCGGCCTCCCAAGTGAAAATGTGGTTGGCATGTTTGCGCGGCCCGTGCGCGCCTGCGGGAATTGACCCGTCTTCGGCCACCAGATCCTCGCGCAGAACAACATCCGACTTGAGCGCCTCAAAAGGGTCCACCAGCACGGGCAGTTCTTCGTATTCCACCTCGACAGCTTCCATGCCGTCCGCTGCGGCATAACGGTCTTCGGCCACGACAAAGGCGACTTCCTGCCCCTGAAACAGCACCTTGCCATCCGCCAGTACCATCTGCTTGTCGCCCGCAAGGGTCGGCATCCAGTGCAGGCCAAGCGGCTCCAGATCAGCCGCCGTCAGAACCGCCAGCACTCCGGGCACTTCCAGTGCCGCGGCGGTATCAATGCTCTTGATGCGCGCATGCGCATAGGGAGAGCGGACAAAATCCCCAAAAAGCATCCCGTCCAGCTTGATATCATCCACATAGTTGCCCTTGCCCTGTGTGAAACGGGCATCCTCAACCCGCTTGCGCGAACAGCCCAGGCCCTTGAGGTTTTCGACGCGTTCTTCGCGTGTGACTTCGTCCTTCATTCTGCGGCCTCCTTGGCTGCATTCATTTCAGCCGCGGCGGCCTGAATGGATTTGATGATGTTCTGATAACCCGTACAACGGCAGATGTTGCCAGCCATCCCAAAGCGGATTTCCTCTTCGGTTGGGTTGGGGTTTTCTTCCAGCAACTTGGTCGCTCGGGTTATCATCCCCGGTGTGCAATACCCGCACTGCAATCCGTGATGCTCTTTAAAAGCCGTCTGCAAGGGGTGCAGATCATCCGGCCCGCCGATGCCTTCGATTGTCGTGACCTCGGCGCCATCCGCTTGTGCTGCAAACATGGTGCAGGACTTTACCGATTTACCATTGATGGTGACGGTGCAGGCCCCGCAATGCGAGGTTTCGCAGCCGATATGCGGGCCGGTAATGTTCAGCCGCTCGCGCAACGTGTAAATCAGCAGTTCGCGCGGCTCGGCGAGGAATTCCTCATCCTTGCCATTCACCTTCAGTTTAATGTGCATTTTCTTTGACATGTTTCTTTCCTTTTTCCCGGCGGGTTTCCACGCGGGTTCCCTGATCTCATTCCCTACCGCTTCCGCCGTCGCGTTCTGCGCGCCGCGGAAAGGCCTATGCGGAAAACTTCAGGCCCGTGACCAGGCACGCTCGATCGCGCGCCGCAGAATGACACCGGCGACATGGTTCTTGAACGCGACCGGGCCGCGGTTGTCGTCGGCGGGGTCGATATCTTCCAGCATGGCCGAAACGGCCGCCTTGAGGGCTGCGTCATCGACAGAGGTACCGACTAAAGCAGCACCTGCCGCTTCCGAATAGACCGGTGTGTCACTAAGGTTGGTCATCGCGATCGAAGCGCTGGCACAAGCGCCGCCTTCCTTGACGATCTGCACCGCGGCAGCGGCGGTCGCGTAATCGCCAATCTTGCGCTTTTGCTTTTCGTAGGCATAGCCGCCTTTGGGCAGCGGCACGGTGACCGCCGTCAGCACTTCTTCGTCTTCACGGGCCGTCATGTAGGCCGCTTCGTAAAAATCGCGCGCCGCAATATCGCGTTCGCCGTCTGGCCCGACCACGGTAAAGCTGGCATCAAGGCATTGCATCAACCCCGGCATATCGTTGCCCGGATCACCATTGGCGACATTACCGCCCACGGTGCCCATGTAGCGCACTTGCGGATCAGCGATCTGCAGCGCGGCCTCACGCAGAATGGGGGCCACCTGAGCCAGTTCAGCATGCTCGATGATTTGCGATTGCGTGACCATTGCACCAATGCGCAGGCTGTCGGATCCAATCTCGATGTCTGACATGCCGCCCACATCCTGCAGGTCGATCAGATGCGGCACGTCTGCCATGCGCAACTTCATCATCGGGATCAGGCTGTGCCCCCCCGCCATGACGCGCGCATCGTCGCCGTGTTCTTCGAGAATGGACAAGACACCAGCCATGTCCTTGGGCCTATAGTATTCAAATGCCGCTGGAATCATCGGCTTTTTCCTCCCCTAAAGCGAATGTTCTCTCCAAGAGGTAGTCTGCATGCGACGGGATGCCACAACATTAAAATTTTAATGAAACACGGGGCTTTTGCACGAAATGCGCCTATTGCGCACGAGTTGCGCCACCCTGCGATGCAAGCGCGTCCTGTACGGTCTTCAACTTCGACCGGCTTACCGGCGCGGGGGGCACATCTGCCCCCTCGAAAAAGCAACGCCCCTTGTCCTTGGCCCGCTCAAAGCGCGAAACCCGCTCCGGATTAACCAGATAGCTGCGGTGCGTTTGCAAAAACCCGGCAGGCAGCAGGCGTTTGGTGGCTTCGGTCACTGGCCATGCGCAGAAAAGACGTTCGTCTGCCGTGTAAATCTGTGTGTAATGGCCATCGGCACGGACAAAAAGCACGTCGTTCGGCGGAATAAAGACTTTGCCACCGTCGCGCTCACAAGGGATCCGCGTCCCCGGCGCGACAGCAGACGCTTCAGCTGCTGGCGCGGGCGCAAGGGCCGCCGGCACTGGCGCCACCGGCTGCGCCACAACCAGCGGAGCGGCTCCGCTTGGTGGCACAAGATAGGTCACGCTGACCCACAGGCAGGCCCCAAAGATCACAAAGCTGAAAAAGATTACGCCAAGGGCAAGCGTCTCATTGCTCATCCGCAGGCCAAACTCGGCGACGCTGGGCTCTTCGACAAATCTGGTCCCCGCAATGGCAAGGAAATGCACCGCGCAGACCGCGACCGCGAAACATATCGTCCCAAGGACAATGTTGCGGTTGGTGCGCTGCCCGTAGGCGATCCAGAACGCCAGAACACACAGGCCTATCGCCACGATTGCCGAAAAAACGATGCCTGACGGTGTATAAACCGCGCGGCACAGCTCCAACCCGGCCATGCCGATGTAATGCATCACCAGAATGCCCACACCAACTATGGCCCCTGCCAGAGAAATGATCTTTGGCGTCCGCTCGGCGAAGTGTAGCAGGATCAGCGCGGCCCCGACCAGCAGTATGGCCGAGAGGGCCGATACCAGTGTAATCGCCGCGTCGTAGTAAAACAGGATCGGGAACCGAAGGCCCAGCATCGCCACGAAATGCATCGCCCAGATGCCGCCGCCCAAAGCGACGGCTGCCAGCGCAATCGACGCCTTCTTCTGCACCATCGGCTTTTCCGACAGGTCTCGCGTCAGCGAAAGCCCTGTGAAACCCGCCACCAGCGCAACAACGCAGGACATGGCGACCAGAAAGCCGCTGTGGGTGACGCTGAGATACTCCATGGCGCGCAAGATGCCCAAGACTTGAGCACATTGTAAACATTGCACACCGCGTTAGACCGACATTTTCTTGTCTCGGCACAAAAGCGCCGAGCCTATGCCGCACGCTGCACGACCGCAGCATTGAAAGATTACCGCTAAGGACAAGTCAGCTTCGCATTCGGCTGTGCTCGGGATCATAAGAGACAGGTGCGACAACCTCCGCCTCGACGCTTTCGCCCAGCAGGTCCAGTTGCACATGCGTGCCGATACTGGACAATTCCGGGTCCATGAAGGCATACGCAATATTCATGCCCACGCGGTGGCCCCAGTCGCCTGATGTAACAGTTCCGACAACCTTGCCGCCTTGCATCAGCGACGCGCCGCCATAAGCCGGAGCGTGGGCCGAACCAACTCGCAGAGTAACCAGCGCTTTGCGCCGACCAGTGGCGAGGTGTTCCGTCAAAGCGTCCCGTCCGATAAAGTCGCTTTTGTCCATCTTCACAAACCGGTCGAGCCCGGTCTCAAAGGGCGTAAACTCTGTGATCAGGTCGGATTTCCAGTGCAGAAATCCCTTTTCCATGCGCATCGATTCCACCGCACGCGCGCCAAAGAGCGTCATTCCAAATGCCTCACCCGCGCCACGCAGGGCAAGATAAGCGGCATAGAGGGACGCGTTGGGAATGTGTATTTCATAGGCCAACTCGCCCGAAAAACTGACCCCCATCACCGTCGCCGGTGCAAATCCGATGAAACACTCGCGCACCGACAACCAAGGAAAGCTCTCTGCCGACCAGTCGGCGCGACTGACCGCCTGCAGAACACCGCGCGCGTCAGGGCCTGCCAACACGAGGATCGTCTGGTCGTTGGTCAGGCTCTTGATCTGTACGTCTTCGTCCGGGTGCAAATTCTGACACAGCCAATCCATGTCGTGATACTCCGAGGCTGCAGCTGACCCATACCAGACCCGATCAGGTCCACGGTCAGACGCAGGCAGATTGGCGATCGTCGCCTCTGCCTTCACCATGCCGTGATGGTTTAGCAAATATCCCAGCCCGACGCGGCCCGCGCGTTTGGGAACAGTGCCGCAGACCATGCGGTCCAAAAAGCTGTGGCGGTCCGCACCGGTGATCTCGAACCGGTTGAAACCATTGACCTCACACAGGCCAACGCTGTTCTGAACGCGGCGCACCTCGCCAGCTACGACCTCAAAGGCTTCGTCAAAGTGAAAGCCCAGCGTGGGGTGAAACTCGGGCGAAGGCTTGATGTACTCCACCCTTTCCCATCCGTTTACCGTTGCAAAGGCGGCCCCTTCTGCTGCTAACACCGGCGTCAAGGGCGTGGTCTTGGCGGGCCTTCCAGCGGGGCGGTGTTCATGCGGGAAATGAAATCGAAACTCGTTCTGATAATCTTCAATGGCCTTCAACGCGGTCAGTTCCACATTCGCATGGCCGGTAAAGCGCCGCGGGTCCAGAACCCATGTGTCATAGCAGGCCTCGCCATGCACGATCTGTTGTGCCAGAAGCCAGCCATGCCCACCGCCTTCGCCCAGACCTGCACGCAACCCTATGATGCAGAAAGCGTTGCGTTTGCCGGGAATGGGGCCAACCAAAGGCGCACCATCAATGGTGTAGGTGATTGGGCCGTTGACAACCGTGTGAATGCCCGTCTCCATCAGCGCGGGCATGCGGGCAAAAGCACCTTCCAACACGTCTGTCACACGATCCAGATCATCGGGGCAAAGGGCATTCACGAAATTCGGATCAATCCCGTCCATACCCCAGGTCTTGCAGTTCTGTTCATAGAAGCCCAACAGCAGGCCATTCTTTTCCTGCCGGCAATAATAATCGCTGATCGGGCACCGCAATAGCGGCATCCGGTACCCTGCCTCTTTGATCGCAGGGATCTCTTCGGTCAGGAAGTACTGATGCTCCATCGAAGCCACCGGGTGATGTACGCGCATCATCGCGCCTACCTCATTCACGCGGTAGCCACAGGCGTTCACGACGATATCGCAATCGATATCACCCTTTTCTGTATGTACCGTCCAGGTGTCGTCCTTGTGCTGTGTCAGGTCGGTCACAGGTGTATTCCGGTAAACCTCAGCCCCTGCCCTGCGCGCGCGTCGTGCCAGTGCCTGACACAGTTGCGCAGGGTCAATGTCCCCGTCCAGCGGGTCCCACAAGCCCCCCAGCAGGTTGTCGGTCGAGATCAACGGATGCCGCCGTGCGCATTCTTCCGCATCAATCACTTCGAAATGCACATCCATGCCACGGGCCATCGAGGCAAAGTGACGATACCCTTGCATCTGCGCTTCGGTGTTGGCCAGTCGAATACCGCCGTCCCCGTGATGGTAGTTGATCGGATACTCAGGGTCCTCTGCCAGTTCTTTGTAAAGGTTGATCGAATGAGTTTTCAGTCCCACCATCGTCTGGTTCATGCCAAAGTTCGTCACCTGCGCGGCCGAGTGCCAAGTCGTGCCGGAGGTCAGCTCATTGCGCTCAACCAGAACAACGTCCGACCAGCCCTCTTGCGTCAGATGATAGAGCGTCGAACACCCTGCGATCCCGCCGCCTATAACCACAACTTTCGTACGTGATTTCATGATGCATCCCCTGAATTTTGCCGCATGACACGACAGTTTTGCGCCAAAGGGCAAGCGCATGGTATTAACTCCCAATAATTTGAAAATAAATTTCTAATTATTAGGATTTACCGTCATTCAGTTGCGTTATCTGTCTGAATGGCAGTTTTTTGGAACGTGATACGGCATTGGAGGTTCCTTGGCAGCACGGCGAAAGAAACACGGCGGGCGAAAAGAGCGCTTGGCAAAACGTGCCGCGCCGCCAGAGATTGACCCCTGCCCTCCTGGTCAAGCCGGGGGCATGTACAAGCCTCTGACATCACAGGATATCAGTCGCATCTACGACACCGCGCTGCGCCTGCTAGACGGCCTCGGCATGGGGGAGGTCCCGCAACGATTGCGCAACGATCTGCTGCGTGCCGGCGCTAAGGACAATGATCAAGGGCGCATTGTGTTTCCGCCCACATTGGTTGAAGCCGCGATAGATCAGGCTGCCAAGTCTTTCGCGTTGCATGGCCGCGACGCCAGCCGATCGATTACAGTGGGAGGCAGTGCCGTTCACTTTGGGACCGGTGGAGCAGCAGTGCAGGTGCTGGACCCTGTCAGCGGTGAATATCGGCCCTCGACCCTGCGTGATCTGCATCAACTTACCCGCCTGCAGGATACTTTGGCCAATGTCAGTTGGTACACACGCTGCTGCATTGCCACCGATGTGCCCGACAATTTTGATCTGGATGTAAACACCGCCTACGCGCTTTTGAAAAACACCACCAAGCCGGTTGCCACAGCTTTTACGGTCGCCGATCATGTCGCCCCGATCGTCGAGATGCTGGATATCGCTGCCGGTGGCTCGGGTGCATTTGCCCAGCGGCCTTTTCTCAAGGCGCACATCAGCCCTGTCATTTCTCCGATGCGCTATGGGGAGGATGCAGTCGACGTCGTTTACGAATGTATCAAACACAATATCCCCATGTCCTGCATCACCGCTGCTCAAGCCGGGGCCACGGCGCCGGCGACACTGGCGGGGTTTCTGGCCCAATCTCTGGCGGAAACACTGGCCAGCCTCGTGATGGTGCACGCCATCCAGCCAGGTTTTCCCATGGTCTTTTCCAACTGGCCGCTCGTAATTGATCTGCGCACAGGCGCCTTTTCTGGGGGCAGCGGTGAAACGGCTGTTCTGAACGCAGCCTCGGCGCAGGTGTCCAACTGGCTGGGCCTGCCGTCTGGTGTGGCCTGCTCCATGACCGACGCCAAGGCGATCGACGCGCAATACGGCTCTGAAAAAGGCCTCACCTCGATGGCAGCAGCACTTGCGGGCGGCAATCTGATCTACGAAAGCTCAGGCATGACAGCCTCATTGCTGGGCGTAAGCTACGAAGGTTTTGTGCTGGATGACGAGATGCATTCGCACACCTATCGGGCCCTGCGGGGAATAGAGGTCAGTGAAGACAACCTTGGATTTGACGCTATTTGCGATGCGGTACTGGGCGAAGGGCACTTTCTGGGCGGTCAGCACACCCATGCCGCGATGGAGCGGGATTACTTCTACCCCTCGCTGGCAGATCGGGAAGAACCGCGCACCTGGGCGCAGAAAGGGGCGAAAGATGCGCAGACCGTCGCGCGCGAAAGGGTTCATAAAATCCTCGATACGCATAACCCCGAGTATCTGTCACCCGATCAGGACAAAGCCATCCGCGCGCGGTTTAACATTCTATGGCCATGATGGGTTTCTACGAGACCATTTTGAACTGGTCACGCAGCCAGGGTGTGTTGGCGTGAAACGGCGCTATGATTTGCTCTGTCATGAGCTTGCGCATCTGACGCTCCACAAGATCGCAGACGGAACGCGAGCATTCCGTGGTCGAAATCAGCGACAGGGTGCGTGCAAAGCTCTTGCCGGGGAACGGATGCATTTGCAGTTTGGACTGAAACCGACGGGCGCGTGAAAACAGCAAAGGCGTTGTAATCGTCCATCCGGCGCCCGAGGCGACCATAGCCATCAATGCCTGATTGCTGCCGCAGGCAAACCGATGCGGCAAGCTCAGGCCCAATCGGCGCAACTGCGCTTCGATCTGCTGGGCAATGATCAGATCACTCGAGAATTGCAAAAAGGGCAGCGCCGCCTCACCAAAGATGATACTGTCGAGCGGGTGTCCGGTAACCTTGGGCAATACAATCACGAAAGGATCGCGAAACATGGGCCTGTCCGTCAGGTCGGGCAAATGCTCCGGCGGGCTCGTCGATATGCCCAAGTCAAGCTGACGGTTGCGCAACATCTCGACAATCTCCCGGCTGGCCGCGATGTGATACAGAAAGTCACAGGTGGGCATTCTGTCCGACAAATAAACAGCGAGGTCGGGCATGATATCGCTGTCAAAATCTTCAATACAGCCAATGCGCAGGCTGCGGGTTTCAGTAGCATTGCCAGACATGACTTCGGCCTTGGCGGTCCGTATGGCGTGCAGGGCCGTATCGATGTTTCGCAGAAAGACACGGCCCTTTGGCGTCAACACCATCGGGCGGCGGCTGTGGTTAAAGAGCTCTACGCCAAGATGATCTTCGAGATTGCGCAAATGATGCGACACCGTGCTGATCGACAAGCCCGTCTCGGTTGCCACATCCTGCAGTGATCCCTTGCGGGCGGAGAGCTGAAAAAGCTCCAGCGCTTTCAACGTAAGATCTTTTCGGGGAGTTACCTGGCTCATGTTGCGACGCGCCTGTCAGTGTCATTCTTTCTCTCATAGTATCGAAACCAAAAGCTAATGGCATAGAGAGCGAAGGTTTCCCCTCTCACAAACCGGCAATGTCGAGCAACTGGTTCAATTGCTCTGGGTCGAAATAAGTGTTCGCACCGACCTGTTGTCCTACACCAAAGCCATAGCCGAGTTGGGCGGATTGCGCGATGCGGGCAAAACATGGTGCGAAATGCCCCTCACGGAAAACTTCAATGACCTGAGCACCTTCCTGGCAAAACGCCAGATTGGCAAACGCAGCTCCATGTGCACCGATTACAACCTCGGCGTTACTGAATAGTGTCGCTTGTTCGACCGGTGTGAGTTGCGACATCGTGATGACTTCGAACCCGCGGCGCAGGAGCTGAGCGCAGACCTCATTTTCATTTTTGATCTGCCGATTGGCCGCGTCGCGGCGACTGACGTAAAGTCGCCGCGACGCGCCGCCGCTGCTGGCGTTTTTTAGGAAAGACCTTCTTAAGATGTCCAGCTGCCGCGGCGAGACATCGAGGCTCCGGGTGATATTGGTGGGCATTATCAGCCGCTTGAATCCCGTGATGCCGCCTTGCGGCTCGATTATCTCGATTTCTGCAAGGTCCAGCTCTTCAAGGACCGCCTGCAATGTGGCTCGATGCCAACTGCGCATCCGAGGTGGGGCAATCAGCGGCATTCCCTGGTTCAGGAAGTCGGTAACAAGTTCCAGCCGCGGCACCAAGTCTATCATCCAGTGGTAGAAGTTGTGATACCAAGCCGGGGCAAGAAAAACGCCTTCGCGGATATGGTCCTGCGCTGAACGGACCTGCAGAGCGCGCCGAGTGAGTTCATATTTCGGGTTGGTGAGCGCATTTCCGCAATACACCTCAACGAAATTTCCCGCCGGCGACTCGTGAACCCCGTATTCCGCCCAGAGTTTCACATCCGGGACATCGAAGTACCCGAAATTCCGTATGGTCCCAGCTTCGTGCACGGCGTCTTCCAGCATCTGGGCATATTGTCTTCCGGCAGCGTCATCGGGGCGAATTTCCGTGGATACGGGTGTCGATCGCACTTGCTGTGTTCCCAGAACGGTCTCGTCGTATTGGGCGTGTGGCGATCGAAAACCCAGCTTGCGCGCGTTCCTGGCCTTCAACGGGTCCGGATAAAGGTCTCGCTTTTGAAGTCCAACAAAGGCTTGTGATACGGATTCAGCGAGGAAATTTCTGAACATATCAATCCGAGTTATCCGTACTTACCGTGATGGATCGGGGCACGGATCAGACAACTGAAGCACCCGAGAGCCTTTAAACTGCTTGCCACCTTCCATTGGCATTCGCGGCATTGCAAGTCGGATTGTCCAAACGAGTTGCAATTTGCGCCACATGTTCGCTCAATCGATATCGAGGATTGCTGCCAGTCTGTGTTCGAGGCCATCGGCAAATGCCGTCCGTCAACTTGGTTCAGATGGCCATCCACTGTGCAATACTCAGAGCATCTTGCCACTCAACACCAAGGTAATGCACCGTACTATCGATCTTTGTGCGACCGAGCAAAAGGTGCACAGCGCGCAGGTTTCCGGTCTTCCGGTAAATCTGCGCGGCTTGGGTCCGGCGGAGGGAAGGTATGCGATAACCGCCCGGTTCCAGTCCAATCGCCTTAACTCGGTCGCGCACAAGCTGACCATACTGGCGTGTTTAAATATGTGGTCGACAATGAAACCGACTTGGGAACAAAAGCGGCAACCGATCATCGTCGGTGATTGCGTCTACGCGAAAATTGTATCCCATGTGTTTTCAGTCGGTTGGAACTTCACTGGTTTGTTGGTTTTGCTCTGGATCACCGGAACTGTTTCGCGGAAAAACCTGCCGCGTGGGCGCTATTGTTGAAGATCAAGCGAAGGGTAAGCGCCTGGGGAACTCGGGATCAACAACGCCAACAACCTGACACGCGGCGTAGACCGCACCCCCGTGCCGGTCACCGAGGCACTGGAAATCCAAGGCGACGTCGCGGCCACGGCTGCCACCTTCGAGGACGACCTGCGCATGTTCTGGCAGACAGGTGAGGCAGATGCGAGCCGATTGCCAAAGGTGACGTGCTGGTTGTTGATGAAGCAGGCATGATCGCGACAAGACAATTGTCACGCGTTGTCGCCAAGATGAATGAAATCGAAGCGAAACTCGTCCTTGTCGGTGAACCTTACCAATTGCAGCCCATCCAAGCGGGCGCACCGTTTCGGAAGACAGTGCAGCAACATGGCGCTGCGCGGAAAACGGGCCTTCGCTGTGGACGATCGCATCGATTTCACGCGCAACGACAAAGACATTGGCATAAAAAAATGGCATGCTAACCCATCTAATTGCGGAAAGCTTAAAGCGCTATACAACTCAGAAACCAATCCTCGTTTTGACCCATACGAACGCGGCGATTGCGGCGCTTCGGCAGAAGCTGGACAAGGGTGAAGTTCCTCAATCTAGCTATCCTCACGGCGCAGACTGAGGCTGTCGTGCCTGTCGATGAAGACGAGATCGTATCTCTGGGGTACAACAAGGTGCGTCTTACAGAAAAATTGCAAACACAGGCCGAGCCCAAAGGCTCTTTCGAGGAGAAACTAGAACCTGCGCTCACATTCCTCTCAAGCCTTTGGAAAATTTGGAAAACACAGGGGAGTATGCAGGTTCACTTGCGCCGTTTAGTACTCAAACTGGCCTTCAGAACCCGTATCAGATGTTACCGAAATCAGGAAGCTAGAGCCCTGGAAATTAGCTTTTCATCCAAAGCTTTATAGCGGTTTGACATGCTCAATTGTCTAAATGGTGCGGATGAGAGGCATCCAATTCCTATATCCTGATGCCCCACTATGTACTGAATTGATTGAATAAGCACTTAAATCTTTGATTTCACTGTATCACGCTATTCCATTCTGCCCCACTATACCCCATATGTAGGGGTGGATAGCGAGGTGGACAGAAAATGGCACTCCCCCGGCATAAGCTCACGAACTCGGAACTGAAGGCAAAGACACCTGGCAAGTATTCGGACGGTGGCGGGCTTTGGTTTCACAAGCGCCCAGACGGCGGCGCGCAATGGTTTCTCCGCTACACCATTTTCGGGCGGCGGCACGAAATGGGGCTGGGTAGTTTTCCAAGCGTCACGCTCAAAGCAGCGCGGCAGGAGGCCGAGAAATGGCAGGCGGTGGTCCGCGAAGGCAAAGACGCCATCAAGGAGCGAGAACGCCAGCGCCGCGAGGCGGAAAGCAACCTGCACATTCTCAGTGATGTTGCCCGCGATGCTTTCGAGAGCCGCAAGGCGGAATTGAAAGGCGACGGCAAGGCGGGTCGGTGGTTCTCTCCGTTGGAACTGCACGTTTTGCCCAAGCTGGGAAAAATGCCCATCACGCAGATCGACCAGCGCGATATTCGGGATACGCTTGTGCCGATCTGGCACACAAAGGCATCAACCGCCCAAAAAGCAATGGACCGCCTTCGCATTTGTTTCCGTCACGCAGCAGCGCTGGGTCTGGACGTGGATTTGCAGGCCACAGACAAGGCCAAGGCTTTGCTCGGTAAACAGCGTCATACAGTGACGAACATTCCGGCGATGAACTGGCGCGACGTGCCAGCATTCTATCAGTCGCTGGATGGTGGCAGCATCTCGGAACTAGCGCTGCGGCTTCTGATGCTGACAGCAGTGCGTAGCTATCCACTGCGGACGCTGCACCTCGAGCAAATCGACGGTGACGTCTGGACTATCCCAGCAGAGGCCATGAAAGGCCGTCTAGGCGCAACAAGTGACTTCCGAGTGCCGCTGTCGCAAGAGGCCCGCAGGGTGATTGCGGAGGCCGCCCTGCTCGCCCGTGACGGCTTTCTCTTTCCGGGCGTCCGCAAGGGCGTCATTTCAGATATGACAATGAGCAAACTGATGGAGCGGCGTGGCTTGGCAGAGCGCCCACACGGCTTCCGCTCCAGCTTCCGCGATTGGGTGGCGGAAACGACAAATACACCACACGACGTAGCTGAGACAGCGCTAGGCCATACGGTCGGTGGCGCGGTTGAGCGCAGCTATCGTCGGACAGACTTTCTGGAGCAGAGGCGTAAGCTGACAGAGAGGTGGGCATATTTCCTGCAAGCTGTTCCTGCAGGAAAGGTAATTTCAATATGACGCATAGCTTCTGGGTCACCAAGCCAGACGGATCAATTGATGAGTTGTCGGCTACAAAACTCGACCTGCTCGCTTTTTATGCACATGACGAAAAAAGTGTGCATCAGGGTCTCAAGATTTTGGAGATAGAAAAAGCTTATCACTCGGCAAATCCACAAGAATGGCAATTCAGTGCTTTGTCTATGGATGTGTTGAATGCGGCAATGAAGCGTGCCGCGCAAGTTCATGTTTGCGGTGTCATAACTTTGATAATGGTACATTTGAGTACAGAAGATGCACCTGTGAGTCTTAATGAGGCCTCCGCTAATGCATCAGAAATATTCAACAACATGGGCAAGGCAACATTCGTAGTTCCGAAGAGTCAAGGATGGGTGCGTCAAGACAAAAGCATCGTAGGCGATATGGCGACAATTCAACGATACTTCAGAAAATATCGCTCTTGCGCGCATATTTGCGCGGCCAGAACACTTATAGGCTCATCAGGTGAGGGCCATCCGCTTGTGCGTCCTCTACCGGCGACCTTGACCTATTTATCAACGGTGCTGCATTATCAGCGTGTTCTTAAACCCAGAGCAGATGCGGCAGGTTGGAACATGGTAGATATATGTTTTGAGGGTGATAGCTTCGAGCAGAGTTACCCGGCTATGAAGCCGCTGGAAGCGCAGATTTCAGCCATTAGAAATATCAAGGAGAAGCTTAAGTCTGGTGCAGTTTTACTGCCTAGGGACTTTGAAATTCCCCCAGGGGAAACATGAACTTCCCGAAGTTACAACGCTCACTGGCGCACTTATTGATGTCCCATCGAACAGCGATGAGGACGACATGAATTACCTTACATTCCGCGACTTACAACTCAAACTAGGCGGCAGAGGCCGCACCACCATTTACCGTGACGTGGAATTGGGCCGCTTGCCCAAGCCCGTGAAACTCGGCGGACGCCTTTACTGGGCCGAAGCTGATATAGACGCCGCAATCGCGGCACATGCGGGATAAGACCCGCTCAACCTTCTGCGCGGACGCAGGGCCAGTTGAGCGGGAATATATCTCGGCAGATATGCCTCTCTACATACGCCCGACGCCTTCGCAGAGCAAGCACGGAGGCCAAAATGGCTGCAAATTCAAACTGGGGCGAAGCCCTTTTCACAATCCAATACGAAACCGGCGAGACCAGCGATAAAATGGTGTCGGGCCGCGACAGCTGGACGCTGGAGGCGCTTATCGCGGCCGGCAAGAAGGGCTGCACACCCTTCGATACGCCCGGTCCGCGCTGGAGCGCTTACGTGTTCAATTTGCGCCAGCAAGGGGTGCCCATTGAAACGGTCACTGAAGCGCATGACGGACCGTTTGCAGGCTCTCACGCCCGTTACGTGCTGCGTGCGCGCGTGTCCCTCTACAGAGGGTGTGCGGCATGAGTTGCGGTATCAGAAACCGCACTCACAATCCTTATTCCATCCTAGTCCGCCACCTTCGCCGCAAACACGGATTGTCAGAACCGGCAGCGCGTCTTGTGGCTGAGCTTCATTACGAGGTGAAACGATGAACCAGATAAACAATAATGAAATGGAAGGTCGGGCATTGCGCCCGGCCAACCGGTCGGCGATGTCGAAATACGCCAAGGCCGAACATAAGCGTGCGGCCAAGGCGTTGGGCTATGGCCTGACGCTTGGCGACGACTCTGCATGGTTCTCGGTCTCTGCAGTCTGGCAGGCCCGCCTGACGCCACAGGAGGCCGCTACAGTGGCTTGTGCGGCGATACTGGCGACGGACAGCGAATTTGCCGAAAGCATCGCCTATGCCGTGCTGGAGGGCGCTGGCGCGCCTTTGCCTGCCTTCTTTGACATCGTCTCGGAGGCGGGCTTCTGGGCAGACATGGCAACGCCCCAGGAACGTGCGGCCTATGCGGTCGCCTGCTTTAACCGGTTCTCTCCGGTTGAGCGTGACGAATTTCGCGATTTTGCAGGAGGCCGCTGATGGGCAGGCAGGAAAACCGTTTCGAGCAGATTTCAAAGAATGACCGGACGGGCCGCGATGGCGGCACCGACCGGCTTGAGGGGCGCGCAGGCGAGCTACAGGCGGCATTGCGCCCGCTAGAGGCTATCAAGCCTGTCCTGTCGTCGCGCTACCTCGTGAAAGGGTGGTTGGACAGTGGGGCAAGCTCCGTCGTCTACGGTGAAAGCAACGTTGGCAAGACGTTCTTTGCACTGGACCTTGCGATGCACATTGCGGCGGGCAAGGCGTGGCATGGGGCAAAAGTGCCGCTGACAGGTGATGACTTTGGCTGCGTGGTCTATGTCGCGGGCGAAGGCGGCTCTGGCATGCACAATCGCGTGGAAGCCATTCGGCAAGATAAATCCACCCTCATAAAGGAAGCTGAAGCGCGGCACGGCTTCACGCTGTTGCCGACTATGCTGGACCTCTGTGGCCCGTCAGATGCTGAGGAACTGGTGAAGGTATTCGCCGCGCTGCCGACGCGGATCGGGCTGGTCATTATCGACACGCTGGCACGGACAATGGGCGACGGCGACGAGAACACAGCACGCGATATGGGTGCGTTTGTTCGCAGCGTAGACCACCTTCGCAATACGACCGGTGCGCATGTCATGGTCATTCATCATAGCGGCAAGGATGCATCCAAGGGCGCGCGAGGGAGCGGCAGCTTGCGCGCAGCGGTGGACACAGAAATTCATCTGAGCCGCTCAGGCGCTGTCGTCATGGCAGAGACATGCAAGCAGCGGGATATGCCAACCGGCAGCGTTTTTGCTTACCTCTTGCGCGACGTGGAGATTGGAACCGACGAGGACGGCGAGCCGGTTACATCCGCCGTGGTTGAGATGACAGAACCCGTCGCCAAGCGTCCGCAACTGAGCGCTCAGCAACGCATTGCCCTTCAGGCGCTGGACGACGCAATAGCGGTGAAGGGTGAAAAGCGGTTGGGCGATATATACCCGCAAAACCGCCGCTGCGTATCACTGACAACGTGGCGGGAATACTGCAACCGGCATTCACTATCGAACGGAGAGTCCGAGAGTGCCAAGCGCAAGGCCTTCTTTGCAGTGAAAACCAAGCTGCATGAGAAGGAAGTCATTCGGATTGTAGATGAGTATGTCTGGAAGTGTGATAAGTAACCGTTACCACCGTTACCAAGCGTTACCGCTCCCGTTCGGTAGCGCGGTCATGCTGCCGTTACGTCCGTTACCTCTCCCTATGGGAGGTAACGGCGGTAACGCTGACCCGAACTCCGTCGCAAGAACTGAACTTTATACTTCTAGCCATGGGCAGGACAGCATGAATCCGCCACAATCAAGGTTCAAGCTCTGACAAAATGACAAGTCGCTTGGCCCATGTTATTGTTCTGCTAGCCGCAGCCAGAAGAGCGCGGAAACAAAGAGAGCATACAGGTGGCAGCATTTATAGCTATAATTGGCGGCATCGCAGGCTTAGTGGTTTCGACGCTTGGCCTAGCCTACTTTGATCTGAGCTTGTTGGAAGCGCTAGGCATTTACTGCGCATCTGGGTTCTCAGTTTTTGCTTTAGGCATTTCCTTGCTGGCGTTCCATGACTATCGCAATGAGAATGCTGGGGGTTTTGACAGGCCTGCTTTTTCCGATGCCAGAGAAGCATACAAAACCTGATACATACCTCCCCCATGGTTTTTGGCGCGATGCTTCGCTTGCATCCAGAGCGCCAGTATGGATAGTGCCGAGCCGGTCGCAATAGGCATAGCGGACACTCGCTGGGCAACGGTTAAATGACCGAGTTGCGGTGTGATTTCAACGGGTCGCTGCAACACATGCCTCAAACTTCTCTGCCGGTGTATGATATTGCAAGGTCTTTCTGG
>CANMWT010000022.1 GCA_947501635.1 uncultured Roseobacter sp.
TGGAGAGTCTGCAGGATGCATGGCGCTGGTGGCGGTCATGCAGCAGGAGCAGAGCACCCCAACTGGAAGCACGGCCTGCGGTCGCGGGAATGGACTGAAGAGCGACGGATGTTAAACGAACTGGTCCGCGAGGCCCGTGAGATAGAGCGGCTGGTTCGAGGTTAGAGACGGATGGTCTCGTCTCCTGACATCAGAACGTGTGAAAGAAAGGCGACTACTGCGGCAATCAGAGCGAGCGCGTAGGAATAATGTTTCAGCACTGACTAAGGCTTTTTCATTTCACCCTGACAATTTGGAGGCTATTGTTGCCTCCCGAAAAACTTAAAGCTCTTTTCCGGGCTGAAACGGTCGTCGCTGCTAACCGGTTACGGTAAGCGGTATAGCTGCTGAATCAGGGGACCACTGGGGGGACCATCTAAGTATTTAAAAATTTAAGTATTTGATAATAAATAATTAAAAAATCTTACATGGAGCGGGTAACGGGAATCGAACCCGTAACTAAAGCTTGGGAAGCTGCCGTGATACCTTTTCACCATACCCGCGTATCCATAGCGGTTAGGCATTGCGGCGGGTGGCGTCAAGGCTTTCAGTCAGGTCAAGCAACCGCCGTGTAAAAATTAATCTCTGCCGGTACCAAGACACCCTGCGGCGACTTGTAGTCCGCAAAACCTTTCATAACGCCCTCGACGATCTCGGCAAAATCCGCTTCGGTCGCTTCAAAATACTCGATCGCACGCGCCGCGGGGCCGATAGAGGCGGCATGCGTCGCCACCTGACGCAGATCTCCGGGCGGGGTCAGCATCAGCTCCACGGGCGCGGCGGCTACCTCGTGAAAACCTGCTCGTTCGAGGATCGTCAAGACACGTGCCGTATCTCTGAAGGCCAAGGGGCCCGGTGCGTCGGGATCAACCGGTGGCGGGGCCCCAAGGCGCGCCTTGGCCGCATACATCGGCACCTGAAACCACGGGTTGCGGTCCAGATAGGACCAGCACGCCATGGACAGACGCGCGCCGGGTTTCATGGCCTGTGCGATATTGGCAAAGGCCGCTACCGGATCGGCGAAAAACATGACCCCGAACCGCGAAATCACCCGATCAAAGCTTGCCGGCTGAAACGGGTAATCCGCAACATCGGCGGTCCTGAAATCCACATTCCGGTGCGACGTCGGCTGCGCGCGCGCCCGCTCCAGCATCGGATCGGAGATATCCGCGCCGACAACGGCGCCATGCGCACCTACGAGTGCCGCCGCCTGCAAGGTGCTTGTCCCGGTGCCACAGCCAATGTCCAATACCCGTTGGCCCTGCGCCAGCGCCGCGCTCGCCAGCACACCTTCCAGAACAGGGGCCATCAAACGGTCCAGCTCGTCCTGCTTGGTCACCCACAGCGTAGCGAAGGCTTCCCAAAAGGCTTTCTGGTCATCATTCTCCCGGCTCACGCGCGCCGCTTTCTGCGCCGCCCGCCGGCTGACCCGCTGTCCCCGCCGCCGGTGTTGAAGGTTGCGGTGGGCAAATGCACAATCGAGTTGAGGATCGGAAAAGGCTCCACCGCGTTGGGAATGGCGGATGCATTGACGAAATGCTCCTGAAAGCGCGGCTCGATCGCAGTTTCGATCTTATGGATCGCACCCACGGTTTCTTCGATTTCCCTGCGCGCAGAGGTGTTCAGCAAGGCAATACGCGCGCCGGTCCCTGCGGCGTTGCCGGCCGATGTGACCTTGTCCAGCGGGGCATCCGGTATCATGCCCAGCACCATGGCGTGTTTGGGCGAGATATGCGCCCCGAAGGCTCCGGCAAGCACGACACGATCCACCGCATCGACGCCGAATTTATCCATCAGCAACCGTGCGCCTGAATAAAGCGCCGCCTTGGCCATCTGGATTTCGCGGATGTCACGGTTGGTGATCGTGATCCGTGGCCCGCCCTCGGCGGTCCCGTCATACACTAGATATGAATAGGTCCGACCATCAAGAAAACAGCGCTCGGTGCCGGTCTGTTCGGGCGACCCGATCAGCCCGGGGGCGTCCACTATGCCGGTCAGCCGCATCTCCGCCACCATTTCGATGATGCCCGAACCACAGATGCCAGTGATGCCCGAGGCGCCGATTTGCGCGGCAAACCCCGGATCGTCCGACCACAGGTCGCAGCCGATGACCTTGAACCGCGGACTTTTGGTCACAGGGTCGATTTCGACCCGCTCGATCGCGCCGGGAGCGGCCCGCTGACCAGAGCTGATCTGCGCCCCTTCAAAGGCGGGGCCGGTCGGCGATGAACAGGCCAGCACCTTTTCCTTGTTGCCCAGCAGGATTTCCGCGTTGGTACCCACATCCACAACCAGCACAAGGTCTTCCGACTTGTCGGGGGCTTCCGACAAAGCGACCGCCGCGGCATCAGCCCCCACGTGACCTGCAATGCAGGGCAGCAGGTACACCCGTGCGGACGGGTGAATATTGAGATCAAGGTCATCCGCCCGCAGGCGCATCGCATTGTTGGTCGCCAGCGCAAAGGGCGCCTGTCCAAGCTCGAACGGATCAATGCCCAGAAACAGGTGATGCATCACAGGGTTGCAGACAAAAACCGCATCGACAATCAGTTCCTTGTCGATCCCGGCCTCCGCCGCAATCTGTGTGAACAGCCCGCACATGCCCTCGCGCACGGCGCGCGTCATCTCCTCCGCACCGCCTGCATTCATCATCGAATAGCTGACGCGGCTCATCAAATCCTCGCCGAAGCGGATTTGCGGGTTCATCACACCAGAAGAGGCCAGCACCTCACCGCTTTGCAGATCGCACAGATGTGCCGCAATGGTGGTCGAGCCGAGATCAACCGCCAGCCCGTAGACCGTTCCATCATAGTAGCCCGGCCAGATGTGCATGATGCGGGGGGTGTTCTCGCGATCTCCAAGATGCACCGCTACGGTCACCTTCCAGCCGCCCTTGCGCAGGATCGGTTGCATCTTTTGCAGGATATGCAGATCAGCGGCAACGTCTTCCAACGCCCATTGCTCGCGCAGCGCATCGCGCAAACGCTCAAGATCGCCGGAGGGGTCGTGCATATCAGGCTCGGCCACTTCGACGTAATAAAGCTTGGTCGACGGGTCGAGCACGATGTCGCGGGCTTCGGCCCGTTTGCGGACGACCTGTTTGTGCACCTGACTTTCGGGCGGCACGTCTATCACCACATCCCCCTGTACCGTCGCCTGACAACCCAGACGCCTACCGTCGATCAGCCCGCGCTTGTCCTTGTAGCGCTGCTCGACCTTGTTCCATTCCGACAGCGCGTCTGCATGTACCGTCACGCCATGCTTGGAAAACTCGCCATAGCTGGGGGTAATCTGGCACTTCGAACAGATGCCGCGTCCGCCACAGACAGAATCAAGGTCCACGCCCAGCTGCCGGGCTGCGGTCAGGATCGGTGTGCCCACCGCGAAATGCCCGCGTTTGCCCGACGGGATAAAGACCACAAGGGGATCATTGCTCATAGAGATTCGTCGCCTCTTGAATAAACCTGCCACACCATAGCGCCGCACCGGCACCAAGAAGGCCGGTCCGCGTCACATAATGTATCTGGCGCGGCATTCCCCCCTCGATTTTGTCATAAACATCATGAGCGTGGCAGAACAAGCAGTTCAGGGACGCAGGGCAGGGTGCCGCGCACGTGCCTCAAATACAAAGCCCAAAGTGTTCAGCAACAGCTGTGCCGCCAGGATCGAGGTGCTGCCCGTGGGGTCGTAATCCGGTGCCACTTCCACCAGATCGAGCCCGACAACAGGGTTGCGCCCCGACACAGCCTGCAAAAGCTCCAGTACCTCGTAATACAAAAACCCACCATGGCTCGGTGTGCCGGTGCCCGGTGCAATCGACGGGCAGAAAGCATCAATGTCAATCGTGACGTAAAGCGGCACGCCCGCGGGCACAGTCGCGGCCAGTGCCTCTTGCCCCATCCGCCGCGCCTGTCGCACGGATATGATCTGCGACCCCATGGCACGCGCATCCGCATACCCATCCTTGGCGGTAGAGCTGACATTGCGGATACCGATCTGCGTCATCCCCGTGACATAGTCCTGCTCGGCCGCCCGTCGCATCGGGTTGCCATGGCCATGCCGCACCCCATGCCGTTCATCCACGAAATCCAGATGCGCGTCTATCTGCAGAATATGCAACGGCCCGCCAGTGTATTCCGGCCCGGAGAAGGCGCGTATGCAGGGAATATTCACCGAATGATCGCCCCCGATCACAACCGGCAAGGCCCCCGCGGCCAGCGCAGCCCGCACACCGGCTTCGATATTGGCATGGCTTTTTTCGGTGTCCGTATGCACGATGTCTGCGTCGCCCATATCAACAATGGACACATCGCCCGGCAGGTAGGTCACATCATCTTCATGATCGTAAGCGCCCGCATGCCCAAAGCTAAAGAGTGTCGACGCCTCGCGCACCCCACGCGGGCCAAAGCGCGCCCCCGAACGCCACTGCGTGCCCGCATCAAAAGGTGCGCCCAACACCGCGACATCCGCCTGAATATTCTGCCAGTCATCCACATAGGGGCGCTTTCCAAAGGTGGAAATTCCCACAAACGGCAGATCAAGCCTGCCGGTTTCGTATCCATGACCTGACATCGCGGTCCTCCATCCTGGCCTCTGGCGTCAGCATTGCCGCGCAGGGGACGCCTTGGCAATGCGCGACAACGGGCTTTTTCTCAACTTGGCCCTTTTAATTCCGCCGGACCCGTGAAATAGGAAACTGCCAAATGACTACTCCAAAAGCGAGGTATGCCATGGAGATTCGTGAGGCTCTCACCTTTGATGACGTCCTGCTGGTGCCCGGCGCATCCTCTGTCCTGCCGTCCACAGCAGACACCCGCACGCGCGTCACAAGATCCATCTCGATGAATATTCCCTTGCTCAGCTCCGCCATGGATACTGTCACCGAAGCGCGCATGGCCATCGCGATGGCGCAGGCAGGGGGCATCGGCGTGGTGCATCGTAATCTCTCGGTTGACGAACAGGCCCGCGAGATCCGGCGCGTCAAACGATTTGAAAGCGGTATCGTCTATAACCCGATCACGCTCACACCAGACCAGACGCTGGCCGATGCCAAGGCCCTGCAAGAGCGCTACCGCGTGACCGGCTTTCCGGTGGTTGACAACACCGGCCGGGTGCTGGGCATCGTCACCAACCGCGACATGCGCTTTGCCAGCGACGACAAGACCCCGGTGTCGGTCATGATGTCGTCGGAAAACCTCGCCGTTCTGGTCGAACCTGCCGACCGCGAGGAGGCGATCAGCCTGATGAAGGCCCGGCGCATTGAAAAGCTGCTCGTGACGGATAAATCCGGCAAACTCACAGGGTTGCTGACGCTGAAAGATACCGAACAGGCCGTCTTGAACCCCACCGCCTGCAAAGATCACTTGGGCCGGTTGCGCGTTGCGGCAGCCACAACTGTGGGGGACGCCGGTTTTGAACGCTCCGAGGCGCTGGTGGATGCCGGCGCGGATATGATCGTGATCGATACCGCGCATGGCCACTCCGAAGGGGTCGCAGCCGCCGTGCGGCGCGCTAAGAACCTCAGCAACGAAGTCCAGATCGTTGCCGGAAACGTGGCAACAGCAGAGGCCACGCGCGCGCTGATCGATGCCGGTGCCGACGCTGTCAAAGTGGGTATCGGCCCGGGCTCCATCTGTACCACGCGCATGGTGGCAGGCGTCGGCGTGCCACAACTGACCGCAATCTTGGACTGCGCCCGCGAAGCCGGCGACACACCCGTTATCGCCGATGGCGGCATCAAGTTCTCCGGCGACTTTGCCAAAGCGATCGCCGCCGGCGCGTCTTGTGCCATGGTTGGCAGCATGATCGCGGGGACCGATGAAAGCCCCGGCGAGGTTATTCTCTATCAGGGCCGCAGCTTCAAAAGCTACCGCGGCATGGGCAGTCTGGGCGCAATGGCCAGCGGATCGGCCGACCGGTACTTCCAGAAAGACGCGGCCAGTGACAAGCTGGTGCCGGAAGGGATCGAAGGTCAGGTGGCCTACAAGGGCTCGGCAGGAGCCGTGCTTCACCAACTGGTGGGCGGGCTGCGCGCGGCGATGGGCTACACTGGCTGCGCAACAGTCGAGGAAATGCGCACCAACTGCAAGTTCGTAAAGATCACTGGCGCAGGGCTCAAGGAAAGCCACGTGCATGACGTTCAGATCACACGCGAAAGCCCAAACTACAGGGCGGGCTGAAAAATCAAAAGCTTACGCGACGATATTCAAGCGGATAATCCGCGATGACACCCGCCGCACGTGTCGCCGCAGCGATCGAGGTGCTTGATGTCTGGTCGCAAGGCACCCCCGCCGAACAAGCGCTGACCCGCTGGGCCCGGCAAAGCCGTTTTGCCGGCTCGAAAGACCGCGCAGCCGTCCGCGATCACGTCTTTGACGTGCTGCGGTGCAAACAAACGGCTGTGTTTCTGGGCGGCGGGGAAACCGGCCGCGCCATGATGATCGGTCTCCTGCGGCACCAGCATGCAGATCTGGACAGTTTCTTTAGCGGTCAGGGGCACGCGCCTGCTCCGCTCACCGACGAGGAGCGCGCCTTTGCCCCCCCAAAGCAGGACCGTCCCTTGTGGAACCTGCCGCCATGGCTGACCGCGTCCTTTGAAATCAGCCTTGGCGACGCTGCCTTGCAAACCGCGCAAGAATTGCAGAACAGAGCGCCCGTGACACTGCGGGTCAACAGCGCCAAGTCCGATATAGCCAGTGCCACGAGCCTTTTGGCCGCTGCCGGGATCGACGTTACGGAAAACCCGCTCTGCCGGGGGGCCTTAACCGTCACCGAAGGCGCGCGCCGTTTGCGCAATGCTCAACCCTATCTCGACGGGATCGTCGAGGTTCAGGACGCCGCTTCGCAGGCGGTCGTTGCTTTGCTGCCCCAAGCACGCAACTGCCTCGACTACTGCGCCGGCGGTGGTGGCAAGGCCCTTGCCATCGCCAGTCAGTCCGACCGCACCGTTTTTGCACATGACCACAACCCCGTCAGAATGAAAGACATCGCACCACGCGCTGCACGTGCCGGCGTCCGCATCCAGGAACTGACTTCTGCGGCGGTCACACGGCACGCGCCCTTTGATCTGGTGTTATGCGATGTTCCCTGTTCAGGCAGCGGCGCGTGGCGCAGGTCACCGGATGCCAAATGGTCGTTCACCCCCGACAGGCTGCAGGAACTGCAAACCATCCAACTGGACGTGCTGGGGCGTGCGGCTCCGCTTGTCGCGGCGGGCGGTTGGCTGGTGTACGCAACCTGCTCTGTTCTGCGCTGCGAGAATGAAGAGATCGTGACGCGGTTTGTCGCCGAAAATGATGGATGGCGCTGTGCTTATCAGAAACGGTTCGATGTCACACCGCAGGGCGACGGGTTCTTCACAGCACACTTGACGCACGACTAAATACAGCCATACTCAACTCTAAGGTGTAATATCGATTGTGGTTAAGCCCAGATTAACCCCTCGGGCGCTTTGATCGCAGTACGATTCGATCATTCAGAGGCGTCGTGTGACCAGCAGTTTTGTACCCGCATCCAGATTAACCCAGTTTGCACTTGGGGCCAAAAATCATGTGGTGGCTCTGGCGATCGCGGCCGCGACCTTGTTTGCTGCGGGCCTTGTTTTACCCCAATACCGCATGCAACCGGCCCTTCTGACCGCCTCCGCCACGGCGTTTTTGCTGTCCATCGCCTTTTACGGCCTCGTTTTGCGACACCGCAGCCGGACATCTGCAGTGCTGGACCTCGTGGAAAAGCTCATTGCAGAAGACGTGACCCCAAGCCTGCTCAGCGATGGCGACGGGGCGGTATTATCTCTCAATAAGGCGGCACAGAACAGATTTGGCGCGGCCGAAGCCGGCAAGCAAACCATCACCTCCACGCTGAGAAAGACGCTGGCCAACCCGTCCAGCGTGGTTTTTCGCCTCAAATCCAAGGCGGCGCTGGCAGGGGCCGCGCGCGAAGATGTCGTGACGTCAAAAGGGCATTTGCGGCTAAGCGTGCATCACACCGGCTCCAACTGTCTGATCTGGCGGATTGAGGATGTGCCAGCGGTCGCCGGCAAGGCGGAGGGGCCTGCGCTGCCAATGCTGCTGCTTGGCCGCACTGACGCGCTTTTGTACATGAACGAAGCGGCCCGCGACCTGATCGGAGAGCGCATGACCACATTGGACAGGGTCTTTGCCGCGCCCGTCATTGTTGGTGCAATCAACAGGATTTCAGGGCCGAATGCATCTCACGAAGTGTTTGTCACCGAGGTCGACGCAGGGGCCGGACGACGTGCTCTGTTCCTGCTGCCAGCGGGCAATAAGACTGCGCAGGACCAGGATTGGAACGTATTTCAAAACCTTCCGGTGCCCTTGCTGAAAGTGGACACGAACGGCAACGTGCAGGCTTTCAACCTTATGGCGGCAAAGATGGTGGGCAGCACATTGGCCAATGACGTTCATCTGTCCGCCTTTATGGAGGGGTTGGGGCGTCCGATCACAGACTGGCTGAAGGAAACGCTGGTGGGCCGCTCGGCCCAGCACACCGAGTTTTTGCGCCTCAAGCGCATGGACAAGGAAGTGTTTGTACAGGTTACGCTGAACCGGATCACGGAAAACGGGGCGCCTGCGCTGATTGCGGTGCTGAACGACGCGACAGAGCTGAAATCACTGGAGGCGCAGTTCGTCCAGAGCCAGAAGATGCAAGCCATCGGCCAGCTTGCCGGTG
Organism: uncultured Roseobacter sp.; assembly: GCA_947501635.1. Classification (GTDB taxonomy): domain Bacteria; phylum Pseudomonadota; class Alphaproteobacteria; order Rhodobacterales; family Rhodobacteraceae; genus Roseobacter. The sequence goes on from CANMWT010000022.1 coordinate 8,731, forward strand.
GCGTGGCTCATGATTTCAACAACCTTTTGACAGCGATTTCAGGGCATTGCGATCTGTTGTTGCTGCGCCACGATCAAGGCGACCCCGATTTCAGCGATCTTGTCCAGATCAACCAGAACGCCAACCGCGCCGCGGCGCTGGTCGGGCAACTGCTGGCGTTTTCGCGCAAGCAGACGCTCCGTCCCGAGACGTTGGACATGCGCAACACCCTGTCGGATTTGACGCATCTGTTGAACCGGCTTGTGGGTGAGAAAGTAACGCTGACCCTGTCACATGACCCTGTGTTACGGCCCATCCGTGCGGACAAGCGCCAGTTGGAACAGGTGCTGATGAATTTGGTTGTGAATGCGCGCGACGCGATGCCGAACGGCGGCGAAATCCGCATCGACACCCAGTGCACACACCTCGACACCGCTGTAACACGCGACCGAGTGACAGTGCCCAGTGGCGAATATGTCGCCGTTCGCGTCTCGGATGAGGGGGTCGGCATCCCGCGGGACAAGTTGCAAAAGGTATTTGAACCTTTCTACACGACCAAACGCACAGGCGAGGGGACAGGTTTGGGCCTGTCCACGGCCTACGGCATCGTGAAACAAACCGGCGGCTATATCTTTGTCGACAGCACCGTGGGCGGCGGCACCTGCTTTACACTGTACTTCCCCGTGCTCGAGCATCAGGAAGAAGTGCGCAAATCAACCCGGAAAGAGAAGGCAAAAAGCAGCAGCAAGCGGGGCGATGGCGTCATCCTTCTGGTGGAAGACGAAGCGCCCGTGCGCGCTTTTGCAAGCCGCGCCCTGCGCCTGAGAGGCTACACCGTGCTCGAGGCCGAGTCCGCCGAAGCGGCACTGAAAACGCTGGAGGATCAAAGCCTGAACGTCGATGTCTTTGTCACCGATGTGGTCATGCCGGGCATGGACGGGCCCAGTTGGGTGCGCAAAGCACTGCAAACGCGCCCCGAAGTCCGGGTGGTGTTTGTCTCAGGCTATGCCGAAGACAGTTTTGGCGAAGCGCAGATGAAAATTCCCAATTCCGTCTTTCTGCCCAAACCCTTCTCTCTCAATGACCTGACCGAGACGGTGCATGAACAGATGCACTAGCCCGCGCCTGCCTTTGCCCGCACATAAAGATCGAAGCTTGCGCAGTGCTTCTCGCGCAAGACATCCATCGTTGCCGGCGCGAGCGTCAAATCCGCCTTGGGAGAGCTATTGACCCGCGGGATCTGGGGCAGGGCGCCCAACCGCGCGGCCAGAAACGTCTCGATGCGCGCCCAGTCATCATAGGCAAAAAGATGGGCGACGCGTGTGCCGTCCGGTTTGGGCTTCAAAAACGCCGCCTGAGACCCGACATCCGCAAAAGCAGGTGGCGCATCCTGACAATATGCGCGCACAAAAGCATCAAAGCTGATCTGCGCAGTGCTGTTGGGCTGCCCGGAAATCTGCGGCCTTTGGCGATACCGATACCAACTGCCAAGCCAATCGACGGGATCGCGCACGATCGCCATGACATCCGGCTCGACCCCGCAGACCTTTTGATACATCGGCTGTATGAACCGGTCATAGCGGTAGAGCGGCGCATGCTTCAGCGCCGGAGGCCCCGAGATAACCAAATCCGCCAACGTCCCCAAAGCCTGCTGCAGCGCCGTCGTGCCTGTTTTGGGAACGCTCAACAACACCAATTGGTGTTTGAAAAAGACCAGCATATCATCGCGCCCCGAAACTCATTTGCCGGACTAAACTACTCCTTAACCAGTTTCGGAAAAAGATGGCCTTGTGAAAAATTTAATTGAAATGTTCTCCTTTTGATCCCATAAGGAACGTAATGAGAACATTATCACGGGCGCCGGTGGCAAAGATTGCTGTTCGGAGAGATCTGTGACAGTAAGAGGAAACAACATGGCAACGGCAGATCTACTCAGCATGAACAACAAGAAATCGGCAGATAAGCAAAAGGCGCTCGACTCCGCGCTGGCCCAGATCGAACGCCAGTTCGGCAAGGGCTCGATCATGAAACTCGGCACTGAAGGTGCGGTGCAGGACATCAAGGCAAGCTCGACCGGGTCGCTGGGTCTTGACATCGCACTGGGCATTGGCGGCCTGCCGATGGGCCGGATCGTAGAGATCTACGGGCCGGAAAGCTCTGGGAAAACAACGCTCACACTGCACTGCGTGGCAGAGCAGCAAAAAGCCGGGGGTGTCTGCGCTTTCGTCGATGCCGAACACGCGCTGGACCCGACATATGCCAAAAAGCTCGGCGTTGATCTGGACGAGCTGCTCATCAGCCAACCCGACACCGGAGAGCAGGCGCTGGAGATTACCGATACGCTGGTACGCTCGGGTGCCGTCAATATGGTCATCGTCGATTCGGTCGCCGCCCTTACGCCAAAGTCGGAACTCGAAGGCGACATGGGCGACAGTTCGGTCGGCGTGCAGGCCCGCCTGATGAGCCAGGCCATGCGCAAACTCACCGGCTCGATCAGTCGCTCAAACTGCATGGTCATCTTCATCAACCAGATCCGCATGAAAATTGGCGTCATGTTCGGCTCTCCCGAAACAACGACAGGCGGCAATGCGCTCAAGTTCTACTCTTCGGTGCGTCTCGATATCCGGCGCATTGGTGCTTTGAAAGACCGCGACGAAGTGGTGGGCAACCACACCCGTGTCAAAGTCGTCAAAAACAAGGTCGCAGCGCCCTTCAAACAGGTCGAATTCGACATCATGTATGGCGAAGGCATCTCGAAAATGGGCGAGCTGCTGGACCTTGGCGTTGCCGCCGGCGTGGTCGACAAATCCGGCTCCTGGTTCAGCTATGGTGACGAACGCATCGGTCAGGGCCGCGAAAATGCCAAAGGTTTCCTGCGCGAAAATGTTCAGATGGCGCTCGAGATCGAAGACAAAATCCGCGCCGCACATGGGCTCGATTTTGACATGCCTAAACACGAGCAGTCAGAAGACGACGATATCCTCGAAGCCTGATCCCCAGTGTTACAGCGCGGGGCGCCCGGTATCGGCGCCCCGTTTCGCTTTTATTCTCCATCGGCTTGTGGACAGCCACCGCAGGCGGGGTTATTTGATCGGGAACTGAAAATTCTCGCTTGAAGGCCCGCGCCAAATGCAAACCCTGAACGATATCCGCTCTTCTTTCCTGTCATACTTCGAAAAACAGGGACATCGGGTCGTGCCGTCCAGCCCTCTGGTGCCCCGCAACGATCCGACCCTGATGTTCACCAACTCGGGTATGGTTCAGTTCAAAAATCTGTTCACCGGCGTGGAAACCCGTGACTACCAGCGCGCGACCACAGCCCAAAAATGCGTGCGGGCAGGGGGCAAACACAATGACCTCGACAATGTCGGCTATACCGCACGGCATCACACCTTCTTTGAAATGCTGGGCAACTTCAGCTTTGGCGACTACTTCAAAGACGATGCCATCGCTTTTGCATGGGAACTGGTGACCGCAGGTCTGGGGATCGACAAATCGAAACTCTACGTCACGATTTACCACACCGATGATGAGGCAGCGGAAATCTGGAAGAAAGTTGGCGTGCCGGACGACCGGATCATCCGCATCGCCACAAATGACAACTTCTGGATGATGGGCCCCACCGGCCCCTGTGGCCCCTGCACCGAAATCTTCTACGACCATGGAGATCATATCTGGGGCGGCCCTCCGGGCAGCCCGGAAGAGGACGGCGACCGTTTTGTCGAAATCTGGAACCTCGTTTTCATGCAATACGAGCAGTTCGAAGACGGCACACGGCGCGACCTCGCCGCACAGTCGATCGATACAGGCATGGGGATTGAACGCGTGGCAGCCCTGCTGCAAGGCACCAACGACAATTACGCAACCGACCTGATGCGCAGCCTCATCGAAGCCTCCGCCGATGCAACAAGCACCGACCCTGATGGCCCCGGCAAGACCCACCACAGGGTCATTGCCGATCACCTGCGCTCCACCTCTTTTCTGATGGCCGATGGCGTCACCCCGTCAAACGACGGACGCGGCTATGTCTTGCGCAGAATTATGCGGCGCGCGATGCGTCACGCGCATCTGCTGGGCGCAAAAGACCCCCTGATGCACCGCCTGGTGCCCGCGCTGGTCCGGCAAATGGGTGCGGCCTATCCCGAATTGGGACAGGCCCAAAGCATGATCGAACAGACGCTTCTGCAGGAAGAGACACGGTTCAAGCAAACACTCGACCGCGGGCTGAAATTGCTGGACGAAGAGTTGTCGGACCTGCCCGACGGCAGCGACTTGCCCGGCGCTGCCGCCTTCAAACTCTACGATACTTACGGCTTTCCGCTTGACCTGACCCAGGACGCGCTGCGCGAAAAGGGTCGCAGCGTTGATACCGAAGGGTTTGACGCGGCCATGGCTGAGCAAAAAGCCAAGGCGCGCGCGGCCTGGTCCGGCTCTGGCGAAGCCGCCGATGCGACGGTCTGGTTCGATGTCGCCGACACGGAAGGAGCGACAGACTTTCTGGGCTACGACACAGAAACCGCGGAAGGCCAGATTGTGGCGCTGGTCAAGGACGGCGCATTGGCAGACAGCGCCACGGCGGGCGATGAGGTGCATATTGCCTTGAACCAGACACCGTTCTACGCGGAAAGCGGCGGTCAGGTCGGGGATACAGGCGTTCTGACAACCGCCAGCGGGTCGGCGAAGATCACCGATTGCCGCAAAACGGCAGGCGTTTACGTCCATATCGGCACCGTCACCAAAGGCACCCTGACCAAGGCCGATGCCGCGGTGCTGCAAGTCGATCACGCGCGCCGCACCGCGATCCGCGCCAACCACTCCGCCACGCACCTGCTGCACGAAGCCCTGCGCGAAACATTGGGCGATCACGTCGCACAGCGCGGCTCTTTGAACGCCCAAGACCGGCTCCGCTTCGATTTCAGCCACACGCAAGCCCTGACGCTTGAGCAACTCGAAAAGGTCGAGGCGGATGTCAACGCCTTCATCCGGCAAAACGCCGCGGTCGAAACCCGCATCATGACCCCAGACGATGCCCGCGCACTTGGCGCACAGGCGCTGTTTGGCGAAAAATACGGCGATGAAGTGCGCGTGGTCTCCATGGGGCGACAGGAAGGCTCCGGCAAGGGACTGGACGGATCAACCTATTCCATCGAACTCTGCGGCGGCACCCATGTGCGTCAAACCGGCGACATAGGCGCCTTCGTGACACTCGGCGACAGCGCCAGCAGCGCCGGTGTGCGCCGGATCGAAGCACTGACCGGTGCGGCTGCGCTCCACTACCTGCGCCGCCAGGATCATCACCTCGCCCAGACAGCCCTCGAACTCAAGGCGCAACCCGCTGACGTGCCAGAACGCGTGCGTGCCCTGCTGGAAGAGCGTCGCAGCCTCAGCAACGAAGTCGCCCAGCTGCGACGCGAACTGGCCATGGCAGGGGGAGCAACAGCAGACACCCCCGAAACACGCAGCATTGAAGGCACCAACTTCATCGCAAAAGTCCTCAGCGGCGTCACCGGGCGCGACCTGCCTGCGCTGGTGGACCAGTACAAGTCGAAGATGGGCAGCGGCGTGGTCCTGCTGATCGCCTCGACGGACGACAAAGCCGCTGTAGCCGCAGGGGTCACCGAAGATTTGACATCGCGCATCTCGGCAGTTGATGTGGTCAAGGCAGCCGTATCCGCCTTGGGCGGCAAAGGCGGCGGCGGACGTCCCGACATGGCCCAGGGCGGCGCAAAAGACGCCACCGCCGCGCAAGAGGCGATTAAGGCTGCAGAAACTGTTTTGAAAGGATAGGACAATGGGTGCACTTTGGATTGCGCATGTGACCGTCACCGACGATGAGGCCTACGCGAAATACGCAAGCCTCGCCACCGAAGCGATTGCCGAACACGGGGGCCATTTCATCGCCCGCGGCGCGCGTTTTGTACAACTCGAAGGGCAAGCCCGCCCGCGCAATGTCGTGGCACGTTTTCCCGATCTCGAAACAGCCGAAAAATGCTATAATTCAGATACGTACCAACGCGCCTTAAACCACGCCCGCGACGCCTCAGAGCGGGAATTGATGATCATCGAAACGACGGAATAATCCGCCCACCTTCTTTGGTCCCGAAATATCCCGGGGAGCACGAGGGGCTGGCCCCTCGTTCCGCCTCACCCCGCGCGGGCCATCCGCTTGCGTTCATGCGGGTCCAGATAGCGCTTGCGCAGGCGGATCGCATTGGGCGTCACCTCCACCAGCTCGTCATCATCGATATAGGCAATAGCCTCTTCCAGACTAAGTTGCATCGGCGTGGTCAGCCGCACCGCCTCATCTGTCCCCGAAGCCCGCACGTTGGTCAGCTTTTTGCCCTTCAGCGGGTTCACTTCCAGATCGTTCTCGCGGCTGTGCTCACCGATAATCATGCCGGTGTACACATCCGCCTGCGCGCCGATCATCATTTTTCCCCGCTCTTCGAGGTTCCAAAGCGCATATGCGACAGAGGTGCCATTCTCCATCGAAATCAAAACCCCCGCACGCCGCCCCGGGATCGGCCCCTTATGCGGCGCCCAGCCGTGAAACACGCGGTTCAAAACACCGGTACCGCGCGTATCGGTCAGAAACTCGCCGTGATAGCCAATCAATCCACGTGACGGCACATGCGCGACAATCCGCGTCTTACCCGCACCCGCAGGCTTCATCTCGACCAGCTCGCCGCGCCGCGCGCCGGTGATCTTTTCAATCACCGCGCCCGAGTATTCGTCATCCACATCGATCGTCGCCTCTTCGATGGGCTCATGGCGCACCCCATCAATCTCGCGAAACAGAACCTGCGGACGTGAAATGCTCAGCTCAAAGCCCTCGCGGCGCATGTTTTCGATCAGAACACCCATCTGCAACTCGCCACGACCGGCCACTTCGAAAGCCTCACCGCCCGGCGTGTCCGAAATCTTGATCGCCACGTTGCTCTCGGCCTCTTTCATCAGCCGCTCGCGGATCACCCGCGACTGCACCTTCTTGCCGTCCCGCCCCGCAAGCGGGCTGTCATTGATGCCGAACGTCACCGTAATCGTCGGCGGATCAATCGGTTGCGCAGGCAGAGCCTCAGTCACCTGCGGGGCCACGATACTGTCAGCGACCGTGGCCTTGGTCATCCCCGCAAGGCTGACGATATCACCAGCCTCGGCCACATCGATCGGCTGTTGGGTCAAACCGCGAAAGGCCAGAACCTTGGTCACCCGAAAGCTTTCGACCTGCGTGCCATCGCGGCTCAAGGCTTTGACCGTCTCACCGGCCTTCACGGTACCGGATTCGACACGGCCGGTCAGAATGCGCCCGATAAACGGGTCCGCCCCCAGCGTTGTCGCCAGCATACGGAACGGCGCGTCACGCTGGGCAAGCTGCGCCGGGGCAGGGACGTGATCCACAATCAGATCAAACAGCGCCGACAGATCCGCACGCGGCCCGTCAAGCTCCATATCGGCCCAGCCAGACCGGCCCGAGGCATACATCGCCGGGAAATCCAGCTGGTCGTCATCCGCACCCAGGTTGGCAAAAAGATCGAAACACTCGTCTAGCGCACGGTCCGGCTCCGCGTCGGGCTTGTCGACCTTGTTCAAAACGACAATCGGACGCAGCCCCAACGCCAAGGCCTTGGACGTCACGAATTTGGTCTGCGGCATCGGGCCTTCAGCGGCATCCACCAGCAAGACAACACCATCCACCATCGACAGGATACGCTCCACCTCGCCACCGAAATCGGCGTGGCCGGGCGTGTCGACGATATTGATGCGCACACCTTTCCATTCCACCGATGTCGCCTTGGCAAGGATCGTGATGCCGCGCTCACGCTCCAGATCGTTGCTGTCCATTGCACGCTCTGTGGTGGCTTGATTTTCCCGGTAGGTCCCGGACTGCTTGAGCAGCTCGTCCACAAGCGTGGTCTTGCCGTGGTCAACGTGTGCAATGATCGCGATGTTTCGCAGGTCCATGAAATGCGCCTCAATTGGATGCGCCGGCGCCACAGGGCGACAGCTTTGCGGGGCGCATACCGCGCGCCCCGTCGAAATGCCAGCAGTATTTGGCCGCTGCCGGTCTGACCTAGTGCTGTGTGGAATTCGACAACAGATGGATGACCAAAATACCGGCAACAATCAGCACCAGCCCGATCACCGCTGGCAGATCAAGGCGCTGGCCAAAGATCACAAAACCGATCACCGCAATAAAAACGATGCCAAGGCCCGACCATATCGCATAGACCACGCCCACCGGCATGAATTTCAGCGTCAGACCCAACAGATAAAAGGCCAAACCGTAGGCGAAAACAGCCACAAGCGTTGGCATCACCCGAGTGAACTGCTGACTGGCCTGAAGTGCTGTCGTCCCGATGGTTTCAAACATGACCGCAAGGGTCAGATAGAGGTAGTGCATGGGCATAAGGGCGCCTTTCGCGTCACAGCGGTAGAATATGTGTGTCCTTGATCTCTTCCATGACAAAGCTTGCCGAAACATCCGACAAAGCCACGCGGCCGATCAGGGACTGATAGAGCCGGTCATAATCCGCCATATCGGCCACTTGGGCGCGGATCAAGTAATCCAGATCGCCCGTCATGCGGTAAACGCCCTGTATCTGCGGCAGCGCACGCACAGCGATGCGGAACTGCTCCAGCCAGTTCTGACTATGCTCCTGGGTGCGGATAAGCATGAAAACCGTCAGCGTCAGCCCCAGTTTCTGCGCATCCAGCAAGGCAATGCGCCCTTTTATCACGCCCTGGTCTTCCAGCGCCCTGATCCGGCGCCAGCAGGCGTTTCTACTCAACCCGGCTTTCTCGCCGATCTCATCCAGCGACAAGCTGCAGTCGGCCTGCAAAAGCGTCAGCAGTCGCTTGTCCAAATCATCAATCTTCACAATATTTCCTGATATCTTGGGAATATGTCTCAATCGATACACCGATATCTCAAAATTTGGGAACCTTTTTCAGCGATACCCCCCTAAATTCTCCCCAATCAATCCTCAGGAGAGCACCATGATCCAACGCATTTTTCTGTCTCACCCCGCAACGGTAAACGAAACCTTCGGCCAGCATCTGGTCTTTGCCCTCGGATTTTCAGCCCGGCTCTTTGCCGCTGCATTTGCCGCGCTGATCCATGCCTTCATTCCCTGCCTTTTCGAAAAGACCGCAAGTAACATCATCGCCGAGCTTTATCACCGCACGCATCACCGCGGCCGTTAATGCCCAGGCAATTTTTTTTCGGATTAATGCGGTACAAACCGTTTAAATTAAATCTTCTTCAATAAGTCGACGCGAGAGTGGCCTTTGGGATGTGGGAGCAAACCAAAAGAGGACCCCCTCAATGCTTCGACGACTGATGGTTGTGATTTTATGTTTTTTGCCGATCCTCGCACAGGCCGCCACACTTCACCCCGCCACCGACGCGCGCCAGCACAACCTTCTGGCGCCACCCTTTCAGGCGCAAAACCCCGCCAAAGCCAAGACGTCTTTGCCATTTGACGACAGGCTGGGAATTGCGGTTTTGCTCTCCGTGAAGCAGCAACACCCGAAAGCCGGCACCGGAAAAGCAACGCCCGCACTGCAAGAGTTTGTGGGCATTCCCGGGCATAAGGCAAAGAACTTCAAATCACCGCCATACCCAAGCCTTGCGGCGCAACAACACGCCAATGCGGCCTCTGCGATTGTCCGGGACAACTTGGTCGTGGTGCCGCTCACGTCCAGTTTCGTCTTCATGGTGACGTCGGTGTTTTGTTTTCTGGCCTTCGGCAAAAGCTATATCCGTTTGCCAAGACCGTCCTTTTTCCGGTCTGACACGCGCTTGGCCTATGCGCGCAACGGCTAGCCCGCCAAGGCCTTGTTTAGGTTTTCGTCAATCTTTTCCAGAAACCCCTGCGTGGTCAGCCAGCGCTGATCGGGCCCCACAAGAAGCGCAAGGTCCTTGGTCATAAAGCCACTTTCGACAGTATCAACCACAACACGCTCCAGCGTTTCCGCAAAGTTCAGCAAAGCCGCATTCTCATCGAGCTTTGCGCGATGCTTGAGCCCACCGGTCCAGGCATAGATTGAGGCGATCGAATTCGTCGACGTGGCTTCGCCCTTCTGATGCTGGCGGTAGTGGCGCGTCACCGTGCCGTGCGCCGCTTCGGATTCCACGATCTTGCCATCAGGCGTCATAAGCACCGAAGCCATCAGCCCAAGCGACCCGAAGCCTTGCGCAACAGTATCCGACTGCACATCCCCGTCATAGTTCTTGCACGCCCAGACATACCCGCCGGACCATTTCATGGCCGAGGCGACCATATCGTCTATCAGGCGATGCTCGTACCAAATGCCCGCCGCCTCGAACTTATCCTTGAATTCGGCTTCAAAAATCTTGGCAAAGAGCTCCAGAAAGCGGCCATCATATTGCTTGAGAATGGTGTTTTTCGTGGAAAGATAGACAGGCCACCCCAGACTTAGCCCGTAGTTGAACGAGGCCCGCGCGAAATCAATGATCGATTTGTCGAGGTTGTACATGGCCATCACGACGCCGCTGTCGGGCGCATCAAAGACCTCGCGCTCGATCTCTGTGCCGTCTTCGCCCACAAACTTCAGCGTCAGCTTGCCAGCTCCGGGAAACTTGAAATCCGTGGCACGGTACTGATCACCAAAGGCATGCCGCCCCACAACAATCGGCTGTGTCCAGCCGGGGACAAGGCGCGGTACATTCCTGCAGATGATCGGCTGGCGGAAAATCACACCGCCCAGAATATTGCGAATGGTGCCATTCGGCGAGCGCCACATCTGCTTGAGGCCAAACTCCTCGACGCGCGCTTCATCGGGTGTGATGGTCGCGCATTTGACGCCAACACCGTACTCCTTGATCGCATGCGCTGCATCTACCGTGATCTGGTCATCAGTGGCATCGCGCGCCTCCATACCCAGATCATAGTATTTCAGGTCAATATCGAGGTAGGGCAGGATGAGTTTTTTCTTGATGAAATCCCAGATGATCCGGGTCATTTCATCACCATCAAGTTCCACGACAGGGTTTTCAACTTTGATCTTGGACATGTGCAAGCTCCTCAGACAAAGGCCGCGTTTCCGCTCGGGCGCGGTTTACTCCAGAAAATCAACCGGGGGAAGCGTTATGTATACAATTGCATACTATGACGCAGGCTGAGCCGTTTTCCTGCGCAGCTAGGAAAAGAATTTGGTCAATTTCGGCAAGATCCACGCCCATAATCCCGGCGCCCCGCGACGCACGGGCACACCGACACGCGCGTCCAGTTTGTCAAGCGTGACCCCATAGTCGCGCCACGACCGCCCACCATTCGCCAGATTGGACACCGGCGTCTGAATACGGTCGATGGACTTGGCAAAAACCGCATCCGGCGTTTGTGCCGCTTCGAACTCTTCCCACAGCGCGCGGAACATCCCGGCCTGATCCACCGGCAGCAGGCCAAACAGCCGGTCCGCCGCTTCTTGCTCTGCGCGTTCCTGTGCCACGACATCCACACTGCCATGAATGGGATTGTCGCCAGCATCAATCTCGACAATGTCGTGCAGCAAAAGCATCTTCAGAACGCGGTCGATATTGATCTCGTCCGCCGCATGCTCGGCCAGTACAAGCGCATAGAGCATGATATGCCACGAATGCTCGGCCGAGTTTTCGAACCGCGTGTCGTCATGCAGACGCGACGCGCGCAAGACCTGTTTGAGCTTGTCCGCCTCGCTCAGAAAGGCAAGCTGTGCATCAAGGCGGTCATTCATCTTCGGGAGCAGGCAGTGTCTGCGCCATTTCGGCCTTGAGCCTTTCCAGCAAGGCTCTGGCGCGCTGCTCGGCACGCCGCACACGCACAGCCGTAAGATAGGCCTCTTCCATCGTTTGCGAAGAGCCGCCAATCGCATCCGCGACCTGCTTTACAAAGGCGTCGTCGCCGGTGGCATTGATGATCCGCAGGCTTTCCAGCGCCAGTTCATCTGCCACGTCCTCTACAATTCCCATGGTCTACCTTGTGGTTTCAGTCAGTCGGCGTTTCACGTAATCTGTCGTTGTGTCAATCAACGTCCCCAGATGCGGCTCCTCAAAGAAGTGTCCCGCCCCTTCGATCTGTTCATGTGTGATCGTGATGCCCTTTTGCTCGTGCAGTTTTGACACCAGCGCCTCGGTGTCTGCTGGCGGTGCCACGCGGTCAGCGGTGCCATTGATAATGAGGCCGGAGGCCGGGCAGGGCGCGAGGAAGGAAAAGTCGTACATATTCGCGGGCGGCGCGACAGAGATAAACCCGGTGATTTCGGGCCTGCGCATCAGCAGCTGCATGCCAATCCACGCGCCAAACGAAAATCCGGCGACCCAGCAGTGTTTGGAGTTGTTGTTCATCGATTGCAGGTAATCGAGGGCCGAGGCAGCATCCGACAGCTCGCCCACCCCCTGATCGTATTCGCCCTGGCTGCGGCCGACGCCGCGGAAGTTGAACCGCAGGACGGTGAACCCCATGTTGTAAAAAGCGTAATGCATGCGGTGCACGATCACATGGTTCATGGTTCCGCCAAACTGCGGATGTGGGTGCAAAATGATCGCAATCGGTGCATCGCGTTCTTTTTGAGGGTGGTAGCGGCCTTCAAGTCGGCCTTCGGGGCCGGGGAAAATGACCTCAGGCATGAGCGTCCCTGTATATCAAGTCATAGGCCCCGACGGAATTCTTGACGAGTTCACTCAGGCACCTTAGAACGGTTCTAAATTATGCGCGGAAGCGATCTGGTTCCGCGAACCATGGACTTAGGCATTTACGCACGCCGCGTCAATCATTTGGCAGACGGTGCGGAATTTTGGAGACGGCGATGAAGCTTTCGACAAAGGGACGTTACGCGATGGTGGCTTTGGCGGACATCGCGCTGCAGCCTGAGGGAGAACTGGTGTCGCTGGGCGATATCGCGCAGCGGCAGTCGATCTCCTTGCCCTATCTTGAGCAGCTGTTTGTCAAGCTGCGTCGCGCCGATCTTGTGACATCGGCGCGTGGGCCCGGCGGCGGCTATCGCCTCGCGCGTACCCCGTCGGACATTCGGGTGGTGGACATCCTGGCCGCGGTCGATGAGACGGTCGATGCCATGCACAAGGGGGCCGGGGCGTCGGGTGGCGCATCGGGCAGCCGCGCGCAGTCGCTGACCAACCGTTTGTGGGAGAGCCTGAGCGCGCATGTCTATGTGTTTTTGCACCAGACGCGCCTGTCGGATGTTGTGGCCAATGAGCTGGCGCCTTGTCCGGCGGTGCCGAGTTTGTTTGCCGTAGTGGATGACGATTCCACTGCGCTGTGATTTTTGTGCCTTCGGCGAGGATATTTGAGGACCAAAGAACTCATGGACCGTGTGTATCTGGACCATAACGCGACGACGCCTTTGCGCGCGGACGCCCGCGCGGCGATGCTGGCGGCAATGGATCTTGCCGGCAATCCGTCGTCGGTTCATACCGAGGGGCGGCTGGCCAAGGCAGTGGTGGAAGCGGCTCGGGTCGATGTGGCGGCACTTGTGGGCTGTGCGCCCTCCGAGATTGTGTTTACCAGCGGGGCAACCGAGGCAGCACGGGTTTTGAGTGCGGCTGGTGTCGGCCATTCGGTTTGGGTTGATCCGACGGCCCATGACGCGTTGCTTGCCTATGCGGGCAGCCGTGAAGGCGAGGGCGGCGGGAGCACGCTTGCCATGGGGCTGGCCAATTCGGAAACCGGCGTTATCAACCCCTTGCCGCAGCGCGAAGGCAATACATGGTGTCATGGGGCGCAGCGGGCTGACTGGCTTTTGCTGGATGTCACGCAGGCAGTGGGACGCATTGATTTCGATTTTGCTGCAAGTGGTGCCGATTTTGCGATCCTGTCTGCGCATAAGCTGGGCGGCCCGAAGGGTGTGGGCGCTTTGATTGTCAGGCAGGGTATTGATATATCGCCGCTTTCCATGGGGGGCGGTCAGGAAATGGGGCGCCGCTCCGGGACTGAGAACCTGATCGGGATTGCTGGTTTCGGTGCTGCGGCACGGGCTGCGCGGCATGATCTGGCTGCCGGACGCTGGGCCGAGGTGAAAGAACTTAGAAAGATTCTAGAAAAGGCCCTTGCAGCCGAAGCAAAGACAACTATTTTTGTCGGAATAGACGTCGACCGCCTGCCGAACACGCTTTGTCTTGTGACGCCGGGCTGGAAAGGAGAGGCACAGGTGATCCAGATGGACCTGGCCGGGTTTGCCATCAGCGCGGGCTCTGCCTGCTCCAGTGGCAAGGTGCGCTCCAGCAGTGTTTTGCGGGCGATGGGCTATGACGAAGCGACTGCGAGTTGCGCGATCCGCGTATCTCTGGGTCTGGAGACAACACAGGACGAGGTCTTGCGGTTTGCTGAGACCTGGTTGGAAAAAGAACGAAAATTCCGTGCTCGCGCGGCCTGATATGTGGAGAGAGACATGACAGCACTGGACCAGCCGATAGAGACCGACCTTCAGGTGAAGGAAGGGGTTGATCAGGAAACAGTTGATGCGGTGCGCGAGGTTGGCGGCAAGTATAAATATGGCTGGTCGACCGACATCGAGATGGAATATGCGCCCAAGGGTCTGAACCCCGACATCGTTCGTCTGATCTCTGAAAAGAACGAAGAGCCGGAGTGGATGACCGAATGGCGGCTGGCGGCCTATGAGCGCTGGCTGGAAAAGAAAGAGCCCAAGTGGGCGATGGTGGACTATCCCGAGATCGACTTTCAGGACCAGTATTACTATGCGCGGCCGAAATCCATGGAAGTGAAGCCCAAGTCTTTGGACGAGGTCGACCCGAAGCTGCTGGCGACATACGACAAGCTTGGCATTCCGCTCAAGGAGCAGATGATCCTTGCGGGCGTCGAGGGGGCCGAGGACCTTACGGATGCGCCGCGAAAAGTTGCGGTGGACGCGGTGTTCGATTCTGTTTCCGTGGGAACCACTTTTCAGGAAGAGCTGAAAAAGGCGGGTGTGATCTTCTGCTCGATCTCGGAGGCAATCAAGGAGCATCCCGAGCTGGTCAAGAAGTACCTCGGGACTGTCGTGCCGGTGTCTGACAACTATTATGCGACGCTGAACTCTGCGGTCTTCTCGGACGGGTCGTTTGTTTATGTGCCACCGGGCGTGCGCTGCCCGATGGAGCTGTCGACGTATTTCCGCATCAATGCCGAGAATACGGGCCAGTTTGAACGCACGCTGATCATCGCCGACAAGGGATCTTATGTGTCCTACCTTGAAGGGTGCACGGCACCCCAGCGCGACATTGCACAGCTGCACGCGGCGGTGGTCGAAATCATCGTGGAAGAAGACGCCGAGGTGAAATACTCCACCGTGCAGAACTGGTATCCCGGTGATGAGAACGGCAAGGGCGGTATCTATAATTTTGTGACCAAACGCGCGGACTGCCGCGGCGACCGTGCCAAGGTCATGTGGACACAGGTGGAGACAGGCTCGGCCGTGACGTGGAAGTACCCCTCGTGCATTCTACGCGGCGACGACAGCCAGGGTGAATTCTATTCCATCGCGATTGCCAACAACATGCAGCAGGCCGACACCGGCACCAAGATGATCCATCTGGGTAAGAACACCAAAAGCCGCATCGTCTCAAAGGGCATCTCGGCGGGCAAGGCGCAGAACACCTATCGCGGGCTTGTATCGATGCACCCCAAGGCCAAGAACGGGCGCAACTACACCCAGTGTGACAGCTTGCTGATCGGCGACAAATGCGGGGCACATACGGTGCCTTACATCGAGGTCAAGAACAACTCTTCCCGGGTTGAACATGAGGCGACCACATCCAAGGTGGACGACGACCAGCTGTTCTACTGCCGCTCGCGCGGGATGGACGAAGAAGAGGCCGTGGCGCTGGTGGTCAATGGGTTCTGCAAGGACGTCCTGCAGGCCCTGCCGATGGAATTCGCTATGGAAGCGCAACAACTGGTGGCTATTTCGCTGGAAGGGTCGGTCGGGTAACACGTCGCCCCACCGCATGACACCGCATCACCCTGGCAACGAGAAAAGGTCGCACGATGATCCTCACCACCACCAACACCGTCGAAGGGCACTCGATCACCGCCTACAAGGGTATCGTTGTGGGCGAAGCGATCATGGGGGCCAATATCGTGCGCGACTTCTTTGCCTCGGTCACTGACATCGTCGGCGGGCGTTCGGGCGCGTATGAGACCAAGCTGAAAGACGCCCGCGACGAGGCAATGCGCGAAATCGAAGAGCGCGCGGCGGCCCTTGGTGCCAATGCGGTGGTGGGCATCGATCTGGATTACGAGGTCGTCGGAGATTCCATGCTGATGGTTTCTGTCTCCGGCACAGCGGTTACCCTTGGGTAACCGTTAAAGAAACGTTAACAAAACGCTGAAAATTAACAAAAATTAACGTCCGACGACGTATACGCTAAAGGAAGACAACATGCTGAGCATCAAGAACCTTCAGGTGAAGCTGGAAGAAGAAGACAAAGAAATCCTTAAAGGCGTCGATCTTGAGATCGAAGCGGGCAAAGTGCATGCCATCATGGGCCCCAACGGCTCGGGCAAATCCACGCTGTCTTATGTTCTGTCCGGCAAGGACGGCTATGAGGTGACGGACGGTGAAGCGACGCTTGAAGGCGAGGATATTCTGGACATGGAACCGGAAGAACGTGCCGCCGCGGGCCTGTTTCTGGCGTTCCAATACCCAGTGGAGATCCCCGGTGTGGGCAACATGACCTTTCTGCGCACTGCCGTGAACGCGCAGCGCAAAGCGCGCGGCGAAGAAGAAATGTCGGCGGCGGACTTCCTCAAGGCCGTGCGGGCGCGCGCCAAGGAGTTGAAGATCGACGCGGATATGCTCAAGCGGCCTGTGAACGTGGGCTTTTCCGGCGGTGAGAAAAAGCGCAACGAGATCCTGCAGATGGCGATGCTTGAGCCCAAGATGTGCATTCTGGACGAGACCGATTCAGGCCTTGACGTAGATGCGATGAAACTGGTCGCGGAGGGCGTGAACGCACTGCGCAGCGAAGGCCGCGGTTTTCTTGTCATCACGCACTACCAGCGCCTGCTTGACCACATCAAACCGGACGTTGTGCACATCATGGCAAATGGCCGGATCGTAAAATCCGGTGGCCCCGAACTGGCGCTTGAAGTCGAAAACAACGGCTATGGCGATATTCTGGCAGAGGTGGCGTAATGGCCGAAGCAGCGACTGAAATTTCACCGACAGAAGCGCGGCTTGCGTCGCTGAGCATGCCTGCCGGCGGCTGGTCTGAGGCCGCGCGCAAGGATGCCGCAGCGCGGGTACGCGCCATGGGTTTACCACAGCGCCGCGACGAATACTGGCGCTACACGCGGCCTGACACGCTGACACAGGCTAACGCCATTCCGGCGGCGCTGTTTCACAACGACGAAACGCCGATCTTTGGCGATATTGACCGGGTCAAGATCGTGTTTGTGGATGGTGTTTTTGATGCTGACGCCTCTGACGATCTGCGCCTTGAAGGCGTCAGCATCGAACGTTTGGCAGAGACCAAGGCGGACATTCACTGGGCGCGCGACCTTTACGGCAAGCTGGAGGCCAAGGGGCAGGACCCTGTGCACCGCCCGCTGGCGGCGCTGAACACGGCCTATGCCACGGACGGCGTGTTGATCCACGTCACCGGTAAGGCGACAAAGCCGATCAGCCTGCAGTATCATCACCGCGCGGAAACGTCCGACGCTATTTTGCACCATGTGATCCGTGTGGATGCGGGCGCTGAAGTCACCGTTCTGGAGAACGGACCGGCGGCTGCGCGGTTCAACAAGGTGATGGAGGTCGATATCGCCGACACCGGTGTGTTCCATCACGTGCGTGCGCAGGGCCGCGACCACGAACGGCGCGCGGCCACGCATATCTTTGCGCGTCTGGGCAAGGAAAGCACCTTCAAGTCGTTCACACTGACCGCAAATGGTGTGATGACGCGCAACGAATGCGTGCTTGAACTGACGGGTGACGATGCGATTGCCCATGTGGCGGGTGCCTGTGTGGGAGACGGTGATTTTCATCACGATGACACGGTCTTTGTCACCCATGACGCAGTGAATTGCGAAAGTCGTCAGGTGTTCAAAAAGGTGCTGCGCAACGGCGCGACCGGCGTCTTTCAGGGCAAAATTCTGGTGCAACCCGGCGCGCAGAAGACGGATGGTTACCAGATCAGCCAGTCGCTTTTGCTGGACGATGACAGCCAGTTCCTGGCCAAGCCGGAGTTGGAAATCTACGCGGATGACGTGGCATGTTCGCATGGATCGACCTCGGGGGCGATTGATGAGACAGCGCTGTTTTACCTGCGGTCGCGGGGCGTGCCGGAAGGTCAGGCAACGGATCTTTTGACGCTGGCGTTTCTTGCCGAGGCCGTTGACGAGATCGAAGATGAGACCCTGCGCGAAGAGATCGTCGCACGTCTTGCAGCCTGGCTGGAGCGTCATCGAAGCTAATGGCGGTGACCCGCAATATCAGGGCGACCTACAGAAGGCCCGGTCAGGTTGTGACCGGCCTTTTGGCCATGGGTCAGAGGGAAGACCGCGCGCTGGCCTATCTGATGGCGGGCTGCATGGTGGTTTTTGTGGCGCAGATGCCGCGCCTTGCGCGTGAGGCGCATTTGACCGGGGAAGATCTGGACATGCTGATGGGCGCAACGCTGATGGCGTGGATCTTCATTGCCCCGCTGGTTCTGTATTGCATCGCCGGTCTGAGCCATCTGGTGGCCAAGGCGTTCAAGGGGGGCGGCACGCCCTTTGGCGCGCGCCTTGCCTTGTTCTGGGCCTTGCTGGCGTCGTCGCCGCTGATGCTGCTGAACGGTCTGGTTGCGGGATTTGTCGGGCCGGGGATCGAATTACAGGCTGTCGGCTTTTTGTGGTTTGCATTCTTCATGTGGTTCTGGTTAGCGGGACTGGTGGCATCCCAACGCTCAGAGGCTTCATGACGCGAACGACCGATCTACCTCAGCTTGCTCTTTTGACATTGCGCGACCCGCAGGCCGCTGCAGAGGTGGTGCTGGGCTGGAACCTCTCTAAAGAAGCGCTTTGGACGGCCATTGCACTGGTCAGTGTGATCGTCACCTTCCTGTCGTCGCTGTCAAACCTGATCCTGCCTGTGCCCGCGCCGCTGAGTGCGATTGTTGGCAACCCGTTCATGTATTTCATCATTGCGGCGGGCGGCTTTGTGGCCACGGTGCATGCGATCTACTGGACCGGGCGGATGATGGGCGGGCAGGGCAGGATCGAGGACCTGATGGTGCTGCTGTTGTGGCTGCAGGCCATGCGGGCGGCGGCACAGGTGGGCGTCATCGTGCTCTTGGTGATCGCCCCCATCTTTGCCAGCCTGCTTGTTTTGTTCATCGGCGTTGCGACGTTATGGATATTTATCAACTTCATCAGCATCGGTCTGCAGTTGAACTCTGTCGTGCGTGCTGTTGTCATTCTGATCGTCGGCGCCTTGGTGCTTGTCGTCGGGCTGAGCTTTCTGTTGTCTTTAATCGGCGTGTCCGCAGTGGGGGTACCTTTGGGTGTATAATGTTGAAGAAATCCGCAAAGATTTTCCCATTCTGCAGCGGGAAGTGAACGGCAAGCCGCTGGTGTATCTGGATAATGGTGCCTCGGCGCAGAAGCCGCAGGTGGTGATCGATGCGATCACCAACGCCTATACAAACGAATACGCGAATGTGCATCGGGGCCTGCATTTTCTATCCAATCTGGCGACAGAGAAGTATGAGAGCGTGCGCGGCGTCATCGCGCGCTTTCTGAATGCCAAGTCCGAAAACGAGATCGTCCTGAACTCCGGCACGACCGAGGGCATCAACATGGTGGCTTACGGCTGGGCCATGCCGCGGATGGAAGCCGGAGACGAAATCATTCTGTCGGTAATGGAGCATCACGCCAACATCGTGCCGTGGCATTTCCTCAGAGAGCGGCAGGGCGTTGTGCTGAAGTGGGTGGATGTGGACAGCACCGGCGCGCTTGATCCTCAGGCTGTGATCGATGCGATCGGTCCCAGAACCAAGCTGATTGCGGTGACCCATCTGTCGAATGTGCTGGGCACGCGCGTTGACGTGAAAACCATCACCGAGCAGGCCCATGCGCGCGGTGTGCCGGTGCTTGTCGACGGCAGTCAGGCGGCCGTGCACCAGCCTGTGGATGTGCAGGACATCGATTGCGACTTTTACGCGATCACAGGACACAAGCTGTATGGGCCCTCAGGATCGGGGGCGATTTATGTCAAGACCGACCGGATGGCCGAAATGCGCCCCTTCATCGGCGGTGGTGATATGATCAAGGAAGTCAGCAAGGACAGTGTGATCTACAATGATCCGCCCATGAAGTTCGAAGCGGGCACGCCCGGCATCGTGCAGACGATCGGCTTTGGCGTCGCACTGGAGTATATGATGCAGCTGGGCATGAAAAACATCGCCGCCCACGAAGACACGCTGCGCGACTACACGGTCGAGCGGCTGGCAGGGCTGAACTGGCTTCAGGTGCAGGGTACAACGCCCGACAAGGGCGCGATCTTCAGCTTTACGCTGGACGGCGCGGCACATGCACATGATATCTCGACCATTCTTGACAAAAAGGGCGTAGCGGTACGGGCCGGTCAACACTGTGTCGGACCCTTGATGGAGCATATGGGCCTGAGCGCCACCTGCCGCGCGTCCTTTGGGCTTTATAACACCACGGATGAAGTTGACGTTCTGGTCGACGCGCTGGAACTGGCGCATGATCTTTTCGCCTGACACTGCACAGTTTTTACATTGCAGGGTAGGAGCCCGCGGTCTATACCGCTGCGCGTGGACCCTTAGCTCAGCTGGATAGAGCGCTGCCCTCCGAAGGCAGAGGCCAGAGGTTCGAATCCTCTAGGGTCCGCCACTGAATTTCATCAAATAACTGATTAATAATGATTTTTTGGGTCTTTCTGTTTTTTGAATCCCCCATTGAGTCCCCCACCTTAACGGAGACCGTGCAGGAATTTGCGGGAATGTCGCAGTGTTTGCACTGATGCAAATGTAGGCGCGGTGAGCATTGCACCTGTACTTTACTTCAAAAACCTAATTTCCGATCCTAAACATTTATTTCATCGATTGGTTTCTTCGATTCCCAACGACCGCTTTCCTCAAGAGCGGACGGTTACGAAAAATCGGTCTAGTTCTGCTTTGCGGACCAAGCCGACCTTGTCGCAAACATTGTAAACGGGAGCGATCGGTTTAAAGCTGCCATTCATGCCGAGGTTTCACCGAAAACCTCAGTCGCAGTCGTTCAAATTTAACCAAGCTAGTCGGGCATGTTGGCATCAATCACGGTAAGGACGCGCGACCGTGTCACCAGATCATTTGCAAAGAAACGGGCGGCGATTTCGCGTGCTGGGAAACCAGGCCAAGTCGCCCACATCTCTCCTATTGCTTGCTGTGCTTTGGATGTGTCGCCGTTCTCCTGGTACGCGGTCGCAAGCAAAAACAGACTGGGGGCGCTCACCGGATGACCACGTTCAGCCGCTGTCGAGAAGGCATCTATGACTTCATCGTAGTTTTCCAGCATCAACTGCGACGCACCATAAATGTTGTTGTAGGCAAAGCGACCGCTTCCAACTCGAATTCGTTCAGGATGGGATACCTCTGCCATCAGCGAAGGTTCATTTGCCAGCAGAGCTGAAATGCCAACCAAATCCAGAACGTTACCATCTTGAGGTTCAAGCTCAGCCGCGATTCGAGCACGTCTCAACCCGGCCACAATATCTCCTGTTACGACAAGCGTCCAGCCATGCGCGGCTTGCGACCAACCACTGGTTGGGTTCAATGCTGTCGCGCGTTCTGCCATCTCCAGAGCCTCCTTGGCGAGAGCGGCGGCTTCGGCAGGGTCGGTAGTTATCATCGACTGGAGCGCTAGCACTTGGGCGGATCCCGCGTACCCGGCGGTGAGGTTGGGATCAAGATCGATAACGTGCTGGAAAGCTTCCAGGTTGATGTTTTGCCGTCTTGCATCAAACAGGGGAAAGAACATTCCTCGCGTCTGTTCAGCGAGGTTAACTGCCTGTACGCTCGCGAGCGATCCTTCCCTGACAGCGGCGAGTTTCGCGGAGCTGTTCGAGGCAGCAACGACTGCATTAGGTGGAGCGCTTTGTAAGCTGAAATGTCCAACAAACAAGACCGACGCGAGCGACACGCCACCGATCAAGAAGGCAAGTTTGTGTTGTTGTAATCCGATATGGAATTGAGAGCCCTGTTGGCCGTCATCGACAAGTGGCTCTGCCGGAGCGTTACTTTCGAACTGCGGTCGATAACCACCGCTTTGCATAGTTATGCGCATAGGATCGGATCGACCTGCGTCGGCGTAGTAGTCATCTAGTGCGCGCCTCAGACGACGGGCTTCAACACTCACCAGGTTCAGTGCACTTCCGTTTTCGTCGAGCTCTTTTCCGTAAACGTCAGTTGCAATTATCTTACCTTTTGTAGCGTCCCCTAGACCATCGAGTTCCTGTTCCACAATGTAAGCCAGGAAGGCTTGCAGTCTGGGTGAGCCGACGAAACCCTCTGACGCAAGAACGCGCTCAAGCGCGTGCCTTACTTCTTTACGGTCTAGCAACCGCGCGGCATCACCGGCAATTTCTCTCAATATTCCAGCGCCTTATTTCGCATCCGATTTTGAATGACTCACTGCAGCTCACCTTTGGCTCACCTTAACTCACTGCCGTTAGTCGTCGACGAATGTTTAACCTTTCTTCAAAGAAATACAAATCAGGTCAGTCCGGCCCATGAACTGCAAGGAACTCCACGCGCTCATCCCAGAGCTTTCGGAAGACACCCTTTCCAGAGCTCTTTCGCACGAGAACGTCCGTGAGGCGGTGTATGACCTCGATGAATCCCTCAGGCATCTGAAAAGCTGCCAGGAGAAATCTGCCGCACGAAAGGACTGGGAAACAACGCGAGACGAACTGCTGACTGAAATCCGAAGGCTGACGCAGAAACTCACCAATCAACCATGACATGAGCGCTTTCGCAGCACATTCGCCTCAAGCCGTCGGCAAGCAAAAAGACGTCTGTCCACAGAACACCAACACTCTCACTTGGAGGATCAAAGAATGAGCCAACCACGTAACCCCTACGGTCGCCGTCCCGGCGGCGGGATCACCTTGCCGGATTATTTCCGGCCCACACCCGGCTGCACCAGCAACAACTTCTGCCCCCCCAATGAACCCTTGCCAGCGGGCGAAATGCGCATCTGTTTTACCGGCAGCACGCCATGGCCACCGACACTTCAACAATCGGGTACATCAATTGTTCTGGAACTGGGTAACGGCACACCCTTTCCACGACGCTTGTTCTTTGATTTTGGTAACGGTTGCGTCAAAAATATCCTGCAGCGCGGCATCCTGCCACCAATGGTGCGCGACATCTTCATCAGCCACCTGCATGTCGACCACTATGCAGACCTGCCGTACTTCATGCCGTTCCGCGCATGGTCCGGCGGCTGGCGCAACGGCCTTCGGATTTTCGGCCCCTCGGGTGACCGCCCTGAAACTGGCACGCAGTATATGGTCGACAAGATGCACGAGATGATGACCTGGCATTTGGAAAACTTTGACCACTGCCCGATTGGCGAAGGGTACAACACCGAAGTCGTTGAATTCGACTACAAGGATGAAGGCGGCGTTTGCCTTGACGAACCCGGCCTAAAAGTCACGCATTGGGGTCGCAGCCATGTCAAAAACGGTGCGTCCGCGTTCCGCGTAGACTGGGAAGAGGCAGGTTTGTCCTTTGTTTGGACGGGTGACGGGCGCCCGGACGAGAGCACGATCAAGTTTGCAAAGGGCTGCGACGTCTTCGTGACCGAGGGACAAGCGGACTTGCCGCAACTTCTCAATTACAAGTACGGCACGCCCAAAGAGGTGCTTGAGTTTACGCTCGACACGTATCACACGCCTTACTACGCCGCAGGATATCTCATGAACGAGATCCAGCCGCGTGTTGGTATGATCTGCCATTACACGGAAGAGTCTGCTGGCGAAGCCATCGCGGAAATACGCACCCACTGGGACGGTTTGTTCCTCTTTGGCGGGCCGGATGTGAAAGTGGTCAATGTCACCAAGGATCGTATCTGGGAGCGAATGGCACTCCGTCCGGAGGCCGCTGCGATGCAGCCACCTAATCCAAAAGACCTGCCCGCAGATCGTTTCCCGGGTGGCGAGTTACCGGATTTTATTCCCATGCCCAAGCCGCGCCTGCCGCGTGAAGAGCAGCAAGATGCCATGTACCGCGACCGAGAACTCGACCCGGCGCTCTACATGCCCGACGACGTGTTGCGTCCGCTGACACAGCACTACGACGAAGAAACCTTCCGGATCGATGTGCAGGCCCTGATTGCGGCGCGCGAGCACACTGACTGATCCCAACCTTCGGCCTGCGGCCTGTGAAGACAGCGCCGTGGGTTGTTCCTTTTTCAAAGAGAGACCCAATGGCTTCTGACCGAAAAGCACCTGTGCCCCTGACGATCCTGACTGGTTTTCTCGGCTCTGGGAAAACGACGCTGCTGAACCACATCCTGACCGGCGATCACGGGTTAAAAGTGGGCATTCTCGTCAATGACTTTGGCTCCATCAATGTCGATGCGGAACTAGTCGTCGATGTGGATGAGGGCATGATCAGCCTCGCCAACGGTTGCGTGTGCTGTCAAATTCGAGATGATCTGGTGGACTCCGTGGCTGAGTTGATCGACCGACCGGACCCCGTCGAATACATCATCCTCGAAGCAAGCGGTGTGGCGGACCCAGCCGGCATCTACATGACCTTCGTGGATTCCGCTTATCGCGACCTGATCCGCCTCGATAGCGTAACCTGCGTGGTCGATACAGATCAGGTCTTTACCTACGACGACCCGGATCTGGCGAAACTCAAGCTGCAGCAAATTGGCTTTGCCGATCTTGTCATCATGAACAAGGTCGACCTCGCCGGTGCTGAAGGTGCCGCGAAAGTGAAACGCTGGATTGACGGCTTCTTTTCCCGCGTGCGCGTGGTGCCTGCAGTCAATTGTGAAGTGCCATTGGAAATCCTGCTCTCCGTGGGACGTTTCGATGCTTCACGCGTTGTGACTGAGACTAAATCAGAGCATTCCCACGATCACGGCAACCACAACCACGGATCGTTCTTCAGCACGTGGAGCCTTACAGAAGACGCGCCTTTCGACCGCAGGGCTTTCGAGCGGATGATAAAGCGTGAATTACCGGCGAATATTTATCGATGCAAAGGCTTCGTCTACCTCTCCGATGATCCGGATCACAGATACGTGTTGCAGGTCGTAGGGCGACGCATCGAACTGACAAAAGATCGTCCTTGGGGTACTGATGTGCGAGCCAACCGGATCGTTGCGATTGCCCATAAATCGACCCTCGATCCGGCGCAACTAGGCGAGTTGTTTAACGGCTGTGTGGCGACTTGTGTATCGGTGACCGACAACAAGGGCGCGCCTGTCGCGGCTCGGTAATCCCTATGCACGAGATAGAGACCCTGATCGTTAACGCCGCCAGTTATCTTCAGATTATCTTCGAAGCGGCGAGTGTGATCGTTGTCGCCGTCGGTGGCATCGCGTTCGCCAAAGCGTTCATACAGCACAGGCGTTCCAACGCCGAGCCAATCGCCCGACGCATTCTGGGCAAGTACCTGATCGTAGCACTCGAACTGCAGCTTGGTGCAGACATCATTGCAACCGCAACGGACCCCACGCTTGAGGAACTCGCAAAACTGACGGCCATCGCCTTCGTTCGTACTTTTCTCGACTACTTTCTCGTTCGGGAAATTCGTGAAAATCGGGTCGCGGAGAAACCTAATGAAAGCTGACTATTTTACTGAGGCCGACAATGGACTTTGACGACGACGACGAACCGCCACGCTCGACAACGGCGATGGCAGAAGACCGGACTGACCTTGCTTTCGAACGATCTCGGCTGGCGTCCGACAGAACGACCATGGGGTACATGAGAACTGCTACCTCGCTCATTGGCTTTGGTTTCTCGATACCTGCCCTGTTCAGAGTTATGACTGACGTACCGGGGCTTGAAGATGCGCCTGTGGAACGAGCGCGTTTCATTGGTATCTTCATGCTGGTGCTGGCCGTCCTGATGCTGTCCATCGCAATCGTACAGCAGATCACTTTCCTAAAGCGGCTGTCTGATATCTCCGGCAAGCCCTTCCCAATATCGCCAGCGTTGATTTCGGCGTGTTTGATATTCGTGGTGGCAATTTACGCAACACTGAATATTCTGCTCAACTTGGAGCCCTTCTGATGGGCGGGCCCGTTCCGTTTGAAGAGTCCGTTACGCTCTTCATTCATATCTTTATATCACTCGCGATGCTCTGCATTGGAATGAGCGCAACACTGCGTGAAATGGGCGGCTCCCTGCTCGAGCGTGAAAAACTAGCGCGTGTTCTTGCGGCAAATGTCTTTATTCCACCAATACTGGCGCTTTTGATTATTCTGGTCTTTCCTTTGCCACGGCCAGCGAGCATCGTTTTGTTTCTTTTGGCGGTGGCTCCTGGAGGGATCAACGCAGTTCAGTTTTCCACAAAAGCACCAGGACAAACGGTTGCGGCCGGAGGGCTGTTGGTGTTGCTTTCGTTGATTGGTCTGGTCTTGGCGCCAGCCGCCGCGCAAATCGTGCTTCCTGTTGACGCGCTAGAGCGCGTGGCTTGGGGACAATTGGTTGTCCGCATCGTCGGCGTCATCGGCGTGCCTCTTGTGATCGGAATACTGGTCAGACGCTTTGCGCCGGAAGTTGCCCGCCACGTCTATAAGCCCGCCATGCTGATCTCGACCGTATCGTTCGTTGTATCAGTTGTTCTCAGCCTCGGTCTGCGGCAGGACGCCGCCGCTGATCTGGGCGTCACGACCTTGGCTGCTATGCTCACATTCATCCTTGCGCTCATGGCGATTGGCTGGTTTCTTGGCGGCAGTGACCCCGATTTCCGTCAGGTCCTCGCAATCTGCACGAATCTTCGGAACGTTGGTCTGGTTTACCTGCTCGTAGATGCGTGCTGTTTCAGCCCGTTCTATTCGGCTAGCGTCCTAGCCTTTATGGCGCTGATGGTGCCCTGCAATCTTGTTCTGACGATTGTTTGTGCGGTTGCTCGGAAACGGCACGCCCGTAAAGCGGGCGAAAAACCGAGTGTCGAGACATGACCGGAAACCATAGTGCCTTTGGCGCTATAATTGCGTTCGCATTTGTGTTTTTTGCTCCGGGGTCCTGGGCTCAGGGAGCGTCTGGTGAAAAGCTGGCTGATGATCCAACCAAGGTTGTTACGAAAATCGGCGCGCGCTATAGCGATTTCGGCACGGTTTTCGGGTCTGTTGCTTTCGGTCCGGTCACCAAGGTCAATCTTTCGGTATCTGAGGGGGACCAGTGGCGCATAGGCGGATCGTATCTTTTCAATTTCGGCATCGTGAATATCTCGGCTTCTGAGCAGGAGTTGGACAGCGGAGTAACGCAAACGCAATACGCGATCGGCACCTTTGTGCCGCTTGTGGCCTTAGGTATTCAGCCGGGGGGCTGGCTTCTGTTTCCCGCTGCGGGCGCCAATTACACCGAAGGAGATGCCAGCGGGATTGATTTCGATTTCGCCGATGCCTTCCCAACCGAGATTTCCAGCAAAGGTGGCTATGTCGGATTGCTGGGACTTAAACCGCTTTCTGAGCGTTGGGTCGTGAAGGGAGGTGGCGTTTTGTCTGCTGGCTCTGATGACTACTCAGGTTTCAGCGTCGGCGCGGGTGTTACGTTCAATGCTTCCGCGAACGACAGCATCAGCGTGTTTGGCAGCTACACCGACAATTCCTTTGGACAGCGTGAACTTTTCGGGGTCAGTTACACACGCGAGTTTTGACAAAGGCGTACAACTCAAAACGCCGTAAGGATCTGGAACAATGCTCATAGTACTCGGACTTTATTTTGGTTTGGTTTGGCTTCTTTTCTCGAGGCTGAAAGTTCTGCCATGGAATGGGTTCTTCAAAACTATCGTCTACGGCGGCGCTCTACTGATAGCTCTTGTGGTTATCGGTGCGCTGAACCACACGACCCCATCCGGAACTGTGTCTGTACAGGGCGCGGTCATCAACATAGCGCCAAACGTGTCCGGTCCTGTCACTGAAGTTGCGGTCGAGGCGAACCAACCGGTTGCAAAAGGTGACGTGTTGTTTCGTATCGACAATACCACCCAGGTAGCTGAAGTTGCTCGGCTAAAAGCTTCATTGGCATCCGCGCGATCGGCAGCAGACCAGTTGAAAACGGATCATCAGGCGGCGCTTGCGGAAATTGACTCCCTCAAAGCGCAACTCGCATTTGGCGTGCAGCGTCGCGACGACATCATCCAACTTACAGGGCGAGGCGCCGCCGCTGAATTCCAGCTTCAGGAAGCAGTATCGACTATCGAGCAGCTAGAAGCGGGACTGCGGGCGGCGGAAGCACGCAAGGGCAGTCTTGAGCGCCGCATCGCGGCTCAGGTTGACGGGGTTGACGTTGGCGTTGTCGAAGTTCAGGAGGCGCTGACACAGGCTGAATGGGCCCTGGAACAGACTGTTGTACGCGCGCCCGACGACGGTATAGTCGCCGCTCTCTCCCTCCGTCCCGGCAATCGCGTCACGACGCTGCAAGGTGCCGTAAACTTTTTGGTTCCTGCAGACCGATTGCTCGTCGCAAGTCTGCCCCAAAGCAGTTACCCCAATGTGTCCGTTGGAGATGCAATCCGGATTGCCTTGGGCACTATGCCGGGCGAGGAGTTTGAAGCGAAGATCCGGTCAATCCCACCCGGAACACGCGAGGGTGCCGTGGACGCCAGGGGCGGGTTGCCGAGCTTGCGCGAGCTTTCAGGTGCATCCAGTTACATTGTCACTATTGAAATCCCGGAAGGCCTACCAACGGAAAGTGCAAAACTTGGTGCATCCGGAACCGCCCTCGTGATCACGGACAAGGCTGGAGCTATCTCGGCTCTCGCTGAAATCCTGTTCTGGATCACAAAGCAGCTTAACTACATCTAATGACGATTTTATTCTTTGGGTTGGGCCTCCTATGAAGCACCTCACTTGCTCATTGGCATGGTTAGCCTGTTTGGCCGTGTTTTGGGTCGCAGTTATTCCATCAGATGTTACTGCAAAAGACCTTCAAAATGCCGGTAATCCGGAAGTCAAGGAACAGACGACCAGAGCGGTTCTACCTTCTCTCAGCACATTGCTGCCACCCGATAGCCCATTGCGCTTGAAGTTTCCTGCGGAGATTGATCCCTCGGAACCACGCGCTCCATACACACGCAGGCTGCCGTTAAGCGCTCAAGCGGCGATTGACCGAGGCGCGATCCTGCCAAAGCCTTGGGGCATATCTCTTTCCTATATCGACAACAGCCAAGCTCAGAATATTGAAGACCTTTCGGTCGCCTTGGGCAAAGGGTTTACACCGCCGTCAGAAACAGATCTCGTAGATTTACCTTTCGTTCAGATTGAGAACGCGGAAAGCAACACGCGTACGCGTCAGATAAGGGCGGATGTCTGGGTCCTTCCGTTTTTGAACGTTTTCGCTGGCGTTGGTACTGTGGATGGTACCGTACCACTTGATGTTGTAGTTGACGTGAACGAAACCGGCTTGTGTCCTCCCATCATAACGTGTGACACAATCAGCGCGTCTTTCGATGCAAGTGTTGATACCAACACCGCTACCCTTGGTCTCACCGGGGCATACGGCTGGGATAACTGGTTTGTGTCAGGCACAGCTTCAATCACTGACAGTTTTGGAGGCAACACCGAAGACGCCGTCAGATCTTTTTCCGCAAGCAGCCGCGTGGGCCGCCGCTGGGCGTTCGGCCCCGGTCACATTATTTCCCCGTTTGTAGGCGTGACATACTTGGACATCGATCAGGTCGTTGAGGGCACAACGCGCCTGCGTGACGCCTTCCCGGATGGTGATGACCTTGAAGTACGATACAAAGCGAAGATTTCAAATGAGGACAAATGGGCTGTGGTTGTCGGTCTAAACATCGGGTTCATTAAAGGTTTTGCCGTGTCCGGAGAGTACAACTATAGCGAAAACTCAGACCGGTTTTTACTAACCAGCACTTACCGTTTTTGAGCAATTGTGCTGTCGATGTATGGTTGGTCTGACGAAATCTCAATCCAGTGCGAAGACGCTTTATTGCGGACAGTGATTAGCACAGTTTTATCCCGCTAGAGGGAGAAATGGAAAGTCAGCTTTCCGCCCTTCGCGTAGGATGCTGCGCCACGGAACAACGTCGGGAGTGGGCTCCCTGCGGTCATTCGCTGCGGCGTGCTCCAATGACTGCTATGGGGAATACACATCTAATCTTGCAGTTTGA
>CANMWT010000023.1 GCA_947501635.1 uncultured Roseobacter sp.
TCCCGGGGCGGTCGGGGCCTTTCGCGAGGTGGTGCGGATGGACCCGCAGCGCGAGGATGCGTGGATCATGCTGGTGCGGATTGCCGATGCGATGCAGGGCCCCCGTGCCGCCGCGATTGTCGCGGAAGAGGCGCTGCAACATAATCCGGGCAGCGATACGCTGAATCAGATGGCTGCACCCAGCCTTCTGCCACCAGAGTAACCGCCTGCCGCCGTCCTGCGCGTCACAGCTTTATGGTATGCCGGTCCGTGAGGTAGGGCAGCCTTTGTCGGGCGGCTGTAACCCGCGCTGTTTCAAGATCAGCGTAGATGATTTCAGCCTTGGCGCCGGCGCGCGCGGCTTCGGTACCATCCGGGGCTGCGATCACGCTGGCGCCGAGGTATTCAAGGCCATGCTCGACCCCTGCAGAATTGGCATAGGCGAGGTAGAGGCCGTTTTCATAGGCGCGCGTGGGGATCATACGGTGCGCCACCCAGTGCCATCCGGCGGACAGGGCAGTGGGCACCAGAACCAGATCGGCCCCGCGTCCTGCCACATGGCGCAGGGTTTCGGGAAACTCGGCGTCATAGCAGATCAGCGTGGCCATGCTGAAACCGCAATAGTCAAAGAGCGTGCAACCCGCGCCAGCAGAGAAGTGGTCACGCTCAAAACCCGGCGGGATGGCAAGCTTGCGCTGATGCGATAAGGGCACGCCCTTGGGAGAGACCGTGACCGCGCTGTTGTAAAGCCGGTCATCTGCGCGTTCGGCAAAACCGTAGCAAAGGGCGATCCCGAAGGCTTTAGCCGCTTGCGCCATCGCGTGCAGGGTCGGCCCGTCCCACGGTTCGGCCCGCTGTGCGACGGCATCGCCGATATTGTAGCCGCAGGCAAAGAGTTCGGGCAGCAGGACCAGATCGGCCTGTGCCCTTTTTACCGCAGGCAGGGTGCTGTGCAGCCAGTCCAGCCGCGCCGCAGGGGTGTCGAGTTCTGCAGGGGCCTGAGCGACGGCCAGGCGCAGCTTTGCGTTCATCTCACTGCTCCGTCACCAGCAGTTGCCGCGGGTAGTCGGTAAGATAGTCGCAACCGGTTTCGGTCACCACGATGCTGTCGCCGATGCGCCCCGCCGTCACCCCGTCGATCGAGATGCCACCATCAACGGCAAAGGTCATGCCGGGGCGCAGTACTGTTTCATCGCCGGCTTTCAGTTCGGGGGCTTCAAGGTAGGCCATCCCGATGGAGCGGCCGGTGCGGTAGCCGGTCTCATATCCCCGTTCGGCGTAGACTGCATTGGCGGCGGCGGCGACCTCCTGTGCCTGAACACCGGGCCTGATGGCCGCAATCGCGGCCTGTTGCGCATCAATGGCCGCCTGTTGCACCCGTGCTGCCGCGTCAGAGACATCGCCAATGTGGAACATACGGTCAAACCCAAGCTTGTACTGTTGGAACTGTGCCATGTTGCAAAAACAGAAATAGACCGGATCAAAGCGCGCATAGGCTTTCACCGACGCGCGGCGGTGTACCATCGACGTGTCGGTGCCACTTTGCAGAATCTGCAGGTTGTGGATCATCGGCGACACAAAGCGTTCCCAACCCTTGTCGGTCAGAAATCCTGCTGCCGCACGCGTCCCCGCGTCGATGACCGCCAGTGCGCTTTCGTACTCGTGCGCGCCCGCGCGCAACGATCCATGCGCCGCCTGCATCATCGCGCCTGCGATCTGCCCGGCCTGTTTCATCACCGATATCTCAAGCGGAGACTTGATCATCCGCTGTGCCCCAAGCACCGGCCCGATGTCCTGCAGGCGCACTGTCGGATAGCGGTCATCAAGATACATGCGCACGATCGACGGGATGTCCTGCGCTTCGATATACAGCTCTTTGGGGTCAGCGGGCAGGGCACCCGACAGGGCGCGGCCCCAACTGTTCTGGCCTGTGTCCTCCCACGTGCGGATGTCCTGCACCCATGTCATTTCCGCGACCATCTCGCTTTCCATTAGCGGGGTGATGACGATGGGCGGGCTCTCTGCCGGCACGACCAGCATCGTGGGCCTGCCAAACTCAATGCCGAGGTACCCCCAGAAGCCTGCAAGATAAGCGATGCTGCTTTCGGATGTAAAAACCGCGCAGGATATGCCCGCATCCCGCATGCGGGACTGCAGGGTTTCGGTTCTTTGAATGGCTTCGTCAAGCATGGGGCAACCTTCCGGTGGTGGTGTAGGGCACGACACCAGCATGGCACGGGTATGTCCATGGCCTCACCGGCATTTGCGACGGCGACAGCCAGAACACGACACGCACTCCGAAAGGTGCAGAATCTGTATTATGTAAAATCTATAGCAGGCTGTCGGGCAGCTTTTGTTCTGCGGCCGTGTTTGCACGGCGAAAAATCATAGTCACCACTGCTGCAATGATCACGATAAACAGCGAATACAGCACGGGCACCGCTGTCAGGGCTGTCGCCTGTTCGTCGGGAAAGGTAAAAACGATGATCGCCAGCGCCAGCGGCCCGTTCTGAATGCCAGTCTCTAGCGCTACGGTGCGCGCGTTGCGCGGATGCAGCTTGAGCGCGCGGGCAAAGAAGTAACCGATCGAGATACCCGCAGCCCCGATACCAATGGCGGCAATATAGGTCGCTGGCGCGGTTTCGAGCAGGAATGTCCAGTTCCGCGGAATCCAGCTGACAATCAGGAAGATGATAAACACAACGCCCAGCACCGACCCGAAAAACTCGGTCACCGCGCCCGCATTCGCATTAAGTTTGCGCAGCACCATGCCGATGCCCACCGGGACCAGCAGCAAGACCAGCGTGGCGATGATGTTTTCGCGCGGGATATCCAGATCAAGCGCTGTGGCGTATATGACCAGCACCAGCGGGATCATCACGATGCCCGCGACGGTCGAGGTCACGGTCATCAGAACCGACAATGCCAGATTGCCTTTTGAAAAATACGTAAAGATGTTGGATGTCGTGCCACCCGGCATACAGGACATGATGAGGATACCCACGGCAATCGCCTCGGGCACGGTTAGCAGCGTGGCGAGCAGAAATCCGATCATCGGCATGAAACCGTACTGCGACACCAGCCCAATGACCAACCCATAGGGCCGGCGCAGGGCGAGGTAGAAATCCCGCGGCGTCAGCGACGCGCCCATCCCCAGCATGATGGCAAAGATCATCAACGCCAGAACGGCTTGTTCCAAAGGGCTGACCATAGGGTTTACTCCGCCGCTTTCTGCGTAAACTCTTGTTCACGCAAATCTTTTCTGAGAATCTTTCCCACATTCGACTTGGGCAGTTCGGTGCGGAAGTCGATCTGTCTGGGCACTTTGTAGGCCGTCAGGTGGGCCTTGCAATGGGCGCGTATATCCGCCTCTGTCAGGCTCTGGTCGCGCTTGATGATAAAAGCTTTGACCGCCTCTCCGGTGGCGGCGTCCGGCACGCCGATTACCGCCGCTTCGAGAATGCCGGGATGGGTTGCAAGACAGTCTTCGATCTCGTTCGGATAGACATTGAAGCCAGACACTACGACCATGTCCTTCTTGCGGTCCACGATGGTGAAATAGCCGTCCTTGTCCATGATCCCGATGTCACCCGTGAGAAACCAGCCGTCTTTCATGACCTTTTCGGTCTCATCCGGTTTCAGCCAGTAGCCGGCCATGACCTGCGGCCCCTTCGCGGCGATCTCTCCGGACTGCCCCACCGGCACCTCGCGCCCATTTTCGTCAAGGCAGGCGACCTGCGTCGCGGGCAGCGGCACGCCGATGGTGCCAGCACGCTGCTTGCCCAACGGCTCGAACGTCAGCACCGGCGAAGTCTCGGTCAGGCCATAGCCCTGCAACACCGGCCTGCCGGTGATCCGCTCCCATTCTTCGGCCACGGATGACTGCAGGGCCATCCCCCCGGCTGAGGCGAATTTGAGGTGTCTGGGCGGGTTGTCGGTGAACCAGATCTCGTTGGTTAACCCGTTAAAAAGAGTGTTCACCCCGCTCATCCAGGTGATCTTGTAGTTCTCGAAGGCGCGTTTGAGATTGCCCAGCGGGCGTGGGTTGGGCACCAGAATATTGCGCGCGCCGATCCAGTAGAACGCCAGCAGGTTCAGCGAAAAGGCAAAGACATGATACAGCGGCAGGGCCGTCAGGGCGACCTCGCGGCCTTTCTCGAAACTCTCGATCATCTCCATCGTCTGATGCATGTTCATCAACAGGTTCGCGTGGGTCAGCATCGCGCCCTTGGCCACACCTGTGGTCCCGCCGGTATACTGCAATACCGCAACATCATCGGGCGTCACCGACTGACGGTAGGCATCCACTTCGATCTTTTCGGCCTGCTGATGGCTCCGGCCAGCCGCAATTGCCTCTGGCAGGCGAATGTGTGGTACCTCGACCGGCTTGACGCTCTTGTCCCAGTGCTTTTGCACCAACCCGATAATCCCGCGCGGCAGGCTTGGCAGAAACTCGGCCACCCGCGTGACAATGATGTTGGGAATGGGATGGCCACGCGTGGCGGCGGGTATCTTGTCGGCGAACATGTCCACGATGACCAGCGCACTTGGGGCTGCATCGGCAAACTGCTTTGCCATCTCATCGGCGGTGTAAAGCGGGTTGACGTTCACCAGAACACAGCCCGCCTTGAACACACCGAAGGCGGCAACCGGAAAGCCCAGCCCGTTGGGCATCTGCAGGGCAACGCGGTCTCCCTTTTCAAGCCCCGCCACTTCGCGCAGGTAGACCGCAAATGCGTCTGACATGCGGTCGACCTCATCAAAGGTCAGGGTGCCGTTCATGCCGTTGGGCATGCAGGCGGTAAAGGCCGGTGCCTTGCCATAGGTATCAGAGGCGGCGCGGATCATCTCGCCGATGGTGCGATACGGTGGCGCGTCCAGATCGGCGCGCACGTTCGGCCCGTAGAAAGCCGTCCATGGCCTTGTAGATGCAGTCATCCCTACCTCCCATGGATGAAACCCTGACACTGCATCTAGCCTGCGGGTTATGCCTTGTCGATCAGGACCATACGTCCAATCGGCGCAGGCGTCTGAAATTCTTTAGTTTTGTGCAATGCTGCATAGATGCACATATTATATGCGCCAATCGCGCTTTATTGCACAGCTGTTGATGGCTTTATTCACCGCAACAAACCAAAGCGGAGAATTGTCATGGACAAGAAGCGTATGAACGGGCTGCACCATGTGACAGCCATCAGCGGTCCACCGCAAGCCAACGTGGACTTCTTTACAAAAATCATGGACCAGCGGCTGGTGAAAAAGACCGTCAATTTCGACGATCCGGGCACCTATCACCTTTACTACGGGAACCACACCGCAGACCCCGGCACAATCCTGACCTTCTTTCCCTTTGCGGATGCGGGCCCGGGGCGGGCAGGTCCGGGCATGGCCTCGGCCTATGCCTATGCGCTGGGGCAAAAGGACTTTGACGACTGGATGGGCCGTATGGCGCTGGACGGGCTGGACTTTGACGGCCCTGAAGAGCGTTTTGGCCAGCGCGTTGTCAAGATTGCCGACCCCGATGGTGCCAAGGTCGAGCTGGTCGAGGTGGACGGGACCGGCGGCCCCATGCTGGACGGGTTCCATTCTGTCACGCTGCAGCTTGACGATCTGGGCCCGACACAGCGCCTGCTGACGGATGTCTTCGGCTACGAAGAAGTCGGACACGAATCCAAGGCAGGCGAAGAACGGCTGCGACTGGCGGTTCCGGGTGACATGCGCGAGGATCTGCGCGGCACCGTGGTTGATCTGATGCGATCGGACACCCCGTCGATCGGGCGGCAGGGGGCCGGCAGCATCCATCACGTGGCCTTTCGCGCGCTGAACGACGAAGATCAGCTGGACTGGCGCGAGCGGTTGCTCAGCGTGGGCATGCAGGTGACACCGGTGATCGACCGGCAATACTTCAACGCGATCTACTTCCGCGAACCCGGCGGTGTGTTGTTCGAGATTGCCACCGATCCGCCCGGTTTCACCCGCGATGAGGAGCTGGCCCATCTGGGCGAAGACCTCAAGCTGCCGGCGCAATATGAAGCTTCGCGCGCGCGGATCGAGCAGATCCTGCCGCCGATCACAGTGTAAGCGGCACGGGTTCTATGCTTCGAGCCGGAAAAACCGCCGCATCGGCCCGCTTTGGCCTCGTGCTGCTACACGGGCGCGGGGCCGGTGCGCGCGACATCATGGGATTCGGCGAGGCGCTTGCCTTGCCGGACCTCGCTCTGATCGCACCGGAGGCACCGGGGCTGTCGTGGTGGCCAACCAGTTTCCTCGCCCCTGCCGCACAGATGGAACCCTTTGTCGAACGTGGACTGGCAGAGGTGGAAACGGCCATCGCCACGTTGACCGAAGAGGGCCTGCCGCTGTCGCGCATCGGGCTGCTGGGTTTTAGCCAGGGCAGCTGTCTTGCCGCAGAATACCTCGCGCGGAAGGGCGCGGGCCTCGGGTTTGGTGTGATCCTGTCGGGTGGACTAGTGGGAACAGCAGATGCAAAAAGCGGCTCTAATGCGGCGCTTTACGGCTATGGCGACAAGGTGTTGAACTACGACACGGCCCTGACCGACATGCCCGTCTACATGAGCTGCCATGCAAATGATCCGCATATTCCGCACAAGCGGTTTCTGGATACGGTAGGAGTGCTGCGCGATCTGGGGGCAAAGGTTCAGGACCGCACGAAACCCGGTCAGGGGCATGGGATCGACGAGGCGGATGTGGGCGCTGTTCGCGGCATGCTGAACCTGCCCGCTGACTAGCCGGTCACACACCGATATAGCGCGCGCTGACCTCTGGTGTCAGCGCCGCGACCCCGCCTTCCCAGACAGTCTTGCCCCGTTCCAGCACAACCGCGCGGTCGCACAACCGGCCAAGTTCGGCCACGGATTTGTCGATCACAAGGATGGCCATGCCGGTTTCGGTCTTCAGCGCCATCAGCGCTGCCCAGATTTCCTGCCGGACCAGCGGTGCCAGCCCTTCGGTTGCCTCATCAAGGATCAAAAGCCGCGGATTGGTCATCAACGCGCGCCCGATGGCAAGCATCTGCTGCTCGCCGCCCGACAGCGTCGCCGCACGCTGGTCGCGACGTTCGGCCAGTCGCGGAAACAAAGCAGTCACCCTGTCGTATGTCCAATGCCCGCGCCGCGCGGCCGCCGTCAGGTTCTCGGCAACCGTCAACGTGGCAAAGCACCGACGGCCCTCGGGGACCAGACCGATGCCCAACTGTGCTGCTTTGTGGCTTGGCATCCGCGCCAGATCCTGTTCATCAAACCGCAGCCTGCCCTGCGCGGGCAACATCCGGCAAACCGCTTTGACCGTTGTGCTTTTGCCCATACCGTTGCGCCCCATCAGGGCAACAACTTCGCCTTCATCCACATGCAGGCTGACCCCGAAAAGCGCCTGACTGACGCCGTATGACGCGGTGACATCCTGCAGCGACAGAAGGCTCATGCCGGATCTCCCAGATAGGCATCGCGCACGGCCTGGCTGGCACGAATTTGCGCAACTGTGCCGGTTTCGATGACCCTGCCGTACACCAGCACGCTGACACGGTCGGCCAGTGCAAAAACGGCGTCCATATCATGTTCCACCAGCAGGATCGGCGCCTCGCTGCGCAAACCGTCCAGAAAGGATGTCAGCCGTTTTGACCCTTCGGCGCCCAGACCCGCCATGGGTTCATCCATCACAAAGGCGCGCGGGTTCAGCGTCAGCGCCACCGCGACCTCAAGCTGCCGCCGCTGGCCGTGGCTCAGCTCGGCGGTGCGCATCGCCCGCGCCTCCGCAAGACCGACACGCTCCAGCGCGTTTTCCGCCGCTTCGCGCAGATCACGGCGGCCCAACGCAGGCCGCAGAAAGGACCACGGGCGCCCCGTCGCCCCCAGCACGCCAAGCATGGCGTTCTGCAGCACCGAATCCTCCATCGCGAGCGCTGAAATCTGGAACGTGCGCGCCAGACCCGCCTGCGCGCGCAGCCGCGCCGGGGCCTGCGTCACATCGCGACCCAAAAGGGTAACCCGCCCCGAATCCGGGACCAAACCACCGCAAATCTGTGCGATTAGGGTCGATTTGCCGGCACCGTTCGGGCCGATCACCGCATGTATCTCACCCGGGCGCAGATCAATGCTGACGTCATCAGTCGCCTTGAGCGCGCCAAAACTCTTGCTCAGGCCAGTGGTGGTCAGAACCGCGTCAGTCATGCAACCGCGCCCGCCCCGCCAGAAGACCGATTACACCGCCGCGCGCAAACAACACGATCACCAGCAAAAGCGCACCCAGATAGATGTGCCAATACTCGCTCAGCCCCCCGAGAAAATGTTCAAGCGTCACAAAAAGAACAGCCCCCACGACGGGTCCGAACAGGCGCGCAACCCCGCCAAGGATGATAAAGATGATAATCTCGCCGGACATCTGCCAGCTGAACATCGTCGGGCTGACAAAACGGTTAAGATCGGCAAAAAGCGCCCCGGCAAGCCCCGTGATGACGCCCGATATCACGAAAGCCACCAGCTTGAGCCGCATCGGATTGAGGCCGACAGTCTCAACGCGCTGCGGCACCTGACGCGCGGCATTCAACGCCAGCCCAAAAGGCGAGCGGGCCAGAAAAGCGCTGAACAAAAGCGCCGCACACAAAAGCGCGAAACACAGGCCAAAGAACTGGATCGGCACCAGCGTGTTGAGCCCCGGAAAGTCGTTGCGCACATAGATCGACAACCCGTCCTCTCCACCGTACTCGGCCCAGGAAATGGCGAAATAGTAAAACATCTGCCCAAAGGCGAGCGTTATCATGATGAAATAGACACCGGTGGTGCGCAAAGACAAAAGCCCGATAACCAGAGCCGCCAGCGCCGAGACACACATGGCAACCAGCCAGATCACCGGCATGGATTTGGTGCCTTCGATCAGGAAGGGCCATTCCGCCACTGGCGTGTAAGTCTGTGCATGATGGGCGAGGATGCCCATGGCATAGCCACCCAGACCGAAAAAGACCGCATGCCCCAAGCTGACCAGACCACCAAAGCCCAAAGCGATGTTCAGACCGACCGCAGCCAGCGCAAAGATCACCGCGCGCGTGGCCAGCGTGATCGTGAAAGGCTCGTCCATCGCCAGCGCCCAAAGCGGCACCGCAAGCAGCCCGACCAGGACCACCAGATTGACCAGACGTTCAGGGATCATGCGCGCGCTCCGTAAAGACCGGTCGGCCGCCAGATCAGGACCGCGCCCATCAGGATGTAGATCGCCATCGACGCCAACGCCGACCCTGCAGAGGTTGCCGCCCCCGGCTCCATAAAGAGCTTGAACAGCTCAGGCAGAAAGATACCGCCCAGCGTGTCGGTCAGCCCGACCAGCAGTGCGCCCACGAAAGCGCCTTTGATAGAGCCTATTCCACCGATTACGATCACCACAAAGGCAAGGATCAGCACAGGCTCTCCCATGCCGACCTGCACCGATTGGATCGCACCGACCAGCGCCCCCGCAAGACCCGCCAGCGCTGCCCCCAGCGCAAAAACCAGCGTGTAGAGCCGCGAGATATCGACCCCGAGTGCTGCAATCATTTCGCGATCGTTCTCCCCTGCCCTGATCTGGATCCCGATGCGTGTGCGATTGATGAGCAACCCCAGACCGACAGCGACCGCAAGCCCCACGCCAATCAGCACAAGCCGGTAAAGCGGATAGGCGATGCCTCCGGGCAGGGTCACCGGCCCCGAGAGCGCGTCGGGGATATCAAGAAACAGCGGGAAGGATCCGAAAACCCACCGTGTGCCTTCCGAAAATATCAGGATCAGCGCAAAGGTAGCCAGAACCTGATCAAGATGGTCAGTGGCGTAAAGCCTGCGGATCACCACCATTTCAATCAGAACACCCGCCATCGCGGCCGCCGCCATCGCCGCGAAAAGCGCCAGCAGGAAAGACCCCGTCAGACCCGCCACAGCCGCCGCCGCAAAAGCGCCCACCATATAAAGCGAGCCATGCGCGAGGTTGATAAGGCCCATCACCCCGAAAATCAGCGTCAGACCCGCCGCCATCAAGAACAGCATCACGCCAAATTGCAGCCCGTTCAGGACCTGCTCGATAATCAGAATGGTGCTCATGACAGCGTGCGCGCGTGATCCAAGAATATCTTTGCTGCCGCAAGCAGCAGGCTTTCATTGTCGGCTGCTGCCGTCCCGTCCGGCAGATGGCGGCAATCTTCGAAACCCATTCGCGCGGACAGGCCCAGTTCTGCGGCGCGTCTCAGGCAAGGCCATGCGGATGCGCCCTCGCCGTGCAAGAGCGCGGGTTCTGTCCGGCCTGCGTCAGCAAGGCACGCGCGGATTGCATCCCCTTCAGCAGATACGTCGGGGTCGTCCGGCAATTCGATCAGGATACGCGTCACCGGTGCAGGATCAAGCGCGCAGAACCTTTCAGCATCATCAAGCGCCCATATCCCGGCTTCGATACCGACGCCGCGCTGGCGCATCAGTTGCATGACCTCAGGCGCGTCCTTTTCCCTGAGGTTAATCGAGACGTAATCGGGCAACACGCTCCAGTCCGCCATGTCGCCTAACCGCCCCTGAGGCCCCGGCGCGATCCACGCGCCCGTACCGATTCCGATGGCCATGTCCGGAGCGACTGCGCGCGCCGCCGATACCGCCGCATCGACGACACCCGCCTGCAGACTCTCTGCCCCGTGCGCATCGCGCGGATGCAGGTGGATGTGCCGCAGCCCAAGCCGATGGGCGGCGGTGACATCGCGGGCAAGTGCTTCTGGCGTGACCGGCACCGCAGCACCAGTCGCATTTCCGTTCAGGCAGGCCTGCAACATGGATTACATGTTGCACTCGGCGGCGTAGACATCCGCATGGTTTTCCAGCGCCACGCCGATGATCT
Source organism: uncultured Roseobacter sp. (assembly GCA_947501635.1). Classification (GTDB taxonomy): domain Bacteria; phylum Pseudomonadota; class Alphaproteobacteria; order Rhodobacterales; family Rhodobacteraceae; genus Roseobacter. The sequence goes on from CANMWT010000023.1 coordinate 10,837, forward strand.
TGTTGGTAAAGACATCGCCTTCCTTGATGACTTCGCGCGCGTAGATGTTCTGGATCGGGTGGTTGTTCGAGCCAAAGGCAAAATCGCCACGCGTGCTGTCGAAGTTGGCCGCCTTAAGTGCGGCACGGAAGGCATCTGCATCCGCAGGGCTGGCTGTTTCAAGCGCCGAGATCAGCAGGTTTGCCGTGTCAAAGCCCTGGCTGGCATAAAGCGAAGGCAACCGGCCATATTCAGCCTGAAACGTCTCTACAAAGGCTTTGTTGGTTGGATTGTCGATATCCTTGTTCCACTGCGACGTGTTCACGACACCCAAGGCCGCATCACCCACAGCCTGCAAGATACCCTGATCAAAGCTGAAGGCGGGGCCGACAACCGGGATATCCACGCCGCTGTCGGCATATTGCTTGAGAAAGGAAATCCCCATGCCACCCGGCAGGAAGAAAAACACCGAATCCGCGCCCGAAGCGCGGATTTGTGCGATTTCCGCGGCATAGTCTGTCTGGCCCAGTTTGGTGAACAACTCGCCGGCAAGCTCTCCGTCAAAGGTCCGTTTGTAGCCGGTCAAGGCATCCTGACCCGCGGGATAGTTGGGCGCCAGAATAAAGCTGTTTTTATAGCCTGCGGTGTTGGCATAGGCCCCGGCCGCCTCGTGCAGATTGTCGTTCTGCCATGCAACGTTGAAGTAATTGGGATTGCAGCCTTTGCCCGCCAGCGCGGACGGCCCCGCGTTGGGCGACAGGTAGAACTTGCCCTGCGCCACAGCCGCCGGCACCACCGCCATTGCAAGGTTGGACCAGATGATACCCGTCATCACATCAACCTTTTCGGCCTGTATCATCTTGTCTGCCAGTTGCACCGCAATATCCGGTTTGCGCTGGTCATCCTCGATGACCACTTCGATGTCGTCGCGGCCGGACTGCTTGACCGCCAGCATAAAGCCGTCGCGCACATCAATGCCAAGACCCGCGCCGCCTCCTGAAAGCGTTGTGATCATACCAACTTTGACACCTTCGGCATGAGCCCCGAGCGCCAGCGCCGACAAGCCGGCCGCAAGAATGAGTGATTTAAGCGTCATTTTCTTTCCCCTGTGGTTGTGCCGCGGACCTTGGTAAAGACTTGGCCTGCGTGTCGCAGAGGAATTGACCAGAAACCTTGCCGATTTGCCAGTGGTTCCGGCACCCGCAACGCAGAAAACCCGCGTTTTCCTCGCCCGTCCGTCAGTTGGGCCGCCCCAAAGCGGGCCATAAAAACCAGCTGCCGAGCCGCGGCCCCTTGTGTTCAACCGCGCGATCGGGCTCAACTCCGGGCATGAACAACCGCAATATTGGATTGGAGCCGCCCCCAAGGCAGCACCGCTCCGGAAAGGACCCAGATGGACGACGATTTCTTTGAGCGCGGCCTCGCGCAGCGCAAAGCCACGCTTGGTGCGGCATATGTCGAAAAGAACCTTGCCGCCGCGGATGACTTCACCCGGCCCTTTCAGGAGGCGATGACCGCATGGTGCTGGGGGTTCGGCTGGGGCGATGACGCGATCGACCCCAAGACGCGCTCGATGATGAACCTTGCTATGATCGGCGCTCTGGGCAAGATGCACGAATGGGAAATCCACTGCCGCGGCGCGCTGAACAATGGCGTCACCAAAGAGGAAATCCGCGCGATCATCCATGTGGTGGGCATCTACTGCGGTGTGCCGCAATCGCTCGAATGCTTCCGCGTCGCCCGCAAGGTGCTGGAAGAAGCCGGAGAACTATGACCCGCAGGCCCCCTTCCCTGCCCCGCCATTACCTGACACACTGCCCAAAGCGCCGGCGACGTCATGCCTTTGCCGGAAACAAGGTCAACGGGTTTGGATGAGGATTGCGAGCTATAACATCCGCAAAGCGGTCGGTCTGGACTGGCGCAGGGATCCACACCGGATCGTCGATGTGATCGCAGAGATCGGCGCGGATATCGTGGTCTTGCAAGAGGCAGACAAACGCCTGGGCGAACGGCCCGGTGTGCTTCCTCTTGATGATCTGCAAAAAGATCACGGCTACCAACTGGCGCGGTTCGCCACCGGTGCGCGCAGCCACGGCTGGCACGGCAATGCGATCCTCTACCGCAGAGACGTGCTGGAGCCGCCGGACACCGAACGCATTCACCTGCCCGCGCGCGAGCCGCGCGGCGCCATCGCCGCTCACTTCCGCGAGCGGGGCTTTGTCATTATCGGCGCGCATCTCGCCCTTACCGCAGGTGTCCGGCGCCGGCAGTTACACACGCTTTGCACCTATGCCGGGCACAGCGACGCGCCGGCCATCATCGCGGGCGATTTCAACCACTGGGGCCCGCATCTGCCCGCCGGCAATCACGAAGTCATCACACCCGGGCTTAGCTTTCACGCCAGCCGGCAGATCGCGGCGCTCGACCGCTTCGTGATAACCGATGACGTCTCGGCCCGCCGTGCCCATGTGCATACCTCGATGAAGGCAAGACAGGCGTCGGATCACCTGCCGGTTGTGCTGGACTTTGACCTCGCACAGGCGCACAGGCAGGGAGAGGCCGGATGCTGATCGCACTTGCCCTGTTGCACGGGATGCTGGTGCTTGGCTTTACCACGCGCATCCTGCTGCGCGATGACCTGTCGCCACCTGCGCGGCTGGCGTGGTTCATCGTGCTGAACCTGGTGCCCTACTTTGGCAGTGCCATCTATTTTCTCTTTGGCGAAATCGACATCGGCCACCACACAAGCACCAAACACACGCGTATCTTTGACGACCTGCGCACCCGCGCGGGCCACCTGCTCGGCCAGAAAGATGCCGCCGACACACTCATCACCGAACCCTACCGGCCGGCTTTCCACTATGCCGCCTCTATCAACGGCTTTCAGCCCGTGCCGGGCAATCTGGCAACGCTGATGGCGGATGCAGACGAAACCTGCCGGCAGATGGTGTGCGATATTGATGCCGCAACCCAGCACGTGCATGTACTCTATTATATATGGCTGGATGACGAGACCGGCACCGCCATCGCAGATGCGCTGATCCGGGCCGCTGCGCGCGGCGTGACCTGCCGTGCGATGGCAGACGGGCTGGGCTCGCGCGGGCTGATCGGCGGCGCACTCTGGACCCGCATGCAAAAAGCCGGCGTGAACCTTGCGGTCGCCCTGCCGCTCAGCAATCCGCTGCGCACCCTGCTGACCAGCCGCATCGACCTGCGCAATCACCGCAAGATCACGGTGATCGACAACGAAATCACCTATTGCGGAAGCCAGAATTCGGCCGACCCCGCGTTTCGCGTGAAACCGAAATACGCGCCCTGGATCGACATCATGCTGCGCTTCACCGGCCCGGTCGTTTTGCAAAACCAGCTGCTCTTCGTGAGCGACTGGATGGCCGCCACCGGCGAAAAGCTCGAAACACTGCCAGAGGCAGCGCCAGAAAACGGTGCCGGCTTTCCCGCGCAGGTGATGGGCGACGGGCCGACCGTGCGCACCGGTGCCACACCGCAACTCTTCTCCGGCTTGATCGCCTGCGCCCGCCATACCATCACCATCTCTACCCCCTACTTCGTACCCGATGCCACCTTGCTCGAATCCCTGTGCTCGGCGGCCTATCGCGGCGTGCAGGTGACCCTGATCTTCCCCGAACGCAACGACAGCTGGGTCGTCGCCGCCGCCAGCCGCAGCTACTACCGCAGGCTGCTCGAAGCGGGTTGCCGCATTCACGAGTTTCAGGGCGGATTGCTGCACGCGAAAACACTGACCATCGACGGCACGATCACGGTTATCGGATCGACCAATCTGGACCTGCGCAGCTTTGATCTGAACTACGAAAACAACATCCTGCTGCAAGACCGAGCCACAACCGAAGCAGTGCGCACGCGACAGGCCGAATACATTGCAAGCGCAGTGCCCATCACGCTGGGCGGTGTCCGCGGCTGGTCGCCGCCCAGACGGATCTGGCACAATGTGGTCGCCACCGTGGGGCCAATTCTCTAGCCACCGGCGCGGTGATCGAACCGCGCGAATTCCGACAAGAACGCCGCAAAACCCCGCGCGGACGTATTCAAAAGCGCCGCACCCTTTTCTTCAGTGGCAGCAGCAGCATTGCCGCAGGCCCCTGACGCGGACAGATCGTCGATGATCCAGCCAGGCCGCGCCGCCTGCCCCGTTAGCCCAATCCATTTCTCCGACCAGTCGCGCATCGCCGGCCGGAAATCGCGCGCCTTGGACATATCGACCCGCTGCGGTGCGGCCACCAGCATGGGCGAGGTTTCACTGTCACCCCCGTGAATATCCATCGCCAGCGCCTCGGGGTCAAAGAGGTCTGCAGCATCGGCAAAACCGAACCAGCTGCAGTGCACCGCGATCAGCTCATGGGTCATGCGCATCTCGCGCACAGCAGTCTCTAACAAGGCGGTATTGCCGCCATGCCCATTGAAGAGACACAACCGCTCCACCCCCGCGCGACGGACGGAGGCCGCAATATCGCGCAGCACCGCCAACAGCGTATCGCCAGACAGGCACAGGGTGCCGGGGTGGCGGTCATGCTCGCCGCTTTTGGTAATCTTGAGGGTCGGCAGAACCAGCACCGTGACATCCTCCACCACGGTGCGTGCGATGACCGCCTCGACCAGATCACTGTCCACCGAAACTGCCAGATGGGGCCCGTGCTGCTCGGTCGCGCCCAACGGCAGGACCGCCACCACCGGCCCCGTCAAAGCGCGAAACGCTGGTGCACTTAGGTCTTCCCAATAGACTATTCCGGTCATCGTTGCGCTATCCTCTCAACTGCTCTGAACCCTGCCGAGGAAGCGCGCCATATGCAATGGCAATCACATGGCGGTGACCCCCGCTTGCATTCCGCCGCTCCGTGGATAGGGTCGCCGCAACCGTTAAAGGAGCTTCAGATGGATCTGAACGCAGATTTCACCGCCCGCGCCCTCGTGCATTCCAGCCAGATCGACTGGCAACCCTCCCCCATGCCCGGCGTCGACCGGCGCATGCTCGACCGGATCGGAGACGAAGTCGCCCGCGCCACGACCATCGTGCGGTACGCCCCGCAAAGCCGCTTTTCCGAACACACCCACACCGGTGGCGAGGAATTTGTCGTGCTCGAAGGCGTGTTTTCCGATCAGCATGGCGATTTTCCTGCAGGTTCTTACGTGCGCAACCCGCCAACCTCGGCCCATGCGCCGCATTCGGACGCAGGCTGTACCATCTTCGTCAAGCTCTGGCAGTTCCAGCCAGAGGACCGCACCCATGTGGTGATCGACATGAATAAGATGGAGTATATCCCCGACGCCTCGCGCCCCGGCGTGGCGGTGATGCCGCTCTTTCAAGACGCGTTCGAGACCGTACGCGCCGAACGTTGGAACGCCGGCGCCGATGTGTCGCTTGATCTGCCCGACGGGGGCGAGTTTCTGGTGCTTGAAGGCGCTTTGACCGAAGGCGGGACGCATCTGGAAAAGGGCGGCTGGCTGCGTCTGCCCGTCGGCAGCAAGCTTGACGCGGTGGCAGGGCCCGAGGGCGCGCGCCTCTGGACCAAGACGCGCCACATCCCCCACGCCAAACCACCGGCCGTGTAACCCCGCCGGATGCCCCTGCCCTCCCAAACCGACATTCTGATTGCTGGCGGCGGGCTTGCTGGCTTGCGTCTGGCCGGATTGCTGACCGATGCCGGAGCAGACTACCACCTGATTGACAGGCGCACACGTTTCGGTGGCCGCGTTCTGGGGTTTGAGATGGCAGATGCGGCTTTCGACCTGGGCCCGGCATGGTTCTGGCCCGGTCAGCCGCGCATGGCGGCACTGACAGCCTTTCACCAACTGCCGGTTTTCGAACAATACGCCACTGGCGCTTTCCGTTTCGAGGATGCGCGCGGACAGGTACAGCAGGGCGGCGGACCAGGCTCTATGCAGGGATCTTTTCGCATTTCTGGCGGCATTGCCGCGCTCTGCTCCAAGCTTGAGGCCGGGCTGGACGACACACGGCTGCACAGCGCTACGACGCTCCAACAACTCACCCGGACCAGCGACGGGATCCGCGCCCGCATGGCCGATGGCACACAGACAGAGGCGCGCAGGCTTGTGCTTGCCCTGCCGCCGCGTATCGCTGCAACCTTGTCCTTTGCCCCTGCCCTGCCGGCAGAGACCACGCATGCGCTGGGGTCGCTGCCCACATGGATGGCCGGTCACGCCAAGGCCGTGGCGGTGTATGACCAGCCGTTCTGGCGCGACGCGGGCCTGAGCGGTGACGCGATGAGCCAGCACGGCCCTATGGTCGAAATCCACGACGCCTCGCCCGCCGACGCCCGCTGCGGCGCGCTCTTTGGCTTTATGGGCGTGCCCCCCGCGCAGCGCCGCGACACCGCGGCCCTGTCAGACGCGGTAGGGGCGCAACTGGTCCGGCTTTTTGGTCCTCGGGCCGCCTCGCCCCGCCGGATCGAGATAAAAGACTGGGCTTTTGACCCTGCGACCGCCACCAAAAGCGATCACGCGCCGCTCACCGCGCATCCGCGCTATTACCTTCCTGCAGCGCTTGACGGTCTGTGGGACGGGGCTCTGGTCTTTGGCGGCACCGAAGTGGCCCCCGGATTCGGCGGCTTTCTGGAAGGCGCGCTTGAGGCGGCTGAAAACGCTTTTGCCAGGGTCATCCGCTAACGCGTGTCGAACGCACCAGGGATCAGCTCTTCCCAGAAGTCGAAAATCGCCTGTGCGTTCAGTGCGGACATCCAGCCGTGTCGTTCGAAATCGGCCCGCGCGACCGGATCATCCAGCCCCGCCAGAAACAGCCGGCGGTCCGCATCGCGCTGTGTGGGGCTGCGCGCTGCAGCCAGATCACGCACCCGGCCCAGGCGAAGCGCCCTTTCGGAGGTCGCGGGCACCGGCGCTGCGGCAGCATCGGGACTGGCTGTGTAGTTGTCGCGCAGCGCCGCCGCCAGATAACGCTCGGGGCTGCGTACCCCACTTTGACCCGCCATGTAATCAAGCTTGTCAGTCACTGCCGCTTCACCGTGCTGCATCAGCCACTGGCGCGCCAACCGGTCACTGATCCCCAAACCGCGCAGACGGTCATAGACCGGCGCGCGCCGCAATCCCTCACCATCGTCAATATCTAGAATGGCCAGCTGCGGGTTCGCTTCGATCAGAAAGCGGATATCGGTCACCGCCCTGCCCCTTTTGCGCACTTCCGGCGTCACGACGATATTGCTGGAGCGGTTCACCTCGGCCACGGCGGGTTTTATGATCTTGGCATTGAGATGCTTGTAAACCTCGTAATAGAGACTGTCTTCCACCCCCATCAGCCGCCGGAATGTCTCAAGCGGCCACCACCCGGTGCTGCCTGTGCGATGAAAACGGTAGCAATTTTCATAAAGCGCCAACGCGTGACCACTGGTGAAACGGCGCTGGATATTAAGGTTGATAAGCGCGAAAACCTTCGGGTCAGCCAGCTTTTCGGCCAGCGCAGGCGAATAGGCGTATTCACAGACGCCGCCCTTGAGCTTGGCATAGCTTAACAGGCTGGAGACACCCCACTCCTGCTGGCCTGCCTCGTCCAGCATATCCCATTCTGCCACGGTTTCCGCCAGTCCGCGCAGCGACGCTTTGAGCGTGTCGAAATCATTGGAGTTGTAGCCCACCAGCATACAAAGGGTCCGTGCGTCCATCTGAAAGCTCGAGGCCTGGGTCAGCGTGTCATAGGCGTTCAGCAGCAACACATTCGACAGTTTACGCTGCAACAAGGTGAGCTTGCCCGACACGTGAATAGCAGCCACATGTTTCTTCACGGCGCCGCGCCGGAGTGACCCGGTCAGTTGGTCCTTGGGGATATCGTCCACTGCTGTTTGCCTCGCTTGGGGGATTCTATGATCCTTTGGGCCCAGACTAGCGCGAAAAGCACCCGCACTCAATCGTGGCGTGGATACCTTAGGGGCCGGGCTGCGGTGGCGGGCCCTGCTGCCTATAAGGGACCCGTTTACAGGATCAGGTCAATAGGCCACGCGCTGAATAAGGGTCTAATCGGGGCAAATACGACTCAATCCCGAGAATCGGTACCTTTGCGCCCACCCGCTGGCCCCCTTTATCCCGAAGACAGGTACCTTTTGTCCTGTATATGGGTCCACAAAAAGACTTAGCCTCATGATATTAATAGACAAAACTGAGCTAAAGTCCTTAAAGACTCTAAAGATATACAAACAAAGGCTGTCGTTTTTCATTCGATTTCACAAGAAAGATTCACATTTAGCGGGCCATGTGCGATAGTTTTGCGCATAACACGAAATAAAACTCACATCGGCAGTAAAATATGACATCGACAGGTAAAGCACCCCTGCCCCCCTATCTTGGCCTTGATCCGCAAGATGCAGCAGCGCGTATCGGGGAGCCTATCCATACGGCGCGATTCGCAAAAGCGGCATCTTTCGCCGCCCGCGGGCGCGAGGAGCTGGCCAAGAACGGGCATGCACCCGACGGACAGAAACGGCTGCGCAAGTTCTCCACCTGGGAGATTTGCCGCTATCTGATCCCCGTCGCCCCAGCCCATTTTCGCCGCGTTCTCAAGGCGCAACCGGACTTGCCGCAAGGCACGGGGGAAGGCAACTCCAAATGGTTCACCCTGCAAGAGGTGATGGCGTTGCGGGATCACTTTGCCGAAGAAGGTGCTGCGCATCGCGAGTACCGCCCCTACCGCCCGGAGGGGTTGGACGCAAAAGTGATCGCGGTGGCGAACTTCAAGGGCGGTGTGGGCAAGACATCGACCTGTGCGCATCTGGCGATGTCCGCCGCGCTCGACGGTTACAAGGTTCTGGTCGTAGACCTCGACAGTCAGGGGTCCATGACCTCAATCATGGGCGGACAGGTGGCCGATGAATGGCAAACCGCCTTTCCAATTCTGGCTCGGGATTACGCGCGCCACGTCCTGCAGGAAAACGAGGTGCGCGCGGCCCGCGGCGACGCGGCGATTGCGCTGGACGAAACCCTGACAGAAGCGCTGGAGGTTTCGCCGCGAAACCTCGTCCAGAAAACGCATTGGCCGAATGTCGATCTGATTGGCGCGCAACTCAACCTGTACTGGGCGGAATTTCAGGTGCCGGTGTGGCGCATGCAAAGCCGGGGCTGGCCGCTGTGGGACGCGCTGACCAACGGGATGGAGGACGCGGGCCTCTTGCAGGAATATGACATCATCCTGCTCGATACGCCCCCGGCGCTCGGTTACTTAACGATAAATGCACTGTCAGCAGCGGATATTCTGTTGGTGCCGCTGGGGGCTTCCTTTCTGGAATTCGACAGCACGGGCCGGTTTTTCGACATGCTGTATTCGACATTTGCCAGCATCGAAGAGGGCGAAAACAGCCAGCGGCGGCGCGCGGGGTTGCCCGAAGTGCGCTTTGAATGGGATGCGGTGCGCACGCTCATTACCCGCTTTGATGCGGCCCAGCAGACCGATCTGGCCAATGTCATTCAGGCCTATTTCGGCGATCTGATGACAACCTTCCGGCAGGATATGACGGCCATGGTCGGGCAGGCGGGCGAACAGGTGAACGGCATCTACGAGGTCGATTACCGCGATTTTAACAGAGACACCTATGTGCGCGGGCGCGAGACGTTCGACCGCACTTGGGCCGAGGTCAAAGAGCTGGTGATCGGCGCATGGTGGAAGGACGAGCAGGAGCGACAGAATGGCTAAACGCCGTAAAATCGAAGCACCCAGTGCAGCACAACTTAGCGCAATCGAAGAAGAGTTTCGCCGCGAAACCACCCCCAAGCCGAACCCCGCGATGGCGCCGATCAGTCAGGTTGCGGCAGACAGCGCGCAGGCACAGCCGGTCATGTCGCGCGAGGCGCGGGTGCAGATGGCGCAGGATTCAGCCGATGCCAAAAAGTATCGCGATGCTGCGGAAAACGGGCGCCATATCCTCGCGCTGCCGATCAGCGCCATTCAGGCCGACGCGTTGGTGCGGGACCGCACGGTGATCGACCCGCAGGAGATGGCCGAGCTTAAGGCGTCGATTGCCGATCATGGGTTGCGGCTGCCCATCGAGGTTTTCACCCGTCGCGAAGGGCGCACGGCCTATGCGCTGCTGTCCGGCTACCGGCGGTTGCGCGCCTTTACCGAGCTATATGCCGAGACAGGCGACGCGCGCTACCAGACGATCCCCGCGCTTGACCGTGACCCCGAGGCCTTGGGCGGCAGTTTTGCCGCGATGGTCGAGGAGAACGAAATCCGCGCCTCGCTGTCGCATTTCGAGCGGGGACGCATCGCGGTGGTCGCCGCGCAGCGCGGTGCATTTGCCTCGACCGAAGAGGCGGTGGCGCAGCTTTTCAAGGTGGCCAGCAAGGCGAAACGATCGAAAATCCGGTCGTTCTCGCTTATTTTCGAGGAATTGGGCGATCTGCTGACGCATCCTGAGGCGCTGAAAGAGCGCGATGGCCTGCGGCTTGCGGTGGCGTTACGGGCCGGCGGGGCAGGGCGGTTGCGCGCGGCCCTCGAAGAGCTGCAGGCACCGACGCCAGAGGCGGAATGGTCGGCTCTGGCGCCTGTGGTGGCGGCGCTCGAGAAAGGGGCATCGCCTGCCAAAGGTGGCCGCCCCAAACGCGCTGCAAGCGAAGTTCTGGCCGAAGCGCCCCTGTCGGGTGGGGGCAGCGTTCAGGGGCTGCGCGAGGGGCGTGATTTTGTGATACGCTTGCAGGGCAGGGGGGTCGATGCCGCCCTGCTGGAACGGGCGGTGGCGGCGCTGGCACAAACGCTGGACGCGCAGGACGAGGAAAGCTGAATGGTCAAGCTCAAGAAATCAGCGGCCGAGATGGTGGCACAGGCGCGCGCCCGCATCCAAGAGGTCGAGACCAAAGACCTGATCGCGATGATGGAGGATCCCGATGTGGTCATCGTGGATATCCGCGACCCGCGAGAGCGCGACCGCGGGTATATTCCGGGCAGTTTCCATGCGCCGCGCGGCATGGTGGAGTTCTGGGTCGATCCCGACAGCCCTTACTTCAAACCGGTCTTTGGCGAGGCCAAAAAGTTCGTTTTTCATTGCGCGTCGGGGTGGCGGTCAGCGTTGACGGTTGCCACGTTGCAGGACATGGGCTTTGATGCCGCACATCTGCGCGAAGGCTTTTCAACATGGCAGGCGCAAGGCGGGCCGGTCGCAAGGCCGGATCAGCAAGATTGACAGGCCGGCTAAATCATTCATATTTTTGAATGTGATGCCACAGGGGAGGTGCCAGACATGACGATACCGAAGGATCATATGCAACAGCACCCGCAGGTGCAGGCGTTCTTTGACCCGCAGTCGAACACAATCTCCTATCTGGTCAAGGACCCGGACAGCACCGCCTGCGCGGTGATCGATGCGGTGATGCAGTTTGACTATGCGGCGGGACGGCTCAGCTATGATTGCGCGGATGAAATCATCGCAGCAATCAATGAGCAGGGGCTGCAACTGGAATGGATTATCGAAACCCACGTTCACGCCGACCATCTGTCGGGCGCGCCCTACATCCAGCAAGAGCTGGGCGGCAAGGTCGGCATCGGTGAACATATCACTGAGGTGCAGGACACTTTCGGCAAGGTTTTCAACGAGGGCACCGAGTTCGAGCGCGATGGCTCGCAGTTCGACAAGCTCTTCAGCGACGGCGACCGCTATAAGGTTGGGGGGCTGGAGTGCTTTGCGCTGCACACGCCCGGCCACACGCCGGCCTGTATGGTGCATGTTATGGGGGATGCGGCCTTTGCGGGTGATACGCTTTTCATGCCCGACGGCGGATCGGCGCGCGCGGATTTCCCGGGCGGGGACGCAGGCCAGCTATACGACTCGATCCAGCGGGTGCTGAGCCTGCCAGACGATCTGCGCCTCTTTGTCTGTCATGACTACGGCCCCGGCGGGCGCGCCATTGCCTGGGAAACGACCGTGGGCGAAGAGAAAGCGAAAAACATCCACGTGGGGCAGGGCACGAGCCGCGAAGACTTTGTCAAAATGCGGACCGAGCGCGACAAACAACTTGCGATGCCCGCGCTCATCATCCCGTCTTTGCAGGTTAATATGCGTGCCGGCGAGGTGCCGCGCGACGAAGACGGCAACATGATGATGAAGCTGCCGGTCAACAAGCTTTAGCTGCCGCCTGTCTGCGCCGCGCGGGGTGGGGCTAGTCCGAAAGTCGTTCGGCCAATGCGGCCAAACCGCTTTCGTAGACACTGATAACCAGCGCTTCGATCTCGGGATCATCGGTCTTGAACCGGCTTGACCACGTGACCTCTACCTTGTCACCGGGCGTGATGGCGAGGGTGCTGACATAGTTCGTAATCGGGACCGGTGCTTCGACAATGCTGTAGGTGTGCGACAGGCCCGGCTCGGACGCGACCAGCTTCTCCAGAAACTCGGCGCCGCCATCCATGGTCAGAACACGGTGTACCCCGCCGCCCTCGGGCGCCTTGAGCGCGCATCCGATAAAGGCCGGATGCCAGTCGTCAATATCGCAGAAATCGCCAATCACCTGCCAGACCTCGCCCGCCGTGGCATCGACTGTGACCGAGCGTGTCACGGAGTAGCTGGTTGTATCCGCTGCCGCCACAGACGCGACCAAAGCTGCTGATAAAACAATGGAACCATAAAACTTCATAATGACTTCCCCCCATAAGAATGAACGCAGCATAGCACGGATCGCTGGACCTGACGACAAACTGCGCCTTTATCGCCCATGACGCGGATCCAGCGCGGCATGCTTTGCGCAGACGGGTCATTCCAATCGCGTCAGAGATGTGTTCATCTGGTCGCGAAGCGCAAAAAGGGAGCGACTCATGGAACTCAACGACGAGATTGTGATCAATGCACCGCGTGCGGTGGTCTATGAGGCCCTGAACGATCCGGACGTGTTGAAGGATTGCATCCCCGGCTGCCAGGAACTGACCAAGACGTCCGAGAACGAACTGGAAGCGCTTGTGGTGCTCAAGGTCGGGCCGGTGAAGGCAAAGTTCAAAGGCAAGGTCACGCTGAACCCCGACAATCCGCCAGAGCATTTTTCGCTGACCGGAGAAGGCAATGGCGGCGCGGCCGGCTTTGCCAAAGGCGGCGCGGATGTGACGCTGGAGGAGCACGCCGAAGGCACACTACTGCGCTATGATGCCAAGGCCGATATCGGCGGGAAGCTGGCCCAGTTGGGCAGCCGTCTGATACAGGGGACAGCCAAGAAACTTTCGGCCAAGTTTTTTGCGAGCTTTGCCGAACGTGTCAGCGCAGATCATACAGCCTGACTTGAAATCAAGGGCTTACGGGGATCTGCAGCAGCTATCTATGACTGCCGTTCAGCGGATTGTTTTTGTCAAGTCACCTTAAGGCTGAATGTCAGAAATAATTTACAATTCTCGCCTTTCTCAAAACGGGAATCCATGCATATTAATGACCGTGGTTTAACAATAGGGACAGTTCATATGCGATTATCACAACTCACGAGACTAAAGGCGGTTGCTCTTACAGCTCTTATCGCTGTTTCAGGCGCTGCTGCCGCCCAAGAAGAAAAGCCGAACATTCTTGTGATCTGGGGGGACGATGTCGGGCAATCCAACATTAGCGCCTACACCATGGGCGTCATGGGTTACCGCACGCCAAATATCGACCGGATCGCGGCAGAGGGGATGATTTTCACCGACTATTACGGTGAGCAATCCTGTACCGCCGGACGGTCATCTTTCATCACCGGCCAGTCTGTGTTCCGCACGGGTCTGTCCAAGGTTGGCATGCCGGGCGCTTCCGAAGGCATGCAGGTCGAAGATCCTACGATTGCCGGTCTGCTTAAGGCGCAGGGCTATGCGACGGGCCAGTTCGGCAAGAACCATCTGGGCGACCGTGACGAGATGCTGCCAACGAACCACGGCTTTGACGAATTCTTCGGCAACCTCTACCACCTCAATGCCGAGGAAGAGCCCGAGAATGAAGACTATCCGCAGAACCCGGAGTTCCTTGAACGCTTTGGCCCGCGCGGTGTGATCAAATCCAATGCGGATGGTACGATCGAAGACACCGGCCCGCTGACCAAAAAGCGCATGGAAACGGTTGACGACGAAACCGTTGCGGCGGCGATTGATTTCATCAAGCGCAAGGAAGCTGAAGACGAGCCATGGTTCGTCTGGTGGTCTGGTACGCGGATGCACTTCCGCACACACGTCAGCGAAGAACGTCGTCAGATGGCGAATGACATCGTGGGCAAACATGTGGACGAATACACCGCTGGTATGATCGAGCATGACATGCATATCGGTCAGTTCCTTGACCTGCTGGACGAGCTGGGGATCGCGGACGAGACGATCGTGCATTACTCGACAGACAACGGCCCGCATATGAACACATGGCCAGATGCTGCGATGACCCCGTTCCGTGGTGAGAAGAACACCAACTGGGAAGGCGGTTGGCGTGTGCCTTCGATGGTGCGCTGGCCGGGCAAAATCGCAGAAGGCAGTGTGTCCAACGCGATCATGCATCACATGGACTGGCTGCCCACGTATCTGGCTGTGGCCGGGCGTCCGACCATCAAGGAAGAGCTGCTTGAGGGTATCACCGTCGCCGAAGTTGGTGGTGGTCGTGACTACAAGGTGCATCTGGACGGGTACAATACGCTGCCGTACCTTTTGGGCGAAGAAGCCGATACGCCCCGTCAGGAAGTGTTTTACTTCTCTGATGACGGTGATCTGACGGCGTTGCGCTGGAACGACTGGAAGGCCATCTTCCTTGAGCATCGGGCCCCGCAGACCCTGCAGGCCTGGGCAGAGCCGTGGACGGTGCTGCGCATTCCGCTGCTCTTTAACCTGCGGCGCGATCCGTATGAGCGGTCCAACATCACTTCCAACACATATTGGGATTGGTACATCGACCGCGCGTATCTGCTTTTGCCGGCTGCCGATTACATCGGACAGTTCCTGACGACATTCGCGGAATACCCACCGCGTCAGAAGCCGGGCAGCTTTACCATTGGCGACGCTGCGGATTCGATCATTGCGGGGGCCTCCGGCTCTCAGTAACGCGATCGTTGCAACTACGCCCTCCGGAGCGATCCGGGGGGCTGTTTTATTGTGATGCTTGATGAAAGGTACTTTGCTTATGCTACTCCGTCTAATAAGCGCCGCTGTACTGTGCGGTACCTTTTCCGCCGCAGGGGCAGACCCGCTGCCTTCCTGGGCCGAGACAGAGACCAAATCAGCTATCGTCGATTTTGTGGAGCGGGTCACGGACCCTGCGTCGCCCGACTATGTGACGCCGGCGGACAGGATCGCCACCTTTGACAATGACGGGAACCTCTGGGCTGAGCAGCCCGTGTATTTTCAGCTTATTTATGCGCTGGACCGCCTGCGGGAACGGGCGGAAGCGGACCCGTCCGTGCTGAGCAGTGACACGCTGAAGGCGGCGGCGGCCGGAGATATTGAGACCGTGGCGGCGGGCGGTGTCGAGGCGTTGCTTGAAGTTTTGGCTGTCAGTCACGCGGGCATGAGCGTCGCGGCGTTTCAGGATGATGTCCGCGACTGGCTGGAGACGGCGCGGCATCCCACGACGGGCATGCGCTATGATGAAATGATATACCAGCCGATGCTGGAACTGCTTCGATATCTGCGCGACGAAGGTTTTCAGACGTGGATCGTATCGGGCGGTGGTGTGCATTTTGTGCGCGCCTTTGCCGAAGAAGCCTATAACATTCCGCCCGAACAGGTCCTTGGTAGTGCGGGGCCCACTGAATACGTGGATGGGCAGGTGATGAAGCTGCCAGGCATTGACTTCGTTGACGACAAAGAGGGCAAGCCCGTGGGTATCGACAGCCGGATCGGTAAGCGCCCCATCTTTGCCAGCGGCAATTCCGACGGGGATTTCGCGATGCTGGAGTATACGACGGCGGGCGAGGGGGCCCGCTTTGGTCTGTTGCTGCATCATACCGATGCCGACCGCGAATTCGCCTATGATCGTGAGGGGCATATCGGGGTGCTGAACCGGGGTCTGGACGAGGGGCCGGGGCGCGGCTGGGTCATCGTTGATATGGCGCGCGACTGGAAGCAGGTCTGGCCGGAGTGAGCGCGCGCGCGAAAAGCGACGGATTGATCCACCCTTTGCCTGACGGCATGCTGGTCGATGGGGGCGCTGGTCTGTGCGCCACGGCGCCCTGCAAATTCCTCTGTTTGAAAGTCTGACGTCTTGATGATCCGTGTTGCTTGTTTTGCGTTTTTTGCCGTTTTCCCCGCCGCGCTTTGGGCGCAGGACTATGTAGGCTCGGGAGCCTGCCGCGACTGCCATACCGAGGCCGCTGACGCGTGGGAGGGGTCGCACCACGCGCTGGCATGGACCGCCCCGACGGCCGAGAATATCGTCGCAGACTTTGACAATACCGAGTTTCTGCACGACGGCACTGTGACGCGGTTCCGGATCGAAGAGGGCCGGTATTACATCAACGTGACAGAAAAGGACGGGGTGACCACAGATTACGAAGTGCATTCCGTAGCGGGCATCGCTCCTTTGCAGCAGTATCTGCTGGAGACGGCACCCGGCACACTCCAAAGTTTTGATGTTGTCTGGGATGATGTGAAAAAGGAGTGGTTTCACCTTTATCCCGATCAGGACCTGCCGCCGGATGACGGGTTGCACTGGACGGGCCCATACAAGAACTGGAATGCCCGTTGTGCCGAGTGCCATGCGACAGGTTTTGAAAAGAACTATGACGGGCAGGCCAAAACATACGCATCCGTTCAGGCCGAGATCGGAGTTGGCTGCGAGGCCTGCCATGGGCCCGGCAGTGCGCATTTGGAATGGGCGACGGGCAAGGCGCCTGCAGAACCTTTGACCGGTTTGAGCGACTACCGGCTTACCATTGATTACAGCGACGGGCCCGAGGTTTACCTGCAGCAATGCGCGTCCTGCCATTCACGGCGCGAGGCGCATTTTGATGGCAACCCCCTTCCGGGCACGCCTTATGCTGACGCCTATGCGCTGGCGCTGTTGCGGCCCGGGGCCTATCACGCTGACGGGCAGATCCTTGACGAAGTTTATGTCTACGGGTCATTCCTGCAGTCGAAGATGTATGCCGAGGGCGTCACCTGCGCCAATTGCCATGAACCGCATAGCGCGCAGTTGCGGGCAGAGGGAAACGGCATTTGCACACAGTGTCATTCGCCTGCGGGTAATCCTGCTTTCCCGACGCTGGATGCCAAGATGTATGACGATCCGTCCCATCATTTTCATGAGGCCGGCAGCGAAGGGGCGCAGTGCAAGAGCTGCCATATGATCGAACGCGTTTACATGGGGATTGACGGGCGGCGGGATCACAGCTTCCGTATCCCGCGCCCTGATCTGTCGCTTGAGACGGACAGCCCGAATGCCTGCACTGATTGCCATGCAGACCAGTCTTCGGCCTGGGCGGCGGCGGCAGTCGAGGGATGGTATCCGGACAGCACGCACCGCGGTCCGCACTTCGGGCAGGTTCTGGCCGCCGGTCGGCGCGACGCGGTCGCCGCGCGCGGCCCTCTGGCCGATCTGGCACAGGACACCGACGCGCCGGGCATTGTACGGGCCACTGCACTTTGGCTGCTGGAACAGGCGCAAGACCCGCAGATGTCATCGCAGGTGGCCCCACTGCTGCAGGACCCGGACCCGCTGGTACGGTCGGCATCGGTAGGGGCGCAGCAGTTTGCTGCGCCTGCCCTGAGGGTGGACCGTCTGGCCCCCTTGCTGGACGATCCGGTGCGCACAGTTCAGATCGAGGCCGCGCGCACGTTGATCACGGCCCCAGGTAACACGTTGCCGCCATCTGCGTCCGAGCGGCTGCGCGCGGCGGCCCAGGAATGGCAGCAGGGGCTTATCAATCGCGCCGATTTCCCCGAGACTCATCTGATTCTGGGCGGTACCGCCCTCGTGATGCGCAATATTCCCGGGGCGGTCGGGGCCTTTCGCGAGGTGGTGCGGATGGACCCGCAGCGCGAGGATGCGTGGATCATGCTGGTGC
>CANMWT010000024.1 GCA_947501635.1 uncultured Roseobacter sp.
GAACGTTCTGGCCGCAATTGATGCACGCGGGGCCGGGCCCACAGAAGACATCGCAAGCAAATTGGCGCGCAGCGCCAGAAGCGACTGGTGCGCAGATCCGGTCTGACTCTGCACTCTGGGCGTGCTGTCAGGCCCTTGAGTTATCTGAACATCGGGGGGCGCGCATCGACCCAGACGCCATCCTGCACGGCTGAATCGACTGCAGCGTAGACAGCCGCCATAGAACGCAGACCGTCTTCGGCCGTGGGCAGGCTGGGGCGCGTTTCACCCCGGATGGCCGCTGCAAGGTCAACGTAGATATTTGCCACTGCGAGCGGAAAACCTTCGGGATGCGCAATGGCCACACGGCTTAGTCGCGCGGCTTCATCCGACAATCCGCCTTCGCCTTTTTCCATGATCTCCGTGCGCCCGCCAACCGGCGTATAGTAGACCTGATTGGGCTGCTCTGACGCCCACCGCATGCCGCCTGTCTCGCCAAAGACCTGAATGTCAAATCCATGCTGCCGCCCGATGGCAACCGACGATGACCAAAGCCGCCCCACCGTGCCGCCCGCCATGCGGAAATTCACCATCGCGTCATCTTCCAGATCGCGGCTGGGGATGGTCGAGGCGAAATCGGCGCTCAGCGTCACGACCTCATCCCCGGCGATAAAGCTTGCCATATGCAGCGCATGAATGCCGCAATCTGCGAACTGGCCCGACACGCCCGCCATGGCCGGATCATAGCGCCAGCGCACCCGCGGGTTGTCGGCGTCCGTTGCGTCGCCGTGGTGACCGTGGCTGAAGTTCGTCACGATCAGCCGTACGCGGCCCACCTGCCCCGTGGCCACCATCTGCCGCATCTCGCGCACCATCGGATAGGCCGAATAGCAATAGTTCACCGCACAAATCCGGCCAGAGGCTTTGGCCACGCGCACGATCTCCTCGCCTTCAGCGACAGTCATCGTCATCGGCTTTTCGCACAGCACGTTAAAGCCCGCCTGCAGAAAGGCCCGCGTGATCTCGAAATGCGTCGAATTGGGTGTTGCAACGGTCACCAGATCGACCCGGTCAGGCCGGTCTTTTTCGCCCTCCAGCATCTCTTGCCAGTTGCCATAGGCCCGGTCCGCTGCCACGCCCAATGTCTGCGCATAGGCGCGGCCCTTGTCGGCATCCACATCCAAGGCGCCCGCGGCAAGGGTAAAGTTGCCGTCCGCCTGCGCGCCCAGACGGTGCGCGGGTCCGATCTGGCTGCCTTCGCCGCCGCCGATCATGCCCCAGTTCAAACGTTTCATCTTGCGCCTCTCAAAAACCGATGGATTGCAGATATGCGCGATTGATCTTCGCATCGCGCAGGCTGTCCGTGTCAGGCAGCGTCGGGTCGCAATCCTGCTCGACCGTGCACCATCCTTCAAATCCGTTGTCCAGCAGGATCTGCCGCACACGCGGGAAATCCACGTCGCCGTCGCCCAGATTGCAGAAAATCCCCTGCCCGCAGGCCTCGTAAAACCCCGTACCCTTGGCGATCACATCCGCTTTGACGGCCGGGTCGATGTCTTTGAAATGCATATAGCTGATGCGGTCGATATGTCGTTCCATAAAGGACACCGGATCAAACCCCGCGTAAGAGTGGTGGCCCGTGTCAAAACAAATCTTGAGAATGCTCTCGTCCACTTCCTCCAGCAAACGCTCCAGCTCGGGTTCAAAATCCATGAACCCCGCCGCATGGGCGTGAATGCCGACCGTCAGACCGTGATCAACACCCATCTGCGCCACATGCTTGATCCGGTCGCGGAAAGCCGCCCATTCGGTCGCGTCCATCTGCTCGGCTGCTCCGGCACGTCCGGCCGTCGGCGCACGGCGCGGCGAGATGCTGTCGATCAGCACCAGATGCTTTGCCCCATGCGCGTTAAGCGCCTTGCAGGTCCGCAGCGATCCGTCCAACACGTCGTCCCAGGCCGCCGGGTCATGAAAAGCACGGAACACGACCCCGCCAATCAGCTCCAGATCGAACTCATCCAGCGCGTCGCGCAGCACGGCAGGATCTTCCGGCATGAACCCCACGGGGCCCAGTTCAATCCCCTTATAGCCCGCCTCGGCGTTCTCCCGCAGAACATCGCGCCACGCGGGGTTGCGCGGATCGTTTGCAAACTCGACGCCCCACGAACAGGGGGCATTGCCGATACGGATGGTCATGAGAGTGCTCCCTTTTCCCTAAGGTGTAACAACCGGCGCCCAGGAACGCGCCTCATTTGAACGGCGGGCGGCCTCGATCACTTCGCTCACCGCCAACCCGTCGCGGAACGCAGGCCAATGCGCAGCCCCCTTGTGGATCGCATCAAGAAAATCGCGCGCCTCGATGATGATCTGGTCCTGATACCCGGTCCCATGACCCGGCCCCTGACAAAATGGCAGATAGTCGGGATGCGCCGGGCCGGTCAGGATACGCCGGAAACCTCGCTCCGCCTCCGGGCCCTCGGCCTTGTACAGCCACAGGCTGTTCTGGTCTTCCTGATCGAAACGGATCGCACCCCTGGTGCCGGTCACCTCATAGATGTAGCCCATCTTGCGGCCCGTCGCCGTGCGGCTGAAAAACAGATGCCCCATCGCGCCGCTGGCAAAACGGCACATGAACTGGCCCTGATCGTCATTCTCCACCGCGACGCCACCACGCACCGCGTGTACCGTCTCGATCTCGGCCATTACCGATGCGATCGGCCCTACAAGCGCAAGGGCTGCATTGACCATATGCGGAGCCAGATCGCCCATGCAGCCGTTCGACATCCCCTTGCTGCGCCAGGTCGCTGCCGCCTGTGGGTCAGCGTAGAAGTCTTCGGTATGCTCGCCGCGAAACCACGTGACATCACCAATCGCCCCATCCGCGATCAGCTGGCGCGCATATTGCGAAGCAGGGGTGCGGATGTAGTTGAACCCGATCATATTCACCACGCCCGCTGCTTGCGCGGCCGCCACCATCGCCTTGGCGTCCTCAAGTGATGCCCCAAGGGGTTTTTCGCAAAATACCGGTTTGCCCGCCTGCGCCACCGCACGGGTGATTTCCAGATGCGTCTCGGGCGGCGACGCGATCACAACCGCCTCTACCTTCGGATCGGCGACAAGCTTGCGCCAGTCGCCAGTGCTGCGCGCAAAACCAAGGCTTTGCGCATAGCCCGCCGCCGATGCATCCGAAGAAGCGGCGACCATCTCAAGACGGGGCCGTAGGGCCGTGTTGAACACCGCGCCCACAGCCTGCAGGGCAACCGCATGCGCCTTGCCCATGTATCCGCCGCCGATAATGCCAATACCGATCTCCGCCATGGCACCTCCCCAAAAAACATATTGCAACCGGTTGCAACACGGGTATCTATAAACTGCGCACCCCGTCAAGCGACAATCGGTGCGCCTTGCAGAATGCACGCAAAGGGGAGGCTCGCATGACTGACAAGACCATCAGACTGACAACCGCACAGGCGATTATCCGATACCTGAACGCCCAATTCATTGAAATTGACGGCGAAACAACGCGACTGTGCGGCGGTGGCTTCGGCATTTTCGGACATGGCAATGTCACCTGTCTGGGCGAAGCCCTTTACGACGTGCGCGACACCCTGCCCCTCTATCGCGGACAAAATGAACAAAGCATGGGATTCGCGGCTGCCGCTTATGCCAAATACCACCTGCGCCGACGTTTCATGTTCTGCACCGCCTCGGCCGGTCCGGGCACCGCCAACCTGTTGACGGCGGCTGCACTGGCCCATGCCAACCGCCTGCCGATGCTGATGCTGTGTGGTGATACCTTCCTGACCCGCCTGCCCGATCCGGTGCTGCAGCAACTTGAACACTACGGA
This sequence comes from uncultured Roseobacter sp., assembly GCA_947501635.1. Classification (GTDB taxonomy): domain Bacteria; phylum Pseudomonadota; class Alphaproteobacteria; order Rhodobacterales; family Rhodobacteraceae; genus Roseobacter. The sequence goes on from CANMWT010000024.1 coordinate 3,828, forward strand.
AATCCCGCGCTTGGGCTCAATGATGCCTTCAAACCGGTCAGCCGCTACTGGGACCGGATCACCCACCCCGCTCAGGTGATCCAGTCGCTGCCCGCCGCGGTTGCAACCCTGCTTGATCCCGCCGATTGCGGCCCCGCGTTTATCGGTCTGCCGCAAGACGTGCAGGGCTGGGCCTATGATTACCCCGAGGCATTGTTCCAACAGAAAACCCATCGCATCCGTCGCCAGACACCCGACGCCATGGAAGTGTCCGATGCCGCCGCCTTGCTCAAAACCGCTGAACGGCCCGTCATCATCGCCGGTGGTGGCGTGCAGTATTCCGGCGCGGTGGCGCAGCTGACAGCCTTTGCCGAAGCGCATGATATCCCCGTGATAGAGACGATTGCAGGCCGCGCGAACTTGGTGGACACGCACCCGCTGAACATCGGACCGGTGGGTGTCACCGGGTCCGACAGCGCCAATGCGGTAGCCGAAGCTGCCGACGTGATCCTGTCCGTGGGATGCCGCCTGCAGGATTTCACCACCGGGTCCTGGACAGCCTTTGCCAAGGAGGCGCGGATTATCTCGCTGAACGCCGCGCGCCACGACGCGGGCAAGCATATGGCACTGCCCGTCGTGGGCGACGCGAAACAAGGGATCGAAGCCCTCGGCGCGGCAATGCAGGGCTATAAGGCACCTGCCACATGGACCGGTTTTGCCAAAGGCGAGCGGCAGAAATGGAACGCCTATGTGGCCGAGAACGTGAAACCCGGCAACCGCCCGAACTCTTACGCACAGGCCATCGGCGTGGTGAACGCGCTCTGCGATAAGCGCGACCGTGTTGTGGCAGCTGCCGGCGGCCTGCCCGCCGAGGTGACAGCCAACTGGCGCACGCTGGACATCGGCACCGTAGACGTGGAGTTCGGCTTTTCCTGCATGGGCTACGAGATCGCAGGCGGTTGGGGCGCGCGCATCGCCCAATCCGAGAAAGAACCCGATCAGGACACCATCGTCTTCTGCGGTGACGGGTCCTACCTTTTGATGAACTCCGACATTTATTCCTCGGTGCTGACGCAAAAGAAAATGATTGTTCTTGTGCTCGACAATGGCGGTTTTGCAGTCATCAACAAGTTGCAGAACAACACCGGAAACGAAAGCTTCAACAACCTGATCGCAGATGCGCCGACCGTGCCTGACGCCTTCGCGGTGGACTTCGCAGCGCATGCAGCCTCGATGGGCGCGCAGGCGCTGCGCGCGGACAACCCCGCCGAACTGGCCGAGGCTTTCAAGACCGCAAAGGCCGCCGATAAAACCACCGTCATCGTGATGAATGTCGACGCCTATGACGGATGGACGACCGAGGGCCATACATGGTGGGAAGTCGGCACACCCGAGGTGTCCAACAGCGCCTCTGTCCGCGAAAAACATATCGAATGGGAAGCGACCCGCAGCAAACAGCGAAAGGGTGTGTAATGGCCGCCATGGACACTGACACCTTGCTCGCCGGCATCGCGCAGAAGGATTTTGTGATCCTGGGGCGCGCGGGGATGGATATGTTCGCCCATCCGCCCGGTGTAAAAAGCGAGGATGCCGAGGTCTTTCACGCCGACCTTGGCGGGTCATCTGCGAATATCGCGGTGGGGCTGTGCAAATTTGGCTGCACCGCATCGCTGGTCACTTCGGTCTCTGACGATGCGGTTGGACGATTCTGCCTCAATAAGCTGAAACACTACGGTGTAGAGACGGATTACGTGGTCTCTGTGGGGGGCGAGGCGCGCAATTCACTGGCCGTCTACGAATCGCGCATCGACAACTTCCAGAACGTGATCTACCGCAACGGCGCCGCCGATTTCGAGGTCACAAAAGAGGACATGGCGCGCGTTGATTTCGCCCGCTTCGGCGCGCTGGTCACAGCGGGCACCGTCTTTGCTGCCGAACCGTCGCGTTCGGCCACATTCGCGGCCTTCGACACCGCCCGCACACTGCGGCTGCCGGTGATTTTCGACATCGACTACCGCCCCTACTCCTGGCCGTCTCCCGAAGTGGCAGCAGATGTGCTCAGCCGTGCAGGCGCGGCCTCCGACATGATCGTCGGGAACGACGAAGAATTCGGCTTCATGGCCGGCGACATGGCCCGCGGACTGCAAAAGGCGCAAAGCCTCGCAGAAGAAGGCGTGGCCATCGTGATCTACAAGATGGGCGAAAAAGGCGCGGTGACCTTTGCAGGCGGTCGGGAAATTCACACCGGCATCTACCCCGTGACAGCCGTCAAACCCAACGGCGCCGGTGACAGCTTCATGGCCGGCCTTCTGTCCGGTCTGGCCGAAGGGCTGGACCTGCGCGACGCCGTCCTGCGCGGGTCTGCCTGCGCCTCGATCGTAGTGTCAAAACCCGGCTGCGCGCCCGCGATGCCCACCCACGACCAACTCAACGCATTTCTGGCCGATCACCCCGGCCCAACCGAAAGGTAGCCCCATGCATATCGCGCCCTTTGACAACCACAACAAACCCATCGTTGATGTGAACGACAGCCTCGTGCCGCTCAACTACTTCAACATCGTCAAACTCAAAAAGGGCGAAAGCTTCGGCTATGCGGTGCCCGGCTACGAGACCTGCATCGCCCCCGCGACGGGCCTGCTCGACGTGCAGGCGGGCGGCTTCGAGGCGAAATCACTGGGCGGGCGCGGCGTGGATGTCTGGGACGGCGAGCCCGAAGGCGTCTATGTGCCCAGCGGGACAGAGGCGCGTTTTACCTGCCTGTCCGACACCGCCGAAGTGTTTGTCGCCGGGGCAAAATACGACACCGTTCTTGAACCTTTCGCCGTGCGCGCGGATGAGATCGACTTGGTGCAATACGGCTCTGACGATACGAAAACACATCGTAAAATCAAACATATACTGGGCGCCAACCAGCACGACCGTGTGGGCCGCCTGCTGGTGAGTGAGCTCTTTACCGTCGGCGCCGGCGGCTGGTCGGGCTTTCCCAGCCACAAGCACGACACCGACCGGCTACCCGATGAGACGCGCCACGACGAAACCTATAACTTCCGCTTCAAACCGAACTACGGCTCGGGCCTGCAGATGTTGCAACGCGAGGATAACGCGCCGGGCGACGCCTACCACATCGTCGATGGCTCCACGATCTGCATCGACAAGGGCTACCACCCCTGCTGCGTGCTGCCGGGCTACGAAATGTACTATTTCACCATCCTCGGCGGGCTGAGCCAGCGCAGCCTGAAACAGTACTTCCAGCCCACCCATGCAGAGCAGCTGCACACCATTCCCGGCATCATGGATATGGTCGCAAAGTTCAAATGACACGCTAGGGCCCCTGCCCTCGCCCGGAGACACATCATGACGCTCGCCACCCTTTCCGACGTCCTCCAGCCTGCCCTGCGGGACGGCTACGCCGTTGGCGGCCTCGTTACGCTTGGCTGGGAAGACATGCGCGCCTATGCCCGCGCCGCCGAAGCCGAAGGGCTGCCCGTGATTCTGCAGGCGGGGCCGTCTTGCCGCAAGCACACCCCCCTGCCCGTTCTGGGCAAGATGTTCCGCACCCTCGCCGACAGCGTCTCCGTCCCCGTGGTCGCCCATCTTGACCATGGCTATACTTTCGACGAATGCCGCGAAGCGCTCGACAGCGGCTTTACCTCGCTGATGTTCGACGGCTCTCGGCTGGCCTTGCAGGAAAACATCGACCAGACCGCCCGCATCGCCGAAATGGCCCATGCCGCGGGCATCTCCTGCGAGGGCGAAATCGGCTTTGTCGGCTATTCAGACGGCGAAAACTCGCAAGGCACCGACCCCGAAGAAGCCCGCGTTTTCGCCCGGGACAGCGGTGTTGATGCCATGGCCATCTCGGTCGGCAATGTGCATCTGCAGCAAAACAAGGAAGGCGGGCTGGATGAGGCGCGCATTCACGCCATCGAAGCGGTCACCGACGTGCCGCTGGTCATTCACGGCGGCTCCGGTGTGCCGGTAGAACAGCGCGGTCGGCTCGCGCGCGGCTCGGCGATCTGCAAGTTCAACATCGGCACCGAATTGCGCATGGCCTTCGGCACCGCCTTGCGGGCCGCCCTGTCGCACGACCCCGACCGCTTCGACCGTGTGCAGATCCTCAGCGAGGTCGAAGCGCCACTGGAAACCGCCGCGCGGCGGGTCCTGCGCGGGCTAGGCCCCGAATAGTCTCTAACAGGGAGAAAAAGGATGATTTCAATCGGTCTTTTGGGCTGCGGCCGCATCGGTCAGGTGCATGCAGGCAGTATCGCCCGGATGCAGAACGCCCGCCTTACTGCCGTCGCAGATGCCCTGCCCCAGGCTGCACAGGCGCTGGCGGACAGCAGCGGTGCCGCTGCCCGCGCCGCCGACAAGATCATCCACGCAAGCGACATCGACGCGGTCATAGTCGCGACGCCCACGGCACTGCACTACGACCAGATCCACGCGCTGGCAGCGGCCGGCAAGGCCATCTTTTGCGAAAAGCCGATCGATCTCTCCTCCGAGCGCGCAGCCGAGTGTATGCAGACTGTCGAAGACAGCGGTGTGCCCTTTATGACGGCCTTCAACCGCCGCTTTGATCCGCATTTCGCGCATTTGCAGGCGCAACTGGCGGCGGGCGCCATCGGAAACGCCGAAATGGTGGTCATTACGTCACGCGACCCGGCACCCCCGCCTCTCAGCTACATCGCGCAGTCGGGCGGGCTTTTTCGCGACATGATGATCCATGACTTCGACATGGCCCGCTTTTTGTTGGGCGAAGAGCCGGTCGAGGTTTTTGCCACCGGTGCCTGCCTCGTCGATCCCGAGATCGGAGCAGCAGGCGATATCGATACGGCGATGGTGACGCTCAAAACCGCGTCGGGCAGGCTTGCGCAGATCAACAATTCACGGCGCGCGACCTACGGCTACGACCAACGCATCGAGGTGCATGGATCGGACGGCATGTTGCAGGCGGCCAACCAGCTCGAACATCACGTCACGCAGGCCGGGGCTGGCGGCTTCACCACCGCCCCCAACCGGCATTTCTTTCTGGAAAGGTATGAGTCGGCTTATCTGGCCGAGATGTCCAGTTTTGTCGACAGCCTTACTTCCAAGGCACCACCAAGCCCGGGGATAGCAGATGGTGTCGCAGCCCAGCGTCTCGCAGATGCCGCGACACAGTCTCTAACAAGCGGGAAACCCGTTCATTTAACGGTTTAGGTCGCCATCGCCTGCGCGCGGGACATCTCAGCGATCTTGGCCGGGCTCAGGTCCAGATCACGCATTTCCTCATCTGACATGGCAGAGAGTTCTGCGTGGATTTTGTGTTGCAGCGCACGACGCGCTGCAATGTCGCGAATTTTTTCAACAAGTGTCATAACGGCGCTCCTATGGCGATCAGGTCACCCTCGCGGTGGCCTCAAGGCGCCATATATACCCATTCTGCAGTTGCACAATCGCCAGAATTGCAAGGCAGCCATGCCGCTTTGGAATGGCGCGCTGCACGCGGTGTTAACACGTGATTTCCAGCGCGGTTTGTTGGCCCATTTCCTGGTTAAAAGCTGTCACCAAAGCCCGCGCCAGATGCGTTTGGACGAATTGCGCGACAAAGGCAGAGGGCGCGGTCAGCACCACCCTCCCGGGCTCTGACGACTGCAGTTCAAGCTTCATGTACCAGTTGCGCAGATTGGCCGGATCAGCTTCGGCCAGACGTTGCAGCACCCTGCCCCATAGGCCATCCGCGAAGGGCAGGTCCAGCGGTTTGTCAGCAGGTTGGCGTTGGGCGAAATCAACTTTGACCACTTTGGCGTCTGACGGTCCCTGCATCCCTTGCATGCGTGTATCGTAATCATTGCCGACATCCGCCCAAAGCGGTCGGGTGCAGTCTGACAGATGCGCGTAGTTAAGCCGGTAGGCACCCACCCTGCCCCGCACACCCGGCCGCACACAGGTCACCAGCCCCGCAGAGAGCATGCGTTTGATCTCGCGTTTCACGGTCCGCTCCGACACATTCCACATCCGCGCCATATCGGCTTGCGGGACAGAAAAATGGTCGCGTTTCCAGTTGTACCGCGCCGTTATCAGCGCAATCAGCCGTAGCACTGTCATCTGTAACGTGGGTCCGTCCCGCAGGGCCAGCAGGCTCAGAGCAGTTATCACGTCGTACTTAATCACTCCGGCCCCGGGGCCGGTCGGTCGTGCAAAGTGTTGCTGCACTGTGGTATCCTCGATCTTGCCTCGTCCGGTCTCTGTCGGACCGATTCTGTTCTAGTCAATCAAGCCATGAATTCCCGTAATCTGTCAAGGCGCGTGAAAAAACGCGACTACATGGTGCTCAATAAAGTAAAAAGACATAAAGAACGGTTTATAGGATAAGGGTGCCATCTATGGTGTCACTGTAACGCTGCTTTCGTGTCACTGAAACAGTGTCTTTGCCGCCATTTTATGTCACCCCTTTGTGGGTCTGTCGGTAAAGCTTTGCCTGAATGGCCCTGGCAACCAAGGGCATCATACACAGTTTCGCGTTTTTTGGATTTACGGAAATCCAAAATCCCGTTATTCAGTAAATCAAAGAAAAAGACGGGGTATTTGAGCAATGCGAGATCACGCAGACCTTCAGGCCATGAACGCGCGCAGTCTTGCGCAACAGCAAGCGGTGCGCCGCGCCACCTTTTCACCGGGCGAGGTCAAGACGCTTCGGCCGTTCTCGATCTGGGAGATCAGCCAGTTCATGTTCGACGTGCCAGCGGACACCCTGCGCAAGAAGCTGAGCGATGACCCGTCGTTGCCACAGGGCGAAACGGAAGATGACGGACGGCAGCGCTGGTTCTCGCTGGACGAGATCAATGAGCTGCGCCGGCGGATGCGGTTTCGCGGCCGGGTCCTGCAACCCGAGCGCCCCAAGGGACGCGCGATGCGGGTTGCCGTGTCGAATTTCAAAGGCGGCGTGGGTAAGACCGTGGTGGCGCAGCATCTGGCGAATGCGGCGGCACTGGACGGCTACCGTGTGCTATGCATCGACTTTGACCCGCAGGCGACATTGACCCACTCGATGGGGCTGACCGAGGTCAAGGAATGGAACACGGTCTGGGGCATCATGTGCCGTGATCTTTGCCGTGAAGCCGACCGGATCACCGATAGTTATGACGATCCGGACGACTGCCCCTACCCCTCTGCGTCGGAGCTGCCCGAAGATGTGCAATCCATCGGTGCGCAGCGGTTTCAGGATTTCATTCAGCCGACCTGCTGGCCGACGATTGATATCATTCCAAGCTGCGCCAACGCCGCCTTTGTTGAATTCGCCTCGGCCCAGTACCGCGCGTTGCACAAGGCGTGGAGCTTTTTCGGCTGCGTCGCGCGCTATCTGGAAGAACTGCCCGACGACCAATATGACATCATCATTTTCGACTGCCCGCCGGCCATCGGATACCAGTCGTTGAACGCTGCCTTTGCGGCGGACATTCTCTATATCCCGTCGGGGCCTGGCTATTGGGAGTACGACAGCACGACAAGCTACCTGGGACAGCTGGGCGATGCGATGGAGGATATCTCGGACGGCTTTGGCTCGGTTGCGCAGGACGCTGGCCTAACACTGCCGAAACGCTTTGCAGATATACGTTTGCTGATGACCCGTTTTGAAAACGCCAACCCGCTGCATCAGGCCATGTTGGACGCTTTTCAGAACGTCTTTGGTGCAGATGTCTGCGCCAACCCAATCGAAATGACGCGCGCGGTGGAACAGTCGGGCCGGTTTCAGATGTCTGTCTATGAACAGGACTACCGGCAGATGACGCGCGAGACCTGGAAACGCGCACGGCAAAGCTTTGATCGCGCCTACGGCGAATTCAAGGACACCGTGCTGACCGCGTGGCGCGCGCAATCGCCCCGCGAGAGAGGAGAGCAATAACATGGCGGGTAAAAACAAGTTCGGATTTGAGCCACTGGCACCCACGGCTGCCCCGCGGACACGGGACCGCGCACCGGGACCGATGGGGGCTGCGGTGCGGGACGCTGCAGAGAACATGACCGAAGCGACAGAAGCCAAGGTCGAGCAGCGCCGCCGCAACGCCGAGGACGCAAAGGCCTTTCGCCAGGCGCAGCAGGACGGGCGGCTGTTGCTGACCTTGCCGCTGGAGGATGTGGCGACCGATGATCTGCCGCGCGACCGGCTTGAGCTGGAGGAGGTTGCGCGCTCTGACGAAATGGAAGAGCTGAAGGCGTCGATTCGTGCGCGAGGTCAGAAGGAACCTGTCGAAGTCTATCTGGACGCTGCTGGCCGCCACCAGATCAAGAAGGGCTGGCGGCGCCTGACCGCGCTGCGCCAGTTGCTGGAAGAGACCGGCGACACGCGCTTTGCCCGGATCATGGTGCGGGTGGAGACCGGCAACGATGACCGGTTGGAGCGTTATGTGGACATGGTGGAAGAGAATGTCGTGCGCGAAGATCTGACGTTTGCCGAAATGGCTCAGGTCGCGATCACAGCTGCGGCGGACCCGGCGTTGGCGGAGGTCGACGCGAACGAGTTGGTGAACCGCTTGTACGGATCGCTGCACAAGACCAAACGGTCTTACATCCGCGCCTTTGTCTTTCTGCTAACCGCGCTTGGTGACGCCTTGCAATGGCCCAAGCAGGTGTCGCGCAATCTTGGTGTGGACGTGTCGCGTGCGCTGCGCAGCCCCGAACAGGCAGAGCTGTTGCGCGCTGAACTCGCGGCCTGCGCTGATGAAGCGGCGCAAACGCGTGTGCTGGAGGCTTTCCTCAAGCAGGAGCGTTCAGGTCCCAAAAACGAAGAAGTGCAGCCGGCGCCGCGGAAACAGAAGTTTGAGTTTTTCGTCGGCAATACCAAGGTGACAGCGCGGGCAGGGGAGTGCCGTCTGGTCAGTGAAGCGGACTTTACCAACGTGCCACGCCACCAGTTGGAAGAGGCGGTAAAAGCCTTTGAAGCCGCTCTGAAAGGTGGCCCGCGCATCCGCTAACGGTTACCCATGGGTAACCCGGAGCAGGGGTGGTTACCCATGGGTAACCACAGGCCTGCATCGGTAATCATTTATTTTCATAGAGTTAGGCAATTTTAGGACATACATACTGACCTAAAACCGCCACTTTGCAGGTCTATCTGGGGCTTAAACCGCGCGGGGCAGGGGGGCGACCCCCGCGACTTGCGCAGCACGGGCCAGATCCGCCTGAAACCATGCGGTCGCTTCTTGCCTTTTGTGTGCATCTTTCATGCGCAACAGGTAGGCGGGATGCAGCGTGAGGAGCACGGGCCGCCCGTCGCGGCCTGCTTCAATGGTGCCACGCCGCTGCAACAGATTGGCACCGGAACCGGTGAGTGCAAGGGCTGCCGTCGCACCCATGGCGAGGATCAGATCGGGGCGGACCATCTTGATCTCTGCCGCGAGCCACCAGCGGCATTGCGTGACTTCGCCCGCGTCGGGGCGCTGGTGCAGACGGGTGCGGCCGCGGGGTGTGAATTTGAAATGTTTCACCGCATTGGTGATGTAGACGCGGCCGCGGTCGAGGCCCGCCTGATTGGCGATCTGGTCAAACAACTGCCCGGCGGGCCCGACGAAGGGCCGACCTTGCAGATCCTCCATGTCGCCCGGTTGCTCGCCCACGATCATCACAGCAGCGTCTTGCGGCCCTTCGCCCGGAACGGCCTGTGTCGCGTGGCTGTGCAGAGGGCAGCGGGTGCAGTCCTGCAGGGCCTCTTGCAGCGCGTCCGCCGGGCCTTGCCAGGCGGATGTCAGCGCCGCTTGTTGGGCCTGTGCAGCCGCGGCGCGCAGCGGGGGCAGGGTAGGGGCCTTGGCGGCCATTTCGCGTGCGCGGGCAGGTGCGTTTGCGATCAGGTCGGGGATCGCCGCGGCCTCCGGCATGTTCTTCCAATATTTCTTGGGCATCTCGGACTGCATGGCCTGCACCTTGAGCCGCGCCGGATTGAAGATATTACGGAAGTAGGTGACCCAGAGCTGCTCAGAGGCGTCTTGGGGTAGGGTAGGGCGGGGGTGGTCCGGCGCAAACCGCAGGTGGCCGTTTTCGAAGAAGACGCTGACATCCGGCGTCAGGATGCGCCAGTCCATATCGGCAAAGCGGCGGGCGAAAAACTGCGCTGTAGGCTCTATTGTGTGGTGCGTGGGCTCGAACCAGGCGGCAAAAGAACGGCGCGTGTCGCCGGGCTGGCCGATGTCGCGAAAGCGCACGAAAGCCTTCATCTTGTGCTGGCAGCGGCGCACGTTCTTTTCCATGCGGCGCAGGCGGGCCAGATCGGGATCGCCACGGTCGTTCATAAGGTGGGGCGCGTCGCGCAGGCGCCACAAAAACGCATAGAGACGGGCAAAGCGCGTGGGATCATTGTGCCAGACGACCTTATCGGCCATTGCCACAAACGACCTTGGCACCGTGACCGTACCGGCCGCAGGCGCTGTGGCGGGTGTATCAAACAGCCCGGGGTCGGTGCGGCTGTCGCCCCAGGTGATCTGGTCGGGTGGGATGCCCGCACCGAGAAACCCGCGGGCTGCGTCGCGCCACGCGGTGGCAGTCGCGATGCGGGGCAGGGTGACATGCGGCATCGTCAGAACAGGCTCATTTGCTCGGGCGGGGGGGCGAAACGGGCGCGCAGGTCGGCGCTGTCGGTCAGGGCGCGCGGGCTCCACCCCAGAGCGGTGACGAAGGGGCGGGCTTTCTTCATGGCAGCGCCCATGCGCGCGAGGTCCTCATAGCGCAGGGCGCGGTGGCGTCTTGTGCCAAGAATGCGGCCCACGGTTTTGGTGCCGAAGCCGGGTACGCGCAGCAGCAGCGCGCGGCTGGCGCGGTTGACGTCGACGGGGAAAAGGCCGCGGTGTGCGAGCGCCCAGGACAGTTTCGGGTCGATGTCGAGGTCAAGGTTGCCGTCGGCGCGGTGGCCGGTGATCTCGGCGAGATCGAAACCGTAAAACCGCAGCAGCCAGTCTGCCTGATAGAGCCTGTGTTCGCGCTGCAGCGGAGGGCTGATCAGCGGCAGTTTGGCGGAGGCATCGGGGATGGGCGAAAAGGCGGAATAGTAGACGCGCTTGAGTTTGTAGCTTGAATAGAGCCGCGTGGATTGGCCCAGAACCGTTGTGTCTGTCGACCCGTCAGCCCCGATGATCATCTGTGTGGACTGGCCGGCGGGGGCAAAACGGGGCGGGCGTTTGCCGCTGAAGGAGCGATCCCTGGCGATGTCCTTGCGTAGGCGCACGTCCGCCATGGCGCGGCGGATTTGCTCGGGGCTTTTCTCGGGCGCGTGCTGTTTGACGGCACGGTCGGTGGGCAGTTCGACGTTGATGGACAGCCGGTCAGCAAGATGTCCGGCCTCTTCAATCAGCTCGGGCGCGGCGTCGGGAATGGTCTTGAGGTGGATGTAGCCGCGGAAGTTCTCTTCGTGCCGCAATTTGCGCGCAATACGCACCATATCGAGCATCGTGGCGTCTGGTGAGCGGATGACGCCGGAGCTGAGAAACAGCCCTTCGATATAGTTTCGGCGGTAGAATTCGATGGTGAGCTTGACGACTTCGTCGACAGAAAAGCGGGCGCGTTGCACATTCGACGAGACGCGGTTGATACAGTAGCTGCAATCGTAGATGCAGAAATTCGTCATCAGGATCTTGAGCAGGCTGATGCAGCGCCCGTCAGGGGCATAGGCGTGGCAGATGCCGGAGCCTTCGTTGGAGCCAAGGCTTTTGCCCCCGCGCGAATCACGCTTGGTCGAGCCGGAAGAGGCGCAGGAGGCGTCATATTTTGCGGCGTCGCTGAGGATCGCGAGCTTTTGTTCCAGTGAGAGTCGTGCCATTTGTTCTGTATATGTTCTCATCCGGCGCGCTGCAAGAAATTCGTGCGCGGATCAGAACGGGCAGGGCGGCACGGGCCCTGCCAACCGGTCAGTCGTGCAAGCGCCGGCTGTGCCGTTGGGCGTTGCGGCGGTTGGCCAGACACAGGTCATCGTCGCTGGGGATGCCGATGATGGCGTGTTCGCGCCCACAGGGGGTCGTGCGCCGGATTGTGTAGAAGGTCTGGCCTGGCCAGAGCGCCATAAAGACTGCGCTTTGCCACGTGAAAAGCAGGATCCCATCTGCATCAAGCCTGTGGTTTGCCAGTTGCGCGATGATCTGCAGACCGACGAGACAGAGGACTGCCACACCAAGGGCTGCAAGGGCGAGTTCGCATAACCCGCTGGAATACATGGAAATTATGTCACGCTTACGCATTGTCATCTCCTTTCAGGACGTGTCGCACCTCCTAATTCTCGACGACGCCGTGTTCGACGGTTCCACCTAGTCCGATATTTAACAATTTCCCGTTAACGACAGAAAATTCTCTGTCCGGGCCTATGGTTTTTCGGCGCAGGCGAGCCGCTTTGCTTGATTTCAAAGCATGATTGCCCATGAAAGAGTCATTTTGCCGACGTTTTTGAGTGCAGGTCATGCCGAAATCGGCGGATAAGCATAATTATGTAAAATACAGACTGTGATTTTCGCAGAAGGTTGCTTGTAAGTACTCCGCTTTTGGCGATCATGACCGCGTCAGGAGGTTTCAATGACAACACCACTGAGCGGCATTCGCGTGATCGATGCCACGAATGTCCTTGCGGGGCCATATTGTACCTATCAACTTGCACTGCTCGGCGCTGAGGTCATCAAGGTAGAGCGCCCCGGCTCGGGTGATCTGGCGCGGCAACTGGGGGCGGATGCGGCACGAAACAAGGCGAATATGGGCATTTCCTTTCTGGCACAGAATGCCGGGAAGACCTCGGTGACGCTGAACCTCAAGGATGTGCGCGGGCAGCACCTGCTCAAGCAGCTGGTGGCGGAGGCGGATGTCTTTGTCGAAAACTACCGGCCCGGGGTCCTCGACCGTCTGGGTCTGGGGTATGAGGCGCTGCGCGAAGTGAACCCGCGGCTGATCTATTGCGCCATCTCAGGATTTGGCCAGGACGGGCCGTGGCGGGACAATCCGGCTTACGACCAGATTGTGCAGGGTATTGCGGGGGTGATGTCGGTGACTGGCACGCCCGAAACGGCGCCATTGCGTGTAGGCTATCCGCTGGGCGATACGATTGGCGGCATGACGGCCGCTTTTGCCATTGCCGCGGCGCTGAACGCCAGGCCGCGCGGCAGTTTTCTGGACATCTCGATGACCGAGGCGGTGCTGTCGACCATGGGATGGGTCGTCTCGAACCATCTGGTCGGGGGCATCACACCGGCGGCGAATGGAAATGAAAACCCCACCTCTGCCCCCTCGGGCACCTTCAGAACGGCGGACCAGCCTGTCAACATTGCGGCCAACAAGGACGACCAGTGGGTTATTCTGACGGATGTTCTGGGCTGTGCCGACCTGCGCGACCGGCCGCAGTTTGCCACCCGCGAGGATCGCAAGGCCAACCGCGATGCGCTGCGCGAGACGCTGGAACAGACGTTGATGCAAAAGCCCGCGGCGCATTGGGTGGATGCGCTGAACGCAAAAGGCGTGCCCTGCGGTCCGGTGTTGAGCGTACCGCAGATCCTGCGCAGCGCGCAGGTGCAGGGCCGCGACCTGATCTGCGATGTGGAAACCGCGCAGGAGACGCTGCAGCTGACGGCGTCGCCGGTGCGGATGGATGGCGCGCGGCCGCATCCCCAGAGCCCGCCGCCGGTGCTTGGCGCGGATACAGACGATGTGTTGGGCACGCTGGGCCTGACACCTGACGAGATAGAAACGCTAAGAGCGGAGGGCGTGATATGAGCGACGTGGCAGACTGGTGGCAGACCTCGATCATCGACATGGAACCGGGGCGGATCGACATTCGCGGGCGTCCCATCGAGGAGCTGATCGGCGCGGTTAGCTTTCCGCAGATGATCTGGCTGATGTTGCGCGGGACGCTCCCGTCCGAGGGTGAAGCGCGTCTTTTCGAGGCGGCGCTGGTGGCTGCGGTGGACCACGGCCCGCAAGCCCCGTCGATCGCGGCGGCGCGTATGGCCATAACCTGCGGTGTCGGGCTGAACAACGCGATGGCGTCGGCGGTCAATATGCTGGGTGATGTGCACGGTGGTGCGGGCGAGCAGGCGGTAGCACTTTACCATGCGATTGCCGACTCCGGGGGAGATGTGGCGCAGGGTCTGGCCGAGTGGACGGCGGCGCAGGGGCGTTTCGTGCCCGGCTTTGGCCACAGGTTTCACAAGCCAGTCGATCCGCGCGCGCCGCGGCTGTTGGGACTGGTCGACGCGGCGGTTGACGAGGGCACCTGCACGGGCGGCTTTGCGGCCATCGCGCGGCAGATCGAGGCGCATCTTGCCCAGGAGAAGGGAAAGCCCGTCCCGATGAACATCGACGGTGCCACAGCCGTTATCTTTGCCGAGCTTGGCTTTCCCGCGCCCTTGGCACGCGGTGTCTTTTGCCTGTCACGGTCGGTGGGGATCCTCGCCCACGCCTGGGAACAGCAGCAGCAAGGCGGGCGTAACAAGGGACCGACGCCGCCGGCTTACCGCTGGACCTATACGGGCGAGACCTGAGGCGGGCCGCTCACGCCTGTTTGCGGTCTTGCTGTGCGGCCAGCGCTGCGTGGAGCCGGGGTGCTGGCCAATCGCCAAGCACCGCCTCTTGCAGCAGCGCGGCCTGACTTTGCGGGGCCAGTCCGCCGGTGGGCGGGTCGCTGTCGAGGTTTGTGGGAAAGGCGTATCCTTCGGCGGTGGCGGCGATGGCTGCCTCAAGCGCGCGGCCCGTCAGTTGCCCTTTTGCCGCCATCCGTTTGAGCGGTTCAAACACCAGCCCGCACATCTTTAGCCGGTCCACGGTCTCCATCGCGCGCCCGAAGGCCGAAGAGATCTGCAACAGGTTGACCATTCGGTGAATACCGGTGCTGCTGTTGGCCCCTGCCGCGTGGAACAGTGCGGGATTGAAAAAGAGCGCATCGCCTTTCTGCAGGGGCAATTGCACGTGATGCTCTTCGAAGAAGGCGCGGAAGTCGTCGCGGCGCCATGCGGCGTATCCGGGGCGGTAGAGCTGAGAGAATGGCAACAGTTTGGTCGGGCCGCTTTCGACGGGGACATCCACATGGGCAATGCCACCCTGCAGGGTCATCAGGGGCGACAGGTCGTGGACATGGGCGGGGTACTGCGCGCTGACCTCAGGGGTCTGAAAACCCAGATGGTAGTCGCGATGGGCCTGTTGCGCCTGTCCGCCGGGATGCACCAGATTGACCTGCGCGGTCATCTGGTAGTTTGGGCCAAGCCACGCCTCGCAGGCGGCATCGATGGCCGCGTTCCCGTGATAGCGGGCAAAGACCGCCGGGTCAGCCTCGCAGAGCTTTTGCAGGCTGTTCCAGATGCGGTCATTGCTGCCGGCGGCGGCGAAGTGGTCCGCCGCCGTGCCGTTGACCGCTTTCTCGCGCGCGATGATCCGGTCGAAAATCTCTGTCGCGGCATCGATGGCACTTGTGTCTGTGTAAGCGGCACGCAAGACAAAGACCCCTGCGCCAGATTTCAGGATGCGCGCCCATTCCCCCATCAGGCTGCGCCGCTGCTCTGCGCTTTCCAGCATGCGGGCCTGTGCATTCATGTCATAGATGGGGATATTTTTTGAGATCTCGGCGGCCTGTGGCACCTCTTCGGGGTCGACACTTTGCCCGGTCAGGCTGGCGAAATCGGCCAGATCGCAGGCGTCGGCGCTGTAGAAGGCAGGGTCCGGATTGAGGGCCTTGTCCATGGCGTTACTCCGTATCGCGTTCGGCGATCCAGTTGTGATCGGGATCGTTTTCAAAGCGCCACTTGCGCAGTGGTCCCGCCATCACGTTGAGGTAGTACATGTCGTATCCGTAGGGGGCGCCGCAGGGGTGGTGCCCGCGCGGCACGCAGACCACATCGCCGTCCTTGACGGCCATCGTCTCGTCAAGGCTGCCATCATCGGTATAGACCCGCTGCACCCCGAAGCCCTGTGCAGGGTTCAGGCGGTGGTAATAGGTTTCCTCAAGGTAGGTCATTCGGGGATAGTCGTCTTCGTCGTGGCGGTGACTGGGATAGGATGACCAGTTGCCCGACGGGGTGAACACCTCGGTGACCAGCAAGCTGGAGGCCACATCGCGGCCCTCCATGGCGATGTTGTTGATGTAGCGTGTGTTTTGCCCTTTGCCGCGGGGGGTGAGTTCGATCCCCTCGGGCCCCAGTTTCCGGGCGGGGTAGTCGGCAACGCAAGGCGCTGTGCAGACGGCCAGAACGCAGTCGGTGGTGGCTGTGGCCTCCCAATCGCTCTGCCCCGGGACGTAGAGACAATGCGGGGGCGTCCGCTCAAAGACGGACATCCGCTCCCCCATTTCGCCAAAGTCCTGAGCTGCGGCAGAGAGTCTGGCCTTGCCTTCGACCAGAACCAGTATTGCCTCACGGTCGCCTGTGCTTTCGGCCACGCTCTCTCCGGCCGAGAGCCGATAGAGGCCGAAACCGACATAGCCCCAGCCCGCGGTTTCCGGCGTGATGTCATGCACCTTGCCGGAAGCCGCTGTCGGTTTGTGCAGCAGCGCGCTCATATGGTGCCGCCGAGCGAGCCCTCCAGTGTGGCCAGTTCCTGACCACCCGCCATGAGGTCCTGCAACTCGTCCGGTGTGATCTGCCCGCGCTGCGCTGTCCCGAGGGTCTTGCCCCGGTTCAGCACGGTAAAGCGGTCGCCCACGGCCATTGCGTGGCGCACGTTGTGGGTGATGAAAACCACACCGATCCCATCCTTGCGCACGCGGTCGATGGTGGCCAGCACGTTGGAGGTCTGCCGCACGCCAAGCGCGGATGTCGGCTCGTCCAGGATCAGGACCTTGGCCCCGAAATAGACTGCGCGGGCGATGGCTACGGTCTGCCGCTCGCCGCCCGACAAAGTGCCCACCGCCTGATCCGGCGCGCGCAGGTTGATCCCCATTTTCTTCATCTCGGCCATCGTGATCTCGTTCGCGGCATCGGTATCGAACCGCTTGAACGGGCCTGACCCTTTGGTGGGCTCGCGCCCCATGAAGAAGTTACGCGTGACTGACATCAGCGGGATCATCGCGAGGTCCTGATAGACCGTGGCGATGCCTGCCTCCATTGAATCGCGCGGGCTGTTAAAGCTCATCTCGGACCCTTCAAACATGATCCTGCCCTTGGTGGGTTTATGCACCCCGGACATGGTCTTGATGAAGGTGGATTTACCGGCCCCGTTGTCACCCAGCAGGCAGTGGCATTCGCCGGGTGTGATGTCGAAGGATACCCCGGCAAGGGCAATCACATTGCCGAAGTGTTTTTCGATGTCCTGCATGTGGACGATGGGTGCGTGTTCTGTACGTGTGTTCATCTTACCGCTCCCCTGTAACGCGTTTGCGGATCATGTTGTTGAAGAGAACAGCCACCAAAAGCATGCCGCCCAGGAAGACGAGGTACCAGTCCTGATCAATGTCCGTATAGGTCAGGCCGATCAGCACCATGCCGAAGATGATGGCGCCGAAGAAGGCCCCGATGGCAGAGCCATAGCCCCCCGTCAGCAGACAGCCGCCGATCACCGCAGCGATGATGGCCTCGAATTCCTTCTGAAAGCCGCGCCGCGCATCGGTAGACCCTGAATCGAGCACGGTGATGATCGCCACAAGTGCCGCACAGCAGGCGGTAATCATGAACAGGATCAGCTTGACGCGCTTGACGGGCACACCCGAGTTGGAGGCCGCGTTGGCATCCCCGCCCGAGGCAAAGATCCAGTTCCCGAAGGGTGTTTTCTGCAGCACGTAGGTGGCCAGCAGCGCAATAATGACGAACCAGATGATCTCGACCGGGATGCCGGTCACTTTCGGTGTGCCGTTGCGGAAGGTGTCGATCATGCCGGCATTGGCGAGCATCGTGAAAAAGCCGGGAAAGGCGTCCCCGGAAAAGATCGGGGCGAGCCAGTCGCCCTCGACCGCGTCGCGGACCCCGCGCAGCTGTGTGGAGCCGTCGGTTGCCCATTTCAGGCCCACAAGGGACAGGCCGCGCAGAATGAAAAGGAAGGCCAGCGTCACGATGAAGGACGGCAAGCCCGTGGCCAGCACGATCTGCCCGTTACCTGCGCCGACACAGGCCGCGAAAATCAGCGTGGCCGGAATGGCGATGATAAGCGGCAGGCCGAAAGTGACGACACAGGCGCCAAAGAACAGGCCGGTAAAGGCCACCATGGAGCCCACGGAAAGGTCAAATTCGCCACCGACCATCAGCAGGGCCGCGCCGATGGCAAGGATACCAAGCTGAGCCGCGGGCGACATGAAGTTCATAAAGCCGGCAAGAGTGAACATCGCCGGATCGGCGGTAATCAGGAAAAACACAGTAACCAGTATGACCCCGGCAATCGCACCTAGCTCGGGTCGTTTCATCATGCGCGAAAAAAAGGATTCTTCCTTGATGCGCTCGTCAACAGCGGCGTCTGTGGGCATTTTCCCCTCCCGAAAATGTATGATGTAAAAAAACGGGGCCCCGCAGGACCCCGTTTGATCGGTGTTTAGCGAATGCCCTTGGCGGACAGTTCAACCACCTGACCGGCTTTGTCTGCCGTAATCAGGTTCGGGCCTGATGGAACGTTACCACCCGGTACCAGACCGAATTGTGCGTGCAGCGCGAGGAAAGCCACCGGCAGGTAGCCCTGCAGATACTGCTGCTGGTCGATCGCGAAGGCCGCTTTGCCGTCCTTGACCGCTTCGAGGTAGCCGGCCGAGAGGTCGAAAGAGCCTACGTTGATGGATCCTTCACCGCCGACGGCCGCAACAGCCGCAACCGCAGGCTCGCCAGCAAGGGATGCGCCCAGTGCCATGACGGTGTCGATGGCTTCGTCGGAATCAAGCGAGGCTTTCACCTTGGCTTCGATTTCTGCGGGGTCGTTTGTGGTCGGCAGTACGATGACTTCGCCGCCAAAGCCCGCTTCGAAGCCCGCGCAGCGCGCGTCAAGCGACACGTTGCCCACTTCGTGGTTGATGCAAAGCGCCTTGGATCCGCCCATCGATTTCATCATTTCGCCTGCCGCAAGGCCCGCGTCATATTCTTCCTGACCGACGTGCAGCAGCGCCCCAAGGCTCTTGGAGACGTCAGAACCAGAGTTCATCGAGATCACGGGGATACCCGCCGCAACCGCTTTTTCGATGGATGGGCCAAGCGCGTCCGCGTCCGGAATGGACACGACAATGCCATCGGGCTCCTGGTTGACAGCCGCATCGATAAGCTGGCTCATCGCGACCATGTCAAAGGTCTCGGGCGCGCGGTATTCAACATTCACTCCCGTATCCTGCGCCGCTTTTTCGACGCCGTTTTTCACGACCGACCAGAACGGGTCGGATGCCTGACCGTGGCTGACCACAATGATGTCGGTCGCCAGAGCAGGTGTCGCCACGGCGAAAGCGGCCGCGGCAAGAGTTGTTTTCAAAAAGTGTTTCATGGTTCCTCCCAGAACTGACTTTAACAGCCTTAACAAAGGTCGTGCGTTCACGCCTTCTGGCGAAAAGAAAGCACAGGTCGCCTCATATTGCAACCGGTTGCAAGACTTCGTCTTCTATGTTCTGATCCCGACAGGGTCTGAAAAGGTGAAAGCCACGCATGACGGTTACGCTGAAAGAGGTTGCAAAGCGCGCGGGCGTGTCGCGATCGGCTGTGTCGCGCACGTTTACCCAAGGCGCATCGGTGTCTGCCAAGACCCGCGAAAAGGTCGAAAAAGCAGCAGACGAGCTGGGATACAGCCCGAATGCGCTGGCCTCTTCGCTGACGACGGGCCGCACCAAGCTGATCGGGCTGGTGTCGAACAACTTTCACAACCCGTTGTTTCTGGAAGTCTTTGACCTTTTTACCCGCAGCCTGCAGGACCGTGGGCTACGCCCCTTGCTGGTGAACCTGACAGACGAGACTGATCCGGCGAATTCATTGCGGTTACTGCGGCAATACTCTGTCGACGGGGTGATTGTGGCTTCGTCGACCCTGTCGCCCGAGTTTTCGCTGGCTTTTCACAAGGCGCGAATCCCCGTTGTGCATTCTTTCGGAAAGTTCGCCCAAGCGCCGCGCGTGCATGTGGTGGGGATCGATAATGTGGAGTGCGGGCGCATGGCGGCGCGCACCCTGATCGCGCGGGGCTACCGGCGCCTGGCTTTTCTAGGCGGTCCGGCCAGGGCCACTTCGACAATCGACCGGCGCGCGGGCTTTTTCGATGTCGTGGATGCGCATCCCGATGTGTCCGCCACGGAAAGCTTTGCGGCAGCCTATTCCTTTGACGCGGGCCGCAGCGAAATGATGCGCCTGATCAAGGCCGGCCCTGCCGAAGCCTATTTCTGTGGCGACGATGTGGTGGCCGTGGGCGCGCTTAGTGCGATCCGCGAAAACGGGCTGGAGGTGCCCGAGCATATTGGTGTGATCGGATTGAACGACATGGAGATGGCACGCTGGCAAAGCATCAACCTGACCACCATCCGGCAACCGATCCGGCAGATCATCGACAGTTCGATCGACATGGTCACCGCAATGATAGACGACCCCGCGCGCCATCCCGAAGCGCGACTTTTCAGTTGCGAGACTGTCGAACGGGGCACTCTGCGCCCCCTGCCCTGAATGGCATAGCAGACGTTGTGGAAACGCGCCGTGTTCTTACCAAACACACGTCACAGAATGGCCGGAATAATGTAGCCTGATGCAGGTTGAACCGGTGTAAGTGACGTGGGCACATGATCGACTTTTCCGAAACACTGGAGCTTGTGCTCCTTTCAACCATTGCGCCTGCGATCAACCTGATCGTGACCGTCGGTCTGTTTGCTCTTATCTTTTTTCTGCTGCGCCGCAGGTCCCGCAATCTGGCTACTGTTTTTGGCCTTGCCGCGCTTGGTTTTTATATTGTCGCCAACGGATACCAGGCCTTCCAGCGGTACGAACTGCAGAAATGGCAGGACGGGGCTTTGGAAACGACTGCGGCACTTGCTTTGCCAAAGAGCCTCTGGATTGACCCCGGAGACTGTTCTGAGGAGTGCGACCGCTTTCATGGCAGCTACTTGCCATCGTGGGAAAACAACCCTGCGATCCTCTCCTTACTATTCGAAGGCGGGCTGGATTACGTCGACTTTGGTCATGACGAGATTTGGCGCTTTCGGCGCGCGACGAACGCACAGGAGTGTGGCGATAATAGCATCACGCCGGGGCACGGCGGCGCTTTGAGCCAATACGCTGTCATCCATCACATCTGCGCCAGCGGTCTGCGCGTCGCACAAAGCGATGCCGAGCTGAAAATCACAAGCTCTTTTGAGCCCAATCCGTTTGATCCCGTTGTCTCCTGGCATCATGTATCGCTGTCAGAGCAGGATACGGGCACGATCCTTGCCGAAGGGCAGCACGCCTACCACAATCGCCCACTCTTGCCGCTGACCTTCAATGTGCTGAACCCAATGGGCCACAAAGGCGCATGGACGCGCAGCAGCATACCCACGGCGATCCGAAAACCCGCGATCCATGCTGCGGGCTTGTCGGTCTGGTCTTTCCACCTTGGTCTTGGACCACTTGACGAAGCCTCCATGATCGCCCGGTTCGGGATTGACCCAGATCAGGTAATCGATGCCATCGCCGACGCTGACAGCAAACGCGCCCGCGAAGCGATCCTTTTTGCCTGCCACAACCGCGACATCCTCGGCCAGAACGTTCTGGCCGCAATTGATGCACGCGGGGCCGGGCCCACAGAAGACATCGCAAGCAAATTGGCGCGCAGCGCCA
>CANMWT010000025.1 GCA_947501635.1 uncultured Roseobacter sp.
TTATGTCGTTTGATTCCCATTTTTGATCCTCCGTTTCCTAACTATAGGGGCGGACCGATTCAAAGGGGGAGGATCACTACGGCGGCAGGACTAGCGTGTAATTAAAGTGAATAACGCGGAAAATCGTGTCACTTGCAGAGAAGGCAAAGGTCTTGCCAATAGACAACTACCGAACGGCAATGTCAGGTACTGTGTGATACCTGTCATGGCGTCACACAGAACCCGCCTACTTTGGCAAAGCTGCCGACGCAGAAGTAATCCTAGTGCATACGCCGTGCACGCGCGTCCTTTTCGGAGGCTGCGTCCGCCTCTGCGGTGTCCATGCCTTCACCAACCATGGCGAGTATGGCCGAAACCGGCACACCAGAACGAGCGACGCCAGACACCAACTCGACGATCAAACGATCGCTCAGACATTCCACACAAATACCCTTTTCCTGCGCGCGCTCTCCAATCCCCTTGAGCGTTTCCTCGATGAATGCGTCAAACTCAGGGTCGTTCTCGTGAATAAATTCGTCTGTCATATCGACTTTTCCCTCGCGCCTTTTGCGGCAGGCACCGCGCGCCCGCTACTTGGTAGCGGCCGTCAGCGCCGCACCATGCACAGTCTGCAAACATGGCGCTTTATTTCGATTTCCTTGCTCCGGTTGTTGTCACCGCAGAAGTCACGGCAAACGGAAGCTGACTATCGATGCCCGATTTTCATGGCTTTGAAAAGGTCTGTGAACTCGGCCGGCTGGCATCGCCAGTACTGTTCGGGCGCTTTGACCGATGCTCCGAGTTCAGCCGCCGCGTGCCATGGCCACCTTGGATCGTACAGCACACCCCGCGCCAGCGCGATTGCGTCAGCCTGCCCATTTTGCAGGATCGCTTCGGCCTGAGCGGCTTCTGTTATCATACCCACGGCGAGTGTTGTAATCCCGGTTTCGGCTTTCACCCGCTCAGCGAAAGGTAGTTGGTAGCCCGGGCCAACCGGAATGTCCTGTGCCGTTGATACGCCCCCGGAGCTAACATGAATTGCCGCGCACCCACACGCTTTCAGCGCGTGCGACAAAGCCACTGTGCTGTCAATATCCCACCCGCCTTGCACCCAGTCGGTGGCGGAGACACGGACCCAAACCGGAATACTGTCCTCAACAGCAGCCTTAACCGCTTTAAAAACCTCGATCGGGAAACGCATCCTGTTTTCAAGACTGCCGCCGTAAGCGTCCGTCCGTTGATTTGACAAAGGTGACAGAAACTGGTGCAACAAATACCCATGCGCCATATGCACTTCGATTCCGACAAGCCCCAAATCAAGCGCGCGGCGCGCGGCCTGCGCAAAATCGTTTTTGATCTTCAAAAGCCCGTCGTGGTCAAGTGCCAAGGGCGCGTCATCGCCTGCCGTGTGCGGCACCGGCGACGGAGCGAACGTCTTCCAGCCCTGTGGGGCATCAGGCGCAATCTGCGCGCCGCCCTCCCAAGGCAGCATGGTAGAGGCTTTGCGTCCCGCATGCGCCAACTGGATCGCAACAGGAATGTCCGAATACTTGCGCACCGCCTCAAGTACCCGCCGCAATGCGTCTGCGTTTGCGTCGGAAAACAACCCCAAATCCGCAGGAGAGATACGCGCCTCGGGCGATACCGCCGTCGCTTCGAGTATCATCAGACCCGCGCCGGACATCGCCAACCCACCCAAGTGGATCATATGCCAGTCTTGCGCATTGCCATCGACTGCCGAGTACTGGCACATCGGTGCGATAATGATGCGGTTTTCCAATTCAAGATCGCCGAGTGAAACAGGTTCAAAAAGCAAACTCATCCATGCAACTCCTCAAGCTCAACAATGCACCATTGGATTGTCCTGCAGGTTGTGACGGGAATCAAAGCGCGAGACAAGGATGTAAAACCAAACATCGCCAGCCCCAGTGACACGCAGTCCGCCCCGCAAAACCCGCCACCCGCGCCGCCGTGAACCGATGAGCGGTGAACGTCTGAGGCGCGGCACTCTCCTCCGGGCCGTCGATCCGCATCATAATTCGCTTTGTGGTCAGGAACGTCTTGCCATCGGGCGAGATTTCATCTCTCATCACGCGTTGACGGACCAACTAAAAGGGAGATGGAAATGGCTGGCAAATTTGAACTCTATGAAGATAAAGCAGGCGAGTACCGCTTTCGCCTGAAGGCGGGCAACGGCGAGATTATTCTGGCGAGCGAAGGCTACAAACAAAAAGCCAGCGCGCTGAACGGCATTGAGTCCGTCCGAAAAAATTCAGCCATTGATGACCGTTTCGAGCGCAAGGAAACAACTTCGGGCAAACCAAGGTTCAATCTCAAAGCCTCGAACGGGCAGGTCATCGGCACGTCGGAATCCTACAGTAGCGCGTCCGCGCGGGACAATGGCATTGCATCGGTACAGAAAAACGCACCGGACGCCAGCCTCGACGACCAAACCGCGTAACGTCGTTTTGACGAAGGGCAAAGGGCGTGTGATAGATCGCGCCCTTGCCAGACTACGGGTGCTGCCCGACTACCAGACACGACTGAACACCCAAGATCCGATGGCGTTATGTTTGTTCGCTGGTCCGTTCCGCCAGCAGAACGGACAAAAAACGCGTTGACTGGAAACTGCCCAGAACGATGGCCATCATCGACGTCATTGGCACAGCCAGAATAGCACCGGGGATACCCCAAAGTGCCGTCCATACTGAAAGCGCGATCAACACAACCAAGGGGCTGAGATTGATCTGACGACCGATAAAGCGCGGTTCAACCACATTGCCCACGATCACCTGCGTTGCCGTCAGGAAAACCGCGAGCGACAGTGTCTGCGGCAATGACCCGAATTGCGCAAAGGACAAAACGACCGGAAAGAACACACCAATTATCGAACCTACATACGGAATGTAATTCAACAGGCCGATCACCACAGCCCAAAACAACGCAAAGTCAGTACCGTGGGCCCACAGCAGCACAAATGAAACCACCCCAAGAATTACGTTAATCAGTGTTTTGACGGCCAGGTAATCGCTGATTTTCAGATTTACCTCACGCACGATCTCCATCACTTTTTCCGACTGCTCAGGTGTCGAAAATGCAGCCGTTACTTTTTGTTCAAACCCTGCCCGCTCGCTCATCAGAAAGGCCGAGTAAATGACGACAAGAAAAACCGCCGCGCCCACATTCGTGAACCCGCCCAACAGACCAAGAAAGACCTGACGCAAGTCGAAAGACCCGATGGTCACCGCGCGTATCTCATCCCAAAGCGCCTGTCTGTCCAACTCGAATTGCGCCGCGATCCCTTCAAGTAAGCCATCAAGGTTTTCTTCGTAGACAGGGGCCACCGCGCCGATTTCCCGCACAGTCGCGGCCGTCATAACGGCCAGTGTCACCACAGCTGCTGCAAAAACACTAAGCAACAGGAACCGCAAGATGGATAGGTTCAAATGGCGCAATACAGGCTGGCGGTGCAAAGCGTTTGATGCTGAAGTCATGACATAAACGGCAATTATCGCCGTTACGATAGGCAACAGAATAGGCCGGCCAATGACGATCAGCCAGCCCAGAACGAGCGCAATAAAAAGCGCGAGGGCAAAATTCAAAAGCGGTGCGTTCTTCATCGGGCAGACTTCTTTGCAAACGTCAGACGCATGTCACCAACACGCCTTACTTGTCCATCATTGGCAGGTGTGTCACAACCGGAAATCTGATTAGGCAGGCAACGTTTGTTCGGTCAGCTCCGCACAAAGATCAGGGGTCCCACATGAACAGCCCGCCTCAAGCGGACAGGATCGATGTAGGCGAAACAACACCACCACACGTCACCCAAAGGCAGGGCACGCGCCCATCAGTTCGTCTGAATGTCTGTTGGACCAATGTTCTTTGCTCGGGCGACGAAACGGTTGGGGCACGCCGCCTGTTGCGACACGCTTAGTTCTTGCCAGAATTCTCGGCTAAGGCGTATCTCGCCCAGCGTACCCTGCCCTTCGATGACATCGTCACTGTGCACCTGCTCCAGTCGCGCGGCTTTGTTCACCTCCGGACCAATCAGCGTGAATTGATGACGCGTGGCAGACCCGAAATCACCGCTGACAACTGGTCCGATATGCAGCCCGATGCGCAAAGACAGCGCGATTTGCCCGATCTGGATTTCCGACACACTTAGCGCTGCCTGTTGCGCCGCTTCCAAAGCAGCGCCGCATTGCTCTGCGGCGCTGGCATCTTCGCTCGGCAGTATCCAGAACGCCATCAAACCGTCACCAATGAATTTATCGATATGTCCGCCCGCCGACAGGATCGGTCCGGATTGCGCATTAAAGAAGCGTTGAACAATGTCAGCCACACGTTCCGGGGTCGCCTTCAAGGTATACTGACTGAAATTGACAACATCCGAAAACCAGATCACGCAACGCTCGACCTTGTAATCGGTCTGGTTGGCCCCGCCGGATTGCATGCGCCGGCTCAACGCATATTGGTTGGTGTAAGCGTGCAGGATGCGTGTGTCGTCTGCAAGCTGCCGGGCCAGCGACGCAGTCTTCAGGCTGGCGCCACGCAGTTTTATCGAAATGATCTTGGCAATGTTGCGCCACAACAAACAGGCTTCGGGATGGGCTTCTATCCGTCGCTTGTCGACGATCAAGACTTCCACAGTGCTTTCGCTCGCGACCAGCGAATATGTCCGCTGGTAGCCATTACCCACCAGATGCTGTTCGCCGACAACCTCATTTCGTCCACGGGTGAAAACCGTTTGATCCTTGTGTTTAACCGCGATAGCGCCATTTACGATGATCCACAGACAGTCGGCCGGATCTCCGGGTTTGCATATGATTTCACCTTCGGCAAAACGGTAGGGGCGCGGCTGCAATAATTCAGGCGCACGCACGTCATCCACCAGCCCGCAAAGCGACAACGCCTCATCATACTCCTGACTGAAGGCGTCAGGACGTGCGGCGGTCGGATTGCCAGTCATACCTGCCACTCCCTAAGCCCCAAACAGCCCGACCGGCAGTCGGCTGCGGCCTTGTCGGATCTATAAGCATTGGACTGTACTGTGTGTAACATGGGGCCGCCCTCCCCGAGCGGTCTGGGCCACCATTCTGGCGGGCGCAGACCGAATGTGCTTTGATCAGTGTCAATCGACCAAGCGATCCGGTGGTGTAGCGTGCAGATGATGGTTCCAGCGGCGCGCAAACTCTGATCTCGCAACCGGACGAACATCACAGTTACCTGTCCAAAGCTGTCCACAGGGAGGATTTCGTGGTGCACAAGTACAC
This sequence comes from uncultured Roseobacter sp., assembly GCA_947501635.1. GTDB lineage: Bacteria > Pseudomonadota > Alphaproteobacteria > Rhodobacterales > Rhodobacteraceae > Roseobacter. The sequence continues at coordinate 5,253 of CANMWT010000025.1, forward strand.
CAGACACAGCCACAGACCCTTTCTGAGTTTTCCGCGCCCCGCCCCGTCTTGCAACGCAGGAAGGCGTCCCGTTTCAAGGGCAGGTTCGGGTGTGGCAAGACAGATACCTAGAATGCTTGTGTGTGTCTTGATGATGGCCGGCCCTGCGGTTCGCGGCGATCCTGTCGAGCAAGGCCGCGCGCTCTACCAGCAACATTGCGCTGCCTGCCACGGCGAAAATGCCAAAGGCCACGACGCGTTATTGCCACGCCCCGCAGATCTGACGAAAATCGCACAGCGTCGTGACGGTGTTTGGCCGATGCTCGAGGTCATGTCCATCATCGACGGCTACACCAAGACCCAAACACCACGCGACGGCATGCCCGTCATTGCCGCCCTCACCCAAGGCACCAAACAAAGTTTTGATACCGGCAACGGGCAAACAGTCTTGGTGCCCGAACGTCTTGTCGCTCTGGCAGTTTATCTTGAAACCATCCAGTCCCCAAAACCGGAAAGGGCCGTGCCTTGACCGCCTGTTACTGCAGCACGCGCACAACGACCAAATGACTGATACAACGCACGAAACCCAAAAACTGAGGCGCGCACTCTCCACGCCGTTGCTGACGCTCTATGGGCTGGGCGTTACCGTCGGTGCAGGTATCTACGTTCTGATCGGGGCCACGGCGGAAACAGCGGGTGCATATGCCGCCGTGTCGTTCATTGTCGCCGCACTGGTGGTTTCCCTGACCGCCCTGTCCTACGCAGAACTTGCAACGCGCTATCCCGTCAGCGCAGGTGAGGCGGCCTATGTTGAGGCAGGCTTCAGCGCTGTGTGGCTTTCGGTCATTGTGGGTCTGGCTGTTGCACTCTCGGGCATGATTTCCGCGTCCGCTGTCGCAATGGGCGCAGGCTCCTATCTGCAAGCCTTGACCGGACTGCCGGAACGCGGCCTGACGATTGGCGTGGTCGTCCTGATGGGGCTTATCGCGCTTTGGGGCATCGCTGAATCCGTGTTCGTTGCAGCCGTGATTACCGTGGTCGAGATTTGCGGTCTGTTGTTCGTGATAGGCTGGGGCGCGTTTGCGGCCGAGCCGGAGGGCTTTGCGCTGGCCGAGATGGTGCCTGCTTTCGATCTGGAAATCTGGCGGGGTATCCTTGCTGCATCCCTGCTGGCCTTCTTTGCCTTCGTCGGGTTCGAGGATATGGCCAATGTCGCAGAAGAGGTCAAAGACCCCGAACGCACCATCCCCAAGGCGATTATGTGGACACTCCTGCTGGCAACGCTTTTATACGTGGCGACCGCAGCAACAGTGCTTGCCGTTGTCCCGCTGGCAACTCTCAGCACCGCCTCGGCACCACTGGCGCTGGTCTTTACAGCAGCCCCCGAAACGGTCCAGAACACTTTTGGACTGGTGGCGATTGTCGCCACGGTCAATGGCGTTCTGATCCAGACCATTATGGCGTCACGGGTGCTATATGGGCTTGCAGATCGCGGACATTTGCCCGCGGTGTTGGCAAAAGTTGCGCCACGCACGCGCACACCGGCCGTTGCCACGCTGATCATCGTCACCGCCATCCTGCTGCTGACCCAGACCCTGCCGATTGCAACGCTCGCGGAAAAAACATCGCAAGTCGTGCTATTCGTCTTTGTGCTGGTGAACCTTTCGCTGATCCGGATCAAATACAAAGGGCCGGGTCCAGGCGGGCATTTTCGCGTCAACTGGATGATCCCTGTCATGGGTGTGGTAACAAGCGTTCTGCTTTTTGCGGCAGGCCTGCTATGATCCGCAAAAAGGATTGGCGGTACTTTGAGCCCGGGCACTGAAAATACGCAGACCAGCGGATGGTTCATGACTTGGTGGCAGGCAACCTTTGTCGATCTGGCGGCCCAGATGCGCTGGTCCTATCTGCCGCCGCTGATGGTGTACTTTGCAGCTGGCGTGTCAGGGCTCACATCGGTTGTTGGGGCGTTTTTCCTCAAAGAGTATCTGGACCTGTCCGCCGCCTTTGTCGCGGGACTGGCGTTCTGGGCAGGTTTGCCGTGGATCCTGAAAATGCCGCTGGGGCACCTTGTAGATCTTTTCTGGCGTTGGAAATCACTGCTGATCCTTCTGGGTGCCGGGCTTATCACCAGCTCTTTGCTGATAATGTACGGGCTTGTGTCCGCCTCTCAAAGCATGGCCGCGATACTACCCATGAGCACATGGTACGTGATCGCACTTCTGATGGCCCCCTCGGGATACGCCATTCAGGATGTGGTCGCCGACGCGATGACCGTCGAAGCGGTACCGATCGCCGATGACGCCGGCAATCCCTTTAGCCAGGAAGACGCACGCGCCTTGCACACCACGATGCAAACACTCGGCCGCATCGCGATCATTTCAGGCTTTGCCGCGGTGGCTGCCGTCAACATCTGGATGTTTTCCGGCGCCGATATGCTGTCGGATGCGGAACGTTTGGCGCTTTACGGGCGCGTCTATCTCACAGCGCTTATCATTCCCGTCATATCGGTCAGCGGCACTGTGTTACATGCGCTGATCCAGCGCCACAGACAACGCGCCGGACAAGCCATGACCGCGCCGGAGGAAGACACCGAAGTAAACTGGAGCATCCTGGGCGGCGGGCTGGCCTTTGTGACCTTCAGCATCCTGATTGGCGTCACCGATTTTGCCTACGCGCAAGAAGTCGTTTTTGCCGTTTCACTCGCGATCATCTTCTATCTGATCGGCCAACTACTGAGGGAACTAACCCCCGCGCAGGGGCGTGTTCTGCTTGGCACGGCGGCCATCATCTTTGTATTCAGGGCGGTCCCCCTGCCCGGCCCCGGTCTGACGTGGTTCGAGATTGACCAACTGGGCTTTGACGAACAGTTTCTTGCCATACTGGCATTTATCACATCGCTGCTTGCCCTGATTGGCCTTGTTGTGCTGCGCCCGCTGATGGCGCGCCGTTCGATTGCACAGGTTGTACTTCTTCTGACACTGGCGGCGGGTGTGCTTTCACTTCCAAACCTCGCGCTCTACTACGGGCTGCACGAATGGACCGCTGCGCGCACGGGCGGTATTGTTGATGCGCGCTTTATTGCGGTTCTGGATACAGCCGTTGAATCGCCGCTGGCGCAGGTGGCAATGGTGCCGATGCTGGCGTGGATCGCCCGCAACTCACCCTCGCACCTCAAGGCGACATTCTTTGCGGTGATGGCGTCCTTTACCAATATGGCGCTATCTGCCAGCAGCCTGAGCACCAAATACCTCAACCAGAAATTCGAGATCACCCGTGCGGCCGTCGACCCCGCAACGGGTGACGTCATCTCGCGGGCGGATTACAGTCAGTTGGGCGTGTTGCTGATAACGGTTGGCGTCATTACTGTGACGGCCCCGTTGATCGCAATCTATGCGGTGCAGCACTCGCGCTTTCGCACCACTGAGTAGAACACCATCTAGTCCCCGTCTATTTGCGTCAACAAGGGCAGAAGTTGTTGTACGGGAACACCCAGATTAGATCCGCCAAACTCCGGCAAAATCGCAGCATTGATCGCCACGACCTGCCCGCTGCGGTTCAACGCAGGCCCTCCGCTGCCACCGACCGTGGTTTCCGCATCGTAGATTACCGCGCCAGAATTGACCTGCGCGACGATCCCGCGGCTCGCCAAAGGCTTGATAAGGTTGCGTTCTGACAGGCGCGCTGCGACCGTCCAGAAGTTAATCTCCTCACCATCGCCGAATGACTTCAAGAACGCCGGGCCTGCCTGAGCCAGCAACGCCTTGAGACCCGTGGGATACCCCAAAAGGTAAATCTCCTGCCCCACTCTCAGCGGAGTATCAGACAGCACAAGACCCCGCCCTTCCATCCGAAGGGGCGCAATAGACAGAACCGCGAGATCAACAGTGTCACTGGCCTGAACCAACCGCGCTTCGATCGGTCCGGCACGGTCTGGCAGGTAGATGAACATTTTCAGCATTTCAGGCTGCAGGCCGGAGGCTTCGAAGGTTTGCAACCTATCGCCACTCGTCCACGGCACAGCCACGTGACGGTTCGTCACAAAATGCTGCCCGTCCCCCAGCAGAAAGGCCGTGCCGGTGAACTGGAACTCGGCCGGTGGGCCGTCACCGCGGGGTTCGATCCGCGGTTGTCCAAAAGGTGTCTGCAGCGGCGTGCCGTCGGGCCCCAGCACGTTGCGCAACAGCGCACCGCTTGCCATATGCCGCAACCCAAAGGCCCCTTGTACAAAACCAATTGATGGCGTTGCTCCACCCAGGATTTCAGCGGCTTCCTCAGGGCGCCGCTCCAAGGCGCCCAGACGTTCTGTGTTTTGCGTCAACTGGCTTTCCAGTTGTGTGCGCAGTTGTGTCAGATCCTCCCGCGACAGCGCATCATCACGGGTCTGCGCCAATAGCAGCGTCACCGCCTCGATGCGATGGGCATCCTGTTCCAGCCTGTGCTGCATTTGTTTGTCATTGCGGTAAAGCACCGCCCCCAAGACCAGCAATGCGCACAGAGAAAGCAACACCGACACCCGAAAGAAAACCGTCGTCTGATGCGTCATCCGATGCAGGCTGTCGCCCAATGCAGTTGATACGCGTCGCGGCAAGGGGCGTCGGCTTGTGCGGGTATAGGCAATGGCATCGCTGACGATATCATCCACCGACCTATGCGCCTGAAAGGCGCGATCCGGCAAACGGAACCGCGTCATCGGGCCAAGTTCGTCAAACTCGATCATATCGCCATGCATCAAAGTGATGGTTTCGACCCGGTGACCGTTAACCCAGACATGGCGCCCATCTGCGGCATGGAGCGAATAGCTACCGTCTTGCCACTGCAATTCAGCGACCTTATCAGCGCTTTGCACGCCCTCTGTGGGGCGTTCAAAATGCAAGGAGCGATCATCCCTGACGGTGGCTGAAAGCGTGTCATCACTCAGCCAGTACAGTTTTCCCTTGGATGGCCCCGTCAGGCTCTCCAGAACAGCGCGCGGTGCCTTGCCAGAATCCTCTTCTGGTGACCCGGCGGCAGTTTCATCCGTGGCGCTCACGGTCAGTGCCCCGATCAATGCTAATCAATTCAAGTACCCTACAGCGAATTGCAAATTGCGTCCACGAAGGCCTTGCGCAGAGTGGGTCAGGTAGGCCGCGACGTACTCATTTGTGATGGGTCGGGAAGCCTCGTCGCGTTCGAGGCGTTTGTCGACCGGGACAACCAACTACGACAACCTGTTCCGCAAAATGGCGGGGTCAGGTACGCCCACGGGCGCGCAACGCATACCGCAAACGCTAGGGCTTCATACCGCGCGCGGGAAAACAGGTTGCTTTTTGACCGTTAGCTTCCTGCCAGCGCCCGATCGAGCGTCTGGTTTTGTAGCCGGGCAAGCCGTCTGCACCACCGACATCATGGCCTTGAGAGATCAGAACCTTTTGGATCGCTGCAATATCCGAGCGGTACATCCTGTCAACAGCCCCCCAGCTTGCAGAGAAGTCTTTTACACCATAGGCGATACGATCCCCCACATGCCCAACAAAAAGCGCATAAAGATCGCTCATGTTATAGTCTTTCAGTACGTAAAAGTTGGGCGTCACGATAAAGGCCGGGCCATTGCGACCTGCAGGCATCAGCAAATAACCTTCGGCACGCCGCTCTTTTTCGGGGAATGCCCGCCCGGACACACGTGCAATCCCCAACGCCTCCCACTCCGAAATGCGCCGCCCCTGATCGGGCCCTTCGAGTGAACAGGAGACAGAAGCGGGAACCGTCACCTCAAAGCCCCAGTCGCGCCCCGCGACCCAGCCATGGCTGTCAAGATAGGCACCGATGGAGGCAATAGTGTCCGCTTCGGACCCCCAGATATCGGCGCGCCCATCGCCATTTCCATCGGTTGCATATTTCAGAAAACTTGACGGCATAAACTGCGGTTGCCCCAGCGCGCCGGCCCAGCTGCTTTTCATTTTGCCGGGCGGTGCGTGCCCCGCCTGTGCGATCCGAAGGGCTGCAATCAACTCATCCTCAAAGTAAGCCTGCCGCGTGCTCATAAAAGCCTTGGTGCCCAAAACCTCAAAAACATCATGTGGAATTGCGGCACGCCCGTATCCGCTCTCGCGCCCCCAGATCGCCAGAATAACGTGGCCCGGCACACCCGTCTTGCGCGTGACAGATTGCAGCACAGCGGCATGTTTTTTCGCCATCTGCCGCCCCACCGACGTGGCGTTGTTGACCGAGCCGCGGTTGAAATACTTTGCGGGTGCGCCAAACTCGGCCTGACGCTGCTTTTGAGGCACTTTGCGCTTAGTGCCGGGCGACACCAGATCTGGCAGTTTCCAGTTCAGGCGCACACCTGCGAAAGCCGCATTGAACACCTCTGCCGAAACACCTTTTCGGCGCGCCTGAGGCCAGATGTGCTGCACCAGCCAGCTTTGGTACTGCTTTTCGATGGCGGCTTTGTCTTGTGCCTGCGCCGGTGCCAGCGCGAGAACAAGTGCCACTGTCATCAGCGCCAATAGCTTCATCAGAATCTCACGGTGTCAAAAGGCCCCATACCAATACTGGTACCGTCGACCGGTTCTTTGCGTCAACGCATTTGCCGGAAGTGTCACACCAAACCCTGCGGTCTGAAGCCTGTGGGCTGTGCCCGCCAACGCCACCTGCAATTGGGATAATTCCTGAAAACAGCGTCAGCCCCCCGCCAGCCGCCGCATCAGAAAGACTTCGGCGTCTTCCGCCAGAGGTTGCGACCAGTCGTTGCGGTAGATTACTCCATCCACGACGACAGCGACCTGATTTTTTATCGGCCCGCTGAGCGCGGGGTAACGGTCTTCGAGCTTTCGCAAAAGCTCGCGGATCGTGCCCGCCTCAACGGAAATCGTTTTCTGGTTATCCGCGAGAGGGACAAGCCCTCCCCACAGCGTGACCTGAACCATTTTACCCTTTGGCATCCTTGAGCGCTGCAAGAATCCGCGGTGGAGACATTGGAATATGGGACATACGCACACCTGCCGCATTAGACACGGCATTGGCAATTGCCGCCAGCGGCGGCACGATCGAAGTCTCTCCCACGCCGCGCACCCCATAAGGGTGGTTGGGGTTTGGGATTTCCAATATCTGCGTGTCGATCATCGGCAGGTCAGAGCAGACAGGAATGCGGTAATCCAGAAATCCGGGGTTTTGCAACCTGCCGTCATCACCATAGATGTACTCTTCGTTCAGTGCCCAGCCGATGCCCTGCGCTGCACCACCCTGATACTGACCTTCCACATAAGATGGATGCACCGCTTTGCCGGCATCCTGAATGACCGTGTACCGCACGATGCGCGTCGACCCGGTTTCGGGGTCCACCTCGACGTCACAGATATGCGTGGCAAAGGATACACCCGCACCATCTGCCACCAGTTCGCTGTGCCCTGCTATGGGCCCGCCGGTATTGCCGGATTCCGCGGCAATGTCCTTGACGGACAACGGCGCAAGGTTGCCATACTTCGAGCCCGCCGCCTTGGCGTGCCCATCTTCCCAGTAGATGTCTTCAACCGGGATATCCCACATGAGCGCCGCGCGCTGACGCATGATCTCAACAGCATTGCGTGCCGCCGAAATCGTCGCCATCGAGGAAGAAAACGTCCCGCGGCTGCCGTCCGTCATATCGTTGTAGCCAAGTGTCGCCGTATCGGCGACAACCGCTTTGACGTCCTGATACTCGATACCCAGCTCTTCTGCCGCAATCAGCGAAAGCGACGCACGCGATCCGCCCACATCAACCGTTCCCACAGCCAGCGTCACAGTGCCGTCCGCGTTGATGTTGAGATCGGTACAAGTCTGGCCGCCGAAGTTGAACCAGAAACCACAGGCCATGCCCCGGCCCTGATTTTCGCGCAACGGCGCGCTCATATGCGGATGCGCTTTCGCAGCTTCCAGTGTGGGCCCGATACCGATAGGCCCGTACACCGGCCCGTAGGAAGATTTTGTCCCTTCCTTGGCCGCGTTTTTGATCCGGAAAGCAACGGCATCCATACCGATCTTATGCGCCAGTTCGTCCACCGCACTTTCCACGGCGAAGGCCGCCATGGGCGCGGAAGGCGCGCGATACGCGGCAACCTTGGGCCGGTTGACCACAACCTCAAAGCCTACTGTTTTCACATTCTCCAGATCATAGCAGGCAAACGAAGTCATCGCGCCGAGCTCTGCCCACATATCCGGATAGGGGCCACTGGTGTATCGCAGCGTCGCCGTGGCTGCGGTTATCCGCCCGTCCTTGCGCGCGCCGATTTTGACATCGATTGATGTCGCGCTTGTCGGCCCGGATGCGCGGAAAACTTCCTCGCGTGACATCACCAGCTTGACCGGCCGCCCGGCCTTGCGCGAGAGCGCAAGGGCCACCGGTTCGGCCCATACATGCGTTTTGCCACCAAAGCCTCCGCCAATTTCTGACGAGGTCACACGCAGCTTGGACACCTCCAACCCCAGCAGGTCTGCGCAATTCTGCCGGTAGACAAAATGCCCTTGCGTACACACCCAAAGCTCTGCAGTGCCATCGGGGTTACAACTGGCCACGCAGGCGTGCGGCTCAATATAGCCCTGATGGGTCTGACCGGTCTTGTAGCTGCGTTCGACAATGAAATCCGCTGCCTCAAACCCCGCCTCGACGTCCCCATGTCCAAACTCGGAACGGTTGGCGACATTCGATGCAGTGTCCGGTTTCGGCGTGACCCCTTCGGTAAAGATCGCATCGTTCAGAACCGGAGCATCAGGTGCCATGGCAGCATCCACATCCACCACATGCGGCAGAACCTCATATTCAACGTCGATCAGCTTGAGCGCCTGTTTCGCGGCCTTTTCGTCAATTGCAGCCACGGCCGCCACTGCATGCCCGTCATACAGGGCCTTTGTGCGCGCCATGCAGTTGTCGAGAATAGCAAAGAGCGCCGCATCGCCATTTGTCAGATCTGGCAGATCATCCGCCGTCACAACCGCCTTGACGCCCTTGACCGCCTCGGCCCTGGTCGTGTCGATCTTTACAATGCGTGCATGCGCATGCGGGCTGCGCAGTACCCGCGCCACAAGCTGGCCGGGCATGTTGAAGTCAGCACCATAGCGCGCGCGACCTGTGACCTTGTCCACGCCATCCGGACGCAGCGGACGCGTGCCCACGGATTTGAACTGCTCTTTCTGGTGCGTTGCATCAAAGCTCATGCCGCTTCTCCTCTCATTTCGCGCGCCGCATCCTGTACGGCCCGCACAATCTTGTCATAGCCCGTGCAGCGACACAGATTGCCCGCCAGCCAGAAACGGATTTCTTCCTCGGTAGGATCGGGCTTTTCTTCGAGGAGCGCCTTGGCCGCGATCAGAAAACCCGGGGTGCAAATGCCACATTGCAGCGCGGCATGTTCAATGAACTTCCGCTGCAGCGGGTGCAATTCCGCGCCCTGCGCCATGCCTTCGATTGTTTCGATGCTGCGGCCTTGCGCTTCGGCACCCAACACCAGACAGCTGCACACGACACGGCCGTCCATGATCGTGCTGCAAGCGCCGCAATCACCAGTCCCGCAACCTTCTTTAGTGCCCATCAGGCCCAGACGGTTGCGCAGAACATCCAGCAATGTCTCGTCCGGCTGGCACAGATATTCGACATCATCACCGTTTATGGTGGTCGATACAGCTATTGCAGTCATTGGCTTCCTCCTGCACGGGTGTAGGCGATACGTGCCGCGCGACGTGCCAAGACGCCCGCAACTTCTTTTCTGAATTCGACGGTGCCGCGCTTGTCATCAATCGGTGTCGCGGCGTCAGAACAGGCAGTCGCCAGCGCGTCAAGCGCCGCGTCATCCAGACCCGTGCCAATAACAGCGTCAGCCGCCTCCTTAACCAGCAAGACCTTGGGACCGACCGCCCCCAGAGCGATCCGCGCGGATGTAACCACCCCCGCGTCATCCAGCACCAGCCGTACCCCGACGCCCACCACCGCGATGTCCATCTCAGTGCGCGGAATGAACCGCAGATAGGCATCGCCTGAACGGGGTCCGGGTTTTGCCAACTCGATGGCTTCGATGAACTCGCCCTTTTTCAAAGACGTCTTGCCGGGGCTTTGCGGCACGTCTTCAACGGCTGCAGTGCGCAGACCTGACGGACCCGCGATGCGGACCTGTGCTCCCGCTGCAACCAGCGCCGGCACGCTGTCGGCGGCAGGCGATGCGTTGCACAGATTTCCCGCCATCGTGCAGCGGCCCTGAATCTGGGTCGATCCGATCAGGTTTGCCGCTTCGACCACACCGGGCCATGCGGCCACCAGCGCCGCATTTTCAGACAATGCTGCGCAAGGCACACCGGCCCCGACCACAAAAGCGTCCTGCGTCTCCGAGATCTCCGTCATTCCGGCTATGGACTTGATGTCAACGACAAGCTCTGCTTCGAAATCGTCATTTTGCATCCGGACAAGCAGGTCCGTACCTCCCGCCAGCACAAAAGCGCGGTCAGGGGCGTTTTCCAGCAAGGCCGTCGCATCTGTAATCGTTTCAGGTCTTTCGTAGCGCATCCGTTTTCCCTTCTCCGGGCTGATTCCACAGACATAATTCTAGTCGGCAGCGGCAACTATATCTTGCTTTTCCGACTGCAAACAGGGGGCGTTGATGTCGTATTTCGAAAAAACAGCGCGTCCTGCCACCCTCGGAAGAACAGCACCGCGCGGGAGCCCGCTTTTGCCGTTGGCTGTCCGCTTGACTGCCAGCATCGTGCATAAAGCACCCACACACACAGATGCAAGATCGCAGCGGTGCTGCGGCACCGCTCTTTGGCAGCCACCTTTGCTGTTGTCTTCGCGATCTGGGTGCCGCAAGACCGTCGCAGGCAATCAAAGAAAGGATGTGTACCCATGAACAAGCCAACTGTGCAGGCACGCGCCTGCAGCGGAAAAGCACCGGCATCCGACACGGGTCGACCATGACCCGCGCCCGTATCGTCTTTGACCTCGATGGCACGCTCATCGACAGCGCGCCGGACATACGGCACATCGCCAACGCAGTTCTGGCAGAAGCGGATGCCAAACCGATCACACTGGCCGAAACCCACAGCTTTATCGGGAATGGCGTTGGTGTCTTTGTCAGCAGGATGAGGGCGTTGCGCAACATATCCGAAGACAGGCAGGAGCAGATGGTCGAAAGCTTCGTGCGCCGCTATGAAACACAGTTCGAACACACCAGCCTCTATCCGGACACGCGACCGGTTCTGACACAGTTGCAGGCGCAACACAGCCTTGGCATATGCACCAACAAGGTGATCGGCGCCACCCATGCCGTGCTGGGCCACTTGAAGATCGATCACCTGTTTGGCTGTGTCATCGGCGGTGACAGTCTACCCACACGCAAACCGGACCCGCAGATGCTTTTTGCCGCGTTCGAGGCATTGGACGGCGGGCCGGAAATCTATGTGGGCGACAGCGAGGTCGACGCGGAGACAGCGCAGCGCGCAGGTGTGCCCTTCTTTTTGTTTTCCGGCGGTTACCGGAAAACCGGTGTCGACCAGATACCCAAAACCGCGCGCTTTGACAGCTTTTCTGAACTGCCGGGTCTGGTCGAAAGTCTGATCGCGGGCTGAGCACACAAACCGCGCTTTACAGCACTGCAGCAAAACCCATCTCCAGTGGCAACACGGCGGCTGTCATGGCTACCTTACGGCGGTTTGACATGTCTCAAAGCGGCGCCCCGCATATCCGGTAATCTGGCGTCAAATGGAAGATCACAGCCACACACCAGCGGGCATCAGAGCGCGCCTGAACGGGACCTCACGGTTTTCCTATCTCAGAGACTATGTGTACGGTGGTATCGACGGCGCGGTCACAACATTTGCGATCGTGGCGGGAGTACAGGGAGCAGGTCTGCCCGCTTCGATTATCCTGATACTGGGCGCTGCCAACATCGTTGCAGACGGCTTTTCAATGGCTGCTGGAAATTACTCGGCGACCAAGGCCGACCTTGATGACCGCAAACGCATCATCAAAGTTGAAGAGCGTCATATACGGGATCACCGGCGGGGCGAACTGGAGGAATTGCGCCAGATCCTTGAAATGCGCGGCCTGACCGGCGACACACTGCAAGCCGCCACCGAGCTCATTGCCCGTGACAAAGAAAAATGGATCGGGATCATGCTCACCGATGAATACGGGCTGACACAGGAAGAACCCCGACCGATCCGCTCGGCGCTTGCGACCTTCGCTGCCTTTCTGGCCGCCGGTAGTATCCCGCTGCTACCCTTTGTCCTGAACCTGCAGCAAGCTTTTGGAATATCAATCGCCGCCACCGGCGCGACCTTTTTTCTGATCGGCACGGCCAAAAGCCGGTGGTCACTGGCCAAGTGGTGGTACTCGGGTGCCGAAACACTTCTGATCGGCTCGACCGCAGCCTCCGTTGCTTACCTGATTGGCACCTTGTTTCACCCCTAAACGGCAACCTACCCCCCTTCCAAACCCGGCCGCGCAGGATGCCATGTTTCCCCTCCGAGGTTGCACTGTTATGCTGCCCAGCAGAACACTCAAGCGCATCCAGGAGCCTCTCATGCAGCAACGCCAGATCTTGAAAAACGGTCACAAAGTCTCTGAGGTCGGGCTGGGCTGCTGGAATTTCGCAGGCGCCTACGGCGCAACGGACGAACAGACTTCGCACCGCACGCTTGCCGCCGCCCGCGACCTGGGCGTCACTTTTCTGGACACGGCGAATGTCTATGGCATGGGCCTATCGGAAAGCGTGATCGGCAGCTTCCTCAACGGCAACCGCGGCCCTTTCACCATTGCCAGTAAGGCTGGCATCTGGCGAAACCCTGAAACTGGCCAGCGCGGCTTTAACAACAAACCCCACTACTTGCGTGGCGAGTTGGAAGGCTCGTTAAAGCGGCTGGGTCTTGATTGCATCGATCTTTACTACATTCACCGCCGCGATCAGGACATTGAGATTGAAACGGTGATGGACACGCTCTTGACGTTCAAATCCGAAGGCAAGATCAACGGCATCGGCTTTTCCGAAATCTCCCCCGCCTCCCTGCGCCGCGCCAACGCTGTCGGACCTGTGGACGCGGTCCAAAGCGAATACTCGCTCTGGACCCGTCAGCCCGAGCTTGGAATGATCCAGACCTGCAAGGAACTTGACGTAGCCTTTGTGCCTTTCTCGCCTTTGGGCCGAGGCATGTTCGCTCCAACACCCCCTGACCCGACAACATTCGAAAAGGGGCACTTCAGAACAGGAACACCGCGCTTTACCGAACCGAATTTCAGCCACAACGTAGAAATGATCGACGGTTTCAGAAAACTGGCCTCCGACCTTGGTACGACACCGGCTGCCCTTGCGATAGCGTGGTGCCTTGCACAGGGCGAACACCTCATCCCTATCCCCGGTACCCGCAGCGCCGCACATTTGCGGGACTGCGTATCCAGCACCGAGATCAAGGTGACCGCGGGCATTCTGGCACAGATCGAACAGGTACTGCCCCTCGGCTGGGCGCATGGCGACAGATATTCGCATGCGCAATGGGTCGGCGTCGAGGGCTACTGCTAAGTCCAAGCTGCACGACCTGCAACGCGCAGAACCGCCCGCTTTGCAGGCAGCCACCACCAAAAACCTTGACGGGCATGGCCTTCGCTCTGGCGGCGGAACGGGCGCTGTTTTAAACAGCCGCTATCAGGTCCAGCACAACACAGCATTTCCAGCGAGCCCATATGTCCCAAAGCCACCCTCAGCCCATCGAAAACGGCGATCTGCAGCGCTTATTCGACCACCCCGACTGGATGTATCTTCTGCGCGAATTCGATACACTCTACCGCCACGGCTCTGCCGGCGGCAGCAAGCTTATTCGCGGGCACCGCAAACGGATCAGGGACAACCTGTCCAAAACCGTTGAAACAAACCCAACCTTCACGCCCCGCACGCCCGCAACGCTGCCCGTCACCGCGCATCTGCCCCGCGCCCTTGACCTGGGCGAACGGGGCGCAGTGAGCGGGATGGCGCGTGCCCTGTCGCGTGTCACTTCAGCGCTGAGCTGGGAGTACGGATACGCCCGCGTGCCCAAGTCGCTGGCGCGCAAATACGCTTATTGCGAAATTCTAGGGCCTCGCGGTCCGGTCCGGTCAGAGCGCCTTGTGCTGGGGTTCGTGCTGTTTGCGCCGCGCACCACCTATCCCCAACACAGCCATCACGAGATCGAGGAAAGCTATATCTCGATCGCGGGTGCGTGGTCGGAAAACGATGTGGCCGTGCACGCCCCGGGATCGCTGATCCTGAACCGGCCCGGCGAAGAGCACCGCATCACTACTGCCGACGTCGATCCATGCCTGCTGGCCTATGCATGGACAGGGCCGGAAACCCGGCTAAGCACACCGGATATGAAACTCAGCTCCACCAGAAAAGCCCGCATTACCCAAGGGATTTGAAAGACCTATTTCACCGACAGAAAAGCGCAGGCCGCGTTTTTGGCGATTTGCTGCGACGTGCTGCCGGCAAACAGGCCACCGATATTGCCCAGACCACGACGCCCGGTAACGATCAGATCCGCTGAGTAAAGCCCGGCGATGGTCATGATCTCTTCAAAGGCGTCGCCCTCGCCTATTGTCGTGCTTGCGGGCGCAACACCCGCGGCTTCGGCTTCGGTGACTGCAGCTGCCATGACTTGCGCACCGCTATCGTCACTGTTCTCCGAAGAGACGCCCGGCAGCGCTGATTGCGCCACTTTGTTTTCAAGCGCATGCACAAGATGGACTTCGCTCTTGAAAGCCAGCGCAAGCTGGCACGCCGCCGCCAGTGCACGGTGCGATGGTGCCGATCCGTCGATCGCCACAACGATACAGTTGAACATGATGTCTCCCAAAACCTTTGCTGATACCCACATCGCACATCCGCCAGCCTGCGTCTTTGCTCTAGGTCAATGGGCGGCATCCTTCGAAACAGACGGTTTTCCCAAAACCCCTATCCAAAGCACGCGTTTTTTGTCACGCTTGCCTGCATCAAGGGAGGACACAGTTCATGAGCGACAAGTTCGAAACGGGGATGGCCGTGCGCAGATCGGTCTTGGGGGATGCGCATGTGGACAAGGCCGAAGCCGAGCGGCACCCCTTTGAGACGCCTTTCCAAAACCTTATTACCGAAAGCGCTTGGGGCACCGTCTGGGCCAGCGATGCTATCACGCAGCGCGAAAGGTCGATGCTGACCCTCGCGCTTCTCGCCGCCACCCGCAGTTTTGACGAAATCCCTATGCACATTCGCGCAACCGCACGCACCGGTGCCAGCCCACAGGACGTCATGGAAGCCTTCCAGCACGTGGCGATCTACGCAGGCGTGCCCGCCGCGAACCGTGCAATCAAACTGGCCAAAGAGACCTACGCCGAAATGGCCGCCGCAGAGGCAACATGAAGCCTCTTGCACCCCGCGACCGCCAGTGGCATCCGCCCGCACTTGCGCCCGCGTACAAAACCAGTGTCACGCGCTCCCCCCGGATGCCGCTGATGCCTTTGGAACAATCCGCAAGCGAGCTGACCGGCCCGGTTTTCGGTCAGGGTGATCTGGGGCCGCACGATCATGACCTGATCCGCAACTATGCAAGCTCGGGCGACCCTATCGGAGAGCGGATCATCATACACGGGCGCGTTCAGGACGAAGACGGCCGCCCGGTACCGCATACGCTGGTCGAGATTTGGCAGGCCAACGCGGCAGGGCGCTACCGCCACGTCAATGACAGCTATCTCGCACCCGTTGATCCGAACTTCGGCGGCTGCGGGCGCATTCTCACCGACGCGACCGGTGCCTTTCGGTTCCACACGATCAAACCCGGCGCCTACCCCTGGCCCAACGGTCCCAACAGCTGGCGACCCGCGCATATCCACTTCTCGGTGTTTGGCACGGCCTTCGCGCAACGGCTTATCACGCAAATGTATTTCCAGGGTGACCCGCTCATCGACCTGTGCCCAATCGTGCAAGCCGTCGCAGACCCGCAGGCCCGCGCGCTGCTGACCGCGCCGCTTGATCTTGAGGCGACGGTACCCTTTGACAGCATTGCATACCGCTTTGACATCACCCTGCGCGGTCGGCGCGCAACCCCGTTCGAAAATAGGACCGAGGGCACATGACAGCACTCAAATCCTCTGCCACGCACAAAGAAACCGCTTCGCAGACCGCAGGGCCATTTGTGCACATCGGTCTGGCCCCCCGGCGCGCCGGCATCACCGGCTATGGCGAGGGGCTGGGATCGCAGATTGCCAGTCCAGAGGTCAGCGGCACACATATCACCGTCACCGGCTGCGTTTTTGACGGCACCGCAACCCCTGTGACCGATATCCTGATCGAAGTGTGGCAAGCCGATGCCCAAGGCCTCTTCGCCCATCACGGCGATACAGAACCCGGATTTTGCGGATGGGGTCGGGTCATGCCCGACTTTGACACCGGTGTGTTCTCTTTCAGGACGATAAAACCCGGTGCGGTGGCTGTGTCCGGCGGCAGGTTCATGGCGCCGCATCTGTCACTCTGGCTCGTGGCACGCGGCATCAACATCGGATTGAACACCCGCATGTATTTCCCGGACGAAGCAGAGGCGAACGCACAGGACCCAGCGCTTGGCGCGATTGACAGTGCGGCACGGCGCGACACACTGATCGCGCGCAAGGACAGCACCGGCTACCATTTTGACATTCGTCTGCAGGGCGATGGCGAAACAGTGTTCTTTGACGTCTGACGTCGGGTTTAGCCGCCCAGCCTGCTATGCAGATAGGCCGCCATTCCCTTTAGCGGCGCATAGTCGTCCTGCACGATATAGATGCTGAAGTCATCCATGAAATCCGCGAACCTGCCCTTGTCGCGAAAGGCCGTTTCGAATCCGGCCTTTTCCAGAAAGGGCGCAATCGCGCCTGACAGTCCACCGACCAGAAAAATACCGCCAAAGGGCAGCTGGATCAAAGCCAGATTTCCCATCGCCAGCGCGGTCAACCGGATAAAGTAAGACACCGCTTCAACGGCGACCGGATCACTCGCATCGCGACAGCGGGTGATGATCGCCGCGGAATCGGCGGTCGCGTCATGACCCGCCTCTCGCGCCAGAAAAGCATATACCCGTTCAAGGCCACGCCCTGAAAGAATGTCATCGATACCGGCAAAGCCGTGCTGCGCCTCGATATAGGTGTTCAAGCGGACATCTTGCGCACTGCGCACAGGCATCGTGGCATGCCCGCTCTCAGAGGTCGCCACAAAAGGCCCCCCGGGCGTGCAAAAAACGGGCGACGCGTTAAAGCCGGTGCCAAGGTTGACCACCAGCTTTGTCGCTCCCTCCGGCGCGTGTTTGCCACGGCGGACCAGGGCCAGATCCTGTGGCGTCACATGATCCAGCGCATAGCCCTGCGCCTGCAGATCGTTCAACACACGCACCTCTGAGATACCGGTGGCGCTTGCAATGCTGTGCCCTTCAATGAACCAGTCGCGGTTGGTCAATCGCCCCTTGCCATCGCGCACCGGACCCGCAATCGCAACACAGGCGGCATCGGGCTGCACGCCTGCGTGGCGCGAAAGAAAATCTTCGAGGATGGGTACCAGCCCTGTGTTTTCTGCGTTGCGGTAGCGCCGGATCGTATCCTGCCGCACCTCTGCTGCATCCGACAAAGCAACACGCGTGTTTGTGCCGCCGATGTCAGCAACAAGAAAGCAAGGAGGCGTTGGCTGTGACATGATCTACCTGTCCCATCGCGCCAGAACCATCGAGAGGCCGCGGCGCAGTTTTGTTGCGAGCCTTCTAGGCAGCACATTCAGCCACGTCAACGCGCAAGCGTTGCTTCAGCGGCCTGCTCGGGAAAGGATACTGGCGGATCGCCCGGTTTCCACTGCGGGTACTTCTGCATGATCTCGGCGAAAATGCTGCTGTCCAGAAACCGCTGCAGCCAGTCTTGCACACGCGGCCAGTCCTGCGCGTCGAACCAGCTTTTATCGATAAACGCAAACTGGCGAACAAAGGGCAGAATGGCAAAATCCGCCAGCGTGGGCTTACCAAAAAGATAACCGTCGATCTGACGGTCGAGCGCTGTCAGAAACCCCGACGCGTGGCTGCGTTCGGCCATAGGATCGCACTCAGGGTAGCGCGTCGCGTATTTGGTGCGGTCCAAAGCTTCTTTAAAAGGCCCGTCACAGCGCGCAATCCATTCATAGCCGGCATCCGGCATCTCGCTCCACCGCTGCGGATCACGCTGCGCCAGCGCCCAAATCATGATATCAAGGCTCTCGTCGATAACGCGCCCACCCGCCGGAACCAGACAGGGCACCGTCCCGCTGGGCGAGGCCTCAAGAAAAGCGCGCGGTTTATCCCGTAACACCACCTCGCGCAGTGTCACCGGCACCTGCGCGGCATAAATCGCCAGACGCGCGCGCATCGCGTAAGGGCAGCGTCGGAACGAATATAACACCGGTCTTGTCATCGAGGATCAGCTTTTCATCCGAACCCGCCGACCGCAAGCCCCGATGCGCTATTGGGCGGCCAAGGGCATACGCGCAAGTTCACATTGCGTCCAAAGCTCGCCCAACGCTTCGACCAGACGGTCGATATCCTCCGCGCTATGAACCGGCGACGGCGTGATGCGCAGCCGCTCGGTTCCCTTGGGCACGGTCGGATAGTTGATTGGCTGGATATAGATGCCATGCTCGCGCATCAGAATGTCTGAAATGTATTTGCACTTGACCGGATCGCCCACCATCACCGGGATAATATGGCTGGGGTTCGGCTCATGCGGAATGCCCAGACCGTCCAGACGACGCCGCACCTCGGCCACGCGCGCCTGATGGGTATCCCGCTCGGTCTGGCTCTGCTTGAGATGCCGGATGGAGGCCGCCGCCCCCGCGGCAACAGCCGGTGGCAGTGCGGTCGTAAAAATAAACCCGCTGGCAAAGCTCCGCACGAAATCACAAAGATCGGCAGAGGCCGCGATATAGCCCCCCACTACGCCGAATGCTTTGCCCAACGTGCCTTCGATCACAGTGAGCCTGTCCATGAGGCCCTCGCGCTCGGCAATACCGCCGCCGCGCGGCCCGTAAAGCCCGACCGCATGCACCTCATCAAGATAGGTCATCGCGTTATACTTATCCGCCAGATCACAGATATCGGCAATCGGCGCGATATCCCCATCCATGGAATAGACGCTTTCGAAAGCAATCAGCTTGGGGCGCTCAAGCGGTTGTGCTGCCAGTTTCTGCTCCAGATCGGCCAGGTCGTTGTGTTTCCAGATCTGTCGTTCCGCCTTGGAGTGGCGAATGCCTTCGATCATCGACGCGTGGTTCAACGCATCCGAAAGCACCAGACAATCGGGGATTTGCCCCGCCAATGTCCCCAGTGCTGCCCAATTCGATACATAGCCCGAAGTGAAAAGCAGCGCATCGTCCTTGCCGTGCAGATCGGCCAGTTCTGCTTCAAGCAGTACATGGTCATGCGTCGTGCCCGAGATGTTGCGCGTGCCGCCTGCACCGGCGCCACAGCGCTCCAGCGCGTCATGCATAGCGGCCAGCACTTTGGGGTGCTGTCCCATGCCAAGATAGTCGTTCGAACACCAGATCGTCACCGGCTTTTGCGTCTCTCCACCATGCGCTGCCGCATGTGGAAAATCCCCACATTTGCGCTCAAGCTCTGCAAAAACGCGGTAGTTTCCATCTTCACGCAGTTGCTGCAAACGTGCTGCAAAAAAATCACCGTAGTTCATCTGGTATTCAGCCTCTTTGATCCCTTGTGCGATTTACACACACCACGCAGGCGCGATCTTTGATCAAGATCAGGTAATCACAGCTTCGGGGCGCACATCTGTCGCGGGATGGGTAAAACCCCTGCAGATTGTTTTTTTCTGCAGGGGTTTTTGTGTTTAGTTTCTGACGGAGGGGCCTTCGATGGAGAGGC
>CANMWT010000026.1 GCA_947501635.1 uncultured Roseobacter sp.
TTGAACAGCGATTGCTTGTGTCGAATACGTTGATGAATTCAGAAAATCCGATACCTGAACCGGCGGCTTTGGGCTCAACCCGGTCATCTGACTATTTTTATCAGGTGACCGCAAAGACGCGCTTAGCCGACGTTCACCATAAAATTTTCAAAACTCCGACCATGAATGGCTGCTTCGCCCAAGAGCAGACGCTGGCGAGAATTAGGGCTACGACCGAGATGCGGGACGGAGCCGCCTGATGCTGATGCAGCGACATCCATATTTGTTGTTTTGCTTATTCAAGGAACTCCCACAGCATCTCGGCACGATTTTCCGAAACCTCACGTTCAAAACGATCAAATCGCCCGAAATCCAAACTGGACATTTGCTGCGCGCTCACTTGATGTTTCACTTGGGGGCAAACTGCCTTTTGCCAAGCTGGGTCTGATATTAGCTCTCATCATTCTCGCGATGTTTAGTCGAGGGCAGATAGATTATCTGATCAAGAAAAATGGAGTTTTCACTTTTTCAATCTCGGGTAAGTCTTAAAAGGCATCGGGACGTACCGATGCCTTTTTTGAAACGTTTTTAGCGTATTACTATTCGCGATCTAGACCTGGAGGTGTTCCGTTCGTCCCAACGGCTTTTTCGCCGCCTTTTTCAGATTCTCCTCCGGCGCTGTTCTCTCTACCTGTGTCAGACGCTTGATTGTGCGAACCTGCATATGCAGTTGTTGATAGCACGAGAAGCGCGACAGCGGAAATTGCTAAAATTTTATTCATGGTGACCCCCTAAGTTGTTGAAGAATGTCTTAATAACATAGATAGGAAAGTCATACACTCCCGCATTAAGTGAAAAGCCGGAGTTAGAACATGTATTGATTGCGGGGGAAAAGGAATAAAGGGGGAAAAATTACTATTTCTGCTTGCTTAGGGCGCTCCGCGTTTTTTGACCTGAGGGTCTTTTAAAAATTAGCGTTACCGAAGTGTTCGAAATAATCCAGAATACTGTTTCCTGATTGAGTGCTAAATGGATTTAAGTTTTGCATTGTTTCGCTATCTGCCGCTACCATTATTAGCGCTGTTACATGTCCACTTGGGCTTATTGTGTTGAAAGACTCCAAAACTCGAAGATCACGCCGAAAACTTGGAGCAAGGTTTCTTGAATTAGGCATTTGCCAAATATCGTTCGAAAATGCCGCTGGCGTAGAACGTTGTTCTGCCAAGTCGCTCATTCTCGGCGGAGAACGGAGTTATCAACACAATCTGCTCGACGCAGCCATTCGCTGCTGCGCGGCGTAGATGTTCCCTATGATCGGCTGCTCCGGGCTCGTTGCGGTCATCCGATGGTTTTACTCAGGTGACCGCTTAATCACATCAAGCGGACAGTGCGAGGTGTGGTCTGAAAAATCCGGGCTTGAACCGCCGCTTTTACCGGTACCGGGCATTCGATGCACCTTGCTCGAATGCCTGCGTTGCGGACATTTCTGCCTGATGCGGATGCAGCGAAAGTTAATATGTCAGTGCGACGGGCCGTCAGAGGCCTTCGCTGCGATGCACAGCGAGTTCCTGAAAGCAGCAACTGAACACGTTTAATGTACCCAAGTCGCAAGCGGTCGTTCTCCGCACCAATGTCGAATGGTTTAGCTGCGTGACAAAACAAATGCTTGGCCGAGACGTTAGAATCCCTATAGCAAGGGCACAATTGTGTCTCGCGAAACGACCTACAAGGGCGCCGAGTAAACTATTCGGACCTATGACTCAAAGCTCGTCTTCGATCGGCAGGTGAGCAAAAAACCACTCCTCCAATCGTTGAAAGGCTGATGTGGCAGGCTCGGAGTCCAGTGAGACGTCATCGCCAACCCAGATTATTTGACCGTCTTCGGACAATTGAAGTTCCCATGCGTTCGATAATGCAAAATCCGGTTCCGTCAATTGAACAAGTTTCCTTGCAAGCGAACCGCTGTCCACGAGAACACCGATTTCGGTGTTGATGCGCAGCGACCTCGGGTCGAGATTTGAGCTACCGACGAAAACGTACCGGCGATCAACGATCATGTACTTTGCGTGCAGCCCAAGTTCCTTGCGGGCCAACGGCGGCACGATGTAGCGCGACCTGCTTTCAGCGCCGACGCGCACTTCGCTTAACTCGGTCCCAAACGACAAGAGTTGCCGCACGTGCCCACGGTAGGCGGCATATGCAGACAAATGATTGTTCGAGTTGATCGAGTTCGTGAGGAGCCGCACCCGCACGCCCCGCTCAACGGCTCCCTTCAGGGCGTCGGCAATCGTTTGGGTCGGAATAAGGTAAGCCGAAACGATAATGATTTCGTTACGGGCATCTCGCACAATTTTGGCTATTTCTTTGGCAACCTGATCAGGGCGATCTGACGGTGCCTCGGGGCTTTCCACCGGTGGTCTGTCAACGTAAAGACGAGCGCTTCCCCGATGTGATCCGCGCGCAGCCTCGAACCATGCAATGCGCAAATCTGACCGCTCGTTCGGCGGAAACCGTTTCCGCATATCCGACGCTTGCGATGTTATACTATTTCTGCTCACAGGTTGCGCCTGCGCATGAGAAACTCGATCGACCGGAAACGACCATTGATCGTTGAAATAACTGTCAAAGGATGCGCTGATCTTCTGCACAATCGGACCACCCAAGAGCAACTCCATGTCTCGGAAATTGGCCTCCGGATGAAAGCCGAAATACTCGTCGGCGAGGTTCCTTCCGCCGATAATCGCAACGTGGTTGTCAACAACCATCGCCTTGTTATGCATCCGGTGATCGAGTCGGCTGAATTCGGACTGGTTCAGAAGCGTGCGTGCCAGAACCGAACTGGGTCGGCGCTTGTAGGGGTTATAGATGCGATATTGAATATTTTCGTGTTGATGAATCGCCAGAGCGCGACTGTCGTCGCCAGCCAAAAAGGAGTCGTCGATCAGTATTCTGACGTCCACGCCACGATCCGCTGCCGCGATTATACGGTCTTGGATTGCGGCTCCGACCTGATCGGATTTCCATATGAAACTCTGCAAATCAATGGACACAGTTGCAGAGTCGATCGCTCTCAGGCGCCATTCTAGAGCGGTCTGACCATCGTTCAAAGGCACCTGCCAGTTTGACGGGTAGGTATGGCCAAGCTCGGCCAGAACGCCGGTTTCGGACGGAGGGGCCGTTGTCTGCTCTGGTAGAAAAACCGGTTCCAGCGCCCCGCATCCTACCAACAGGACGAGGCACATCACACATGCTCTGGCTAGGGCGATCAATTGGCTGGCCTCTGCGTGAACTTAGAAGCAACTGTATTTCGCGGGTTCGTCCGCGACAGACAGGCAACGGATATTGCCACTTTAGCGAAAAAACATGCTTTGAGACGTGTCTGCAAGATCAAGCCTCGTAAGAGTTGTGCCATTGAAGATAATCCGGGAGGGAAGGACGCTCCAATCCAATGCGGAGGAGAAATCCTGTCCTTCCAAGGCCGTGATGCGAATGCCTTCCTGGTCGGAAATCTCCAACAAGGTGATGGCGTGCCCGCTTTTCTGCGCGCTCCCGATGAGGTGCCGCGGTCCCCCACCCAAACAGGCCTGACCGACGAATGCGACACCGTCCTTCCAGCCGGGATAAAAGGCGTGATGGTGCCCGGAAAGATGCAGGTCCAGCCCGACCTCCCGGAAAATCTGCTGAAGTGCCGGATCACCGATGACTTCTGTTTCGCGCTCCACCGCGAAAGGCCACAAGGGCAGATGGCTGAACGCGATGACGGTGTCTTCGCCTGCGGTGAGTTGCTTAAAACGCGCTGCCTGACCATCCTGGAGAGGTCCGATTGTGGTCGCATCCAGTGAAACGAAAACCACGCCGCCTAGCCGAAAGGCGTAGAAAAACGGGTAGTCTGTGTCGTCGAGATAGGTCAGATTAGGTTTTCGCCCGCGCCATTCGTTGGCGTAAATCTCCCTTTCCCGCTGGAATTGACTGTACCCGGACGCATCGTGATTGCCCGGCGTCACCGCCAAGGGGATGCCCGCTTGCGCGAGAGGCGTGCTGACGCGCGCGTGAAAGGCGCGCCACATGTCGTCGACTTCTCCACTGCTCAGAAGAGGTAGGCGCTGCCCGGCCACCATGTCACCCGTGGAAATGACCAGATCCGGGTTCAACGCGATGATACGCGCTACCGCCCTGTCGATCCGCGGATGGTATCGGGTCGAACCATAGGACCCGTTCAGATCCGAGATCACAACAACACGCAATGTGTCCGCGGGGGCCGTGCCGGCCCATAGAAGACAGGCCAGTATGAGCAGCAGCCTATGCACCGTTGCAGTCCACGGTGTCAGGTTGCACATCACCGGTTTCAAAAAACTCACGCGGCTTCAAATCGAACCGCATCCGGTCGGCGGTGCAGGTGTCCCGCAGAATACCGGCAGCCAAACCCGTGTTCCTGACGATCTGGTCGATCTGGCGCGGGTCGAGACCAAAGGACGCGGAAACCCATTGGAACACCGGCCCTTGCGATTGCAGATCCGCATCCAGTTCCATCAGCTTAACGTAGGTATCGGCATCCATATGCCGGACCTTTTCCAGCATCTGAGTGCTTTTGGCAAAGTTCGCATATTGCACGCGCCCGCCTGCGTCGTTGTCATTCAGGTTCGTTCGGCGCAGCAGAACGGCGTCGGCAGGGACAGACCCATCCCCCGGTGCGTGATGCTTCGCTTGCTTGGATTTACGTTCCCTGTTTTCGAGCCAATAGTAGTAAGGCGTGAAGTCGATGTTTCCGACACGATCCTGCTGGCTGAAGATAAAGTCGAGCAGCACGATCTCGGTCAGTTCCTTCATCCAGTAGACCATCTGGACGGGCGGCACATCTTTGCCGAGGTCCTTGGAAATCTGGCTATCCTTGCGGCCCTCCGTCAGCCCGTGGTTGACGGCCTCGATCAGGGGTTTTTCAGAGCGCAACGCAAGGAATGCAGGCGTCTGCTGAAAATCGAGGTTCTGGCCTTTGCCCCAGCCGGAAACACGCGTGCCATTGATTTCCGAGCCATAGCGATGTCCCGGGCTGCTGGTGAGTACACCGTAGATTTGCTTGCGGTCCGCCGTGAATAGATCGTCCGTGGGCGAATAGCTCGACGGGTTCTTTTCGGCATCGACCAGCACCTGCCAGCCGGTGTGGTTCATCCGCCCGCTGTTGCGATGCCCCGACAGAGACAGCCCAGAACGCGCGACTTCGCCCAGATGTGCTTTAGCATCGATCGACCTCCAAACGCTGACAGGCACCTTGACGGTCGTGTCGAAAAATCGCGAGAAATGATAATAAAGCAGCGGCGAAGGTGAAAACGTACCGCTGGTACCGCTGGCATTCATAGTCGGCTTGAACTTGGCGAGATCGCTTTTTGCGAGATCCTTAGCTGATTTTCCTTCCTTGCAGGCATTACGCTCGAATTCCAGCCGGTCGCTTGCGTAAGGTCCGCCAGTTATGTCGTAGATCATGGTGCCGGGGCTCGTGCTCCAGGTTTTAGGGCACATCGCCACGCTGTCCGCGTAAAGGTCGATCGCGCAGTATTCCGCTTCCTTTTCCAGGTCGTCCTTGCTGTACAGGCCACCCGGCGCTGGACTGATCCGGACACAACGTTCGGCGATGCCATTAGGGCTTTGGTGGAACACCTCGTCACCTGCCACCCGGTCTGAAGCAAGGCTCGCTTCCGCAGCAACAAGCAAGTATCCGGCAACAAGAATTGGGACATATCTTATTTTGGGCATATCAACGCTTTCTGTGCATCGGAGATATTCAGGCTCGGATCGACCGAGAAGCGGTCGAACTTGGCGTCGATCCAAGCGTCACATCCGCCCGAGCAGGGGGCGTCATTGCGTGCCTCGTTCCAATAAGCCTTCGCGCGGTCCTCGGACCAGTCGCAAAACTGCACGAGCGCCATCGCGGAAAGCGCGCCAGAGGCGTGGACGCCCCACATGCAATGCACAAGCACCGGACCACTGTCGCTTGTGATACTGTCGTGGACGGCCTTCATGAAGGCCGCCGGGCGCGATGAACGGGCATTCTGATAGTCGAAAGTCCCCGCGTTGCAGGACGTCTGGCCATAGGACGTGTTTTTGCCAAAATCTGCGTAGAACCCGGTCGAGAACCCGGCGTCGCACAATTGGCTTCGCTGCGCCCCGGACAGGCCGGTGCGCGCCTTGTCACCCCCCTTGAAGCCTGACCGGTAGAGGACACCGCTGAGAACGGGACGAACGAAAGCAAGTCCATCCGCCGGGGATGCGTTGGAACGCGCCAGCATCTCGGATTTGGCAGGACCGCCGGACCTCGCCGTGAAGTCGGTCGCAAAGGCCGCTCCGACCCCAGCCACAACAATGGACGCGACGCAGGCGGGAAGCCGTAAGTTTTTCCAAAAAGAACGCATTTTCAGTTTCTCCGTTATCCTGCGATCCAAAGACCAGTCGAAACTATCGCGGGCTTCTAGTCAATTCTGTAGGTTAGGAAACGGGAATGTTCCTTGTCATCCGTTACCACGTGCAAAAGCGTTCCATCTGGCCCCAAGGCAACGCCTTCGGCGTTTTCGACCGCGCGAAAGGTGTCTCCATGTGCCTGCAGCAAAGCCCAACCTTGGGCATATAGGTCGCGTGCCCTGAAGAAGAAAACCGCGCGCCCGGTGTCGCTGACGATCCAGAAGCCTTTCCTGCGTGCATCCCAGGTGATGCCAGAAACGTCAAAGTTTGGAGCGCTTCCCGACGCAGGAGCGAAGCCGTTTTCCCCACTCAACTGTATCACGCGACGAATGGTTGTCAGATCGGCTGAGATTTCGATCAATAAGCTTGGCGAGCGTTCTTTGAGGACAAATACCGTTCCAGTATCCGGCTCAACGGTTATCCCTTCGAGCCCGTCATTGCCGCCGTTGGAAAGGTGCCGAGTCAATTGGTCCGCGCCGACAAGGGACGAAAGTGCAATGGTTCTTAATTTATCGCCTTGGATTACAAAGATTTCCGTCGTGTCTTCCTTAACCGCGAGCAAACGCTTTCGCTCGGCGTCTTCGGCGATGCCTTCCAGACCTGATGAGATCAGACGCTTATCTGTCCTCAAACCCTTACCAGAGCCGTCAATCCTATATAGTTGCGTGGCATTGTCACTGACGGACCAAAACCCACCGTCGGAGGTCTGGCTGAGACCAGAAGGCTCCGAAAAGCCGGCTTTCTTGTCGGAAACGTTGTGACTGGTCAGAAAAGTGAGAGACATTTGTTCCCGAGGTTCGCTTCCAGCAAAACCTGCAAGAGCTAGAACTGCCAAAGAGATTATCGGCAAAAGCAGTTTGGTATTTGAAATTCGCGCTCCTTCGACGAATGGCGTCCTGGCTTTCATCAGGCTTCGATGTGCCAGTCAGAAATGTTCGCATCTGACGATGCCGTAAGTTCCCCCATGCGTTTTTCCAGCCCGGAGCGTGAATTCGCGCGACCGGCTTTCACCACATAATGGACCACAGGTTTGAATTTGGTCTTGCTCATGGAAGCCACACGATATCCACCCGCGTTCAAAAGATCGCGCAGTTGTAGCATGGAGTCCGAGATCGGTGTCTTGTCATCAAAGCGAACTTCGATAGCGAAACTCGAGCGGGCCCCGAAGACAAACAGAACCAGCCATATTCCGATTGTCGTGATCAACGCGATTACCGGCAGGTCTAACCCGACGCAAAGCCCGATCAGCGTAGCCAGGATGAGTCGCATTGTATCCGCAGCGCCGTCATCCGTGCGAAAGCGTAACAGGCCGCCGATACCGAATAGAACGAACCCGATGAGATAGCCGTGATGCATAATCAGAAAGCCGACAACCATGCCGATCAGCGCATAAATAAAGAGCGACTTCGGGGCTTCGAAATCGGACTTGATCTTGCGGGTAGCAATGCTGACGGGGTGATATGCTAGCACCGAAATCATCACGGTTGTTTCGATGAAAGCGAGCGCAAACTCCTTGACCTCGGCGAGATCGCGCAATTGTGCCCATCCCTGACCACGAACTGCAATTTCGGGAAGGATAGACTCGGTTCCTGTGAACTGCGCTTGTGCCTGGGTTGCCGCAAACAGAAGAGCTGCCACCAATGGAAAATTGGTCAAATTACTAGGCTTTCTTATCTTTGGCATTCAGTTCTTTCGTTTCACCGAAATAATGCAATTGGCATGACCCGGATGCAAAGCAGGAAGGTCCCGCCCGACAAGGTCAATAGACCCCACGTGCCGAAGCGCGCCAGCGACCGTGACACGGCGGTTTGTAAGCGTCTTGCGCTGGCCATGGCCACTGGCAAGGCAATCCCATGACCCACGCCCGTTTGCATCTGCAAAACTTGGCGGATTGTGCTGCGCCTGGCGTCCGGGCTCAGCGGTGATGTGACGTGATGCGACCGGTGCCTGGGTAACGTGGGTCTTGTGACTGGACGCGCCGCCTTGAGCTTTGGGCTTCTGCGCGGTTGGTCGCGGCTTCGGTCTTGGGACGGCAACAGGTGTGGGCTGCGGTGTAGCCTGTGGTTTCGCTTGCGGCACGGATGGTGGGTTTTGCGGTTTCAGCGACGGGATCAAATAGGGTGTGCCCTGTGGCGTTTTCGAAGGAATGGCTTGCGGCACCTGATTAGGCACGGCGCCGATGCCTGTGAAGCTTGGCTGCGCTACAGGCTGCACAACGATGGTCGCGGGGACGCGTCCGTATCCAACGAAGGTCTGGGGAGATTGCGGCTGGATCGTGATGATGGGCGAAGTTCCCGTGAAAGAAGGTGTCGGAACCGGCGTTACCGTTGGCACGGGCGAAACGCCTGTGAATGTCGTTTGCGGCAGCGGTTGCAAGACGATCAGCGGGTTGCTCCCGGTGATGGTGGGACCGGGTTGCCCTTGTGGCGGCGTCACAGGGCTGGTGCCGGAAATTGTCGAACCCAGTTGCGGCTGCACAACGATGACCCCCGTTACAACGCCCGGTGGGGTCTGCGGCACCGCAGGCCCGGTCTGAGGCTGCTGCGTTGATGTTGGCACCTGCGATGGGAGAACTGTGGGAGTAGTAGTGCCGCCGCCACCGCCGCAATTCGAACCCCGATGGGGATTGCCGACACCAATGCACCAGCCAAGATGATTGCCGCTGGAAAGTGCCGACGTGGCGGCGCAGATCAGAGCAGCGGTTACCAATCCCATAGATTTCTGTGTCATATTGTTACCAACTTTTCGAGAGTGCGAGATAAAATGCAGGATCGCCACTGTCCGTGTCCGGACCGGATGTCATCGGAACCGCAACGTAGCTCTGAATGAAGACCCCATTGGGAAGTTCTGCATCAAGGCCGATCCCCACCGAAGACAAAAACTCATCTGACTGTTCGGCTGTAGAGGGGTCGTTGTTTTCGATGTATCCAACGTCAATGAAACCAAAGGGCCGGAGGCGCCTTATGCTGCTGGCCGTCGGGAAAAAATCGCGCCCGGCCTGCAATGTTGCCGAGATGCCGCTGTCACCCTGGCTTTCGGCAAAGATATAGCCTCGTTCTTCGTCGATGCCGCCCAGATAAAACTCTTCTATCCCGGGCAATCTGTCCGGACTGTACTGGCCCCAGACTTCCGCGCTGAATACGGAATGTTCTCCAAACCAAGTCACAGGTCTTTGGTATCCACCACCCGCGCGCAGATGCCAGAAATTCTTGTCACCGTCATCAAACCCGTCTGCGTCGCTGGTCCGCTCGCCTATGGCGAGGTTTATTGCATATTCGTAAGCACCACCGTGATCGAGTGCCTTTCCGTAAATCCAAGAAGCACTGAAGACGTTGACGGTGCTGTCGAAGTCGACCGCTGACCCGTCCACGTCAGAGTCTGAGGAGGAGCGTCGCACTTCGACAAGCCCGTAACCATAGGTATGCACATCCCGCACGAAGGGATGCGCCAGTGCCAGAATGGCCGTATCACCTTCCAGATCAGTCTGGCGCAGCGATCCGCTCGCATCACGATCCCCAATGACATTGCCGAGGTATGCTTCGGCGTAGGTTCCGGCAGTGCCAACCGGAAGTCGGTAAACCAAAGAGCCGTAAAGGTCGCTGTCGCTATCCTCAAGACTCTCGGTGCCCGAAAGCTCAAAACGGAACAGATCGCCCGGCGTAAACAAACTGACAAATTCCTGACTGAAAGTAAGCGTCAACGCATCTCCGAACTCGCGGGCGGGATTATCCAAAGTGACGTATCCTGACGACGTATCCAGTTGCTCTGCCACGATCCGGACGTGAGCCGCTTCGCTGCCTTCGGGGTAGGTAATTTCCGCCGAGGCATTTATCGATTGGATGTCCTCAACCAGCATGATGGCACGTTCGAATTCGCCGAGCCGGACGGCCAGTTTGCCAATGACGGGTGCGAAGTACCCTTCGATCAACTTGAAGGTTTTTGCATCGACGCCTTCAATCGAAATCGAGCCGATCATACCTTCATCCACGACGATGATGCGGCCATCACGCGAAACGTGTGCGGTTGCGAGGAAGTACCCGTCTTCGCGATAGATTGTTTCGATCGCCGCCGCGATACCGCTGGCGCTGACCCGGCCTGTTCGTTGCACATCAAGCTGCGCGGCATAACTCAGGATTTCGGACGCATTATACGCGCCAACGCCCCGGACTTCGAAAGTCTGTTCAACTGCGATCGCAGGGGTTGCAGTCGCACAGACAATCGGGGCGGCAACAGTGGCGAATACCGAAAATAGATATGCGATAGAGTTCTTGGTCTTGCCTGCCATTCAGTTCATTCCGTTTTTTATTGTGAGAATCTTAGGCCGATAACAAGTTTTCCCAAAGTCCTCTGGCCAAACAGGATTATGAAAAAAGAGCCGCTGTCAGAAAAATGTAACATAGGGTTACCGCGTCAGTCCTATAGCGACCCAGAAGGCGGCAAGCAGAATCGGCTGGTGAATTAGGTAGACCGCAAGGCTGTGACGCCCGGGCCATATGACGTAATGTGTCAGTCTGTTTGAAGGAAGCGGCAGGTCATACCTCATAACAGGGAGTGCCTTTGCAAAAGCCATGCCCGCAAAAAATGGGGCGAGCCATGGGACCAAGGGCAGAAAATCGAGTGAGGGGCGGGTGGTATTTCCCAATCCAGTCCATGCCAGCCAAGACGAGGTGACCAGGTCCAAGCTCCAGAACGCATTTGCACCAAGGATTACAAGAACCAATGACAACAGAAGCCAGACGGGCGCGCGAAGAAACACTGCTCCAATGAGAGAGCACGCCGCGATACAATGGAGAATTCCAAAGAAAATGAATTGGTTTGGAAAGCTCGCGTAAGTTGCAACAGTCACCAGCAGCGCCGCACCTGAAATGACGGCAAGGCGCGTCATCCAGCTCTTGCGTCGGAAGCCAGAGGCATGAGCAATGACGAGGCTGATACCAGACAGGAAAATAAAAAACCCTGCGATCATCCGGGCGAAGACGGCCCAACCTCCGGTCGCGGTGGTCCCAGAGGGCAGCAAGCCGAAGAACTCAAGATCCCGCGTAAAATGAAAGGTGACCATGGCCAGTAGCGCCAAGCTGCGCGCCAAATCCAACCAGATCAGCCGGTTGGAGAGAACACAAGCACTACGATCCGGTTCAGCAGGGGCTTTCAGATCGAAAGATGCCGCTTCGACGACGACCTTGCTGGGTCCTAGTGTGCGCCGCGATGACGGATCAACCAGCAGATCGAAGTCGCTCCATCACTTCGGCACAGTCATTAACCCCACCTACCATTTCTTCAGGGGCAGCTTCTCCGGACAGCTCGGCCATATCTGCCGCGGCACGATTGAGAACCTGATCGATCTGTTCTGGTGTCAGCAATTGCTCTTCCTGAGCGGCTTGCACGGTCGCGCAGATCCCTGCGGACAGGCCGGTCGCTATTCCGACACCAGCCGCGGCACCTGTCATGACCGGGGCGACGAGGAATATGCCCATAGCCGCGCCGATGACGAGACCGAGAATCCCGATTAGAACTTTTCCCATCTGACTTCTCCTAATTTTCAGTTCAGGTTGGCCAAGGCCAAACAATATTGAGGATAAAGACCGTAACTAAAACCGCGGCGAACAGTGGCCAACTCCAACGTGGTCCACCTTCTTTGTGTGGCACGTAAAGTCCGGCCTTATGCATGCCAAACATGATTGCGTAGATCAATACGCCCGTGACGAGCGCGTGGACCAAGTAGAGCATTTGAAGATCCTCCAGATCATTTCGTCATGAGGACTTTCGGCGCGCGTAAATGCGACAAAGAGCGCTCAGAAGTACCAGATTGAACAAGGGCGCCAAGACAGCAAGCCAAGGCAACAAAGCCTCCGGCAAACCGTCCAGCCAGAGAACCCAAGGTAAACCGAGCGGCATCAGGAAGACACCGGCCAGCGGATCCTGCTCCTGACCGAAAAGCCCGAAGGTTCCGATCAAGAGCAACGCCAAGGCTACGAGGTACAGAACCACGGCGATCCGTATAACCCACTTGCAGATCTTCATCATCACACCGCTTCAAGTATTGCGCCATTACTGTGATGCCGAGCCACAATCGCGACTGCCGCGCTGGATCTCGTCGCGCGATGGAACCGGCAGGGTACCAAACCTTTGGCGCACATCAATTCATTTCCGCGCGCGGCCGAAACGCCTTCGACCAGACGAGCCGGTGGTCTGCCGGTCCTGTGACCAAAGTCAGAGCGTCCCTTCGTTGGTCAGCGACTCGATACCCGCGGTGGTCCCGTCACTGTAGGCGATGCACTTCCACGGCGCGCGTTGCGGTCCGACGCCAACCCGTACGAGCGTCCCCGCTTGCGAGAATTCCGACCCCAGAAGAACCACGTCAGGATTGTTGGTCGTGGCCGTGACGTCTCGCAGGCACGCCTGTTCTGCCGCACCCGGGGTCACCGAGGACGCGGAGCCACCGGTATCCTCGACGCAGGCTGCAAGGCTCAGGGCCACGCCGACTGCAGAAATCAGGGTAAATTTGTTCATTATGTTCTCCTTGGTTGGTAAACTTCATTCGATGCCGAAAGTGACCGTGTAACTGGATGCCCGGTCGGTACGATTTATCACCTCCACGATATGGTCACCGGACTGCCAGAGTTGGCCGCGATAGGGCCGATCGCTCGATACCTGGTCGAGCAGAAACGATCTGTCCGGGTTGAAGATCTGGTAAGAAATCGCCGGCCCCTGCGGCGCCACCTCCACCGTCAGAAACTGCCCATTGCGCGCGTTAAGCGCGTAGCGCCGGGAGTCACCGGGCTCAAGGACCCCGCGCAGTATTGCACCCGACGTACCAGCGGCAAATTGGACGCGTTCATCCCCGTCACCGACGGATGAGCCCGGCGGTGTCACCGGCAGCTGTGTCGGCGTTCCTGATCCTTCGACCAGAAAGTCGCCCGCGACCCAGCCGTCGTCGCCCGGATCGGCCAGCGTGGCAACCCGGCACCAGCGCCGGCCTTCCGCCATTCGGCAGCCAAGGTTGCGTACGTTTTGACCGTTGTTGAGGCGCGTCACAACATTAGCGCTACCGGACGGTTCTGAACGCAGATTCAAGGTACCGCCGGATGTAGCAACCTGGTAGAAATCGGGGCCGCCCTGCAGACCATCGGCGTAATCGGCCTGCACGCTGTCGCCGGTCTCGCCCTCGACGCTGATTGCCATGAAGTAGTTCGACACCTCGTTCCGCCGTGCCGCGCTGCGCATCATATAGACCGACACGGTGTATTCGCCGGAGACGGGCAGAACCCCGTCGAAGATGTTCAGGTCAGGCACCATCGATCCCATGAACTGGCTGTTGACCAGTGCCTCGTCACCCGGACCCCTACCTGGAACGTAGACGTTGAAATAGGTCGCAGCGTTCGACGGCTCTAGCCTGACCTTCATTCGCTGACCCGCCTCGGCACCAATCCGGTAGAGGACGCTCTCGTAGCCGGTGATGGAATCGTTGATCGTCGTGCCAGACGTGCCAGCGGCAAATCGAACCTGTTCAGTGCGTATCCCATCCTGCGCGAACGCGGGTGACATGTCGCCGAAGGTCGCTGCTGATAGAGCTAGCGCAGCGGCGGCGGCAAGGCTGCTAAAGTGTTTTATGCTGCAGGCCATTTTCCATATTCTCAGTAGGTTTCGGGCATAGGCGAAGAAAGAAATGCCTTAAGTGTTGGCAGGTCTAAATCAATTATTGCGGATCTCACTTGGTATAGCCGCGAGTCATAATCGGACGTTTGCAATTGATGCGAGACAAGTCTATCCAAAACGCGCATCAGTTATCCAAATACCGCAAGGGGAGCAAAAATGTTCGATCCGAATGCGCATTCTCCCAAACCACTGTTTGAGTTCGCGCCGCGTGTGTTGAGCCAGACCGATAGTGATACGCTACCAACCGGGGTCGGAGGATTCCTACTGAGCGCGTACTACAGCGGTGAACGGTCCAAGCTAGCAAGGCGCCAGTTCACCGGAAAAGCCACTCTCAAACTACACGATCCCGGGGACGGCGAGGCCGCCGTAGCGATCAGCGATATTGCCTCGGTGAACTTGGCCTATGTCAGATCGACCGGACATGACGTTGCTCTGTCAGAACTCCAAAGGCCCAACCTTCTGGTGCCGGTCACGGGAACGCTGTCGGTCCGAAACGCACACGTGCTCTTCGAGCGCAAGAATGAACCATGGCTTCTGATTGGTCGCGGGATACGCGAGACCACCGTCCTTCCCGCGAAGAACGCCGGTTATCAAGCTTTCGTGCTATCCATACCGCCCCAATTATTGGGTGACCGTCTCAATCGCGTGGAAGCGCGTGGTGGTATGGTCTCGGGGGATTTGTCGAGGGAGGACGATCTGCATCTTGCCCGTCTCACGCTCGCGCTCGCCGCGCAAGTTTCCCTGTCGGGATCCGGGACGACAGCAATGGAACCGCTTTTGGCCAATGCGTGGAAGACAGTAGTTGTCGAACAGATGAACGCCTGCCTTGACGCGCGCCTCGGTCAAGGCAGGCGTGACGCGTCTGACAACGTGCACGACCTGTCTCTTATCCACGTTCGCAGGGCCGAGGAAATGATGCACGAACGCCCCAGCGAGATCGGCAGTCTTCGGGACGTCGCTCATCATGTCGGCGTCTCCGAGCGAACCCTTCAAGCCGCCTTTCGCAAGGTTCGCGGAGCCACGCCGACGCAAGCGCTTTCACAAGCAAGGCTACAATGCGCAAGGCGTGCGCTACAGGATTCAGAAGGTCCAAACACCGTGTCGGAAGTTTGCTCACTATGCGGTATCGAACATCACGGACGGTTCAGTAAGCTCTACAAGGAAGCCTTTGGCGAGCACCCTGTAGTGACCCTCTCTTCACGCGGGGCAAGATAGCCGGCGCACTTCTCCTCTGTACGCAAGATCTACATCGTCACGCTTGAACTCGCTGCTGATTGCACCAACGGCCGCTTTTCTCGCTGCGGTGCTGCCTAGCCTGCTGATGGTTTCGCTCAACAGAGTTGCTGTATCTGCGAGCATCGGCGCAAGACCACGTCTGCTCTGGGCTCGTCTCGGTCATCTGACAGTTTTAGTCAGGTGACCAATAAGATGCGCTTAGCCCAAGTTGACCCCGAAATTTTCGAAACACCTACTTCGAAAGACTGCTTGGTTCAGAAGCGGACGGTGGCGAAAAATGAGGCTATGCCCGAGTTGCGGGACTGAGCGGACCTACTTTGAGCGAGCAAAATTCAAGCGTTGATGTAGATCATCTACTCCTAAGGTTAAAAGCTCTATCCTAAGCGCAGCGTTCGCGAATTGAGGAGGCAGAAGTTTCATGCGTTTCATTCTGATAAAAGTTGCACTTGGTTTGATCTTCCTCACTGGGTCTATCTCGGTGGCAAATGCAGGCGGTGAATTTCTCGAAGGATGCCTCGCGTTTAAGGGCAACGAACAGCTATTCAAAAAAACGACAGTGAAGTGGGTTGCGGACCAATCAGGTGAGACAATTGTCGCATATGCAACTATTAACGTTGAGGACAAAGCAACGGTCTGTGGCATGTACATGAACAAAGGTGCGGTACCACAGGTCGAGTTGAAGCGAATGCTCTCGAAAGGCGAGATGAAGGCTGGTCGGCAGACATTGATACGAAACCTCTCATTTTTCAGCAACGCCTGCAATGGGGGCGGCTGTAAGCTGTGCGCGCCGTGCTACATGACGCCTTTGAGTTGGAAATCAGGATACTCTCGATCCAAGTTTATTTCGGGCGTGGATGTTCCAGCCAAGTAACGAACAAACGAATGTCCTACTTGGGCTCAAGGCAGTGATCCGAGTGTTTTGGTCGGATGACCGATAAGATGCGTTCAGCAGACGTTCACGCCGAAATTTTTGTAACTCCGGCCAAGAATGGCAGCTTCGCAAAAGAGCAGACGCTGGCGAAAATTGGGGCTACGACCGAGATGCGGACTTAGCAGACCTTGATAGTTAGGTCTGAAGCAGTGGTAAACTGCGTCAGACCGGTCGTGCATCAGCTCCT
>CANMWT010000027.1 GCA_947501635.1 uncultured Roseobacter sp.
TGGAGAGTCTGCAGGATGCATGGCGCTGGTGGCGGTCATGCAGCAGGAGCAGAGCACCCCAACTGGAAGCACGGCCTGCGGTCGCGGGAATGGGAAGAGACGCGGAAGGAGATCAACGAATTTGTTCGCATGGAACGCGACCTTACCGCCCTGATTGTTGACAGGGCGGGCGAAGATCACTTTAACCTGCCCGATTAACTACACTCTGGGCCAAAAATCTGGCGAAATACTCAAAACCGGACGTTCAGGCAAAGCGCAGCGAACCGCCGCTTTGAGCCCGAAGCAGCCGGATCAAAATCGCCGCCTGCGCTCGTACAGCAAACTGATCGCCCGGGCTAGGATTGTCCATGCGTGTGCCGATCAGAGCGAAAGCCGTGCAGCCCCCGCCGTCGAGACCAGAAATCGGGTTCGAATTGGGCACCAGCTGCACAGACATTGGCACGCCGCGGTCCTTAATGGCGCTCGGGCGTTCCCGAATAGGCTGAATTATTAAAGTAGCTTACTGCTTCAGACCCTCTGTTGACATGGGTCAATGCCTTTAAAACGCTGGGCGAATATAATTTAAAGCACGGCTTGCAGGCGTGATCTGCTGAAATCCAAGCGTTGTAGTTCGAAGCCGTGAGCCATAGAGAGGGAGTAAGTTTTATGGCTATAGCGACAGCTTATTTGCCTTTTGACATGGAAGCCGAGCCTTTTTGGTTTGGGACCATCACAGAATCCACGCCAACATACTTTTCAGTCACAGACGGATATCGGATAGCTGATTACTACGGCACTTTCTCCTATCCCCAATTTGCTCCCCCTGTCGGGACGGTGACACGTCTTGATGAATGGCGTGGGGGTGATCATTTATATTCTGTGACCGGGGCCAACGTCGATTTATCATTGCTCATCAATGCGGGCGACTTTCTGATGGCGTCGTCCTATCTTTTTGCGGGCGCGGACACGTTCATCGGCTCGGACGGTGACGACAATCTGTTTTCTTTCGATGGAAACGACTCTGTATCCGGCGGTTTGGGAAATGACACCGGCGATGGTGGTGAAGGCGATGATACGATCAATGGGGAAGCCGGTGCAGATTTTCTGTTCGGCGGGTTAGGTAATGATCTACTGAACGGAGGTGCAGGCAGCGATACTTTGATGGGCGGAGACGACGCGGACGATTTGTCCGGTGGAAACGATGCGGACACCATCTACGGCGGCACAGACAGTGTTTGGAACGTACCGGATGCTTCTTCTGTCGAGGACCAAGGCAATCTGTTCTATGTTGCAGGTACCGTTTCGCTGGGAACGACGTTATTCGGGCAGTCATTCAAAACAGGGCTCACCGGTAACTTGGTGGCAATTGAGGTAAGGTATTTTGAAACTAGCGCCATTGAGCCTGTAGAGTTTGCACTCTACGCTGGCGGCAATCCGGCGAGCGGCGACCCGCTTTTTAGTGAAAGAGTTGAGATGCCGGAACTTGGTGATCTTGGGGTTTTCCGCTGGGAGTTCCCTGACACACAAGATTTTTTCTTTGATGCAGGAGATGAACTAACCTTCACTTTTCAGGCAGAAACGCCCGGGGTTGTCTTTAACGCGCGAAGCTTCGCCGGGCCGATTTATGATCTCGGTGAACTCTATGAAGGAGCATCTCAATCCGCGCAGGCAGATGACATAGCATTCAAAACCTACGTTGATATCGAAGCGGGTCTTCCGGTTGGTGATACTATCACCGGCGATGACGGAAATGACTTGCTCTACGGGGACAACGGTCACGATGTTATAGACGGCGGCGAAGACAATGACACGATGTACGGTGGCGTTGGTGACGACACACTTATTGGCGGGAATGGACACGACAGGCTGGAAGGTCAAGCGGGAGCCGACAGTATTCAAGCTGGTAGCGGTGATGATATCATTTTCGGCTGGGCAAACGGCGACACGATTGTGGGGGATGCAGGAGCCGATACCATATACGCCGACGGCGGAGATGATGTCATCGATGGTGGCGCCGACAATGATATGGTCTACGCTGACGGTGGTAACGATTTTGTGGATGGTGGAGATGGTAATGATCTCATTTACGGAGACGACGAGACTTACTTGTATGTTGGCGCGGATACCCTGAAAGGGGGAATTGGAAATGACACCCTAATTGGTGGCTATGGTAATGATGAACTCTTCGGTGAAGAGGGGGCTGACACTCTCAATGCAGGCGACGGGAACGACTTTCTGTCTGGAGGAGACGATGCGGATAGCATTTTCGCTCATTCCGGAGACGACACAGCCGATGGTGGTGCTGGAAACGACACAATTGACGGTGGAGAGGGCGCCGATATCCTTTTTGGCGATATTGGTGAGGATGACCTTTCCGGGGGAAATGAAACTGATGAGATAGATGCAGGAGACGGCAACGATAGTGTCGACGGCGGATACGGTGACGATACGATCTTTGGGGGTACGGGTAACGACACAATCCTGGGGGACTGGGACGATGATGTCATTGAAGGCGGTGACGACGAAGACTTAATTTTTGGGGATTTCTTTTCCTTTGATCCTACGTTTTTTGTTTTAGGCGGTAATGACTTTGTTAATGGTGGTGCCGGAAACGACACGCTCTACGGTCATGTTGGTCTGGACACTTTGGATGGTGGAGATGGGGGCGATAGTTTGTATGGTGGCAAGAATGCAGATTGGTTGATTGGCGGCGAAGGTGCAGACCGTTTGGAGGGAGGCGAGGATAACGACAGCCTCGACGGTGGTAACGACAACGATCAGCTATTTGGCGGCAGCACCGGCGCGGATACCCTTCTAGGCGGGCGTGGATCCGACTTTCTTTTTGGCGAGACCGGCAATGACCACATGGAGGGCGGCGACGGGTTCGATCTGCTCAACGGCGGCACCGATAATGACACACTCATGGGGGGCAACGGTAATGACCGGCTCCTTGGCAATCTTGGCGACGATAGCCTGCTGGGAGAAGTGGGCAATGATACGCTCTACGGCGGGCCTTCCGGCAATGATGTCCTGCGCGGCGGTAGTGACGACGATGTTCTCTATGGTGAGGCCGGAAAAGACTATCTCGATGGCGAGGATGGCAATGATACGCTCCTTGGTGGCGGCAATGATGACACGCTTCTGGGCGGCGAGGGCGATGACAGCATAGAAGGCGGTGAAGGCAACGACAGCCTCTTTGGTGGACCGACAGGAGCCGATACGCTGAAGGGTGGTCAGGGCTCCGACTTCCTCTTTGCAGAGAGCGCTAATGATGTTTTGGATGGAGGTGACGGGTTCGACTTGATGAATGGCGGCGCGGGCGATGACCTGATGCTGGGCGGGAACGGCAACGACCGGCTTGAGGGGAACCTGGGCGCGGACACGCTCGATGGTGGCACAGGGGATGATGAGTTATTTGGCGGCAATGGTGCCTTCTCGGATACGCTCATTGGTGGCACCGGCAACGATAGCCTGCGCGGCGAACAGGGCAGCGATACCTTCATCTTCGCCGACGGCTTCGGACAGGACACGATCTACGACTTCAACGAGTTCGACGGCCTTGAAAAAATCGACTTAAAGGCTGTAACCGCGATTTTGGACTACGCTGACCTCTTTGCCAGCCACATGGATCAGGTAGGTGCGGATGTGGTGATCACGGAAGGGCTCAACACGATCACGGTGCTGGATGCGCTGATCGAAAACTTGGGCGCGGATGATTTTGTTTTCGTTTGATATAGATTGCAACAACTGGCGCGGAAGGAGCGAAGACCGATAAGTCCGCAACTCAGACACTCGTGCAAGGTGCAGCGAATGTCCGGTGCCGGCAAAAGCAGCCATTCAAGTTCGGATTTTTCGAACCACGCCTCGCAATGTCTGCTTAACGCGTGTGGTTTCAACCGGTCATTTGAGTAAAACCGTCGGATGACCGCAACGAGCCCAAAGCGGTAATTTATGAAAAGCGCAGCGAGCGACGGCTTCGAGCCCAAATCAGACAGCCACGTTGGGTCTTGCTCTGAAAGGATCAAATAGCTTGACCGGCAACGCGGTTGCCATCAGGGTCACCAAAAAAATTCGGAAACGTTCAGATGGGGCGGAATTCATGCTTAACTTCAGAAAGGCCATTGCAACAGTTTGGTTGGCATTCACCGCTTTGCTTTCCTTGGGCAATTTCACCATCGCTCAGACCGCAACAGAGGGAACGTCCACAAGCAAACCTGTTTTTGTTATGGTTCATGGGACGTTTCAGTGGGCCGGTCAGTATGAACCTTTGAGCATTTTGCTTAGGGATGAGGGCTTTGAGGTGGTCGAGTTAACCCTGACGGGGCTTGGGGAGAGAGAGCACCTTCTTTCAAAAGAAACGGGTTTGTCTACGCACGTGCATGATGTTGCAAATGTGCTTAGCTGGCGGGACCTCGAGAACGTAATCCTCGTCGGCCACAGTTATGGGGGAACTGTGATAACCGGTGCCGCAGCAGAACAGCCGGATCGTATCAAACATCTGGTGTATCTGGATACTGTGCCTGCGGATGACGGTGAAAGCCTGATGACCAGTTTTTTCGACGAGGCTACAAGAGACGAAGTCTATGCTATGGTTGAGAAAGACGGGGATGGATGGCTTATTCCAAAAGACGGATTGCGCGAAGCCCTGCCGACGATGAGACCGCATCCCTTCAAGTCCTACACTGATCGGTTGGCGCTGCCCGACGGTACGCCGGACTTTCAGGGCACAATCATCGTGGCCAACGACAGCAACCCGTTCTTTCAATACATGCGCGCAGTCGAGGCACCTGCTCGTGTCGAAAAACGCGGCTGGAAACTGATCACGGTCGAAGGCCCGCATCAGTTAATGG
The DNA here is from genome assembly GCA_947501635.1 of uncultured Roseobacter sp. Lineage (GTDB taxonomy): Bacteria > Pseudomonadota > Alphaproteobacteria > Rhodobacterales > Rhodobacteraceae > Roseobacter. The sequence continues at coordinate 4,830 of CANMWT010000027.1, forward strand.
AAGTAAGCCCGGCAAAAGAAACTGTAGCCGAAATTCTTCTGGGGATTGCCAGAAACTAAGGCCAGAGTGAGTGACTGCTTTGTCCCGCAGAGCAGTCATTGATGCTCTGCGCAGCGAAGGTCTGCTTTGCCAAGGGAGATGAATGACCGATGTGGAATATATTGGTCCAGAGACCGGAATCCTTCAGCAAACATTTCCAGCCCAGAGTGAAGTGCACCAGCACTATGGGCATTGCGACAATTGCGACAACTGCGACATTGCAGGGGTTGGCTTCCGGGAAGGTGCGGTTGCCGAGAGCGGGTTCAACGCCTCCCCCGATTTGCCCGCAATTACCCGCCACTGCCATTTCTCACTATGCGCCAGGCTTCTGACCGCGTAGCACCGCGAACCATGATGCCAGGGTCCAGCTTCGCCAACCACCCATGCCGCTCTAACATGCTGAGAGCCGCACGCGCCTTCGGGCTCTCCCGCAGGGGATTTGGCCCAAGCCGTACGACATCACGCACCATGACTTCAGCGTGCGGCCAACCCTCCAGCAACCACTTACGCAGACCTTCAGCACTGTCGATTTCTTGCGATACCACTGCGGCGTCCGCCAGACGCACGGCTTCAGAGAGATAGAACCGCGCTAGGGCGATGCCGTTTGCCATGTCCTGGCCTGTTAATGCCTGTTTATTCAGGTCACCCCAAAGCGCCAGCACACCCGCAATACGTGCAGCTTGCTCGGCCGACTTGGAGGCATACCCTGTGACATGGGCTAACTCACGACCCGGAGCCTGCGCTGCCTCGATCTCATCCGCAAATTCGATCAGCAGAGTACGGGCCTCTGGTGCAAGCAGCAGGCTACGGGGTTCCAGTTCGCGCGTGTCCGGGTCCATCGGCATCGGTGTTTGGAGAATGCCCCGCAGCCTGTTCTGATACCCGATCAAGGCAGTATCATCTCCGCGCGCATTCGAATGCAGCCGGGTTCCAATAGTGCTGGGTGGTTCGCAGATCAGAAAGCGTGGCAGAAAGCCCGTCTCGGCGGCCTGACGGTCGGCCATAAAGGTGCGCGCCACGATGGGCTGAACCATCAGGTGCATCGCAAGACGTCGCCCGTAAAGCGTGGCATGGCCATCTCCGGCGCGGGTGCGGCGGATCGGGTTGCCCTGCCAGAGGTCGTTTAACGCGGCCAGCGTCTTCTGCCGGTTCTCGCTGTTCATAGCATGGCCCCCGAGGAACTGGCCGCCTTCGTCAGAGAACAAGCCCAATGACGGTTGCCCAACCCCGAAGAGCTTGGTCAGCCCTTCGAATGTGGGTTCGGTTACCGTGCGGTCAGTCAAAGGCGGAGCGGTAGGCTCTGGTCCAAGGGCCTCCAGATCGGCCTGCGCGGCAACACGTTTCTCTCCTTTGCCCTTTTTTGCCTCGGCCAGGATTTTCTCGCGCTCGCCTTTCCATAAGGCGCGTTCGTTCTCCCAGGAAATGCAGGCGTCGCGTTGCGCGTCGGACTGCCTCTTCTCATGGTCGCGCAACGCCTGCATCAATGGCGCATCGCAACTTGATTTGCGCTCGCCGCTGCGGGCAATGGTTAGCGCATAGAGCGACACGGGCCGGTTCCCACCAAGGGTCTCGACATTGGCAAAGCCCTGTACTGCCAGAGAAGCCACGGCCAGCGCTGATGCCGCCGGTATGGCCACAGGGGCCTGCGTCATGCTCTGCACCGCTTCCACCGCGCTGCGTAGTGGCCCCAGAGCCTCGACGGGATAGTTTTGGCCGGGCGCAATTTCCCGCAGAAGCGGTTGCGGCCCCTCAGGTTCGAACGGGATCGTTTTGGGAGCATTCATTTTGCAGCCCCTTTCATACATAAAATGTCATTCCAGTCACGCCCGTCGGGCGCAGGTAACAGCGACACAGTCCAGCCGAGCGCATGTGCCCGCTCAGCCAGAGCATGTGCGGCTGCGCGACCTGCGGCGTCGCCATCGGGTGCAATCGTCAGACGCGCTGTTGTTACAGGCAGAATCAGCGACGTCAGGCCCGATGTTGATAATGCCGCCCAAATGGTCGCCGGGCGTTTGAGAAGCCCGCACGACAGCGAAAGAGCCGTTTCAATGCCCTCAGCAACCACAAGGGTGTCAGACCCGCCAGCTAAGCGCACAGCGCCACCCTGTATAGACCCCAGCATGGCCTTTTGTGGCTCGATTGCTGCCTTGCCCGAGCCATCCGACAGAAGGTACGTACGATGCACGGCAAAGCCTGCAACCCCTTCCACCAGCGCCACCATCGCGGGATAACGCTTCGCCGTTGCGCCGTGCCAACAGGCCGGCTGGAAGCGCAGCGTCTCAGGCAAATCACAGGTGATCATGCGGTCGCGCAGATAATGTGCGGCCACGGTGCCATTGATTGGCTGCGCCTCTTGCCAGATCCTTTGCGCCTGCCGCTCTCGTTTCTCGGCGTCAGCACGTTGTTCAGCTTCACGCTTGGCAGTTAGGACCGGATCGGGAGCCCTGTAGTCGCCGGGAGCAATGCCCCTGGCGGCCAGTATGTCGCGAAAGCCGCAACCGTGCTTCTTGCAATTCACAAGCAGTCGCCCATCTGAGCCATCATGCAGTGTGAGAGCATTTTGGGTTTTGTGACGCTCGGGCTGGCACACGGGGCAGGGGGCAGCACCGTAGCGGCGATACCACTTGCCTCCAAGGGTCTGCGTAATCGTTTTTGCATCCATTACCCATTCCCCCAGATCAATGCGGCGACGGCCTGTGCCTGTGCCTCAGTCAGGCCGTGGCAGCGCATGAGAAAGCGGATTTGAAGACGGGTCATGCTGCACCCCCGATCCAGTCAGGCAATGCCTCAAGCACAGCCATGGCAGCAGGGTCCATCCGCCCACACAAAGTCCGGCTGACACGGATCAGAGAGTTTCGATCACAATGGTAGCTGGCACCCGTCCAACGCGCTTGGCCGGACCTCCGAGCGTCCCTCCGTTGCAATATCAATTGAATACCGTCCTTGCAGACAATGACGCGCCACCGCTCATTGAGCGGTACGATCAACCCAACATAGGCGTCGGCCGTCTCGTGATGCTGGTGCTGGACGCGATTTGGTGCTAGTGTTTGGGGGCCTTCCGCTATCGCTTGGATTGGCATACCCACCCCGGTCGCGCCCGCCAGCGCGCCGGGGTTTTCTTTACGGGCCATCAGTTATGCGCCCCGTGTTTCGCGGCTTTCTAGCCATGCGGTAATGTCGCTCTCGCGCCATGCCACAAGGCGGGTGCCTAGTTTGACCGGTTGCGGAAATTCTCCGCGCTTCATCCATTCGTAAATTGTTGAGCGCGATAGGCCGGTTCGGGCTTCTACGTCAGGGCGGCGCTGCAAGCGTTCGCTCTTTACAGCAACTGCAGATTTCAAAATTTCCTCCGCTTGAATTTGCGCAGGTGTTTTAATGCTCGATTGGGACATTTCCATGCCTTTCCATCTGGCCATGACGGGGATGCCGTGGCTTCTGATGGAATCATACAAGCAGCTGATATTGCTTCATAAAGGAGCTTAACTACTTTTGACGGGTATTATTCTCCTTACATACCTTGCGCGCCCAAGTTTCCGGGCTTGCTTTAATTTCTAGTGTTTCAAAAACATCTTTTACAAATTCCAAAAACGGTCCGGAGGCTGGATTACCGTATAGGTAAGGATTTGTCGTCACCGATGGTTTTTTGCCGGTAATTTTCTCGAACACAGCATAAACTGCGCGTGCTGTAAAATGCGCATGGGTCTCTGGAGGCTTTCCTCTTGGTCTGCCTGAGGACTCGTCATTCCCAAGTGCAGTCATTGACGACGCCGCGTTTGGGTCGATGGTGTCGGCACATCCCGCTAGATCATCAGACATTTGGGTCAGTTTTCCGGCCAGGACCTTTATCAAGGCCTCGTCACTCAACACGGGCATGCTGCTAATTTGATTTTCTTGCCCCCAGAGTTTACCGGCATAATGTCGAACGGACTGTCCACCATGCCAACCCAATTTTTCAATTTTTCCAGCGGCATCTCGCAGTAGTTTTGAAGCTGCACGCACGTTTTCGATGTCTGTCGAAGGTTCAAGGTCGTTCCTTTCCATCCATTGGAGAAAACGCGCTGGACTGGAGTTGTCGTAAATTTCTTCAGCAAAACCTTCGATCTGTTCTGCTGAGGTATCAGGAAAGTGTTTCGCTAAAACATTTCTGAGACTTGGAATTTGAGTGGTCCAATTCATCGCGGCACTCTCAAAACCATCGATGCAGCCTCACCATTTAATCCCATTAAAAACTCGCTCCAAGAAGTCATCATGTCCCGCCGCCGTTCCAGCATGTCAGACCGCTGATAAGCTCGCTCCACATCGGAGCCGATGAAGTGCGCCAGCGCGATTTCGGCCATGTCGCGCGGATAGCCTTGTTCCGCCGCCCATTGACGAAACGTCGAGCGCAAGCCGTGCGGCACGGCAGCCCGTTTGCTAGCGGGGTCCAGATAACCCACTGCGCCTTCCCTTTCCTTAGCCGCCTGCATACGGCGCATCACAGAAGAGATGCTCATATCAGACAGCATTCCGCCGCGCTGCGCAAAGAAGATGTATGGGCTGCCATCCAGACATGGCAGAGTTTCCAACAGCTTCACCACTGGTTCCGATAGTGGCACACGATGTTCACGACCGTTCTTCATACGGGATGCCGGGATCGTCCAAACAGCGCCTTGTGTCGCAGATGTCGCAGATGTCGCACCGTTTCTCATTTCAATTTCATCCCACGTTGCCCCGCGTACTTCGCCCGAGCGAGCAGCGGTCATCGTTAGAAAACGCAGTGCATGGGCTGCCATCCCCTCGCGTTCATTAAGATCCGCCCACCAGCGTGGTACATCTTCAAGTCTTAGGGCGGGTTGGTTCTGAGCTTTCGCTATCTTTGAGGGTTTAGGAAGGATTTCGGAAAGGTTGCCTTTCCATAGGGCTGGATTGACACCGGAGCGATGCCCCGCAACCGTGGCCCAAGATAAGACGCTTTCAATCCGCCCGCGCAACCGCTTGGCTGTAGCAGTTTTGGTTTGCCAGATTGGCTGCAACACTCGCAGTACGTCCTGCACGCTGATCTCCGATACCTGTTTCCGACCCAATACAGGTTTGGCATAAGTGTCTAACGTGGAGCGCCATTGCTTGCGGTGTTTATCGTTGCGGAACTCGTCCAGCTTGAGATTCAGGTATTCTTCAACGGCCGTATCAAAAGTCATTCCTTCGGAGGCCTTGCGCTTTTCTTGCAAAGGGTCACCGCCGAGCATCGCCTTGCCCCGGTTTTCGAGAGCCAGACTTCGCGCGGTGTCCAGCGGTACGGCAGGAAAGCTGCCGAGTCCAATTTCACAGCGTTTGCCGCGAATAGTGATGCGCTGTACCCATTGCTTGCCACCGTTTGGACGCACGCGAAGAAACAGGCCGTGCCCATCGAAATACTTGCCGGGCTTGCTCACTGTTTCTACAAAACGGGCGTTCAATGCCTTTTGCGGTTTTCGAATGCTTTTGCTCGTCAGTTCATATCCCCCAATTTATCCCCCACCTGAACATGGATCAGTAAGGAATATGCTGGACGTTTCCGGACAATGTAAGAGCTATATATTACTTATTTTAAATGCATAAGAGGAAATCGTGGGAATTCCGCGGAACAGCGTATGGCGGCTCTAGGGTCCGCCATTAAAATCAATCACTTATACAGAATACGCTCAAGAATTAGTAAAAATATAGTAAAAAACTATGGGACAAGCGTTTCATCCCCCAAACTCATTGATAAGGCGACCGAGGCATTGGACAGCGCAAGGTCTAGCGCTGAGGTCTTGGAGGCCCGCAATTTAGCGCGCGTGGCTTATGACGCGGCCAAGAGTGCAGGGCGCATGGCTAAAGCCAAGAAAGCGCACGACAGCCTTGTGTCTGAGGTTCACCGCGCTCAAGCCCATGCGCTTGCTATTCGCGCCCGCGCTGAAATGCGGCTGGCCGAGGAATACGACGCCGCGCAAGAGTGGGGTGAGGTTAAAAGCAATGGCGGGGATCGCACTGTAGACCTTCCCAACAGTGCCGACATCGGCCTACGCCGCGACGAGATACACGACGCCCGCAAGCTGCGGGACGCAGAGGCGGAAAGCCAAGAGCGGACACTACCGCTGACTCGGTCTACTTCCGATATGCGGGACAAAGCTGCCGGTCGATGAAGGTCCGCTTTAGGGAAAGTGGGAGCCCGTAGGGGGCTCCAAGAAACCGCGAAAACCCCAATAAAATAGGGGTAGGGTGTACCACGATTGGTCGAATACGGTTCAATGCGATCAATGGGTTACCACGTAGGTGTCCCACGGAGGAGCTCTGCCTCCCGAAGGCGAATAGGCAGTCAAATCAACTTCAGAAGCAGTCGTTTTGTTGGGGTCGAAATCAGTTTAGCCCGCAAATCATGTTATGCGCTGCTGTATCGTAGCGGTTTGCGCCTTCTATCTGTTGTGCTTAATGGCGTTGTTTTCACTGAACCGCGCCTCGATCCTGCTTGAATGCAATATCCTGCTCGATTGTCATTCGTTAGGGAGGTCAATCATTTCATTAATCCAGGTCTCGATGAGTTCGTAGCTATCCTTGGTGAGGTGAACACCATCGTAAGTTTGCATGCTCTCGGGAATGATTGACAGCAGCTCGGTCGTATTCAAAAAGCGGGTCCCTTTAAGACCTCGTAATACTTCGTTGATTTGACTTAGCTGCGGGCTGCTGCCGTATTGCCAGATATTCTGGTTCCCTCCTGGCACCCCTATCACCACGATCGTTGTGTCGGGATAGAGTGTAATTAGGTTCTTTTGGATTTTCTCAATTGAAGAGCGAAATCCACCTATATCGCCTGTCTCGCGAACCAATTCGACTGAACCGAACGCAAGAACAATGGCTGAGAATTCGAGTTTCGGCAGGGCTACAACCATCGGCAGTGCATCTTGTGCGGTCATTCCCTGACGGGCGCAATTCACTGTCTGATGCCTCTCAAGACGCCAATCGTTATCGAAAGAAAGACTGTTGCCCCAGACCAAGACTTTCGGCCCGGCAGGAAGCAGTTCGGGAGCCGATGGGCGGCAGGTGACTTTGACAATTTCCGGTTCGGGAGAAGCATGCCAAACCATCCCAATTCCAAACACCACCACTAAGGTGAGGATCGAAGAAAGGTATAGTCCATAGCGTCTCACATCACTGCCCGTTTTCCAAAAGCAAGCGATCGGGTGTTTTCGTAATCAGCCTGCGTTCCGCGATGATATGGAGGACATACTCAGCGTCAAGCCGCGCCGCTTCGGCTGGGTTCGCAGAGTTGGACCATATGAATTCCACCTCGCGAAAGCGCGCGGCAATATAGGGGATCGCCGAGACGCCGAAGGAATCGTGGAACACGACCAATCGCGTCGGCTGACCATCGGGCGAGCCGCAGATGAAGCGCCGCGGCATGAGAGGGTCTATTGTTGCAACCTCGATGTGCTTGCCCGAAGTATCCCGACAAGCCCACCTCCGTGGCAACACTGGCGCTGAAGCTGACCATCGACGCTGCTGGCCAATCATGCGCGCCAAGTCCCCGCTGTTGGCCAGATCTTCAATCTCATATGTCGGTGGCGGTAGGTCAAGCCCCATACCGGTCAGCGCCTCATGTACCGCCAATGCGGCACCCAGCTCCGTCCAATGCGTGTCGGTTGGATGATAAAGCGCGACATCTCCGAGCTCTGCGCGCGCGTCGCTCAACAGCAAACGTGAGTCGACGAAACTTGGGCCATACACCTCTCGGGCAAGCCCAATGATGTCATGCGTGCGGGTACGGTCCATGGCGACGGGCACGATCCAAAGGGGCAGCATATCTGGATAGATTGTATGTTTGTTAGGGCCTATCAAAAAGGCGTAGTTCGCGCCGATATCTCTAAAAGTCGCTTGCATGGTAGCGAAGGTGTCGCGCCATTTGGATTCCTCCGCGTCTTTCAGTTGATCCCGGCCCTGGCTGATCTCGAGAGCCCCCTGGGTTGTCAGGAACAGATATCCGTTCTGACCCAGGGCAACGTTGTCGGCCGGGCTGTGGTTAAAGATCGCAAGCTTTGCGATACCGTTCGCGAATACGAACGTGTCCTTCAGCGCATAGCGTTCTCCGACGTAAAACCGTGCTTCGGACAAGAACTTGACAATTGCGGACAGGCCATTGCGCAATTCAGGAGTGACTGCGATGCGCTCTTCTCTTTCAGTCCCGGGTCCATCGAAGATATCGAAGAGGGTCAAGAGCCCCAAAAAGCCCAGGATCAGGACAGCCACAATGGAAGAGAAGGGACTGATTGACCGCATCGCTTAAAACCTGAAATAGATGAACGGGCTGTAGGATGCGGCGCCGACGGACACGACCGAGACAACGAACAGTGCCCAGAAACAGGTTTCCCGACCCATTCTGATTATCAGCTTATCGTCCAGGACTGACAGCCGCGTTTCAAGCCTGGGCCGCAACCCGATAGAGAAGAGCGATGCCAGTATCATTACGATGCCAACATAGGTATCGTAATACCGGGCCAGCGGATAAAAATCCGCCGCGTCTCCGCGCGCAAACAGGAACATCGCCTTGTAGAAAGACTGCGACTGCGCAAACGTCTCCGAACGGAACATGACCCAGCCCACGAGCACTACCAGAAGCAGATAGAGGTGCCGAAGCGGCCGCGGACTCGCAGCCAGCAAGCGGCCAAGACCAAGGCGTTCCAGAATCAGGAAAAGCCCGTGAAAGGCCCCCCAAACGACAAATGTCCAGGCGGCTCCATGCCAGATGCCGGTAGCCAGGAAAACGATCCAAAGGTTGACATAGGTTCGAGTGGACCCGGCGCGATTACCGCCCAGAGGAATGTAAAGATAATCCCGAAACCATCGCGACAAAGTCATATGCCAGCGCCGCCAGAACTCCGTCACGGACTGAGCGGTATATGGATAGTCAAAGTTCTTCGGGAATCGGAAACCAAAGATGCGTCCAAGACCGATGGCCATATCCGAGTAGGCCGAGAAATCGAAGTATAGCTGGAATGCATAGCATATTGCCCCGAGCCATGCGGTCTCCGGACTCAAGCCTGCCGCCGGAATGGCATACACCTGATCCGCCACGAGCCCCATCGGATCAGCAATCAGCGTCTTCTTCGCCAGACCTCGCACGAATTGCTGCACGCCTTCCGCAAAATCGCCGCGCGTCGTCTTGCGATCGGTCAGCGCGGCCTCGACTTCCGAGTATCGTACGATCGGACCGGCAATGAGCTGGGGAAACAGCGAGATATAAAGCGCAAGCTTCATCGGGTTCTTCTGTACGTGCACCCGCCGATAGTACAGATCGATCAGGTACGACAGCGCCTGGAAGGTGAAAAACGAAATTCCGATAGGCAGGGTCGGCACCGCGGTGGCGGCATCGAGCAGACCGATATTTTCAAGAATGAAGCCAGCGTACTTGTAGTACCCAAGCAGCCCAAGATTGGCCACGATCCCAGCCCATAGGGCCCAAAGACGCACCCTATCCAAACATCTGTCGATCAATAGTCCCGAGAAATAGTTCAACACAATGGACGCGATCAGGATCAGGACATAAAGCTCCTCGCCCCATGCATAGAAGAACAGGCTAACAGCCAGCAGAAGAAGGTTTCGAAAAGACCTTGGGGACAGGAGGTAAAAAAGCAAAGTTCCAGGCAAGAACAGGAACAGGAAAACTGGGTTCGAAAACACCATATATTAAGGCCCCCATCCCGTTCTCATAACGTTAATGGGGCGCAGTTGCAGAACGTCGATTTTCACCGGATTTTTTCTCAAGAGGCAGCTTCGAGTCCTATGTGCTGTGCCAACCTAACCAAAAAGGAATCATATTTCATCGAACTGGATATTCGGGCTTCATGGCGAACTTGCGGCATTGGATGAGACCGTGTGCTAGCTGCTTATCTTCTGGCAGTTCAAAATCAACCCCGTTTACTTCTGGTTTTGGAAGTATCTTTCTGACTTCTTGGAAGCGATCGTTTCTGAAAACACTACTTCTTGCGGCTAGACGGCATTCACTCGGCGAGTTTGGTATCGCAATACTGTCTCTCGAAACTGTCTTCCCAGATTTCCCATCTTGTGTTTGGTGTCGAGAAACGTGGCAAAGCCGACGTTCGCTGCAACCTCACCGACGACCGCGTTGGGCTCAATGCAGTCATCCGCTGCGGCCCGCATCAATGACCGCTTTCAAAGCCGGTCCAGCGCAAAGAACGGGTTTTCCTCTTCCTGTATCGAAGCCGATACCTTTGACCGTGTGGCCGGTGTCAGGCCAAACTCGCCCAAGAGAGCTTGCGCCCGCTGTCGGTTAGACGTGAGGCGTGCAACGGCTGGGTGCGCGCGTACGATGCCGCTTTCCTCTGACGGAACGTAGAACGCGCCGACGCTGTCCAGCAATACGGTGTCTTCTTCAACCTCGACCAAAAGCCCCGCCAACATTGCAAGCGCATCAGAGTTGTCGCGTGACGCCAGCCCCATGCCTTCAAGAATTGCGGTCAACTCGCAAAACTTCTCAACAGCGCGCTCAGACAGGTATTCTGGAGCCGTTGGCGGTATGTCGGACGCGACCGGTTCGTTCGGGTTAGCACGGTCCGGTCGTGCAGTGCCTTGGATGGTTTTCAAGTGCGTAGGCTTACGTGGATTGGCCATCTGACTTTTATCCTTTCATCTGGCGGCGTGAAAAAGCGGCTCCCGCCGCCGGTTCCCGGCGCGTTACCCTAGCGATTGAGATACCCCCTCCCTCCACGGTTAGCGGAGATGGGCCAGCACCCTATCGGATTGAACGGAGACCTGCTACAGCCGCCGGGAAACGGTGTCGTCTTCAAGCGCCATCTCAACGGCCTTCTTCGTTGTTGCTTCACTCTGGTCGTCGATGAGCCTCTGAATGGCTTGCGTGGCCCCGTGACGACTACCTTTAGGCTCGCCGGGGTTACCAGCCGCGGAGGTACCATCAGGGTTGCTGCCATCGGTATTTGAACTGCTGTTTCGGGTCATATGCCACCTCTTTCAATAAATGTTATAGTATAACATATTGGAGGCAATAGCCACGATATGTTGTGGAGTTCAGGCATCACCACATATGTCTGCATTATCGACACCAATGACCGGAAAGCGCAGAAAAGCGGTAATTCATGCGATGCGCGGCGAAGGACAGCTTCGAGCTGTGATTTCAACGGGTCGCTGCAACACATGCCTCAAACTTCTCTGCCGGTGTATGATATTGCAAGGTCTTT
>CANMWT010000028.1 GCA_947501635.1 uncultured Roseobacter sp.
TATGTCGTTTGATTCCCATTTTTGATCCTCCGTTTCCTAACTATAGGGGCGGACCGATTCAAAGGGGGAGGATCAGAACGGCAGTCTAATGCGCCTGAAAGCAAGGCCTGCGAAAGCCTCTCAACACACCAGACCGGTTATGCACGGAACAGGGACCGGACCGCGGCACGCGCCTTTGCCGCAAAACGCCTCTGCTTTTTCGGAGTGGGAACCGGTTGAATACCTGCCATTCGCTTGAGGTGGTCTTTGAAGACCCAAGTCTCATGGGCGCCGGCCAACCGACTCACCAGAGTTTCCTTTTGCGTAGGGTCCGAAACAAGCGCAGCAAAGATACGATCAATTTCGCTTCGATTGTGTTCTGTGTAGTCTGAAAAATCGTCCGTCCGCCAGGTTTGGTCATCACCCAGATGGAAGGTAGCATGCGCATCCAGCAAGACGACGGGGCGGTCTGCCAGGGCAAGCAGCTGATGCACCAGCGGCAACATGACACCACCTATTCCGATGCAGCTGTCATAGGGTAAAAGCCGGTCGCGCAAGGCACCGCGCATTGCAAAGCAGTCAAAGCCGGGGTGCTTCGTGCCGGTCTCGACTTCCATCAGCGCCAGATCATGCGCATCCGCATAGCAGTCAGATATCGTGCGGCGGTTTATGATCGCACAGTCCACGCCGCGCTCGAAAACGGACTGGATGAAAACATAGAAATTGGACGACAGGCTGATATCCGTATTGGTGAAGATAAAGATATCGTCTGGCTCGACGGGCGCGGCGGTCAACACATCCATGACAAGCGGCAAAGGCCTTGGCTTTTTGAACTGTCCAAGGTCGGACACGGAACGTTCCAAAGTGTAATGCAGGTCGAATTCAAGCGACCCGCTTTCAAAGTCATCGCCCAGTGTTGCCTTGGCCAGCACAACCTCAACGTCAGGCCGCAAGAGATGTGCCACGTCCCGCGCCTGCGCCATTGAGGCAAGTGTCACATGTTGCGCGCGGTAGTGTTCTGTGCCGGGCTGGGCCGAGAAGGGGTTGATACAATGTACCAAGCGCTTTGGGCGACTGTCTGGCGAGGGGCGCGTTGAGGCGTGGAACGCGGCCAAAGTTGTAAAGACGGGGTCGTGCAGACTATACGGCATCGTCACACCGGGGCAGAGGTTGTCTGATACCAGATCCGCACATCGCAATTGACGCGGTCACAACGACGAACTTTGGTCGGAAAGTGCGATGTTTTGCCGGGGTTTGATGTACTGCATCCGTGCTACCAAGTGTAAGATCACCGACCGATGGCGCGGCGGTTTCGCAAGATGTTAACTACGGAGACAAAGGAGATGCAAATCAGAATCGCGCGCCGCAAGTTGTGTGAATTGCCGCAGTCGACAGGCAACAGGGTTTGTCCAAACATTTTGGGTCGCAAACCGCGCTGTAAGACAGTATTTTACGACCTGCGCGTTCATCCCCGTCCAGAAGAACAGAACTCAAAACCCGTAAATGACAGACATTAGCATTGTAATTGCATCGCACAACGGTTCCCAGAAGCTGCCAGAAACGTTGAATGCACTTGCGCATGCAGAGGACGGGGGGCTTGGTCTTCAATTTGTGTTTGTCGACAATGCCAGCGTTGACGACACATTTGCCCACTTCAACGCATTTGGCACGGCACATCCGGTGCGTGTCTTGAAAGAGCCGCGCAAGGGGAAATCCTATGCGCTGAATCTGGCACTTGGCCAGTGCGAAGGCGAGTTCATTGCTTTTGTCGACGATGACATGACGGTAAGCACGCAATGGCTTCAGGCATTCATGAAAGCTGCGGCCGCCCATCCTGACTGCGCGGTGTTCACCGGTCAGATACGCCCCCGTTGGTCGCGACAACCCGCGAAGTGGCTTGTGCATCTGACCGATTCCGGACGGGCCTACGGATGCAGCGACATAGCCAGAAAAAGCGGATACTACGAATACAACCAAGCCAAGGGCGGAAACATGTTTGTGCGACGTGCAGCCCTTGGTGCGACCCGCTTTGATGAGGGCAGTGCGAATTACGGCGCGGCGGGTGTGGCGACCGGCGGTGAAGACACGAAATTTGCGTTGTCGGTTCTAGGCGAGGCCGACGCGAAGCTCTGGTACGAGCGTGACGCGCTTGCCCATCACTATATCAAACCGGACGAATTGAAATTACGGACGGTGTTGCGCCGTTATGTGCAAATTGGGGAAACACGCGCCAAGCGGCTTTCGTCTTTGGGGCAAACCGATAAGATATCTCCCCCGCACAAGGCGTTCTTCAAGGCGCTCAAGGTCATTGCATATTGCTCGACAGCGCAATTCGGCCGGGCTGCTGAGGAGGCGACAAAAGCTGCCATGTACTATGGTGAACGGCGCTACCTGAAAAACAAACGGGAACATCGAGATTGAGTTCGGACTTTTCGTGTTCCATACCCGGATGGGAACAGATCGGTGCAATTGACGGTTTTGGACGTTTGCGCAAGCTGAGCGTGACAGGCGACATCTGAGAAGGAAAACAGGATTGGGAATTGTGTTTGGAATGGGGTCGGGGCGTTGCGGTACTCTGAGTCTTGCGGCCCTGTTGAACGCTCAGTCGAATGCGTGCTGCTTTCATGAAGCAAACCCTTCCTGCATGGCGTGGGAGGGCACGGAGGGCACGATCTGCTCGTTGTTGCGGGACTTCGAGGCGATCCAATCCGGAGACGCGCGGTGTGTGACGGTGGATCACGTCACGGCAAATCGCCGCAAGCCGCTTGAAAGGCTGAAAAGTTTGGCTGCCGTGCATTTGATTGGGGATGTGGCCAGCTACTATCTGCCTTACGTGGATTTCATTCTGGAGCATCAACCTGATGCGAGGTTCGTTTGCCTCAAGCGTGACCGGCAACAAACGATCGACAGCTTTGTGCGCAAATTGGAAGGTAAAACCACAAAGAAGGGTTTCTGGAACAAATCAGATCGCAAATCCCGCAATCACTGGCTGTCACAGCCGACAAAAGGCTGGGCTAGGGACAACCTTTGGGACCGGTGCTTTCCAAGCTACGCACTTGAGCCTTCCGCTGGTCTCATAGACTATGTCTCGCGGTATTATGACGAGTATTACGACACCGCAGAAGAACTTCAGGAAAAACACCCAAAGCATTTCCGGGTGTTTGACATGCTGTCCCTGAATTCGGACGCCGGACAGTTGGAGATACTCGAACACTGCTATCCCGGTGGCGTGCACAGCTGCGTTTCGGTTCATGAAAACGTCGGCCAAGCTCCTTCCGGATAGGGCGCGCACGCGGATTTTGCGCGACCGTGCCCGCCGTCCAAAGCGTTGCTGTTTGTTACTAAATCGACTTGAAAGTGATCGGGTTACCTACCACGTCGAAATGCTGTCCGCCTTCGGCATAAAATACGTCCGGCAGGTCATTCAGGCGCGCCGCCAGCCCGCCATACATCCGGTCAAGTGCCCCTTGTTCCGCAGCCGGAAGGTCGCGCCAGTCGGAATTACGTTTAATCTTTGCGCGGAAAGCAAGTTTTGGTAATCCAAGCTGCTCTGCCACGACCTGCGCGTTCTCCCAAAGTGTTTCGTACCGAATAAAGGTGATCCGGTAAGGCGCCGTCGCGTACATCCAGTTGTCCAAATGCTCTTCCAGCCGGAAAAAATCGTAGGGTTGCTGAAGATAGCGCGAGATATCCCAGTCCTCTGTCAGATCCATTGAATCCGCTTCGAGGTTACGCAGGTGCTGCAAAACCCAATCCGGTTTGGGCTGTGATGCATTCTTTGCACCAAAGAAGTCATGGTTTGAATGGCGCCGTTCACGGCGGTTGAAAAAAGAGAAGACTGCGTCACGCGGATCTGCATGAATGTAGATCAGATGCATGCCCGAAGGAACTGCACGTGGTGGCAGACGCCTGTGGGAGTGCATTGATTTGACGTGTTTTTCGTCCGCGTCGGACATTTCCGAGAACAGTCCAACGGCCAGTACCTTCGATCCGCTGCCACCAAAGGAAACTACGTGAAAGGGGGCCTCGCTGAACGTTGACGCAAGTACTTCCTCCGGGATGACTTTGGCGCGTTGCCAATATCGGTTCATCCGCGGATTAACGGGCGAGTTGAACGAACATGAGTTCGCCGCACGCCGATCTGGCTCTGTTGCGCTGAATGCTTCGCGCAATCGGCGCGCTTCGTAGTTTATGGTAACCTTGCCGCCATCAATAGGCTCTTCGGTCTTCATCACGTTTTTCTTCGGGTAAAGTGTCGGCTCTTCCAGACCCTCCGCAACCCTGTTGACGGCATCATTTATGTCTCTCGGGTGCTCGGCCGTATCAACCGCCGCCAGCACTTTTCGGAGCGCGTCAAGCTTGATGAGCTGGGGTTGCCAGAAGCCGTACTTCGTATAGGGGCGTTCTTCGAAATTGTCGGCAAATTGGGCGGAGTTACAATCGGTGGGCTGCGAAAACTCGGTTTCACGCCACCGACAGAATTTGACTGCGGAATAGGCTGCCAGCGCACCACTGGTCGCTTCTTCAAAAAGGCGTTCCAATGTTCCATCATTCAGACTGGCAATCGGATACCGGTCCGCGGTCAACCAAAGCACCCAGTCTGCGTTGCCACACTCTCGGATCAAGCCGTCAAACGTCGACTTCAGATCACTGTCACATTCAAAGTATCTGACCGGACAGTCGGAGAGCGCGTTCTGGTACCTGATCTTTGTCTGAAGGTGATTGACCGGTACCACGAATTCCACAGCGCATGATTTCAGAGCAGCCGCGTACTTCCGGATGCAAAAAATTGCAGCCTCGATATCTTGGTCATGGGCGAGAATGGGTGCAGGAGTAAGTTTCAAGGCCGTGTCGCTTGCGTATTTGGAAAGTCCGGGCACCGTAGCCATTATCGTGTTGATGGTCCAACGAAAACTTGTCCGTTTGTATCGGTCCGTCGGTCGGTATGCCGGCGCCCTATGCCAACGCGAAATGCCTGTCATGTTGGGCGCGTCTGGCATGTTTGCAGCACTTGCCCTGCCTTTTGCAGATGCAAAATCAGCGTCTTTGGGGGAAAGTTTTCGGTCTTGCGCGCGGTCTTGGGCGTCGTCCTGCGTCGCGGCTGAATGCAGGGTCGCAAGGCCCAGAGCCTTGCTACTCGAACTCGTTTTTTGGATCGCGCCGTATTTCACGAAAGATCAAAGTTTTCATGGGGATCGGCCATCAGGTTAATGTCTTCCAGCGGGTTTGGTGTATTGGCGCACGTCAAGCGGGGCATTGGTGGACGAGATGCCGCCGCTCGTGGAGGTATTAAGTTGGGTCGCCCCTCATGCACAAGAACTGTCGCGCCATTGTTGTTGCTTCGGAAACACCGTCAGCCGTAGTCTGCAGTCGCACACAGTAGAAGTACCTTTGCCAGTCCGCCCCATGGCTTGGAACGCCTTGATCGGACCGATAGTCAAAGTACGCAACGGCTTGCGCCGCACGCGGCCTCTACGGCAGGATGCACGGGGCGATCAGCTCACCATGATCGATCATCTTTTTGATCGATTTTCCCCAGATCGCGTATAGCGGTGAACCCACGCACCAACGCATGCTCGACACCTTGGGCCCTGTAAATTGCAACCTCAAGAATATAACCGGTCACAACGACGCTGTGCGTATTGCAGCGATCAAGCGTGAGCCAGTGGACGTCGATCAGCCCGGGGATCAGGGTGCGTCTGCCGGAGCCGATGACCAAAACCCCGGCGAGGGTCAAATCTATCGCTGAGGGTGCTTCGTCCGCCGCAGCGACGCAAGCCGGCGCGGACACAACTACCGTGGTTGCCAGCCAGATGCCCTCATAGCGTCTGTCAATTGAGCGCTATGGCGCGGATCTTGGAACCAGCGTTGCGTCATCAGATCGACACGCAACTCGGGCCAGGTGTCTGCGTATTTGTCCGCCATTTCCGTCGCGCGCTTTGTTTGTCCAAGGCGCTGGTGTGCCGCCATCAGATACGCCACCGTCATCGGCCCGAGGGGTGCGCCGCTTGCTATTGCAGCTTCAAAGCCCGCGACGGTTTTTTCATAAGACCCCAAGTGAAAAAATGCGGCTGAACGCGCGTTTTGAAAAACAAATGGCAAGGCGCTGTTTTGGTCTTCGACCAGTCCTGCGGTGTCGTTCAGAACCCGTTCGAATTCTCCGCTATAGAGAGAAATCAACGTGTCGAACTCAAGTATATGCGGATCGTCCATGCCAAGTTTTTTTGCTTTGTCCGACCATTCCAACGCGGAGTCGTAGCTGCCGGCGGAAAAAAATGACCATGCCTTCGCGGAAACCGCCCAAGGTAGGTCAGGCGAAAGGGCCAGTGCTTGTTCTGCCATACCGCGCGACTGATCGGTCAAGGCGGCGGCTTTTTCCTTGTCGGCACTGGTAAGGGCCATCAATCCGAGCACCTGAGACGCGCCTGCATACCCACCTGCATAGGTCCCATCGAGGCTGATTACGGATTCAAACACCAGCAACGCCGCTTCCAACCTTTTCCGGTCTGTTGCCGGAAAGACGATATCTCTGCCGTGGTTTGCCAGATTGACTGCTTGCAGGCGCTTGGGCGAGCTGTCGAACAAAACGGCGCGTTTTGCATTTTCCGTACTTTGCACGTCGTCGTTATCCAGCGTCGCTTGCCCGTTGTCGGGGGAGGGTACTTGATTGAAGCTCCAGACAACAAGAGACATAGCGATCATGAATGTTGCAGCGGCAACCAGTTTTGACGATGCTGACAAACCGCTTGGAGGTGGCGTGTCGGTGCGTTGCTCAAGAGATGCTCGCGACGCCATTCCAAAGACGGGCGCATAGCCTCCCTTCGGCAAGTCGATGCGAACTGTCTCAGCGGCACCTTCCGAGCTGTAGTATTCTTCGAGTTTTCGCCGGACACGGCCCGCATCAACCCGAACGACGCTTTCGCGCCGCTCGATCTCGTCTGGATCATAGCCGTAAACATCCAGCGCAATGGATTTGCCGCGGATAAGGTTTTCGCGCCCCTCCAGCTTTTCTGTGACAACATAGTCGAGAAAGCCGATCAATCTGTCTGAACCAACAAAAGTTTTTGAAGCCGACAGAACACGGAAGGCCTCGCGTACTTCATCAGGTGTTGGCGTCTTCATCATCCGGCTTGATCTCGTCGTGACTTCATGCGTCGGGTCATTGCGCTTGTTTGGCACCCTTGTACACCGCAAACATCCGCATGAAACGGTAGCACACCTCTTGAAACGTATTCACAATTGGGCGGAGGTGCAATTGTTCGGCCACCACAAGAGCCATGGCAGTTGGAAATGGGAAGCGCTGCGAAACCGACACTTTTGTTTGGAACCACGCAAGACAGGGTTACGGCATTGCGCCGCGAAGACGCTGCTTTTGATGAGTTGGTTTCAGATTATCAAACGCTGTCTGCAGAGCTTCGCGTTGTGCGGTCAGGCGCGAGAGATCCCAAGTACTGGGCAGACGCGTTGGAAACGCTGCATGCGCTTGATGGCGAAATCAGGCGGTACCTTACCAAGGCCGTGGAGCATGCCAAACACACGAGGAACATATGATGAGAAGAGCATTAACATGGGCTGCGCCTGTGATCCTGATGGGGGCCGTGGCGATCGCACAAGACGCCCCGATCATACATGACGGAGAATACAACTATCTGCGCGCCCAATTTGGCGAACAATGGGATGCACAGGACATCCGGATAGATGCGCGTCTTGCGGAAATTCGCGACGCCAACGGGGGCAAGCCGCCCAACTTTCTCTATGTTCTTGTTGATGACGTGAGCTTTGGTCAGATGGGCAACCGCGCGATGAACTACGTCACGGGCATTGAAACGCCCAACATCAACGAATTGGCAACCGAAGGCATGTCACTGATGCGCATGTACACCGAGCCTTCGTGCACACCGACACGTGCGGCTTTTCTAACCGGCCGTCAGCCCTATCGCGCTGGGATATCTGAAGTGAAGGTTGCTCTGGTGGGCGAAGGGCTGTCGTCAGAGGAAGTAACGATCGCCGAAATTCTGAAAGAAGAGGGCTACAACACCTCGCATGTGGGCAAATGGCATCAAGGCGACATCGAACAATCCTATCCTCACAATCAGGGGTTTGACTGGGCCGCATTCCCCTTGCACCAGCAGGTGCAACTTAGCCTGATGACCCGCGAGGCGATGCAGGCCAATAACATGCTGGGCTTTCACCCCTCTGGACAGTCTAATCAATTCGCCATCGACCAGCGGTTCAAACCCTATGGTCTTGTGACTGGCGTCGAAGCCGAAGCGGGAGGCACCGCGCGCGAGATTGATCTGGAGCCCGGTGAAGAATGGACGCAGGCCCATTATGAAGAGATGAACGAACGCTATCAGCGTCAAATTCTTGAGCAATTGGAAGAACTCGCCGGTCAGGACGAACCGTTTTTCCTGCAGTACTGGCCGCTGTACCCTTTGAACTTTGCCTATCCCGAGCAGTCCATCTCGCGCAACGGGGGCTTCCACGCCGACAAGCTGCAACTGTTGGATGGCTGGCTTGGCGAACTGTTTGACCGTGTCGACGAACTTGGCATCGCGGACAATACCGTGGTTGTTTTGATGGCAGACAACGGGCTGATGTATCATTACGAAGGCACTTCGGGCCTTAGCCAGTTGATCTATCGTGGTGGCAAGACACAGCACCTTGAAGGCGGTGTGCGCACGGATGCGTTTATTCGATGGCCGGGAGCCATCGAAGCGGGCAGCGCTGCGGGCGACATCATTCATGTCTCTGATCTGTTCACCACATTCGCGCGCATCGCTGGGGCGACGGATCATATCCCGCGCGACCGGGTGATTGATGGCATCGATCAGACAGCCCTGCTGCTTGAAGGTGAAGGCAATTCGCGACGCGACTACGTGTACGTCTACGAAGGTCTGACACTGCGTTCGGTTGTAAAGCAGGAGTTCAAAATGCACGTTCCACCGCCGGGCGTGCCCGGTGCTGCGGCGCCAGTCTTCAATATCCTGCGTGATCCGCGCGAGGAAAACCCGCAGATCGGTAACGCGTTGTGGTCCGGCGCGTCGTTTCAGGACATGATCAAAAGACACATGCTGACCATCAAAAAGTATCCGCATCTGCCATTGGGCAAAGGCAAACCCTACGAAGGCATCGAGAACCTGCGACCGGAAAGCCTACAGACACGCGAGATTTTTGACAGCTGGCAGCCCTGACTTGTCGGCCCGCGCATGTCTGCGCGGGCCGACACACCGTGTCTTTGAGCAGCGAGGTCAGCCTTAGACCGACGTTGATCCCTATCTTTGACCTTTAGATGCCGAAGTCTGGGGAAAACATTTCAAGTACAGACTAACCACCGGGGCTTGTTAGGATTTGGGCAGTGTTGGAGATATCAGAAAGCATATTGGCCAGAACGCCCGGATCGGTTGGCGCTGTGTGCAGTGAATCTCCTTTGAGAATTTCGCCGCCGATGATTTGCACCACTTCCGGCGAGTCCGCGAACTTTGAATGGTTGTTGCTGGCGGTATCTTGCACCGAAGTCAGGTCGATCACGGTAACCCCTAGTGCTTCCAACTGGTTAACATCCGCGTCTCCGACCCGATTGACACCACGCGCCAGAAACCGTGACACCCCGAGTGCCTTGTCATCTTCCGATATCAGCAGATAGAATTTGCGCTCGGACGGATCAAAAGCCGACATTTGTTCGGCAAAGACATCCACATCGATGTCAGCCGAGGCGAGTACAACGTTTCTGAGCTTTCCGCTGCTGTCGAAACGGTTCTGCAGCCGCGCCTCTTTCATCGCTTCAACCGTTAGCAAGTTTCCCATCGAATGGGCCACCAGATTTATTGAACGAGCATCTGTTTTAATCATCGCATCCGAGGCCGCAATCAAGGCACTTCGCGCTGCGAGCGCGCTGTTGATGTCGTATACATAATCCGGGAGCTTGCCCGCAGAGGCCCAGGAAAATAGCACCGGTACGCCATCAAACCCTGAGTCTTCCACGAATTGCCCGAACCGAAGCACCGCGTCTGTATAGGTTGTGTTGTAGCCGTGTATAAATACCAGAATGGAGCGTTCTTCGGCGCGCAAACGGGCAAGCGTCCGGTTCATATCGGCAATAATCTGTTTTTCGTTCGCGAAACTGACAGGGTTGATCACAGTCATCTCAGTCTTCGGGTCCGGCGGCAGGCGTTTTGGTCGTTCGACTTGACCGGGTCGATGAGTGGGCGGCAGTGTTACAGTGACTTTCGCGTAATCCAGTCCGCTGCTGCGTTCACCCGAGAACATGAGGGCAGGGTCATCTGATGGCTGACGCGTTGTCATCACATAAATGTCATGGCTTTTCGTGCCGGCGACTTCAGTGGCTGAAATGTGCGGGTTTTTGACACCGATGATCGCGTGTTCACGCGGTGCACAGGCGGCGAAGTTCAGGGCAAGAAGCGCCACGGCCATTAACTTCTGCAAAGTAGCTTTGCGCGCCATTCCCGTGCTCCCTCAGATTTCGGTCTTGCCTCCGGATCAGTCCCACTCAATTCGATTGTCGCGTATTGTTCAAGATCATTGCAGCGCGAGACCCTAAAGGGTGCCGAGGGACTCTGTGAACTTGCGGTAAGTGGGTTAGTACAGAACCGTGCACAGGGATTCGGCGGCCTCATGTAAACAGCGGGATGCGTGGCACTTTTGCGACCAGCGCTGCAGGCGGCTTCGAACAAACCGGCAAAGCATTACGCTGCTGTTACTGTTACCTCGTCATCCACCGCGACGATTGCTTCGATGCCGGCACCACCACCAGCGTCATATGCGTAGATATTAAGCGTTCGGCCCTGACCATCGCTGACCTGACCCGCGGGATTGGAACTAAAGCTGTTCCTGTCTGCAAGTTCCAGAAAGTCGCCGGTATCGCCATATACAGTCAGGCGTGTATCAACGCTGCCGAAGGTTGCAGCCAACCCGGGGTTGGCGTTGATGGCCGCATCAAGTACCGTATCGAACCCTGTCGACAGGTCAAAGATTTCCTGTACGGAAAGAATGAAACGGTCGTCCGGCGTGGCGTCTTCCAGACTGATGACTTCGACCGAATTGAAGTCGAGCCCTGTGTCTGCGTTTTTCAGATCAACCGCTGTCAAATCGAACTGACCGCCAAAAGAACTGTCAAAAAGCGCGATATCCCGCCCGTCGCCGCCGTCCACGACACCACCCTCTACGAAGGCAACATCCTGAAAGGACTCGACAACCAGAACATCGTCATCATTCCCGCCCAGCAGTGTGTCACGGCCCGACCCGCCACGCAGCGTGTCGTTTCCGTCACGGCCTTCAATGCGGTTGTTGGCGCTATCTCCGATGATGCGATCAATAACGTTCGAGCCGCGAACATCTTCGATGCGCTCGAAGGTGTGGTCAAAATCCACCCCATCCCAAACGCCGGTCGCCAGCCCTGTGCCATCCCCGATGTTCATAACGAGGTTCACACCAGTTATGCCTTCGTTGTCGAGCTTGTCGTTAAAAACATCGTTAGAATCGTACCTCAAACGATCATTGTCTCCGCCGCGTCCATCCGCAAAATCACTTCCGCCTTGCAACACGAACTGATCTCGTAGCGAACTGCCTATCAATGTGTCATTCAGCTCTCGGCCGTTCAGTCTGATCGAGCCTTGCGTGCCGTCTCCGGTGTAGTTGATGTCGATGCGGTTGCCATCGGAAGCCTGAACAAAACCGGAGCCGTTTTCGACTAGGGTTGAGAGGTCGGCGTTTATGGTAACGTTGCTGGCTGAAAAGTCGGTGTCCAAGCTCAATTGCGCTCTGCCACCCGTCAGGTTTACGACGTCTTGGCCTCCTTCTGAGTTGAAACTGAAGAACGCTCCGAACGGATCGCTGGTTTGCATCACGATGTTTACTGTGTCGTTACCCCCGGTTCCGCCGATACCGACGCCATCGATGATGTAATTATCTTTCCATCCGGCAATTACATCCGTGCCCAGGCCTGTCTTTTCGACGGTGTATGTGTTGTTGACGAAATCAAGGTTTGCCACAATCCCGACAGAGCCAAGAAAGCCATAGTTCAGCAAGACGAAACGTGCGTTGTCGATCAACGAGAAGTCGTAGCGATCATTGCCTGCCGATACGAAGACATCTGTTACGTCAGTTGAGCTTTGGAGGAAAACGATTTCATCATCCCCATTGGTCCCGAATACTTCAGTCTGCCCTGCGCCCACTTCTATAAACTGACCGGGCGTGCCCAAATCGTTTAAAATTCCCTGTACTTGTGTCAGACTCAGGCCGTTGAAGACCACATCGAAACTCCCCAGAACCGGGTCGGTGAAGCCAATCGCCGCAAATGTTTCGAAGTCATCGGTTTCAAATTCGAATGCGTTGAGGGTTGCAGCGTTCTGCAAGGCGAGCCCTCCGATCTGAAAGCTGTCCTCGCCAATATTGAAGTCGTCAATGAAATCAAACCCGCCGGTGTATATCAATGTATCCGCGCCGTCGCCAAGACGCACAAACTGGTTTCCGCCGCCTGTGCGGATCATGTCGTCACCGCCGCGCCCGTTCAGGTCCCCGTCCTGAGACGAGCCGTAAAGCTCATCGCCAAAGTTTCGTGTGCCGTCGATGCTTTCGATGTTTACCAGCGTATCAGTAAACTGTTCTCCGCGGTATGTGCCCCGTACACTGGTGGCCCCCCCTGTGTCGAGCGGGCGCAGGTCAACGACGACACCGGAGGTGTAGCTGCTGGAATTGTACCGGATCGTATCAATACCACCCCGCCCATCGGCAAAATTGTCCCCTGTTTCGAGCGTAAAGCGGTTTACGGTGTCAGTTCCGTAGACCTCATCATTGCCTGAACGGGTACGGATATCATAACGCATATTCACGGCATCAAGATCGGTGCCGCCGAAATCCACAAAGAAGCGCTGATCAGCCCCACCTGAGTGGTCCAGTTTGAATGTTAGTGCATGATCGGCCTGGATGCCATCGGCACGATGGTTTC
>CANMWT010000029.1 GCA_947501635.1 uncultured Roseobacter sp.
TCGGCGCATTGGGCGACACATCCACACTCGCCGATCCCTCGGTCGTGGATGACCTCATCGAAAACCGCATGAACCGCCAATAAAGCGGTTCTGTATTTCTGATACGGGACGGCGCGTTCAAACCGGATGCGCCGTCCTTTTTTATGCGCTCTCTTCACATACCTTAGCCCACTTGCCGCAGGCGCGCTGCGCCTTAGCTATCCCTTCAGAGACAAAAACAAACATGGCAGGCTAATCAGTGACCCGCGACACAGTCGAATTTGCACCCGACGGCGAAAACACCCGCGCGCTGCGCGACGCTTTCGGATGCTTTGGCACGGGCGTGACCGTGATCACCGTGAAAACGCCGCAGGGGCCGCTGGCGATGACGGCCAACTCGTTTTCTTCGATTTCGCTGCACCCACCACTGGTCTTGTGGTCGCCGGCACGCAGTTCAAAACGGCACGACGCATTTGTCATGGCTGGTCAGTTCTGTATCCATGTATTGTCACAGCGTCAGCTTCCGCTTGCCAAACATTTCGCCAGCAACGGTTCTGAATTTGATGGCTTTCAATGGGAGGAAGGTCCTTTTGGCGCGCCTACGTTGCAAGGATGCCTTGCCGAGTTTCACTGCGATACCCATGCGGTACACCCCGCCGGTGACCATTCCCTTGTACTTGGCCTGGTCCGGCATGTGCGCAACCACAATCTGTGCGAAGACGGTCTGATTTTTGACAAGGGACGTTTTGGCAGCTTTGTTCAGACCTGCGAAAATCCTCAATAGTCTCGCTCAAAGAAAAGGCCAATACTGCTGTCGCCGTCTTCGGCGACGGTTGCCCGCCCGGTCAAAGCGTCGGTCAGGTCGATGTTCAGCGATATGTCAGTGCCTTTTTCGCTGTTATTGGTAACATCCGTATAGATGGTATCGGTGATATATTTGCCCGCAGAAACAGATGTCGCTCCCTCTTCGTCGGTCGTGACGTCCAGTTCATCCAGCCCCACGCCCTCCCGCAGATTCCCCAACACACTAAAGCTTGAGCGGCCGGTCAACTGCGCCACGCCGTTGGCAAGTTGAAGGGCCTGAAATGCCGAGAGTTCCGAAATGTAGCGTCCGAAAAGGATCAAGGACATGACCTCGTCTTCGGGGGCTTCCGGGTCGGAACTGAAGGTAACCTCGGGTTCGGTCGCCAACCCTTCAACGGCAATGCTTGCGGTGCCTTCCGGTATTTCAGTGGATGTGACAAACAGAATGTAGGGTGTCACCGACCCCTGAAACTGGACCGATCCCTCATCAAGCTCAAAGCGCTTGCCGATGATATCAAGACGGCCCCTTATCAGATCAAGACTGCCCGCAGAGATGATGTTGTCGGTATCACCGCCAACGGAAAAGTCGCCGCCCATTTCGGCGTTGATGCCCCGCCCGCGCACGAATATCTTGGATGGTGCGTTTATTTGCACCGCCAGGGGAAAGGGCGGGCCGCCGCTCGTGCCTTCTTGCTCTACTTCCGGCGGAAGGACACCCGCGCGTGCTCTTGTCAGGGTGACACCAGCGCTGGCTTGCCTGTGGATGATTTCAGGTATCGCACCTATTGAGGTGACGCCCGTTCCCGGCACGGAGATATTCACCTCGCCCAGATTAACTTCGCCCGAGATACGCGCGCCGCCTGTCAGTGGACCGTTGAGGTTTATGTCCGC
Source organism: uncultured Roseobacter sp. (assembly GCA_947501635.1). Lineage (GTDB taxonomy): Bacteria > Pseudomonadota > Alphaproteobacteria > Rhodobacterales > Rhodobacteraceae > Roseobacter. The sequence continues at coordinate 1,675 of CANMWT010000029.1, forward strand.
GTCCACCTCCGCCGAATAGAGCTTGGGGTCAACGAAAACCGCGTTTTTCAAAGCAATGGCAAGATTACCCGCGAGGCTTGCCAGATTGACGTCACCGTCAACGGCCAGTCTGCCACCGGTTACGACATCCGCGTCCACATCGAGCTGCATGGCGCTGCCTGCCAGATCAATCTGCGATACGATATTCGCGAGCCCGATCTTGGCGTTCGGCGCTGCGAAGGCTGCGCTGCTGGTCGTGATACGGCCGCTTACGGCGTCCAGAGCGGGCGCACCATTTACCGCGAGGTCGAATTCCGCAAGCCCTGAGACACTGCGCGGCGCCAGAAGCGGGCTGGCAAGCCCAAGCGGCAGCCCGCCACGAACGGCCATATCGACCGAGCTGGCGTCCGGTGCGGCTGTTCCTGCAATCGTCGCATTCATACCCGCCGGGCCCGTCAGATCGCTGTCGAGCAACCAGTCTTCACCGGATTTGGACAAATCCCCTTCCAGCGCAAAGGCTCCGCCAAACTCGGGCAGCAAGACAGCGAGGTCCGGCAGGCTGGCCAGGAAAGCAACATTCGCATCAGGCCCCGTCGCCAAGCCTTCGACGCTGAGTGCGGCGTCAAAGGGTCCTCCCGCCTCAACATCGATCTGATACCCTTGGGATGACTGCCAAAGCCTTCCGTTTGCCGCCAGCGGGCCACTGGCCTGCGGCAGGTAGTTGCCTACCTCTGGCACGGAAACATCAAAACTCAAATCAGCGTCGGGACCCGTCGCGAGGCCGGAAACAACAGCGCGGCTGTCATATGGTGCCTCCAGCGTCGCATCGACCTGCCAGCCGTCGTTCGACTGGTCCGCATCCGCAGACAAGGTCACCGGGCCGGAGTACTGCGGCGCGACCAATGCCAGATCAGCCAGCCGTAAATCCGCCTGCACCTTGCTTCCAGCACTGCGCAACTCTGCATCTGCGCGCAAGTCAACCGCGTCATTGCGCAGCGACAAGTCTCTCAAAAAGGTGCCTTCGGTGCTGCGCTCAGCGCCGAGCGACAGCTCTGTTGCGCCCGCCAACAGCGCGTCAACCTGTTCAATGCCCGCAATGACGTCAAGTGCACTGCCCGAGATCGTGACATCGAACATGCTGGACAGCGGCACGATCCGACCCGCCAATGACAGGTCGGCGGCACCGCCAAGCTCTTGCCCGGCCAAGGCGGAGAAACGCGACAGATCCTGTGCTGCCACCTCCACGCTCAGATCGATGGGCACACCCTGACCAAAGGTTTGAACAATCACATCGCCCGACAACCCGAAATCTTCGCCCGACAGGGCGATATTCGAAATCTCCAGCGGTTTGTCTTCGATGTAGTCAATACTCAAGCCCCCAGCCAGTCCGTCACCCAGAGCCTGTTCGGCGCTTTCGTCGGACAATTCTATGCCCGACACATCCAGTTTGATGTCGGACGCAAAGCTGCCGATGGCGTTCGCTCCACCTTTGAGTACACCGTCCAATACCAGCGACGATTTTTCCAGCGAGACAGCCTCTTGCCGGAAATCGGTGATGTCGAAACGGCCCGCGATTGCATCGCCCTCGCTCGCATCAAACTGCACATCAAGCGTGATCGACTGAACCGTTATGCCATCGGCGCCGGGCAATGCGACCGGCGTTCCGTTCTGGGCAATCTCACCGGCAACGTCGACGAAGCTTGGCCATTTGTCCGGCCCCAACGTGACCTTACCCGCCAGATCAACCGCCTTGGCCGAAATGGAAAAGTCCTGCACATCAATGGACCCGTCCGAGACGAGCAACGTATCGATGTTCAACCCAACATCCGGGCCGAAAAAGTCCTGATACTCTGGCAGAACGAGCGCGGTGATATCACCTCCTAGTTCCGCACGCACCCGGCGGTCCGTAGCGGACTGTCCCTCGCCTCCCGCTTCTGCCGACAGGCTTACCTGCCCTTCCAGCCGTGGCGACGCATCGGTTTTCAACGCGATATCGGCGGTGAAGTCGTCCGATGTGCCTGCGCCCGCAATGCTCAGATCGACGGAGGGACGATCGGGCAAGTTCAGCAACCGCGCAGCAATCCCGTCCGGCGCCTCGTTCAGACTGATGTTCAGATCAATTTGCGTCCCGTCTCGCAGCACCGTCGCCTCAAGGTCCAAAACACCCGTGACACTGTCGATGCGTTCGGCTGACATATCCGTAAACAGACCGTCATCGTTAAGTCGCGCCGCTGCAGTAACCGACAGCGAAGTGGCCTCTCCGAGGATAGGTTCCCCAAGGTTGATCTGCGACACTTCGAACGCCTGAATATCAATCGAGACCGGCAGGTCGGGTAGCTCAAAACTGAACTCTTCCGCCTCTGCGGAAGGGAGTTCGACAGGCTCCTCGCCGGGTTCGGGCAACCTTGAAACTTCCAGCCGCTGCGCGGTCAGGCTATTTACGTTAAGCCGTCCGCGCAGAAGGGCCGCGCGGCTCCAGACAAGGGAGACATCTTCGAGCGTCAGCCATGTTCCCAGATCGTCGCTGATTTCCATCCTCTCAAAGGTCGCCTCGGAACTCAGCGCCCCCCGGAAGCCCACAATCCTGACGTCCCGTCCCGCGCCGGAGAGAGCACCCTCTATCGTGCGCTCAAGAAACCCGCCGCCATCGTCCTCGTCGCCATCGGTTTCCTGCGCGCCGGACCCAAAGGGCAGCAACGCACAACACAATGATATCCTGACAATATTCTTCAAAATGCGTGACCTATGCCAAAATACAAATAGAAGTTCTCGCCATCAGTATCCCCTGACGTGGGCACGGCCACATCAAACCGTATCGGGCCGATCGGTGTAGCATATCTGGCGCCCAGCCCTGCGCCTGAATGCCATTCACCGGCCCCATCGGGAAAGGCTTCGCTGCCAATATAGCCCGCATCTGCAAATGCAACAAAGCCCAATGAACCGGCCGTGCGCATCCGAACCTCGGCGGACAGCCCCAGAAAAGAGCGCCCGCCAATGATATCATCTTCATCCGGCCCAACCTGTACACCCAGAGATTGATAGTCATGGCCTCGCACGGTGCCACCACCGCCGGAGTAAAACAAGAAGTCCGCAGGCGCGTTTTCAAGCGACGGCCCCGCCAAGGACCCGAGTTGCATCCTGAGTGCAACAGTCGTAGGCCGCGCCTTGCCAAAGGTATGGTACCCACGCAGGTCAACCTCTGACAACAGACCGCTGTCAGTGCCGGAAATAGCATAAAACGGCGTCAGCGTGGCATCCGCGTAATACCCCCGCCGTGCGTCCAGCTCGCTGTTGCGGTAGTCGAAGGTCAGACCGCTTGGCAACAGAAATATGGTGTATCCTGTGGACCCCAGAGCGTCTTCGGTAATGGCGCGGCGAAAGCCGAGACCAAAGCGATAGGTCCGCTCGTCGGTTGCGAAACGCTCAATCCCCACCTCCGCGCTGACCTGGCGCGAAAAGAAGTTCGGCTCGTCTTCACGCTCAATCTCGGCGAGGCTGTAAAAGTTTGTATCCTGATTGAAGGTTGCGGGACGGTCGAACCGCAACCGCGCCAGATAATCCATGCCGCCGGTGTCACCACTGATGCCGCCTGCTTCACCGCCGATACCGCCTATTTCACCTTCAAAGCGCAACCGCTCAGCTCCGCCGAACAGGTTACGGTGCAGCCAAAATCCGCTGAGGGTGAGACCTTCGATAGTGGCATACTCCCCGCCAAAGCCAAAGCGGCGCGGTTTGTTGTCAACGACCCTTGCCTCGAAGGGCAGCGTTTCACCATCCGGCGCCACGTCGCCTTCCAAAAGCGCTACAGCACGAAAAGAGCCCGTGCGGCGCAGCCTCGTTGTCGCGTCTTCAACTTCATCCGGGGAGTACTGCTGTCCCACGGGTAACCCTGCGATTTCCAGAATACGTTCCGTCCGGACCGCCGAGTCGCCATCAACTGTCAGGTTTCCAAAACGCAGCTTAGGCCCCGGAGACACAGCGATGTTAACGTCGAGCTTCCCCCGCCCATGGCGCGCGGTAATCGTCTGGTCCCGCACCTGAGCCTTGGCAAAGCCCGCATCGCGCCAACCTTCGATCACTGCGCGGGTTGCAGCCTGTGCTGCACTTATTTTTGCGACTTCATTCGATCTGAAAGCTTCTGGCAAAACCGTTTTGCGTTGCACCGGTTCGATATTTGCGGCACCGAACGTAAACTGTTTTCCCTTTTTGACGGTGATTATCGCACGCGACACCGACGACGGCGGAGACACCGGTGCAATGTCATTGGCCTCGGTACGGTCAAGGCGAATACTGATTTCAGGGCCAAAGTACCCGTTGTCATAAAGGATAGCGAGCACGCGACGGTAGTCTGCCTGAGCTGCGCTGAGTATCTCGGATGTTTCGGGGGGCAATTCGGCTTGTGAGACTTCCACGAGCAACGACCCGCCTTCGACGGCTGCAACCAGATCATCCGACAGATTGCCCTTGATTTCGACGTCAAGTGCATGCAGCGCCGTGGCCGCCAACATGCAAAACGCACCAAATGCGATGCGCAAAGTTCTGTGATGCGAAAGTATACCGCTTAACATTGTCGCCAACTGCTCCACCGCGACGCGCCTCCCGCCGTCTTCAGCGCGGGTATGTGCGAGTCAAATCTACGCAGAGTATAGCGGGTAAAGTCGGCACGCTGCAAACATTCAAAGCGACAGAGATACATCTTGTGACGTGCCACGGGGCTGCATGCTACAACATGTTGATTTCATTCCCTAGATGAAGATCATTTCATCAAACACCAGCTTTTCGATCTGGAAAAGTAATGAGATGTCGGTCGTCACAAGGTCTTCGACTTGCCAGTTTCCGGCGCTCAAATCGGTGATGACATAGCGAGAGACCGCGTGTTCGAACAGGACACGGTCTTCGCCTGCCCCACCATGGAACTGTTTCTCGCCGGTATTGAATATGAATGTGTCCCGGCCCGCGTCCCCATAAAGCGTGTCATTGCCTAAGCCACCGTCAAGTGTGTCGTTCCCCCGCCCGCCTTCCAGCACATTGTCTTCCACATTACCTGTGATCCGGTCTGAGTAGGAAGAACCGGTCACCGCCTCAAATCCTGAGATGACGTCGCCCTGTGCATCGCCGCCTGCCGCATCGCCGGTGTCAAGGTTCACATCGACACGCGATTGCGAGACCGAATAGTCGAGCCAGTCAAACCCCTCGCCCCCCGTCAGGCTGTCTGCGCCAGCCCCGCCCTGCACCCAATCCTGGCCCGCGTCCCCGTCGATGCTGTCTGAGCCCATCCCGCCTTGCAAGCGATCGTCTCCCTGCCCGCCATACAGGGTATCGTCCCCGGCACCCGCATGGATAAGGTCATGCCCACCTTTTCCAAAAACACTGTTGGCTTCGCTTGATCCATAGAGCATGTCGTCATTTTCAGACCCCACGATGCCTTCGATATCCAAGAACACGTCACCTTCCGCGTCACCGCCAGCGCCGTACTCAATCTCCAGATCGACCAGAACGCTGGAAGCGGATGACGACAGGTCCGCCAGATCATCGCCGTCACCGCCATCCAGCGTGTCCGCGCCGGCACCGCCGGTCAAACGGTTTGCAAAGGCGTTGCCGACCAGAATGTCATTGCCCGCGCCGCCCGTCGCGTTTTCAATCACGACGCCATTCGCGATGTTCAGTCCTCCGAAGATACCGGCCGCCTTGGAGACAATGCCTCCTGCCAACATCCCATCTTCCGGATCCAGTGTTGCCGCGCGCAAATCAATCACGGCATCGCCGGTGCCGTTGTAGCGGAACTCGTCCGTGCCGCCAGCATCCCAAATCGCCTTGTAATGCGTTCCAGCCTCATTCGCTTCCGGCAAGACATAAACATCGTCGCCTGTGGCATGGTTCATGTTTGCGCCGTAGAGCGTCTGGATGAAGGCAATATCGAATGTGCCCAACACACTAAAACTGCGGTCGACCGTGCCAAAGGTGAAAGGATACCCTGTTGTCTCGTCCCCGTTTGCGTCAACCTGCCGAACCGAGTTGTAGGACAGCACGGTATAGAGGTTCTGGTTCAGCGCCAGATCGCCGGTATCCCATGGGTTGCTGACACCGGGCAGCACATACGCACCGTCATGCGGATGCGACATACCAAGATTGTGCAAAATCTCGTGGATGACGGTCAGATAGTTTATCCCGCCATAGACCAGCCCATCGCCGCTCGAACCGCTGGGCGCATAAACATCGGCCATGTCAATGTAGACACCCGGACCCGCAACACCGTATGAAAAACCCGCCGCACCGTCGTTTGGATTGTTGTAGGCCCAATAATCAATATCTGCGCCGTCCGTCCCGTTCACAGTGTCCGGCACTTCAGTGAATGTTAGTTGCGAGATCGCTTCGATGTCTGCATGCGCTGTTCTGATTGCCGCACTCAAAGCATCCGTCCAGAGACCGACAGCTTCCCCATCCGGGTTATTGTCACCAACGTTCAGCGTGTAGGTAAGCGTGCGTGACGACCACATCTCGTACCGGCCGTTCCAAAGATGGCCGAGCGCCGACAGAACCAGAGAATTGTTTATCTCCTCCGTCGTTGACGGATCGCTTAGAGCAAAAGACGCCATTTAAACCCACAAATACAATCACAAACAGACGAATAGGTGCCCTGTTCGCACAAAACCCCAAACAGTGGTTACGCGCAAATATGTCTTTCCTGAGGCGATCGTTGAAAATGCCCGCATTGCCGGGACAAGACCGCGCAGATCGCGAACAGTCCCAAGCTATGCGCGCTGTCGTGTCCCTTTCGGAAACAGAGATGCCCCAATCAGGCGGCCCTGACTAAGCGACTGCGTTGTTGGTGGTCACATCGATATCCGCGTCGACACCCAGCGAAGCAAGGGCTGCACCGCCACCGATACTGAAGGTGTAGATGGCCAGTTCGGTTCCCCCGTCGTCCACAACCGTGGAGCCGCTTTCCGTGATCGTGTACTGGCCCTGACCATCCAGCACCAGCGCGTCGGTATCGTCACCGTAAATGGTGCGCGCACTCGCCAGGGCATTGCCGATCAACGTCTCAAGCGCGCTGTCTGAGGTTTCTGACAAATCGACAATTTCATCAAAGCTCAGAGCCAGCGTATCGCTGACTGTGTTTTCCATGTCGATCACTTCGATCCCGTCGATGGCACCTTCCGCGATAAGCGTGCTGATCTCACCCAATGCGTCGATCTTGAGCGTGTCACGCCCCGCGCCGCCGTCGACGGCATCACCGGTTTCGGTGTTGGCGCCGATGATAATCAGATCGTCCCCGTCGCCTGCTTTGATCGTATCGGCACCGGTACCGCCTGTCAGCGTGTCCTCGCCGCCATAGCCGAAAATCACGTCACCGCCCTGGCCGCCGTCGATGACATCAGCGGCATCACTGCCAAACAACAAATCCGCACGGTCAAGGCCGGTGAGAGTTTGCGCGGTATCCGCCTTGCCAATCACGTCGTTAGAGAAGATCTGGATTTCAGCACCGCTGGGGTTATTGTTAAGGTCGAACAAAGCGTTGATACTGATCTGGTTGGACTCACCCAGCAACTCTGCAATGTTGTCAATGCTTGCCAGCGGCAGCTCGAAGTTGGTGCCTTCAACAATCAGCCCCGGCGCTGTTTCATCTGCAATCAGGACTTCCACTTCGGAATCATCAGTCCGCAATCGCACTTCAAATCCGATAAGCTCAGGATTGAAGATCGGCGTTGTGGCAAAGGCATCTGCCAATTGCGAAGGATCGTTGAAAAAGATCGGATCGTTGACGCCGCCGTTAAGCTCCTTGAGATCATCGTCGCCGACAGCCGGGTCAAAGTCATCCCCATACCCGAAGGCGCTGATCGTCACGTCAAAATCGTCATTCGGGTTCGTCAGCTCGGCAAAAGGCGTGCGCCAGGCGCCGGTTGTGGGTTCGCCATCGGATACAAACAACAAGAAGTTCGGCTCTCCGCTACCCTGCGACGGGTCGAAAAAGAAATCGGCCGCGGATTGCAACGCCCGGTCCCAGGAAGTGATGCCGCCGATATAGTCATTGGCGAGCGCATCCACCGCCGTCATCAAGGCAGGATCCTGCAATTCGATGACCGGTGTGGTCGTCACGAAACGCGCATAGGTGATGACCTGAACATCGACCTGCGTATCCGATCCCGCAAACTGTGCGGCAAGGGTACTCAGCGCCTGTTTGGTCGATGCCAGCAAGGCGTTCCATTGTTCTTCACCGATAGAACCGGACCGGTCCAGCGCGATGGCAAGATTGACGGATGTCGTGTCGATCTTGTCCACACCAATCTCGACCGCACCGGCCGCAGTTCCGTCTACGGCGTCCGTATTGATGCCAACCGATACATTTTCATTTGCGGGATTGTCAGGGTCGGATTCCACCGACACCCGCGCCGTCGCTGTCGACGTGCCGCCCTCCTGATCCACCACCGTATAGGTAAAGCTGTCATTGCCCACAAAACCCGCAGCGGGTGTGTAGTCAAATGACCCATCCGCATTCACCGTCACCGATCCGCCATTCGGTGACCCGCCATCCAGCGAGAAAGTCAATCCGCTCACTGGCCCGTCAAGATCCTCTGCCACCAGTTGGCCTGCAAGCTGCGTGCCCTCGACGGTTTCAAAGAAAGTGTTTGATTTGACAACAGGCCGGTCATTAGTGCCGGTCACAGTGACAGAGATTGTCTGTGGTACCGTGGCCCCAAACCCATCCGTCGCAACGGCATTGAAGGTTTCCACAACGACCTGTCCTTCGGTCAGCTCATCCGCCAGTGCGTTGTTCAGCGTGTAGGTCCAAAGCCCTGTCGCTGCGAGGGTGAAGGTGCCGTATTGCGCCGCAGAGGTGCCCGACCATGTAACGCCATCACCCGCATCGGGGTCTGTCGCCGCAAGCTGTCCGGTGGCAAAGTTGTCCTCTGCCCCCTCGTCCAGCGCATCCGTGTTGGTAGTGTTGGCTCCATCGATGACAGGTCCGTCGTTCGCACCGGTCACCGTCACGGTCACAGTGATCTGATCGCTCGCCAACGCGGTGTCCTGGACCGTTGCGACAAACGTCTCATCAACGCTGTCACCCTGTCCCAGACCGTTGGCCAAGGCGGGGTCCAATGTGTAGCTCCAGACACCGTCGGGCTGTACGGTAAACACACCGTATTGTCCTGTTGCACTGCCCGACCAGGTCACCTGGTCTCCGGCGTCAATTTCCTGCGCCACCAGCGTACCGCCAACGGTATCGGTTGCCGCGTTTTCGACCACATCGCGCGATGCTTCAACCGGCGTCGTCGTGATAACGGGTGCGTCATTCTCGGCTGAAACCACGATGGAGACCGTCGCCGTGGCACTGCCGCCCTGACCGTCTTCAACCAGCACCTGAAAGCTGTCGCTGCCTTCAAAGTCGGGATCGGGCGTATAGCTGTAGGCCCC
>CANMWT010000030.1 GCA_947501635.1 uncultured Roseobacter sp.
TTTGTTCAGGGCACCCTTTCCGTGCGGCGTAACATGCAATGCCCCATCTTCATCTTGGCCGAAGGTAAACAAATCATGTTTCGGAGGCTTATCTTTCACCTCTTCGATTTTTGTCATGCAACTGTCCTTTTAAAAACACGTGGTCGGGTGGACCGGTGTCGTTTATTGAAGCCCTTCCCATGACTTCGTGCCCAATCATCTCGATTTGTTATAATATAACACTTCAAGCGGACGCTGAACAGCTGCTTTGTAAGTTGTCTTGCCTAATTTGCGCTCTTCCCAACGGCTGCTGAGCGCGGCAAAGCCGTCACCTGAGTCTTTCTGTCAGATGACCGCCTTGAGCCCAAACTGCGGGATTCTGCAATATGTACCAATGTCCAAAAACCGCTGCCAAGCTGTCATTCGAAATTAGTCTTCACGTCTGCTCGGATTATAACGCTGGAAGATTTTCATAAGTTATCAATTACCTGATAAGCTTAGTTTGCGCCATATCTGCAATCGCAAATCACACTGTGTTGCTATTTGCAGAGTATTTGGTGATGGTCGTTGATGCAGGAAAAATCTGCCGAGTACAGCGATAATGACAACTGCATGATTGGTTTGTTTCTATTGCGCAGCAACGGGTTTACACTTTCGTGACCGCCGGGGAGATCAGTCGGTTCACGCCGATCTGACTTGCATTTCGGTCGTGAAGGTTGGATGACGTGTGCATGATGTGGGTAAATGAAAGAATCAGGATTGGATCGGTTTTGCAGCCGATGGGGCTTTTGCTCTTAATTTTGATGTTCGTTTTTCAGGTCGCAGTGCCTAATGGCAACGCAGATATGTCTATGACTAGTAGCAATGTCCACCATCAAGCAAGTGCCGACGCAGCAATTAGGTGTCCTATGGCTTCCGCAGAATTGGATGCAAATGGTCATGGCGCAGCCAATCTTGATGGCTCGACTGAAAATGCTTCGCACTGCATGGCCACGATGTGCTGCTTTAGCGACACTGTCGCACCGAGCAAGCTTGTTGCAGTCGGAATGCTTCTTGCCAGCGTACGATTCATTGATCGCGGTAAAGCGCCATCCTCGAACGCCGTTTCCACCCAAGACCGCCCGCCAAGACACATCTAATTGATTTCCGAACCGCGGCCGTCTTCTGCGACCGCGAGATTTCAATTGATTAGAAACAGTTCCGCTGTCGGAACTGCGGTCGAGGTAACAATGCGTGGACGATATTCAGCCCTGAGCATTCTGGCGCTTGCCGCCGGAGTTGCCGGTGGCATTTATCTGGAAAGACTATACCTGAACCCTTCCGAACTGGCCGGATCAGATGGGCCAGAAATCCTGTACTGGGTGGCTCCAATGGATGCCAATTTTCGGCAACCGGGGCCGGGCAAGTCCCCGATGGGAATGGACCTAGTACCCGTCTATGCTGGTGAGGAACCCTCGGGTGATCCGGCAGAGGTCACGCTGTCTGCCGCTGAAATAAACGCAATTGGTGTGCGTACCGCAATCGCGCAGACGTCCGAGATTTCCCATCGGATCGAGACGGTAGGATTTGTCGGCTACGACGAACACCTTACAAGCCATGTGCATACTCGCGTCGATGGCTGGATCGAAGCACTGAATGTCCGTGCAGTTGGGGATCCGGTGCGAAAGGGTGACATCCTGTTCGAGATGTTTTCGCCTCTTATTGGATCAGCCAGCAGCGATCTGGTGCGGGCTGTGGAAGCGGGCGACCCTCGTATTGTTGAAGCGGCCAGGAGCAAGCTTCGCAGTCACGGGATGTCAGACGACCAAATTGCTCGGATCGAAGCCGAGGGAGTGCTCGCGCGCAACATTGAGGTTTTGGCTCCGCAGGACGGAGTTGTCATTTCGCTTGATGCTGCTGACGGGATGTTCCTGCAACCAGGCGTCCGTGCGGTATCGCTGACCGACCTAAGTGCCGTCTGGCTCATCGTCGATGTTTTCGAGCGCGACATCGCCCGCATGACCGACGATATGCGTGCAGTCGCACGGTTTGAACATCTGCACGGGCGCGCCTTCGAGGGGGTCGTGGACTACGTCTACCCCGAGCTTGATGCCGAGACCCGCACGTTGCCCGTGCGTTTGCGTTTTGACAATTCCGAAGGGCTTCTGCGGCCCAATATGTTCGGCAACGTCAGTTTGATCCCCAATGAAACACGCATGGCGCTGACGGTCCCGACCGAGGCGATCATTCGCACAGGAGCCGCTGAACGGGTCATTCTGAAAACCGGGGAAGGCACATTCAAGCCGCGCCTCATCACAACGGGCTTGCGGGACAATTTTGGCGGAGGCGGCCGAACGGAAGTGGTTCAGGGCCTTGCCCCCGGTGAAGAAGTCGTGGCCTCCGCCCAGTTCCTGATCGACAGCGAAAGTGCGTTGAGTGCCGGTCTGATGCGCATGGCTCCGACAGATGAGGCTCCGGCGCGCGGGACGGGCGAGTTGATTGCGCTCGACATCGAAAACCGCATCGCCACGATCCAGCACGAGGCTTTGGAGGCGCTAGATTGGCCCGCGATGACATCGCATTTTCCGCTGCGCGCCGATATTCCGCTGGGCCGGTTGGGACCAGGTTTGCGGGTAGCGTTCCGCGCGGCACGCGGTGCAGACGGGTTGCTCAGCCTAATCGAGCTTGGAAGTGACGACGGCATTGCAGCTACCGGGACCGGCACAGTCACAGCGGTTACGGCGGATGGTAAACTGACGCTATCTCATGATCCGATCCCGGAATTGGGGTGGCCTTCAATGCAGATGGACATGCCTGTCGTTGGCTTCGATGCGGCTGAGGTGCCGTTGGACCAACCGGTCGAATTCGATCTGAGCAAAGGCGAAGACGGGTTGTTCACGATCGTCGCCGTGCGCGCAGACGGCATGGTGGGCGAAAACGAGATGAGAATGTCTGAGCCGATGGAAGCGGTGGCCGAGGATACTGCGGCCCCGCCGATTGTTGTGTCGGGGACGATTGAAGCGGTCGATCAAGAGACGCGCATGGCTACGATTGCGCATGGACCAATTGTCGAGATCGGGATGCCCGGCATGACTATGGGGTTCGCCTTGGATAAGGCACTGGATCCTGCGGCGTTGATCACGGGGCAGGAGATGACCCTAACCTTCGCCCGCCCAGATGGCATGACAATGATCCTTGCTTCAGCCGAACCGATTGTCCCACCAATGGAAGTGTCTGGCACCATCAATGCAGTGGATGAAGCGGCTGGAATGGCCAACATCACCCATGGCCCGATGATGGAGATCGGCATGCCTGGGATGACGATGGACTTCGCCATAGACCCCTCGCTTGACGTCACAGCCTTGCCCGAGGGTAACGAGGTCACGCTTCTTCTGAAGCGCAACCCGGATTTTTCGCTGACTCTAGTCGGGATTGCCTCCGCGACTGAGGTGACCCAATGATCCCCGCCATCATTCGCTCCTCCATCGCGAACCGCGTGATCGTTCTGGCCCTCGCGGTCATGATGGCTGTCGCGGGCATCTGGGCGATACGGGAAACCCCAGTTGACGCCATTCCGGACCTGTCGGATGTTCAGGTGATCGTCAAAACGCCCTATCCGGGGCAAGCGCCGCAGGTGGTCGAGGATCAGATCACCTATCCGATTGCAACCGCGATGCTTGCCGTTCCGGGTGCCGGTGATGTGCGCGGGTTCTCGTTCTTTGGCGACAGCTACGTTTATGTCGTCTTCGAGGACGGCACCGATCTGTATTGGGCGCGCACGCGGGTGCTGGAATACCTCGGCCAGATTGCCGCCGACCTGCCTGAAGGCGTTTCACCTCAACTAGGACCGGATGCGACGGGCGTGGGCTGGATCTATCAATACGCATTGATCGACCGAACGGGTGGCCATGATCTGGCGGAGCTGCGCACACTTCAGGACTGGTTCTTGAAGTATGAACTGCAAACGATCGAAGGGGTGTCCGAAGTGGCCACTATCGGTGGCATGGTCAAGCAGTATCAGGTTGTCGTCGATCCCAACAAGCTGCGCGCCTATGACGTGACACTTGCGCAAATTCGTAACGCCATTCAGGGCGCAAACCGCGAGACAGGCGGTAGCGTGATCGAGATGGGTGAGGCGGAATTCATGGTCCGCTCCACGGGCTATATCGATGAGCTGGCCGATCTGGCTAAGGCACCGCTGATGGTAAATGCGCGCGGCGCCGCGATCACCTTGGCCGATGTGGCCGACATTCGACTTGGCCCGGAAATGCGGCGTGGTGTGGGAGAGTTCAACGGAGAGGGCGATGCCGTGGGCGGCGTGGTGATCCTGCGCTGGGGTGGCAATGCACTGGCCACGATTAAGGCGGTGGAGACCCGCATCGAGGAACTGCGTGCAAGCCTGCCCGAGGGCGTCGAGATCGTCACCACCTACAACCGGGCGGGCGTGATTGAGCGCGCGATCGAAAACCTGCAAAAGAAACTTACCGAAGAATTCATCGTTGTCATTCTGGTCTGTGCGGCCTTCCTGCTGCACATCCGGTCGTCGCTGGTGATCCTGCTGTCGCTGCCTCTTGGTATATTCGCGGCCTTCATCATCATGAAACTGCAAGGCGTAAACGCCAATATCATGAGCCTGGGCGGTATCGCGATTGCCATTGGCGCGATGGTGGACGCCGCGATCGTCATGATCGAGGCGATGCACCGGCGGATCGAGCAGGAAAAACTGACCAACAAGAACCGCTGGCGCATCGTCACGGAATGCTGCGAGGAAGTCGGGCCTGCACTATTCTTCTCTCTCGCAATTATCACGGTCAGCTTCCTGCCGGTGTTTGTTCTCGAAAGTCAGGAAGGCCGGCTATTTAAGCCACTGGCCTTCACCAAGACCTACGCGATGGCAGCCGCTGCGATCCTGTCTATCACCTTGGTGCCTGTGCTGATGGGATACTTCATACGCGGTCGTATCATCCCCGAACGGAAGAACCCCCTCAACAGGCTGGTGATCTGGATCTACCGCCCGTTTCTGGATGCCGCCGTGGCTTGGCCTTGGGCCACGACGCTGCTGGCAGGTCTGTTGGTGGCCTCTATGTGGTGGCCGCTGCAGAGGATCGGGACTGAATTCATGCCGGAATTGAATGAGGGTGATTTCCTCTACATGCCCTCGCTTTATCCCGGCGTGTCCATCGGCAAGGCGCGCGAGGTCTTGCAACAGACCGACCGTCTGATCGCAACCGTGCCCGAGGTTCTGACCGTGCATGGCAAGTTAGGCCGCGCCGATACGGCAACAGACCCCGCGCCGCTCACGATGATCGAGACCACCATCCAACTCAAGCCCGAGGCAGACTGGCGCCCCGGCATGACGATGGAGATGATCCGCGACGAGCTGGACCGCGTTGTTCAAATTCCCGGCGTCACCAATGTCTGGATCCAGCCAATCAAAAACCGCATCGACATGCTGGCGACCGGTATCAAGACACCAGTCGGTGTGAAGATTTCCGGCGCAGACCTGAGCGTTATCGAACAGATCGGAATTGAGGTGGAACGCGTCGTAGGCGATATTGACGGCACTGCCTCGGCCTATGCCGAACGCCCCATCGGCGGACGGTTCATCGAAATCAACGTCGATCGCGATGCAGCAGCGCGCTACATGATGTCTGTGCGTGACATTCAGGATGTGGTGCAGACAGCGATTGGCGGCATGCAGGTGTCTGAATCCGTCGAGGGTCTTGAGCGTTTCCCGATCAATCTGCGGTATCCGCAAGAATGGCGCAACAGCCCAGAACGGCTGCGAGACCTGCCAGTGGTGACGCCGTCGGGTGCGCATATTCCGCTGGGCACTATGGCCGAGATCAAGGTGGTTGATGGCCCTGGCATGATCCGGTCTGAGAATGCGCGCCGCACAGGCTTTGTCTTCATCGACATCGCGGGGCGCGATCTGGGGGGCTACGTTACTGAAGCCCGCGCAGTTGTGGCCGATCAGGTCACCTTGCCACCAGGCTATTCGATCACCTGGTCAGGTCAGTACGAATACATCGAACGCATGCAGGAACGGCTCAAACTCGTGGCCCCCGCAACGCTGCTGATCATCACATTGATGCTATTCATGGCCTTCAACCGTGTGATCGAGGTGGGGATTATTCTTGCTGCATTGCCCGTCGCCTTGGCCGGGGGTGTCTGGTTCCTGTGGTATCTGAGCTTCGATATCTCGGTCGCGGTGCTTGTGGGGTTTATTGCGCTTGCTGGCGTGGCGGTTGAGACGGCCATCGTTATGCTGCTCTACCTCAATCTGGCATGGGAAAAGCGAAAGAAAGCGGCCGCGGCTGAGCGGCGTGAAATGACCTCTATGGATGTGGAGGAAGTCGTTTTCGAGGGCGCACTTCTGCGTGTGCGTCCCAAAGTCATGACCGTTGCAACCATCTTTGCAGCACTCATTCCGATCATGTACGGGTCCGGCACCGGCTCTGAGATCATGCAGCGGATCGCCGCGCCCATGATCGGTGGCATGGCGACCGCGACCATTCTGACACTCTTTGTCATTCCTGCGGTTTTCGTGATCTGGAAAAGGCTGGCCCTGAGACGGGTCAACCGAGAATTGCTGCAACCAACCAATGCCCCCGCAGCACCTGTGCCAGCAGAATAAGACCTGCCAATCAACCCAAACTGAAAGGACGACCCATGAAAATACTCTCTCTTGCCTTGACTGCTCTGGTTCTGACCGCGCCGCTCGCGTTGGCGCAAATGAACCATGCGAACATGGACCATTCCAACATGCCGATGAGTGACGAGATGATGGAAGGTGCTGTGCATACAAGAGCGGTGGTGAATTCCATCGAAGAAGGCACCGCCAATGTTAGTCACGAACCCATTCCTGAAATCGGCTGGCCGGCCATGACGATGGATTTGGCCCTAATGCCCGACGCCCAAATGATGGGTGACGTTTCGGCCGGGGATACAGTCACGCTGATGCTGATCAAGGGCGGCGATGGCATGTATGCCATTGGCGCGGTGATGCCTGAGTAATGCGGCACATGCTGGCAGGAGACGCCGTTTCCTGCCAGCAATTCTTGAGCGGTCCAAAGGAGCAAACGATGAAACCAACCATGATGTCTGCGGCGATTATTGCCATTTCGCTGTTACTCGGTACGCAAAGCGCAAATGCGCATTCCAAGAAAGAGGGGACTCAGCCAGCGGATGGGGCCGTTCTGGAAGTGTCTCCTTCGGCAATCGCCATGCTGTTTGACATGCCAATGCGTGTAACCCTGATCTCTCTCACGGATCAGGATGGCACAACACATGATTTGACACGCACTGACAACATGCAGCCCGTCAGTGAATTCAGCGTCATACCGCCCGTGCTGCCGACAGGTCAGTACACCGTGGAATGGCGTGGGCTAGCGGCTGATGGTCACCCGATGCAAGGGGCGTTCAGCTTTGAAATCTCGAACTGAGACCCGATGCTGAACGCTCTCGCTTCTGCTGATGTGGTGACCTGGCTATCGATTATCGTAAAAGCGCTTGTCTATGCGACAGCGTTTCTTGCGATGGGCAGTGTATTGAACCTTCTGACCCTCAGTAGCCTTCCTGCTTCTGAAGTCCCAAAGCTTAGGAAACTGTCGGTCGTCTGCGCTATCGGTGCAGCCCTCTTTTCGGTCATTCGAGTGCCGCTGAGGGCGAGTTTCCTGATGGGCGGAACATGGCAGGGCGCAACTGAACCGATGATGCTGGCGATGGTGTCGGAAAGCCCGTTGGGCTCCAGCCTTGCCTTGCGGCTTATCGGGCTGGCACTCATCTGCATGATCTTGTTGCCAGCACGGATCGGACGCCCGCTCGCGGCTCTAGGGGTTGTTTTCGTAGCTGCTTCCTTCGTTTTTCGCGGCCATGCGCTGGAGGAACCCCGTCTCTTGCTCGCAACCCTCATCACGCTTCATGTCTTGGGTCTAGCGTTCTGGATCGGGGCTTTTGCGCCGCTCTACCGCCTTTCCAGAGAGAACACGGACGGTGTCGCCGGGCAGGTCAGCCATGATTTTGGCCGACTGGCCATTTGGGTCGTCGGCGGATTGAGCCTGGCGGGCGGAGCGACCTTGTGGCTGCTGACGGGCAATGTTTTGAATACGCTTTTCACACCCTATGGGCAGTTTTTTGCAACCAAGCTTGGCATTTTCCTCGTGATCATCGCCTTTGCAGCATGGAACAAGCTGCGCCTAACACCCGCATTGCTTCGCCATGAGCCAGGTGCTGGCGCGCTTCTGCGCAGAAGCATTCGAATCGAAACTGCACTTGTTGCGCTGATCCTTTTGACGACAGCAATTCTGACTACCGTCAGCGCACCCGAAGCTGCAAATTTAACCACCAGCACCATGGTCAGCGATCAAAGCTCTTAATTAGGCAAACGGGTTTTCTATGAAATCTATAACACGTCGGACCTTTGGAGGCGGAATGATGACATGGATGCGCATAATTTGAACGACCTAGCTACAAGATGAAACAACATAGGAGAAACGCAATGAACCGGAGAAATTTCCTTCTATCGACCGGCAGTACAGTACTTGTTTCTGGTCCGGCCTTTGCCGCAACGCCGCGCATGAAGGTGCTCAAATCACCTACTTGCGGTTGTTGCTCGGCGTGGATCACACATGTTCAGTCCGCGGGACTGAGTGTGGATGCACAGGACTTAACGCAAGACGCGCTGTGGGCCGCCAAAAACAAAGCAGGTATAACGCCTGAGCTAAGCTCCTGTCACACAGGGTTCATCGAGGGATATGTGATAGAGGGTCATGTCCCAGCGGCTGACATCCAACGCCTTTTGGCTGAGCGCCCTGACGCCATCGGCCTGACCGTGCCGGGTATGCCGATCGGCTCGCCCGGCATGGAGATGGGAAACCAGCGAGACGCTTTCGACACGCTGCTCGTCCTACACAATGGCGAAACCACAGTGTTTGAAAGCCACACCTGAACCACGGGAGTTGTGCAACTCGTTTGCAGTCCACAGTGAAGGTCCGGAACGCGCACAAAGGGGGCTAGTTTGCAAACGCAGCGAATTCACACTTCGTCCGCATCTGAGACATCCGAGGCGTGCGCAGCGATCGACCGGTTTTCCGCACTGCGGTCATTGGTGCGTCGACCCGTTTAAAGCGCCACCCAAGGCTGACACTCAGGCAATGACTTATATTGTTGATCTCAGACCATTCCTTGTTCCTAATAGCTGATGCAGTGAACAGGTTGGAGAGAGACATG
>CANMWT010000031.1 GCA_947501635.1 uncultured Roseobacter sp.
TTAATGGCTTCGATGAACCAGAAATCCTCCGTTGCTCAAACCCCTAATTCTGTCCGGTGGGTGCTGACGTCAGACAGATAGCAGCATTGTCGTCTTGCCGGTGCCCGGCGGGCCGTTCACCGCAATGACTTCTCCAGGAGACGACACGTCGAGGTAAGCCAAAACCTGGCGCTGATGCTCTGATAAAGGGAAGTTTGGGTTGGAGTGGCCTAGGCGACGACTGAACTCATCCTCTACTTTCGAGTCCGGAGGCGTGGTCGTGTTGCGAGGCGCAGCGACTTGTCTCAGTAGCGGCACATCTGGCTTTTCACTCAGCAACTTGTCGTAGAGATCCACAATGTTGCGGATCGTGGCGCTGGCATCTTCGGCTAACTCGAGGAAACCGAAGCCCATTGACTGGTAGTCTTCGTCGCCATTCGGCCAGCCCTCTGCGACAGCATCAACCATCTTGCGACAATGACCCAGGTATTCCTGCCATGCGCCCTCGACGATCATGTCCGGCAAGGGCGTCTCGGTTAGAAAATCATCAAGATCGTCGACGCTACCGATTGAAAATTCGCCTGATGGAAGGGGTGACAAGACATCTCGTGCTAGAGCGTTGCGCAACGGTGTGATGTGCCCGTCGCGCTCGACTGTTGCTTCCGTCACAACTGGCGCGACGATCTCAGGTAAGCCATCGACGCGCGCCGCTCCGTGAGAAGACTTTCGAGCCATCACAAGCGGCCAAAATCGTACGGCAACGCTCTTCGCTGACTTCTGTCCACCGAATACTCTTTCGAGCATTGCGTCTGGAAGTTTCCCTGAACGAACTGTCTCCCCGGATACCTCGATGAACCGTTTCCGGTCTCTTTGGGTGAACTTACCGTCCCCTAACGCACTATCGGCCAGAGAAACGCGCCAATACTCAAGGATCTTCTCAACGTCTTTGTTCATAATTCGCTATTGTCGTCGCCGGCTTGTGCGGTTGGGTGTTTGGGGAGGCGAACCGATAACTAGGCCAGGTCAACGATTCGAACGATTTTGTCTGATTTGAAATTCTAGCTGATTGATTTGCAAAGATTATGGCGACCGAGGGTGGACGTAGCCAGGACAAAAAAGGCCCGGGTTTTGCTTTTACGCCACGAACTCCCTTCTGAATCTCCTGAAGCGTGCAAGAGAGCGTGAACTGGGTGAGCGCCTCCCGTCATTAGCAGCAAGAGCCGTGCATGGGGTGGGGTGTGCCGGGTTTACCGTGTTTGCCGGGTTTGGCAGCGCTGCGGCGTTGCAAAAAACCCAAGGTTGCCACACTGGACCTTGTGCTCAGCTGTTACCTATAGGCGTCTAGCAGGAAGCACCTGCCGTGTCCCGTCGAATGAGTTTGGGACCGGCGCGCTAGTTAGCCGACGCCGCCCCTACCTAAGCTTGCAGCTGAACGACGAGAGCTGCGATACCCGACAACATCAGAACGAAGACCAAGAACAGGACCAGGGCGATGATCACTGGACCTGCTTTCCCAGGAAAGTGACGCTCGATACTGCCAAGCCGGGCAGATCTCGTTATCGCATCGACGTAGAGCGGCAAGGCACTAACCAACGTGGCATAAAGATAGGCGCCCGAGATGTTCTCAAAGAGCGCCGATCTTGCAAGCGTAGGAGCGACGACGCTCAATGCCGTGATGCGGCTGCCGGCGAAGGAGCCGAACCAGTCCGCAGATAGGACGTATATTAGAGCGTGCAGCGTTACGAACGCAGCAAGCCTGGCACAGATGTCGACTAGTACAACTAAGGCCGGGTCTCGCATTCCAAGTGACTTCGTGTTCATCCAGGCGAACAGGAAGAACGAGATGTAATTCACGATGAAAACGACCGGCAGGCCGTTGGTGATTATCTGACGAAGAAAACGTGACAGGGCAGGCCCACCGTCAAGTAGCATGGCGCCAAAGCCTGGTCGGGTCACGACGTAGAGGAGGACCAATGGGATCAGAGCCGCTAGACTCACTAATGCAACATTGCGCAGAAAGCGCGTGAAGGGCAGTTCAAGGGAAAAGAGTCGGTGCATATGCGCTAATCTGCCGTCCCGCCGTTGTCGGTGCCCTTTTTCGTAACGCCGGCGCTTCGCTCCGCCAAATGCAAATCAGACCCTAGCATCGTCGATACGCCTTCTTGGCCGATAGGTCTTCGCGCAATTGACGACTTGCACCTGCATGACGCCTGGGTCGGCCTTTGCAACGCCCGTCACCTGCCACTGGTTGCACAT
Source organism: uncultured Roseobacter sp. (assembly GCA_947501635.1). Taxonomy (GTDB): domain Bacteria; phylum Pseudomonadota; class Alphaproteobacteria; order Rhodobacterales; family Rhodobacteraceae; genus Roseobacter. Next base: position 2,236 of record CANMWT010000031.1, read on the forward strand.
GGAAGCCCTGCCACATGTTCCAGCATTTTTCATTGTGACCAGGCGGCTTCGTCGGGTCAAAGATCACCCTATGTTAGTGGGCCGCGTAGTGGTGTTCGAACCAATACGGTGCTTTCGGGATCCACTTAACGTCGCCACTTTCATCCTTTCTTGGGAACTTTTCGGGCTTCATCCGATCAAAGAACGGCGTCTTTGCCAGTGTAGTCAGAACCTCGCCATTCGCTGGTTGCTTGACGATAATCCGCGTCGTGGAGCCGTGAGTCCAAATGCCAAAACGGGCGTTGAGTTCACGGATTTACTGCCTAGCGGACACTCGCTCCGCGAAGAACCAAGGTCTGCTCAGCGGACGATTTTGACCTTTCGAGAAAATCACCACCCGACATGACAAACGGCCAAACACTGATTACGAAGGTCAAATGACATTTGATCTATTATTTAACCGCCGATGGCCAAAATCTTCATTGGCCAACGATCTCGCGGAAATTGACGCCACTTCTTATTCCCAGGCCTATCAAAGCCTAAAGAAACGCGCCCCGACGCGCCCACATGGCCGACCGTATCTTGGCGGCAGAACGGGCTACCCAACAACGGAAGGGAAGACGAACCGCAGGGAAGAGCACTTTGCGATTGCAATGGTGAACCTCCAAAATTGCTGGCTCTTGCCAGACGGAACCCGCTTTGAATTGCTTGACTATCAGGTCCCTCTAAAGGCGGCACGCTCCGATCGTGAAATCGGTAAGATCGACATGTTCGGCGTGACAGAACACGGGCGAGCGCTTCTAGTTGAACTCAAAGTAATTGGGCACTCCGGAGGGCCAAGTGATCCGCCTCCTGTCGCCCTTCTGGAGGGACTGCGATATGCCTCTGTCGTAGAGGCCAATCTTGAGAGGCTGGCAGAAGAGCTTCGCGGGAACTTTGGTCGAGACATGATCTTGGAGCGGCCGGATATCGTGATCCTTGGAGAGGCGGATTGGTGGTCGCGATGGCTGTTTGCGGATGAAGGCGCCAAATCAGTTTTGGAAGAAAAAGCGAAAGAACTTTCGCAGGCTCTTGGTGTCAGCATCGTCTTCGCAACCTTGCCAAACACGCAGGTTGAATATGGTAACCGCTCGAAAGCGCCAAGACTCGCCGATTTGCCCCGATTGGAATACCCACATTCTTTGCCAAGAAGCGCCGTAAAGGCGCCTAATGGACTGGAGACAGACCCCAGACAACACGAGGCTTTACTCCAAACGACCTGGTGGAGCTACGCAAAGACACTCACTGAAGATGATCTCGATGGGCACGAGCGATCGGGAAGGCCACCGGTCGTATCGCCCCAGAAACCATCCCTAAACCTCATGCTGCCATGCGATAAAAGAATGGCCTTGGAAATTGAAGCGGAGATACAGAAGACAAGTCGCCACAAGCACTTTGGTTCGTTCAGAAGTTCGCAGGCCATTGCCCAGAGTGTTTTCGGAGCTTTCAAAGCTGCGGGTCGTTTGGACTTGCTCTCTCGAATTCCGGCGGAATGCGGGCGCCCGGCATTTGGGGGTACATCACTGGAAACAAAGCTTTCTATGGAAGTCCATGTTCAGACCCTGAACGAGCCACGGCCAACGCAGCTGGATGTGTGCCTTGAGACAGACGATTACCGTGTGGCCGTTGAATGCAAGTTCTGTGAGCCTGTGTTTAGCAAGTGTTCGCGGGTCGTATCCAAAACCTCCGAACCGCCAATCTGCGATGGGACTTATACACTACAGCAAGGCAGAAATGCGCGCTGTGCCTTGTCAGAAATTGGGGTCTCCTACTGGGGTTTCATACCTGAACTCTTTGATTGGAGTGCGACGCAGGACCTGTCCCCCTGCCCTTTAATGCCGACCTATCAAATCGTCAGGAACGTGCTTGCGGCGGTTGTTGATACCGGCGGATGCGTGGACCCTTCGAAAGGACACGCGGTCTTCGTATACGATGGCCGCAATCCTGCTTACAAACTCGGTGGAGTCGCCGACTTTCAACTTAGGCAGGCCACATCAGCTTGCCGTTTTCCTGGCCTGATACGTCGCGTGACGTGGCAAGAAATCATTCGGGTATGCCAGAACTCGGCTGACTTAATCTGGCTGCCAAAAGAAATGAACAAAAAGCATGGGATATTCCCAAGCCCATGACCCATTTTTCACCGCTGTGGCAGGTCGCCATTCGCCGCAAGTTTTCCGAGTATCCGCTTTATAGAGGTCCGCTAGCCTCAAGAGAGGGGTTGCCCCGAGCTCGCAAAAGGGTCCCTGGAATACCCGAAAGCCGTGCATGGGGTGGCGTTAATGCACCAGCTCGGAAACGACCGGAGCCGTGCGGCTGCATTAACCATAATGGACCTTATTCAACCCCCTAGCCGACACCTGCCCTCTTGCCAGAAATCCATGTTTTGGGTTTTGATGAGGCTACAATTGCATTGGAGGATTAAAAAATGACCGTAGAACGCTCTATCCTTTTAATCGTTGGCCTAATTGTATTGGGCAGCGCGCTGCTTGCGGCATTTCAAAGTCCAAACTGGCTGTGGCTGACGGGCATAATGGGTGCGCATTTGATCCAGGCATCTTTCACGGGGATCTGCCCTGTCGTGATGACGTTGAAAAAATTGGGACTGCCGACAAAGGCTGGGTTTGCCTAAGCCAATTATTTCCAAACGGTGAAATCTTCAGGCTAACTTAATAACGCTTGGCTAAGCGTTAAAGCAGCATTGTGCTTGCGCAGCAAAAATTGTCGGAACCGGACTTTCGCCGCGCAAGCCATATATGTCTGGCTTGCGGACAAAGCCGCCTGATGCTGGCGCAGCGAAACTCACCTTGATTGCTCAACCGTGTCACCGGATTGCTCGCGGCGGCGCAGCAGGATTTACCGAAAGCAGACGTTCAAATCACGCAAATCGGCCGAAACCCGACATTCAGATTGTGCAAACGGGCCGAAACCCGAAACGCCAATAGTTTGTGCGGCAGCAGGTGTGTGCGCCTTAAAATGTTGCATTTCAATCGAATATCGCCCCCAAAGTAACGATTCATCCTGTTTGCCCGGGAAATAATACGGCCCGCTGAGCCGTATGGACTTACGATTTTTTGAAATCTATCGGAGCAGCGAATATCTGCTAATGCTGATGCAAGGTGCGCTTTTCAGCATCGCACTAACTTTGGCTGCGGCAATTTTGGGGTTCTTGTTCGCATTGTTCTTGTCAGGGGTCCGATTCGCCCAAATCCCTTACATAAGAAACTTGGCAACCTGCTACGTCGAGTTCATCCGAAATACGCCTTTGATTGTCCAACTTTTCTTCGTTGCATTCGGCCTCCCGCTACTTATTGGCTATCAATGGCCTTTCTGGGCGCACGCATTGTTGGCTCTGGTTTTGAATTTTTCTGCTTACTTTTCTGAAATTTTACGCGCGGGCTACGGCACAGTCGCCGACGGTCAACGTGAAGCCGCAGCAGCGCTTGGATTGAGCGGGGCACTTATTTTTTTCAAGATTATTTTGCCCCAGGCAGTTGCTCGTATGTACCCGTCCTTGGCAAGCCAATTCATTTTCCTGTTCCTGACAACAGGTGTGATTTCAGAGATCGGCGTCAATGACCTAACTCAGGCAGGAAAGTTCATCGACAGCAGAACATTTCGTACTTTCGAAGTCTTTTTCACGCTGACGGCCATCTATATAATCATTTCACTTGGTTTCAAAGTGGCCCTTGCCGGACTGCAAAAGCGCTTATTTTCGTGGCAGGTGGTCCGGTGAAAGAGTTTTTTGTCTCAGTGTTCGGAGCCCCAGAAGGGGTCGTTTTGTTCCAGTTATTGAACGCGACACAGTTCACAATTTATCTGTCTTTGATCGCTTTTATTGGTGGTGGGATTGTTGCGGCAGGGATCACAGTTTTGCGGATTGTTCCAACCAAAACTTCCCGCATATTCGCACAAAGCTATATCTGGTTTTTCCAGTCAGCCCCGCTGCTGATGCTCCTGTTTCTATTCGGGCTCGGTGTCCCGCGCCTTCTAGGATTTAACGTCAACATCTGGCTTGCAGCCAGTCTTGCCTTGACCCTCTACAGCAGTGCTTATTTGGCCGAGGTGTGGCGCGGCGCAATTCAAAGTTTGCCGGACGGACAATGGGAAGGGGCTGAAGCTCTGGGCCTGCGATTTCTTCCAACTTTATTGTTGGTTATTCTACCTCAGGCGCTTCGCGTATCTCTCGCACCAACAGTCGGTTTTCTGGTCCAAATCATTAAAGGTACATCGCTTGCGTACATTATTGGGTTTTCTGACCTAATGAGCATCGGCAAACGATGGGCCAATGCGCCCGTCGAAGGCACTGAACCTTTCATCATCTATCCGCTCATGGCGCTGATCTATTTTGCGCTGTGTTTCCCGCTTTCAAGGCTGGCTCTTGCCTTAGAAAAGAGGCTTGGGACAGTGCCGAAAACGGCGCCTGTCACGGCCTGAACAACACCAACTCCATAGGAAAACCAAAATGAAGAAACTTACCAACTTTATCGCCGCTGCAGTGTTGGCGTTGCCGGCAATGGCGACCCAAGCGACAGCCGATCTTGCCGATATTCTTGCTGCCGGTACGATTAAAATCGCTATACCTGAATCCTTCGCGCCCTTTGGATCGCTTGGCGCTTCTGGTGAATATGAGGGCTACGATGTCGATGTTGCCACGCTAATTGCTTCCGATTTGGGCGTTGAACTTGAGCTTGTGCCGGTGACGTCCAATCAAAGGATCCCATTTCTCGAAACAGATCGTGTTGACCTTGTAATCGCCACGATGGGTGCCAATCCAGAGCGTGCAAAATCAATCTGGTTCTCTTCTGCTTATGCGCCGTTCTTTTCAGGAGCTTTTGCTGCATCAGGAAAATCGATCGCAGGTGTTTCTGATCTTGCCGGCATGTCGGTTGGTTTAACCGGCGGTACGCTTGAAGATCTAGAGTTGACCAAAATTGCACCGGCAACAACGGAAATTGTTCGCTTCGGTGATAATGCAGCAACCCGCGCCGCCTTCGAATCTGGCCAAGTAGACGTTCTCGTCAGTGGGAATACTGTTGCTGCCGCGATCAGTGCGGCCGACCAAAACGCTGATATCGAAACGAAGTTTATTCTCAAAGAGTCGCCCGCATTTATCGGCGTGAAAAAGGGCAATCTCGATCTATTGTTCTGGGTAAACACATTTATCCTACACAAGACACTCGGCGGAGAATTGAACGGGTTTTCAAACACCTGGCTAGGCCAAGACCTTCCAGCGTTGCCAAACCTCTAAAATGATAATCGGGTCGAAGCGGTTTATCCGCTTTGCCCCATTTGGGTGCACAATCGGCGTCTTAGACTTCGCTGCGGTAAGCACAAACGACTGCTTTTTTACTGCGGTGCATCTCAAACTTGGGTTGGTCGCGTTGTTGAATCTGCGAGTGTGCTAACCGAAGAACTTCGGCTCTGGGCTCGAAGCAGTCATTCGCTGCATTTTGCACAAATGGCCGGTTTCTGGACCCGAGAATACTGCTCTCGACCGGCTCAAGCCTGTCATACGTCAGTAGTTTCAATTGCCGAAGCGGGATTGCGACGCAAACCGGTCGTATTTCTTTCAGATTGAGCGGTGAAAATCGATCAAAGCAGCGCTGACATTTGAGATTTGGAAGCACAGGTCATGGCGCAAAACGAAATCTTTCAAGAGATGCTGGTAGAAATTGCAAAGGTCTATGAGACCGAGGCAGACGAGCAAGGACCTCATACAGCGAACACGCTTTTGGTAACGCCAACACCTGTTTCTTTCGGACCCGTTCCACCTTGCTCTTTAGATGCGGGTATGCGTGCTGTCTTGGCCAATAGCGCTCACCCGGCAGCTCGTTCAGTCTTGGCGGCACAACATCTCTTGAGCTGGGGATCAAATCCGGTTGAGAGCAACACCCAATCGAGCATAGCCGCCTTGATAAGCGTACTGACACTGATGGGACCGGAAGGACCGATACCTGCGCCAGACGTAAGGTTGGGTTTGGTCTACATGCGACCCGACAGCTACTATCCTTTGCATCTTCATGACGCCGACGAGACATATGCCATTATTGCAGGGCAGGCTCTTTGGACGGCCGGGGACGATATTCGGATGAGAGGGGTTGGTTCAATGATTCACCATCCAAGTATGATGCCACATGCATTTCGTACAGGTGCAGAGGGTTTTCTCGCAATCTGGCGCTGGAGTGGCGACATCAACACACACTCATACACCTTTACCGAACATCTCGAAGCTGAGTTGTTAGCCTGACCGGCTGCTTTGTCCGGCGGTTTCAAAGGGTCGACGCAACACTTTAATCTTTTTGGAAAGATGGAGTGTTGATGATGAAGTATCGGACGC
>CANMWT010000032.1 GCA_947501635.1 uncultured Roseobacter sp.
ACTCTGGGCCAAAAATCTGGCGAAATACTCAAAACCGGACGTTCAGGCAAAGCGCAGCGAACCGCCGCTTTGAGCCCATTTCTACCGAATTGCTGCTATGGCGTGAATGTCCGCTTATTGCAGAGACTAAATAGGCGCTTGAATTGGTGGCAGAATTTCTGACACACAGAATACACGTTTCTTTTGCTCATCTCATTTCAATGCCTTGGGAGGCGGTAGCAACGGCCTCAGGGCAGATGACATTGTAAAACAGGTACAAGGAGGCTATGTAAAGTGCACCATGTTGCGGTTTCTGCGGTACGGGCGCATCGCCTGTCACAGTAACCTGCAATTTCCTATCATGATAATTCAGCTGTCGCGTCCCGTAACGTGGATACGAGACTTGAGAATGTTGCAGATGTTATCGCGCACGACCAGATTGCCCTCTCGTCAATTCAATGCTTTTGGCAGCCGGAAAAGACAATGAGTTGCGCCCGGACATAACCAGCGTGGCGTCGATCAATGCGACCGAGAAACGGCCCTGACAAAAAATCTAGTCAGCAAAAAATACAGTGAGGCGGCGCTTTCTCCGTCAAAGGATCAAAAATGACTTTTCCAGAATGGACGAAACCCGGCATCTACGGTGCTTTGGGTGGCGCGATTGCGGTCTCAATCCTCGGCTTTACATGGGGGGGCTGGACGACCAATGGTAGCGCCCAAGCCATGGCGGAGGACATGGCAGCTGAACAAGTGACCTTGGCGATGGTGCCGGTCTGCCTGGGCATTTCAGCGGCAGATCCAGAACGGACAGAGAAGCTCGCAATTCTTCAGGATGTCTCCAGCTTTGGCCGTCGCAATGCAATGATGGAAACAGGATGGGCGACCCGCCCAGGCTCAGATACGCCAGACCGTGACCTTGCAGCGGCATGCCTCGCGGAGCTTGAGTTGGATGTATCATAATTCAAACGTCACGCTGCAAACTTCACCGGCAATTTGCGGGACACCGATGTTTGTGAACGCCCGCGTTCTTTGGGTAGTTTTCATAAACCCAGTCTTTGCTTTGTTACTCTTTGCGATGCCTGGCTTTGCCCAATCCATGCCGGAAAACGCCCGTGCGATGAGCTATGGGGACGGTTGGGAATGCGACGTCGGCTATCGGCTTATCGGCGATGACTGTGCAGCCGTTGTGGCCCCGGATAATGCATTTAAGACTAATCGTACATACGGCTCTGGGTGGGAATGTCTTCGTGGCTTTCGCAAGATTGACGAGGTGGCCTGTGTTGAAGTGGTTGTGCCCGATGGTGGCTTTCTGGACCCTTCTGGCGAACGCTGGCGCTGCCTCCGCGGATTTCTAAAAGTCGACAATACCTGCCTGGAGATCGTCGTTCCCGAAAACGGCTATTTGGTGGACGCGACCTACGGGTCCGGGTGGGAGTGTGACCGTGGCTATGAGAAAGTGGATGATCTTTGCAATGCAATTGCGGTTCCGCGCAACGGATATCTGAACGGATCTGGCTATGGCCAGCCGTGGACCTGTGAACGCGGGTTCTTTGAACAGGATGGTCTGTGCGCGGTTGTCGCCGTCCCGGAGTTCGCATTTTTTGACGATGCAACCTACGGCAAGGGATGGAAATGCCAAAGGGGATATGAAGCTAACGAAAATGTCTGCGTAGTGATCGACATCCCTGTGAACGCTCATCTCGACAGGTCTGGAAACAATTGGGAATGCAACCGGAACTTCCAAGAGACCAAGGGTAAATGTGTTCTCGATAATTGAGAGCGGCGCACACAGACATCCGCTTGAATTCTCCGTCGGGCGACAGTTTCGCCATCAAAAGGAAAATCCGATGATACCCGAAATCCATACGGTAGATACCGGTCGCCGTCCTGTTAGTGGCGCTCAAGCGCCCGCCATGATCCATGACACATCGGCGCGATCATCCTCGGTCACTCAGATCACGCCGCCGCCGACAGCGATTGTCTACTGCGAGGGCAACTTTGCCAAAATTGATGGCAAGACGGCCAACGGCCTTGTGCGCCATTCAGAGGCCTACCGGATCGTCTCGATCATCGACAGCAATCACAGTGGCGACAATAGTGGGATGGTTCTGGATGGTGCACGCAACACCATACCCATTCTCGAAAGCCTGAATGCCGCTGTCGCCCATGAACCCACAATACCCGATACTTTCATCTATGGAATGGCGCCGTCAACCGGGCGACTTTCGACAGCTGATCGCGGTGTTGTCCTTGATGCGATTGCGCGCGGCATGAACGTCGTCAGTGGCCTGCATGAGTATCTGAGCGATGATACCGAAATCGCGCAGGCCGCATTGGCAAGACAGATCACCATCCGCGACATCCGCAAACCCAAGCCTAGCAAAGACATGCGCTTGTTCGATGGCAGTGTCGCAAATGTTGATGCGCTGCGCATCGCCGTTCTTGGGACCGATTGCGCTATTGGGAAGCGGACCACTGCCACGGTTTTGGCAAATACCTTGAATGCAAAGGGGATCAAGACTGTGCTGGTAGGCACTGGCCAAACGGGCTTGATGCAGGGCGCAAAATATGGTGTGGCCATGGACGCCGTCCCACCCCAATTCTGCTGTGGCGAACTTGAGGGCGCGATTGTCGCGGCCTCGGCGGCAGAGCAACCCGATGTTATCCTAATCGAAGGCCAAGGTGCGTTAAGCCATCCCGCGTTTTGCACGTCAGCCTTTATCCTGCGCGGCAGCCAACCAGACGCCGTTATCCTTCAACACGCACCGAAACGCTCCCATCGCTGTGACTTTCCCAACATGCCTATGCCGACAGCTGCGAGTGAGATTGCTTTGATCGAGGCGTTTTCCGATACCAAGGTTATCGGCGTTACACTCAATCACGAGGGTATGTCCGAAACAGAGATCGCAAGCACGATTGCCGGACAGACTGAGAAACTGGGGCTACCGGTGACCGATGCGCTCAGCAGACCGGCGGCAAACTTGTTGGCCATGGTTCTTGCTGCCTATCCCGACCTGCAGCACGAACCACCCGTGGCCGCGATTTGAAGTGTCCCCACATAGATGTTGATCTGCACAAGATACGCCACAACACCCGGACGATCGTGGAGCGATTGAAGAGGCGTGGTATCCGTGTAACGGCAGTGACCAAAGCCGTGTGCGGGCATCCAGCCGTCGCCCGGGCTATGCTTGATGGTGGCGCAGAGGGTCTCGCTGAGGCACGTTTGAGCAATGTGAAGCGGTTACGTAACGCTGGAATGATGTGTCCGATCACCTTGATCAGAACACCAATGCTGAGCCAGGCCGGTGACGTCGTACAGGTCTGTGAGGCGAGCTATAACACAGAGATCAAAGTGATCGCAGCCTTGGCCGCTGCTGCACGCGGGCAGAACACGGTCCACGGCATTATCCTGATGGTCGAAATGGGTGATCTGCGCGAAGGGATCATGCCACAAGACCTGGGTGACATGGCACAGCAAGTGGTGGACATGCCCGGTGTGGCGTTGAAAGGCATTGGGGCCAACTTCGCCTGTCTGAGCGGTACTGCCCCAACGGATGGACAGATGCGGGCTATGTCTGTTCTTGCCGATGATGTCGAAGGGCAGTGTGGTCCATTCCTTCAGACAGTATCTGGTGGCAACTCTGCAAATCTGGCTTGGGCGACTGATGGGAATGCCACGGGTCGGATCAACGATCTGCGAATTGGGGAAGCAATCCTTATGGGTGTTGATCCTGTTTCTGGAGATCAAATTGGCGGACTGTTTAAAGACGCATTTACACTGGTCGCCGAAATTATCGAGACGGGCGAGAAATCTGCGCGCACACTCGCGAGCTGTGCTGACAGTACCTTGCCAAGACTTCGGATTGTCCAAAACAACTCAGAAACCACGCGGTTGCTTCTTGCTATTGGTCTGCAGGACACGGAAGCGACAGGCCTTACATTGCCTCGCGGAAATACGCTTGTCGGCGCTACAAGTGATCATCTTGTCATTTGTACGAACGACGGGACGCTCTGCGTTGGCTCGAAAATGCGATTTCAGATGAATTATAGCGCATTGATGCGAGCCATGTCCGCTCCAGATATTCAGACAAACCTAAAAAATAGCCCATCTGTGCCAAACGCAGGCGAATCTCAAGGCCGCAGCAAACACCCGACATTGGTTTGAACGACTTTGTTCCGACGCCGACAATCACACCAACAAGGAGAATGCCAATTGGCAAAACTGACAAAAACCAGCGTCTTCAAAACGCAAACTCCCAAGGCGGAAACGTCAATGGACAAAACAACGCGCATCGCCCGTAAGATGGTCGAAGAAGAGGCTGATCAGCGACAAGCCAAGAACGACCGTCTTCGCACTGCGCGCCTTGAACGAGAAGCCAAGACTCCGGCAAAGCCATTGCGCTAGTGCCTGAGACAGGATTACCCAAGACCGCTACGTGGCAATAACATGCGCGGTGCCTGCGCCCTTCAGTCTTAAGGGCTGGCGGGACACAACGGAAGGACTTTCCCATGACCCGCACAGACGAGAGCGCAACAATAGTTCATTACATCTGTCAGACGTACATGGAGCAGACACCCGGGCGTGACGGACGAACAGAACTGAAGATTGGCAAGCAGTTTCAATATTCAACGGCAGCGGAAGCCCAGAACAGAGCAGAACGGGAAGCCCAGTCCGAGGATTGCGCGGGCGCTGATGCCTATATGATTAGTGAAGACCCAAACAGTGGCGAAGTCGGATTACCCAGCTTCCTTGTCAGGCTTGGGAATGTTCCAGAATTTGACGATTTCTAAAATCTGTAGCCAGCCACAGTTCAGTCCATGAAGCATTTCGCATCCAAGACGTGAAACAGGATTTTTTGGTGCCTGTAGACAGGATTGGTCCATTACACTGTGCCGAGTTCGCTGAAAAAGCGGTCATTGGCGCAATGGCGGCGAAAGCTCTCTATGTCCTGTGATTTCAACGGGTCGCTGCAACACATGCCTCAAACTTCTCTGCCGGTGTATGATATTGCAAGGTCTTTCTGGG
>CANMWT010000033.1 GCA_947501635.1 uncultured Roseobacter sp.
AAGGAGCTGATGCACGACCGGTCTGACGCAGTTTACCACTGCTTCAGACCTAACTATCAAGGTCTGCTAAGTCCGCACTGCCGTCGTTGCCCGATTTTCGGCCAATGTCTGCTAACCAGAGAAGCGGCCGTCTGGATTACTGGCTGTTTATAGGTCCAGAGCCTAGGTAAAAATGGCTATGGTCGAGTTGGGGGGTGTAGGGGGTGAGGCAATCTCTAAAACCCTAATTGCAGGACCGGTGGCGTTAGGCGTTTTTTTGTTCGCGAGAATTGAAAAGAAAAAGCGTAGCCGTTCTCAATGCTCTCGCTCCGCCACAAGTACCAAAGAGGTAACGAAAAGCGCAACTAACCGCATAACTGTCGCGACCCCGATGACAGTTTCGACATCGACTAAAGTCTGTTGATGGGCTTTATGCTGAAGCACCCGCAACGGTAGAAACTCTCGCTCTTTAGCGGTTTCTCGTTGACGCAGCGATACCCTCCAGCGTGTACTGGATTACGTAAGCCGTTGGAATTGTTGTGCGGGAGAAGCGGCAGTACGAGTTTTCATCTGTCGCATGTTTGGTAATGAGTGTTGATTTTTTTAAGAGCTATTTGGGGGAATAGCATTGAGCCGCGATGAATTAATAAATGAGTGCGCAAGAACGTCCGTTTGTGTAGCAGACGCTTTGGGGTTATCCAAAGACGCCTCGATCCAAAAGCCGATCTTTCAAATCTTTCACGGCCATATCCAGAATAAAATTTTTGGGTTTGCATCGTGGCTCTGTTGTTCCAGTTCGGTGAAAGGCGCTAGGCAGTGAGCCCCATCGTCATCGAACTTCCCTTTGCGGAAGGTGTCGTTGCCGAACTGACGCAAGGCGTTGGAGGTTCAGACAGTCACCTTGTAGGAACGTCGCTGTATTATGCGGTCGATTTCGATGCGGCCCAATACGATACAATTCATGCCGTTGCCGACGGTGTTGTCATCGACAGTCACTATGACGCTGGAAATTACGAAGCAGGCGTGAACGGTTATGGGAACATCATAACGGTGGACCACGGAGACTTCGTGGCGACATATGCGCATTTGGACCCAACAAGCGATCAGCTTCAACAAGGGGATATGATAAAATCCGGAGAGGTCATCGGTCTCGTTGGCCTTACTGGTGTGCTCATCCCAGGAGAGAATGGCGACGGCTCGCACATTCACATTACGTTTGCATCATCGGGACAAACCAAATCGGTCGATGGGCACGAAGTCGCGAACGGAACACAAGAGCTAACGACCGATCTGGCCATCGCGTTCAAGACAGCAGACGGTACCTTCAATGCAACGGGCACCAACACGCTCTCCGTTGGTAGTTTTTATGAAAGTACAAATACTGCTCCTGATGGTCTTGAACGTGTGGTCGATCCAACACGGTCGCTGCGGGCGTATCTTGAGCAATACGTTGCGCTCACGACCGAGGAAATCTCAGCCAGCGTTGAGGCAAGTTACAGCGGTTTGACGGGTATTTCCGTCGAAGATTCCAACGATTTTCCACTCCCATGGTTCATTGATGACATTTTGACGCAAACGCTGGTCGTAACTGATACGATGGCGGATGTCGGCACAGTTTCGGTGTTGGCTAGCGAACTGGACAGGTTCGCATACGTAAGCTCCACCTTAGAGATGGGCCTCGCAGAAACGGGTTACGAACAGTTAGAGGCATACCAAACCAGCGTCACTGCGGTTTACACAGATATTCAGTCGGACTTACAAACCCTTGAAGGCGGTTTTCTGGACGATTTATGGGATCTCGTAGATCGAACGGGCTACATGATTGTCGGAATTAGCGGTACACTATTTGACAATTACATCGCTGAGCCCGTCAAAGATTTAGTTTCTGCTGTTGTCATTTCTGCCAATGTCGTGACGGCACCGGTTGAGTTTGCCCTTTTTGGTCCAGATGAATATTTCGAAAAAAACCCTGGTCAAAAGGCAACCTTGGATTTTGCTGTCGATTTTGCCTCTCTGGCCGTTGCCGCGGTTGTGTCGCAAACAGAGTCGGTCAAAACACTGATCCTTAATCCTCGGCAGTTCAAACAAGAGCTGTCGGTGTCTTTTGTAGAGGCATTTTATGAGGCTTTGACGCGGTCTGATCTGGCCGACTTGTTTGATTACTCGCTTTCGAGTGCGTTGGCAGCAAAGCAAGCGCTCGACGCAGGCGAATTGATCGTTCATCATCAGCGATTTGCGGAAAATCTGGAAAGCCTGAAACTCGGGCTTTCGGGTCAGCTCTCTGCGATAACACTGCACGTCAATTCAAATCCAGCAATCTATGACAGCACTGCTGATAGAATTTTTGGTTACCTTGACGCTGTACTGAGTGCGATTGACGCGTTGTTCAATTGGTCAGAATACGGTGCCCTGCTCGAAGCAAGATCGCTGGCCGCGACCAGTTATGAACGTGAAGCGCTGGATTTGTTTGCACAAGTAAAAGGGTACGAGTTCCTTAAGAACGTCATCAATGTTTTCGAAAGCCTCAATCCGGTCTCGCTGACGCCGACGCTCACTGAGGTGAAAACAATCGCAGAGGGGTATCTCGAAGCTCTTGAAACAGCTGACTTTGAGAATATAGACGATATAACAAAGATTTACGGGCAAGCTCGTCCGTTCTACATTGACGGATTCGATACCAGCAAGGTTGTAGCGAATACAGCATTAGCGGCTTTACCGATCGATTGGGGTATCGACCGCGCACTGACAATCGAACTATTGGATATACAGCGCAGCTACGATGGCATTGCATTTGACGAAGATATATTCGGCAATGCGCTTGACAACGAGTTATCCGGTGGCGACGGGCTTGATGTCATTCTTGGATATGGCGGAGCAGATACTCTTGATGGCGGTAACCAGTCGGATACCCTGAACGGCGGTGCAGGTTCGGATGAGTTGCTGGGCGGCGATGATGCGGACTCCTTGAAAGGCGAAATCGGCAATGACCTTCTTTTCGGTCAATCCGGTGAGGACATGCTCTACGGTGACGCGGATAGCGACACGCTCTATGGGGGTGACCACAACGACCAACTCTATGGCGGATCTGGCAACGATCTCTTGAAGGGTGAGGCAGATAACGACAGTCTGTTCGGCGAAGCAGGGCGAGATGTTGTTTTCGGCGATAGCGGAAATGACACGTTACATGGAGGCGGGCGGTCGGCGTTTCCGGCCGGATCGGATGCGGACACCTTGGCTGGAGGCCCAGGTAATGACGTCTTCAAGTATATATCCGAGGATGTGCCTGCACCCTCTCTGACCGAGCCCTACATCTTCCCCCAAGGGACATTCGACGAAATAACCGACTATCGCCAGGGCGACACTGGTTCCTACGATCTTGAGGAACTGGACGTCATCGATCTCTCGGAAATACTCTCGGGTGCAATATCGACAGGTGCCTCTGGCGGTGAGCTAGTACGCGTCAGGATGGCAAACTACATTGATGCCGCTCTTCTTGAAATCGACCTCGATGGCCTGGGAACCAATCACGATTGGCAGGTTCTGAGCATTCTCAACGGGCTTGAAGCGGGACAGCAAGTTGACTTCAAGTTGGAACTCGGGTCTCAGCCTTCCGACTTTTCAACAACGATTACCGGCAAGCCCGGCGGATGGATCGTGACACCGAACTATCAGGTCGTGCAGGAAAATGCAGGTACCCTCTTTGTCACGATAAGAAGGCCGGACGCAACTTTCTTTGAGAGAGTATACGTTAGTACCGTGCAAGACGAAGGCACTGGCAATGTAGATGACTACACTGGAATTCTAAACCAGCAAGTGGATTTCCAAGCAGGCGAAACAGAAAAGATAATTGAGATTTCGATACTCAATGACAATGTGGTCGAGGTTTTGGAAACATTCGGCATTGTCGTTCAACCCTCGCCCGATCAGGCAATCGATCTATACCTTGGGCGCGCGGTATTTTCGATTGCTGACGATGATGTTGCCGCGCAAAACACAACCTTCACCGAAGAAAACGACATTGTTTCCGTTTCGCCTTCCGGCGGTGTTGAAGAACTTGATGGCTTGGCGGGCTTCGATGCGGCGATCCTTGATCTTTCGAGTTGGGGCACAGGCATCAGCACATCTTTGTTGTTCGACGGCGCGGTGTTTACAGAAGGCGACAACAGCCTGCGTTTGGACGATGTGGAAGTGTTCTACGCATTTGGTGGCGACGGGGGTGACTACTTCGCTGCGAACTCGAATGGTTCGGGTTATTTCGGCGGGTCTGGTGAGGACACGCTGGTTGCGGGATCTGGTGCTGATCTTCTGGACGGGGGGTCAGAGAACGACGGGTTCTACAGCGTGGGACTTGGTGACACGGTTGTCGGCGGGGCGGGCGTGGACTTTTTGAGCTTTGCACTGCAGGGCTCCGGGGTCGGTATCAGCCTGGACATGCGTGCGAGCACAATCACGGGGGGCGCGCTGAGCGGGATTGAGTACATCGGCGGGAACCTGTCGAACCAGGATGACACGGTTGTAGCCGACACCCATGTGCTTGACCGGCTGTACGGGCGTGACGGTGTTGACACGGTTGTTCTGGATTACAGCGGGCCGCTGGTGGACGGGCGTACGGTGGACCGGCTGGACTTTGCCTATCTGTCGTTCAGCAACGATGAGGAGGCTTATCTCAGCGACGGCAGTATCGCGCGGTTCGATCTTGAGGACTTTGAGCGTTTTGTCATCACCGCGACGGACGGTGACGACATGCTGGACGATTACAGTGATGGCACCGGGGACAGTTTTTACGGGCTTGCTGGCAATGACACGCTGGTCGGTGGGTCGGGCGGTGACTGGCTGGAAGGCGGCACCGGCAATGACAGCCTGCGCGCCAATGCCGGTCAGGACACGCTGGACGGCGGGTCTGGTGAGGACACGCTGGTTGCGGGATCTGGTGCTGATCTTCTGGACGGGGGGTCAGAGAACGACGGGT
>CANMWT010000034.1 GCA_947501635.1 uncultured Roseobacter sp.
CGCTCTTCCCAACGGCTGCTGAGCGCGGCAAAGCCGTCACCTGAGTCTTTCTGTCAGATGACCGCCTTGAGCCCAAAGCAGACATGTCTGTCTCGTGAAAAGGCCGACGCCGCATACGTATTATTCGTAAACAAAATATACAGATATGCTATTTGCAGACAGAAATGCAGTCACCGGTTAGACTATAGATTCTCTTACGAATTTGTTTCTTAGCCAAAAGGTTTTTGTGATTGGAGCCTGCATCAAATGACGTTTGATGGTTCGGTCCAAATAGCATTTTCTCAGAAGTGAACCGAGCCATTTACATACACCAAGTGCTGCCGATAGCATGTTTATAACCATAGAGAATTAAAGTTACTGCTGCTCGTAATTATAATATTCTAGCGGCAGGGTTGGATAACTCGATGATGGCGGGAGCGGTTCCGAGAGACGCTCAGGATCATATGGCACCAAAGAAACCCGACCATTTTTTGTACGGTCTTGACCCAAGAAACGCTGAGCCTCTTTCATAGTGAGATTATTGTTTTTCATGAGGTTTGTCACGGCGTCGTTATATATTTCTTTGACCAAACCAATTGATTTAATGAGCGGTGAAAATAGTCTTCCCTCGCCAATTAATCGGAAGTTTCTGGCCCAGCTGAAAGGATTAAAAGAACTGTAAATGCCTTCGATTTCCAATACCGCGGCACTCCAGCATTTCATGTGTGATGGCAGTCTTCTCATGGCAGTTGTAAATCTGAGTTGAAGTTGTTTCCATCGAAAGGCCGAGTCCAGATCTTGCAGTTGTTCTTCATACTTATCCCAAACATTGGTACTGCTGTTGACGAACAATTCTCTTCGCTCTTTGTGTGCCGCTGAATGATCTGCCCCGATCTTTCGGAAAACTGCGTTATTTCCACGAGCTTGGCCAAGGCTTTGCTCATAATTTTTTTTAGCCGTTTGGTTTTCTTCTACATATTGCTTTCGAAGTTCATCGAGCTCTGCGGTTCGTTGCGCCTCAACTGACTTTTTCAAACTAATGTACTGTATCCGCAGTACACGTTCTGCTTCCCTGCCGCGGTCAAGAATGTCGTAAGATTTGTTCAAACAAGAAGGCCTAAAAGCGTCCGCTCTTTCAACCATTCCAAGCGAGATGGTCACTGCAATAATAGCAAATATACTCAGCCTCATTGTGAGGTGGCTACACCACGCCAAAATACCATAGCAAGACCGTGCCATTTTCTGATTCTGCATCAGACGCCCTACAACTTAAAGCCGTCGCCAGCAGTACCAGCATCAGGGGGCTCAGACAGTGCTTCAGTCTTCAGGTCTTCGGCTCTCAGATGCCTCTCGACAGGATTTGCAAGAAGCTGACGGAACTCTGTCACCCGACCGTCTGTCCCAAGGCTGATCCAGACAACTAATGTCTCGAAGGGAGGACAGGCTACTACACCTGCAAAAACACTATCAGGGTCAATCGGAAGGGCTGTTGTCGGGCTCCAGCGCGATCCTGCTTCATCAAACCATGGCCAACCGGTTTCCGGGTTAAGGGGTATGCCCTCTGTGAGGGCTTGTGCAGCCATCATGTTAGAAGATCCTACCGCGCGAGCGCGAGCGTTCAGCGACCGGATGCAGGCCTGGGTATTCGGATCACTTATACTGGGGCGCGGAAGGTCGGCGGAAAGGTCAGAATTGCCGGGAACTGGTGTTGCCTTTACGAATGCGGACGGATCCGGACGCCAGATAAATACTGCGCCATCAGTGCGATCTAACTGTCTCAGTTGCTGATCGTCCAATGCACCATACGTTTCTTGCAACAGTTCGACAAAGGATTGGAACCCAAATCCTGTTCCCGGCGCAAACAAGCGGGTCCGGGAAAGGGCTGTTATCTTGCCTTCGTTTATCAGCGGCTCATGGTAGACAGAGATCATATCCTTGCCATCACCGTTTACGATCAGCGCCCCTTCGTGGTAAGGCGACCAGTCTTCGACAGTCAGACCACTGCCAGTCGAGAAACCCTTACGCTGTGCTCGTGTCGCAAAATATACCTGTGATCCGGTAAGCTCGCTTCTGATGCGGCTCACCGCTCTCCGCATGTCTTCGCCAAGACGCGTTTCCAGAATAGGGAACTGAACGCCTTTAGCTGTCTGTTCTGCTTGTTTCAACTCGGCGTCGCGTTGATCCTGTTCCCGTTGCCTCGCGGCAAGGGTCTCCGCGCGCTCTGCCTCTTCTGCCGCTTTAGCATCTAATTCCTTTTGACGACGAGCTTGTGCTTCACGCTCCAACCGCTCTTGCTCATCGAGCCGCTGTTGTTCCTGCGCATTCAGTCTTTCAGCTTCAGATTTTTTTTTCAGCGCCACAGTTTGCTGGATTTGCTGTTCGTCGAATGTGTAAATGGGTGGAGAAAATCTGGCTTTGGTGTGCACTTGATAGGAACCTACACGCCGCGCTGTGAACGCGTAAGACCCTTGCCCCCGGTCCATGACTGCCCGGCTTTCTACGACCGCATCGAAAGACAGCAGCGTGGTTCCTCTGGAGGTCTGACCTACAAAAGCTTCGGCCTGTTCCGGAGGAAGGATCAGCTTGTCCGGAGCGCCCTGCAAGTCCACTTCAAACGTAGAACTGAATATTCCCGCCGTGTAAAAACCATTTTTTGTACAACTTCTTCTCAGAGACCTTTCGTCAATCGGAAAGTATCCTTCAGCAAAGTCATAGGCTTCGAACTGGAACATACATACAACTTTAATAGCTAACGGTTCTGGTATCTGATTGGACTGGGCGATAGCAGCAATTCTACGCTTCGCAATGTCAAGAAAACGAGCGCGTTCAAAATCGTTCTCCAGATTTTGCTGATACAGCCTTCCTATAGCGGCTAATCCGTTTCTGGTACCTATGTCTTTTAAGGTTCGGTCAAACGCGGGCCGCTCCATGCCTGCTGCTTCAACCGCCATTGCTTTAATGGTTTCGATTGGCAACAGATAAAGGGTGTTCAGTACAAATTGGGGGTCTGCTTCAAGCGTGCTAAAGTGTTTGATACCGAGTATATGGAATGCTTTTCCAACGCTTGCATTTGCTTCATCTCTTTTGGCTTGCTCAGGATTGGCCCCGTTCATAAATACGCCAAGGCGTCCGTCTACCATAATGATGCCGTCGTCGCGTTTTTGAATATTGCCATTCCCGGCAGGGGCAGCCATTTTGGCTTGCTGGGCTACGCCGGTTCCAGAAACTTGTTGGTGACGATCATCAGCAGTTTCAGAGATTCTATACGAAATCTGGTCTAACTCTTCTATCCGAGTACTCATAGCCCCAATAAGGCATGCTTCGTTCGCGCGGCACGTATCTCTTTTTTTTATGAACTCTCTTTGACTTACCGTGAGCAGTGATTTGCGCTGTTCGTCCATACCCTTGCGCGCATCAGAATATGCCGCCGCAATATTCCTATCAAACATAGACAGAACTTCTGATCCACAAATCGCAAACTCAGTGGGGGTACCGGCTTTATTGCAATCAAAGCTGGGGGAAAATGTGGGGCTGCCATTTCCTTGAATTAATGTCTCGTATTTTGGAGAGTTATTCACCAAGAGCTGATGCCAGCCGAAGGAATCTGCACTTGCAACTTCAAGGGCCGGTTTTCTAATCGATTGCGCCATCTCGGAAATGAAAAGGGATAATTCCATTTTTTTTACCAGAATGTCGTGTAATTTTTGGCTCTGCTGTGTCGTTGATGAAATTGATCTGGGCTCAGTTTCAACTGGCATCGACGAAATTTGGAAAGAAGTAAAACTGACCGGATGCAATTGCCGACCAGTGAGGGTTGCATGAGCGATTGAGTTTTGGCCGATACAAATAAGTACCAAAGCAAATCGGGCAAAAACAGAATTAAAAAGGTACATAGCAGCCACATCCTTTTTCTGAATTTCAACTTAGAAATGTGTTATCATCGCTCAGCTGGGAAATTCCTGTCAATAACTCCTATTTTTAATTTGGCTCAGATGTAGTTCGCTGATTATTTCTACAACATATCCACATGAACGACAGATCTGGCAAAAAATGTTTCGATGTCCATTTAACATTTTTATCGAGCGCTGACTTGCTGAACTTCTCACTCTTCCATTTCCGAATGTGTATAGTGTTGGCTTCGTCCGCAACTCGGTCATAGCACCAATTTTGGCCACCGTCCGCTCCTGCGCAAAGCAGCCATTCGTGGTCGGAAATTCGAAAATTTGACCTGAACTTCGGCTAAGCGCACCTTACCAGTCACCTGAGCAAAAGACTCAGATGACTGCATCGAGCCGATTGTGTTGAAAAAGTCGGCGGATTGAATGCGTTTTGGATGGGGAAGATGCATATTTTTTTTGAGCACTCTGAGGCTGCCCCGCATTTTCACCCTGCAGCGGGCACCATCGGCTTGAGTTTTGCCAGTTTCCGGAGGTTTTGGGCGGTTGCGGCGAGAGTAAATTCATCCTGGACGCCACATGGGCCACGTAATCGAAGCCGACCCAGACCAAGGATGCGTTTGAGATGCGCAAACAACATCTCGACCTTTTTTCGTCTTCTCTGAGCGGTCGGGTTGAACTCGGAGCCCACGCAGCGCCGGGCAAAATCCCGGACGCTCTCATACTTCTCTCGACTGATTGCGCGTGTATCGCTGTTGGGGCAGCATTTAGGTTTTGACGGGCAGTTCTGACAA
>CANMWT010000035.1 GCA_947501635.1 uncultured Roseobacter sp.
GAAACCATCGTGCCGATGGCATCCAGGCCGATCATGCACTAACATTCAAACTGGACCACTCAGGTGGGGCTGATCATGGGGATGCTCAAGTATTGCAAGCAGCGGCTTGTTTGAAAACCTTACTGCGCGTTGAAACTATACGTCATATCCACGGGCCACTCTGGCTTTAAGGTCCTTAAAAGATCGATTGACGCTTTCCTTCACCTACGATCGCAAATTTTCGTCAACACACTGGCTCAGTAGATCAAAAAGTTAAGCTCTGGACTGCCTGCCTATAGCGCAGGTACCATTTCTTCTACTTTGCGATCTAACCTTCTAAGATTTTATTACTCTTTTCTGTCTGCCTAGCAACATAAGGTAATTATCCAGTGTTCGATATACAGAACAATCGGCACATCCACCAAAACTTTCGACCTTAGCAATCCTTTGAATGTCCGCGGCCCATCCAGCAGCAAGTGTTTCAAAATCACTGCGAAAGTTTTCATAGTTACTTACTTTCGAGCCGTCATAACGAGAAACCTTTGAGTTTGTCATTACACATTTCATTCCATCTCGAGCCAGCGTATCCCACATCGGATATTTTGACGGCTTCCATAGTCCAAGTAGCTTCGAAACCAAGGAAATATGGTTTGATTGCAATATTTTGCCTTTTTTATCACCCTTCTTCGCTATGATGCACAGTTCATTTTTAATAGCCCAATTCGCTAACTTCTTATGCAAAATTTCGTGTGAGGCGGGATTTTCAATTCCACCTAAAAATGTTCGCAATTCGTTTAGTTTGGAGCGTTCATAGAGGCGAAAAATTGAGTAGTCGAAACCAAAACCATAGAACCTCGGTAGGCTTTGAAAAACTGGTAAGTTTTTGAAGTCTCCGCTTTCTGAGATTAGATGATGTGTGAAATCATCCTGCCATGTTCGCCAATTTTCCGCCGCGTTGTTTGCAGCTTCTTTCAAAATTTCTTCATGTGGTGATTGAAAGCACGTATTCACTGGCAAAGCATTCAATGGTTGCTTGATCTCTATACTCATCGTTTATCCTTGTTTGGGGTTTTATCTTGGGATCACTAAATTCCGCAGAAACGTATAAAAGGCTTTTCATAATTGCATTGGTCAAACCGGCGTCGGGCTGGATCAATACTTTAAGTTTCTGCCAAAAACGTTTCATATTGTAGAGAGGCACTGCCGCACGCAATTTCATCTCAGAACCTTTCTACAATTGCTCGTGCATGCCTATTTTCTCAACGTGGCATTTTTAGGACGGTCGCAAAAATTGAAAGGCTTTCAAGAAATCCACTCTACTTGATGCATTGTTTCCAACAACACTGTCCCATTTGAGTGTAACCTCTGCGGACCACAAAAATCATGCCCAAATTGTCCTATTAGACTTCACGAATAACTTATCGGACAGTATACTATTATCGGATAGTTAAATCGAACAAATGGAGCCATTTTATGAGTGAGCTTATTGGATACGCACGGGTTTCTTCACGATCTCAGTCTTTGGACGTACAAGAAACCGCATTGATTAACGCTGGCGTTAAACCAGAACATCTGTACATGGAAAAGGTATCGGGCCGAAAACGTGAAGGACGGGCAGCGTTGGAAGACATGTTGGCCCGTGGTATCCGTAAAGGTGATACCGTGGTCTGCACGCGCCTTGACAGGCTGGCACGCTCAACCCGCGATCTGTTGCAGATTGCTCAGGCGCTAGAAGACAAAGGCGTAAACCTCAAAGTATTGGAACAGCCTGTCGACACCACCAGTGCCGCGGGCAAACTGTTCTTCACGATCCTTGGTGCCTTTGGCGAGTTTGAAGCCTCGATACGTGCGGAGCGCCAGCGCGAAGGTATAGATGCAGCTTTGGCTAAGGGTAAAGACAGCCCATTCAAAGGCAGGCCGACGAGTATCGATGGGGATCAGGTTGCTGTAATGAAGTCCAATGGCATGTCACCATCTGCCATAGCCAAGCAATTGGGCATCGCACGATCGTCCGTGTATCGATATCTGAATACTTAGATCAATCGTGACCCAATACTATCATCAAGAATGTCAAAGTATTTCGAGGCCAGATCAATTGTTTGAGCATCGCTTGTCACAATACCGACGCCATGTGGAACCGACGTTCCTTTCAATGGTGGCATGTGTAAACAAATCATAGCCGCGACATTCTCGAAAAGAATAACTTCGACCAGATTGCCCGACTTAGGTAGCTGCACTCTCTTTAAGTTAACACTTGAAAATTCTTGATCATGAAGCCTATTTGCTTTCTCCATTGAGTCATAAAGCAACACAGATAATTTTGTATTTTTTTCCAGCTTATTATCTTCGAATTCTTGCTCAATCGCCTCAACAAGACTCGGTAACATGTTTGTCAAGCCCCAAATATTGATCGCAGGCTGAAGCCACTTAATAGTACTTCCCAAATCACGTTCAGAAATGCCTTTCTTTATTTCAATTAAAAAGGCCTCAATCTGCTTTTGCAAGAATGGGCTTCCGTAGAATGGAATGCTATATTCTCTGTCCGCCAAATTCGCTACAATCTTGATCAGCCCCACCTGAGTGGTCCAGTTTGAATGTTAGTGCATGATCGGCCTGGATGCCATCGGCACGATGGTTTC
>CANMWT010000036.1 GCA_947501635.1 uncultured Roseobacter sp.
GTCCAGGATGAATTTACTCTCGCCGCAACCGCCCAAAACCTCCGGAAACTGGCAAAACTCAAGCCGATGGTGCCCGCCACTCGATAACGAGGCAGCCGAGTTGCACACTATCCAAAACAGGCAGGCCAAAACACTGAGCCTTCACGCCAAATCCAAAGAGTTTTTCAACATAATCAGCCCGAAGCGGACTTGCGGCGATGCGGCGCGGCGAGCTTGATACCAGCCCCGAAAGCAGACATTGCAAACATCGAGATGATCTGGCGTTTTCATCGGCTTGGCGCAAAACACGGATATTCGGTTTTTAGAAGCTGTCATTCGCATAATTCGGGCTGATCGACGGCTCTGAGCCCAATGCGGAAGTGCCTTAGCCTGCCTTTGCGCACGCAGCAAATTTGTCGCCAAAGCCATTTGCTGCGCTGCAGAGAGAACAGCGGTCGTTCATTCACGGTGCAGCGAGATTTCCCACCCCAAAGACCGAGTTGCGGACAAAATTGTCATCCAGGCAATATACATCAGGAGCCTGCCTGATCCGGTCGTTCCATTGAAAAACCGATCTGCTCAGCCTATATAGACGATAATGTTCCGTAACAGACGGACCTGACTGATGCGACTGTCTCGAAGGCCAATCGCTCGTCCCTTTTTCGGAAATCGTGCCTTTAGCCAAACCGCTCGAGCCGTTGGCTTGGTCCCCACGATCGATTTTTGCATTCATCACCGCGAAAGGACAACTTATGGGTTATTCGCCCCCCAAGAAGCAGTTGGATTTGAAAGAGTTTCTCGCAAAACCGGGCAAGCCCCGGCCCTCGCGATACAATTGGAACCGGACGGCAATGCCGCCTTCGAAGAGGGCCACGTCTGACACGCCTGCAGCATCTGAGAAGTCGTGATGGGAAAAGGCAACAAAACCGCAATCCAAGTTGGATAGCCATACTTTGATCGGAAAAACGTGAAAAACATAATTCTTGTAGCCGCCCTCGTGGCATCTGTCGCATTCTCAGCAAATGCAATGCCTGCCGACATTGATACCGACGGCGACGGCATGGCATCCTTCGCTGAACTTCAGCTTGCATATCCTTTCCTCACCAATTCAATGTTCGTGGACATCGATACCGACGGCGATGGCTTTATCAACGACGAGGAAATGGCTATCGCCGTGGAGCTTGGCAAACTCGTGGATCCTGAAACCGACGCCTAATGCCCGAGGTAGGAGTATGCGCTATGCAATATCGTGAATTTCTCAGATGGACCTTCACAGCAACAGGACTTTGGCTGATGCTGTCGCCATTCATGCTTATCGGCGGCCAATCAGCACTTAGCAATGCCGTAATCGGTGATGCAGGACTGCTCATTGTTTCCGGCCTGCTGGCTTTGACCTTGGCGGGTTACAGCTTCAAAAAGCATTACCTGATCCAGACCTACCTGGGAGTTTCCTACGGTTTGATTTTGGTAGCTGCGCCTTGGGTTTTTGGCTTCACACAACCTATGACCGCCTGGAATTCCGGTGTCGTCGGGACGGTTTTGGTTATGGCTGCTCTTTATGAGATGTTTCAGAAAATGCCGAAACATCGCGCATAGGCGGATCTAACATCGTTTTATGATGTCGTCCAAAGGCCTCCTTTTTCGAGCAATCTGACCCGCTTTCAATCTGACTTAATGCAGATCAGTTTCTGCGCTCTGCGTAAATGCTACAGGAGTGCTACTTCAAATTTCGCCGCGCACTGCGGCTATAAAAAGGGGACTTGCAATGACGTTGACCGAACTACAGCAGTACGCCGCCCTTCTAGACAGTTTGCTTGATGATATTACACAGGCACAGCACGAGACGTTCCATCCAGAAATCAGCAGGGTCGTTGCATCACTAAAATCTCATGGATTAGCAATCCCAACGAAGCTGAGGCCGGTTAATCAAGATTCTTACAATGCAGCGTTCGAGGAGATGCTCGATAACGTCCCGGTCTGATCCTTAGCAGAGAGTTGGTTACCCGGATGAAGACGCGCCGGTCGTGTCAGACAACCGGCGGCTAATAGCAAAGATGGGTTTAAACCTCGCATAATCACAATTGGAGCGGAGATTTTCCCGCTGAAGGACACCTGATGAAATCTCCTACAAGGTTATTTTCACAATCATATGAACCTTTGACATTTGCGATAGTATTCGGCGTTACCGGGTTTTTCTTGGGAAACTTGACGAATGGTCCAAACGCGCATGAGTCAGCAAGACTGATGGCACATGATGCCATGGTAAATGCCTTAATACCGACCTGTATCGCTCTGTCCCAAAGTGACGTTGACCGAGATGCAAAACTCATGGCGATAAATGGAGCTCAACTAAACTTGCAACGGGATGCAGTCCGTCGGAGTGGGTGGGCAACCGTCCCTGGTTCGGAGATCGCGACCTCTGACCTGGCGGCAGCGTGTTTGGATTTATTGGATCTTGCTCCCGCAATAGGCCTCAGGAACAACAGTTTCGACGCTGGATGACCGCTCAGAGCCCACTTTGACCGATGCTGCAATGTGCACCAAAGTCTGAAGGCTGATTGTGATTTCAACGGGTCGCTGCAACACATGCCTCAAACTTCTCTGCCGGTGTATGATATTGCAAGGTCTTTCTGGGG
>CANMWT010000037.1 GCA_947501635.1 uncultured Roseobacter sp.
CCGCGTCCGATACTTCATCATCAACACTCCATCTTTCCAAAAAGATTAAAGTGTTGCGTCGACCCTTTGAAACCGCCCCGCAGAACGCTCATTTAAAAAGCCTAAATAAGCGGCTATACGGCAAACGGTAGGTTAGTCCGGCAACTCGGACCTTGGCACCTCAAATTTCGCTGCACTTTGCATGAATGGCCGCTTTTATTTCTGCGGCGCAGCTGAATACTTCAGTCGGCCGCATTGCAGCACCCGCGAACGTTTTGCCCGGATCACTTCCGGTATGGGCTCTGAGCCGTCATCCAAGCATTTTTGTTAGATGACCGCTTAGTCGCGTTAAGCAGCCCTTCACGACGGAAAAATCAAAGTTACGGCCCTGAACAGCCGTTTTTTCCAGTACCGGACATTCGTAAGATATCTGCGTAGGTCCGAGATGCGGACCTAGCGGACACTCGATTTTTAGCAGAAAATGTTGATTAATTCTTTTTTGGGCGGCGAAATGTAGCGTTAAAGGCGATGGTTACTCTTTCTTCATCGCTTTGATTGGGATGAACCCAGTGCATTAGGTAGGACGGAAACACTATCAACTCACCAACAGAAGGTCGAAAGGTTCGCTTTTGTTGAAAGGCGCTCGCGCCAAGAATTTTCCAATGTTGCAGATCAGAACGAGGATCGATGAATTCGATCATACCTGACGACCCTTCATCGACGTTTGGTTGAGCGACGTAGTAAACACCAGACCAGTGTGCGCCCGGATGCGTATGCGGCGCGTTATACCCTCCCGTTGGATTTGCGTTCATCCATGCGAAGAGTTTCAGGTTGAACTCTTCAGGGTTGAAGTTGGCGTTGATCTTTCGTGAGAGTTGGAAAACGGCGTCCTTTGCAGCCTCTCGCACTCTCTGGATGCTGGGCGCATCGCTCTCGAACAAATTTCCTTCCGAGTGCCAACCGCCACGATTGGATTTTGCAACACCAGTGCTTTTGGCACGCATTTGCTCCGCTTCCATAAGAAGAGCCGCATTCAGAACCGCGCAATCTGGTACTTTGAACCGAATAAGCGGGGTGGAGAAAAGTTTCT
Source organism: uncultured Roseobacter sp. (assembly GCA_947501635.1). Lineage (GTDB taxonomy): Bacteria > Pseudomonadota > Alphaproteobacteria > Rhodobacterales > Rhodobacteraceae > Roseobacter. The sequence goes on from CANMWT010000037.1 coordinate 1,070, forward strand.
GGTATTTTGTCTGTTCTATCATGTTCAGGTTTTTCTGGTTCCTTGCTGAGCCCTGAAATATTCGAGGGTCGGCGTTATAATCATGTCTTGAAGGTCTTTTCCACGATCCCGCCGGGGACCTCTGACCTTTGACTGTAGCCCTGCCTGTATCCGAAAAAGAACTTTATCTGCAAATGCCTCTTTGGATGATTTCTGCCAATTTAATCCAAAGTTATATTCCCTAGGCAGCCTTTTACATGCTTGTCTCGGACAATATCAAAAAGCGAGGAAATACCATGAGAGCCAAAACTATCCTGATAAGCACGTCATTTGCATTGATGGCGAGCACTGCTTTATCTCAAACTACAAGAGATCAGATTATTGAAGAATTGACGCAAGAAGGTTTCAAGCGCATTGAGATTAGTCGCACATTGTTCGGCAATACCCGGTTCGAAGCGACTGGCCCTGGTATTGAGCGAGAAGTTGTCCTTGGTAAAGATGGTACGGTCGTACGCGACAGGTCCGAGAGGGATGATGAAGACGATTTCGACGACGACGAAAATGATGACGACGAAAACGACGACGATGAGAGTGACGATAACGAAAACGACGACGATGAGAGCGACGATAACGAAAACGATGACAGTGAGAGCGACGATAACGAAAGCGATGGCGACCGTAGCGGCGATAGCGACGGTGAAAGCGACAGCGATAGTGACCGTGGTGGAGATAGCGACGGTGAAAGCGACAGCGATAGTGACCGTGGTGGAGATAGCGACGGTGAAGGAGACAGTGACCGTGGCGGCGATAGCGACGGCGAAGGTGGCGGCGATAGCGACGGCGAAGGTGATGATTAAACGTTGCTTAAATAATTCGGCTCAAGGCTTTAGCTTTGAGCGATAGTCAAGGTACAGATAAAAAGTTCAATGCAGGGGTGGCATTATATATCGCCTCTGCATTGGCGTTTCTCTCCGAATTAATCGGCGAAATTACAGGCTACTATTTATTCAGTGCCAGTTGGCTCGTTCACGAAATCATTGCACTTGCGACCTTCTTTGGCTTTATGATTGGCGGGTTTCTTATTTGGCGTAGTTACCAGTTCTCTCAAAAAAGCCGTGAGGAAATCGAAAGGCTGTTGCGGTCCGCTCAAGGTGAGTTTTTTGAAATGCTAAACGTGCAGTTTGACAGATGGCAATTGAGCGATGCTGAAAAGGATGTCGCGTTGCTTACTGTGAAAGGTATGACTGTCAGTGAAATAGCTGAGTTGCGCAACACAAGCCCGGGCACAATCAAGTCACAAAACAATTCAATTTATCGAAAAGCTGACGTTAAGAGCCGAACCCAATTACTAGGTAAGTTAATAGATCGGCTTTTGGTCGAACATCCGCTCTAACCACGTTCAGCGCAAAATCAATTATGCGACCAGTTGCTGCGCCTGCGAGGTTGAAAAACGGAGCACTTCTGCATTGGGCTGATTGTGTTGAAAAACTCTCGGTTGATCGAAGCGCTAGTCGCTGATTCAATTCTCTCAAAGAGCGGGAGGA
>CANMWT010000038.1 GCA_947501635.1 uncultured Roseobacter sp.
GCGCTCTTCCCAACGGCTGCTGAGCGCGGCAAAGCCGTCACCTGAGTCTTTCTGTCAGATGACCGCCTTGAGCCCAAGGCAGACATTAGAATTTTACAAACAGACTGCAAGTTAGTGCGTCCTTATGAAATTCCATGTAGCAGATCAATTTGGCTTCGACGCGTCATATTATGGACGTTTTACACTTATACTAAATTACTTCCAATTTAGCCGTTACTTGGGTTTTGACTTCGAATAACTTGGGAGACTTACACGTGCGATGCTACGAAAAAGAACCATTTCGGAAGAGAAACTGAATCATGCGTAACTCGCTCGGAATTTTGTTTATTGTCATTCTGTGGCAGGCCAACGGTGCACACGCAGACATAAATGAAACCACCGATCGGTTTGTTCGGAACCACTATGGCTGCATGATCTCGACTGTGGATGCCATTAAGCCAGAGTTTTCGGAAAGAGAGAGTGCTTGGGCAAGCTGGATGACAGGGCTAGCCGATCTTAATTCGGACGGTGCACCCGAAGTCATCGCCGGTTATGAACATGAGTATGCACCGCAGGGAGGCAGGTTTAGCCGAAACGTGTATCAGTACGGGTTCTACAGCACGGATCCGGCTTTTGAGCATCCGTCAGGAACACGCTTTCTTGCTGCTAGAACGATGCTCACTCAGGACTTCAACAACGACGGGAAAGATGACGTTGTTTTCGTTCAAAGTGGACCGGATTACGCTCCTTATGTTCCAGCCAGAAACGAAATCCTGCTGAGCACAGAAAATGGTTACCAGAGCCGGTACTTAAGCAGTGACAGAAGCTTGTTTCACGGGGGCGCGGCAGGCGATTTTGACGGCGACGGAGATGTTGACATCGTCACCACTCCCGGAGCGAAAAGCGAAATCACCATTTTGCTAAATGATGGCGCTGGACGCTTTACTCCAACAAAGCGATTGCGAGGCTTCGGGCGAAATTACAACGTCAAAGCATGGGATATTGATCGAGACGGCAAACTAGACTTGCTGTTTGATGGGCATGAAGAACCGCTGACAGTTTTGTGGGGCGAAGGAAATGGAGATTTTAAACGAAAAACGGTCGTTGAATCGTTGAATAACAGTAATTTGCTGCAAGACGCCGTTTTCCTAGACGCCGATGACGGCGGAACAGATATCGTGATTGTGTCAAGCCTGAGTATCAACGAACCACTCCCCTATCAGGGTTTTTCTGTCGACTTGATTTCATTCGAAGGGCGTAAAATAGCTAAATCTTCGAGCATTGATAAAGTTGAAACCCCCGAAGTGAACACACGCGTTTGGCTGAATTTTATTCATGCGTGCGATCTCGGTTCTGACGGCGACATTGATATTGTCTTTGAGTCTTTTGGAAGCAACGACAGATTTGTCCAAGCCCGTGCAGATTGGCTTTTCTTGGATAAAATTGTCTGGGAAAACCGAGACAATTCATTCCAGCGACAAGTCATACTCAACTCCAACTACCGGCTTGTTCCAAATGGTGTCTTTCCAGAGAACTTCTTTGGCGAAGCGGAAATCGCTGAACGGATGGGAATTTCAATCAAGAGGTATCTGCCTAACCAGACCTACGCTCAAGTTGACGTCAAAGAAACATTCATGCGGCGACACCAAAAGCTAATAAACTCGTTACTGAGAGACACCACGACAATACCAAAGCAAAACGCCACAAGTTCGTCGACGTGGAATACAGGTGCGGAAATGAGCGATAGAGCGCGATGCATCCTCGCAAAAAGTCGCGGCCAGATCGTTGATTGCGAGAGTGAAAATCTTGAAACTACAAGTACCGAAACCTCTGCAAACGAAACTGGTTCAGACTGGAATTCGGGGGCCGAACTCAGCGACAGAGCAAAGCGCATTCTGGATCAGCGTGAAAAAGCGGCGGACAAAGATTGATTCATGGGACGAAAGACGAGCCAAGTATAGGGATTTACCGATAGCTGAACGTGACTGGTTTCGTTTCTCTTCGGCAGCTTCGTCCGCATAGCGGCCCTTGTCCAAGATTCAGCGAACGTCCGTTGTCGTGAAAACAGTCATTGGTGCTTGTTGCAGCAAA
>CANMWT010000039.1 GCA_947501635.1 uncultured Roseobacter sp.
TGGACGGCGGGTCTGGTGAGGACACGCTGGTTGCGGGATCTGGTGCTGATCTTCTGGACGGGGGGTCAGAGAACGACACGCTGCTTGGTGAGGGCGGCGAAGACACCCTCTTGGGTGACACCGGCGACGACCGTCTTGAGGGCGGCCTCGACAATGACAGCCTCGATGGGGGTGACGATAACGACGAACTCTTTGGCGGGGGCACGGGGGCGGATACGTTGCTGGGCGGTCGCGGGTCGGACTTTCTGTTTGGCGAGAGCGGCAATGACCACCTGGAGGGCGGCGACGGGTTCGATCTGCTCAACGGGGGTACCGATGATGACACGCTGATGGGTGGCAATGGCAACGATCGGTTGTTTGGTAACCTCGGCAATGACAGCCTTGATGGTGAGGCTGGTAATGACACGCTTTACGGTGGGCCGTCGGGCAATGACGTGCTGCGGGGTGGGGCGAACGATGACGTGCTTTACGGTGAGACCGGCAAGGACTTCCTGGATGGCGGTGCCGGCAATGACACGCTCTTTGGTGGCTCCAATGACGACACACTGCTTGGCGGTGAGGGTGACGACAGCATCGAAGGTGGCGCAGGCAACGACAGCCTCTTTGGCGGACCCACGGGGGCCGATACGCTGAAAGGCGGGCAAGGGTCGGACTTCCTCTTTGCCGAAAGCGCTGATGACGTGCTGGAGGGCGGCGACGGGTTTGATTTGATGAACGGTGGGGCTGGCAACGATCTGATGCTGGGCGGTAACGGCAACGACCGGCTGGAGGGTAATCTGGGCGAGGATACGCTCGATGGCGGCACCGGTGACGATGAGCTTTTCGGCGGCAATGGAGCATTCTCTGACACGCTGATCGGCGGCGCGGGCAATGACAGCCTGCGTGGTGAGGCGGGCAGCGATACCTTCGTGTTCGAGGATGGGTTCGGCAACGACACGATCTATGATTTCAACGAATTCGATGCGGCCGAAAAGATCGACCTGAGGGCGGTGACGGCGATTTTGGACTATGCCGATCTGGCCGCCAACCACATGGCCGATGTAGGCTCAGACGTGGTGATAACCGACGGTACCAATACCATCACCATCCTGAGCGCACAGGTAATAAATCTCGGCGCTGATGACTTTGTGTTTGTGTGAGGGGTGAGTGTCACGACAAGCAGCGCATGTGAATCTGAGGTGGTATTTTATGTGGTATTTTTTTGAAGGCCCTTAAAAATACCAAAATTTACTATGGTGTTGTAAGAAGAGTGTTGCGGACTGTCGCTCCGCCATTTGTCCTTAAGATACGTGTTTCCCCGTTTGGCCGAAGAAGAGTTCGCGCGTTACGTGGTGCGAGCTTACTGACCGTTATTGTTGACTGAAACGCGTGTGTGCCGCCTTGATTGAAAGAGGCGGAGTGTCTTGGCTGACAACAGCGCCAGACATCGGCGTGCCGAGACAGCGGCTTGCAGGTGCTGGCTGTGCCCCCTGTCTGACGTCAGCACCCACCGGACAGAATTAGGGGTTTGAGCAACGGAGGATTTCTGGTTCATCGAAGCCATTAA
>CANMWT010000040.1 GCA_947501635.1 uncultured Roseobacter sp.
CTGTCTGACGTCAGCACCCACCGGACAGAATTAGGGGTTTGAGCAACGGAGGATTTCTGGTTCATCGAAGCCATTAAGGAGCGAAGATGAACAAGAAATCCGGAACATCGAAAGACGCCGCTGACAAACTGGTCAGAGGCATCAAACGCAAGACCCGCAAACAGTACTCAGCCGAGGAGAAGATCAGGATTGTCCTGGCCGGTCTGCGGGGCGAAGAGAGCATTGCCGCACTGTGCCGCCGTGAGGGTATTGCTGAGAGCCTGTATTATTCCTGGTCGAAGGAGTTCCTTGAAGCCGGGAAGAACCGGCTGGCGGGTGACACGGCGCGACAAGCGACATCCCCCGAAGTCAAGGAGCTGCGGTCGGAATCTGCCGCGCTGAAGGAGGTGGTTGCTGAGCTGACGCTTGAGAACCGTCTGCTCAAAAAAAGCATGATCGGGGATGGGGAGTTCGAAGAATGAGATACCCAGCCTCTGAGAAGCTTGAGATCATTCGCACGGTCGAGGGGTCCCATCTGCCGACACGGCAAACACTGAAGATGCTGGGTATTCCTAGCAGCACTTATTACGACTGGTATGCCCGGTGGAGCGATGGTGGCATCGATGCGCTTGCCGATCGCTCTCCCCGGCCAAGGTCGGTCTGGAACCGCATTCCGGACCAGGTCCGCAAGGATGTTGTCGACTTTGCGCTGGAGCACGAGGATCTGACGCCCCGGGAACTGGCGGTCAAATACACTGACGAGAAGCGCTACTTCGTCTCGGAATCCTCAGTTTATCGCATTCTAAGCGCCGAGGATCTAATCACGGCCCCAGCCCATGTGGTGATCTGTGCGGCTAACGAGTTCAGGGACAAGACGGTGCGTCCGAACGAACTCTGGCAGACCGACTTCACCTACCTCAAGGTCATCGGCTGGGGATGGTTCTATCTCAGCACCATCCTCGACGATTACAGCCGTTACATCATTGCTTGGAAGCTCTGCACCACGATGAAGGCTGTGGATGTCACCGACACGCTGGAGTTGGCGCTGGACGCTTCGGGCTGCAACAGCGCAACCGTCGTGCACAAACCGAGGCTTCTCAGCGATAACGGCTCGTCCTACGTCGCCGCCGATCTGGCCGACTATCTCGATGAAAAGGGCATGGATCACGTTCGCGGTGCGCCGCACCATCCGCAAACCCAGGGCAAAATCGAACGCTGGCACCAGACGATGAAGAACCGGGTACTCCTGGAAAACTACTTCCTGCCCGGCGACCTGGAACGCCAGATCAGCGCCTTCGTCGATCACTACAACAACCATCGCTACCACGAGAGCCTAGCCAACCTGACACCCGCCGACGTCTATCACGGCCGAGGCGCGAATATCCTGAAGATGAGAGAGGAGATCAAGAAACAGACAATCCGAAAACGCCGGTTGCAGCACCAAGCAGCGGCCGCCTAAACTAAAACAGAAACCGAACCAGAGCCTCCGCTACGAAAACGCCTCTGCATTCCGGAAAACTCTGACGACGGACA
>CANMWT010000041.1 GCA_947501635.1 uncultured Roseobacter sp.
CTCAGGCCAAAGGCCGCGGCCACCCCAAGTGCTTGCTTCAATCGTATCATGCTGTCCCTCCCTGCGCCGGATTTACCCGATCGCGATCTTCTTCGCCGTCTCGTAAACCGAGCCGTCGTCGTCATACCACGTGAACTTGAACTCGCCCGCCTCGGGCACCGTCGCCTCAAACTCAAAAAACGGGTTCGTCGAGATCGCCGGCTCCAGCGTCACATCGATCACGTTCTCGCCGTTAAAGTCGCAGGTAAACCGGTTGATGATCGACCGCGGGATCGGATTGCCATCGTCATCCTTGCGCTGGCCGCTCTCCATCTTGTGACTGATAAGCGTCTTCAGCGTCACCGCATCGCCAGCCGCCGCCGTCTTGGGCACCTTCACGCGGGGTTTTACACCTTTTGCCATTGTCTGTTCTCCTTATCCCTTAGCCGCCGCAGCCGCCGATTGTCACTTTCACCGTGCTGGTTGCCTTCGCAAAACTGCCATCCGCCATCCGCGCAATCGCAACAACATCCTGCGTTCCCGCCAGACGGATCCGCGTCGACGCCGCCTGAGACGCCGCCAGAGGACCAAAGTTGAACGTCGCAACATTCGGGGTCGGATTGCCAAGCGCAAGCACCATGACCGCCGCAGCACCCGGCGCCGAGACCTCAATCGGTACCGTGTTGCCATTCTCCGCAATCTCGGGCGCCGTCAGCGTCACACCGCTGTCCGCCATCTCCGCACCCCCCGTAAAGGCCGTGATCGCCTCAATGTCTTCCGTCGTCGCCCGCAGCGGCAGACCAAAGACCGCCAAGGCCCCCGCCCCCATGAACATTGCATTCCGTCTTGTGACTTCCATCTGTCAAATCTCCTTGCGCCAGCACCCGCATCCTTCGGGCAGCGTGCTTGTGTGATTAGTCTTTCAGCGTGGACAGGTACGCGACCACATCCTCAATCTGCTGCGCCGTCAGCAAAGGGCCAAAGGTCTCAGGATCCTTCGCCTTGCCCGTGTAGGCATTGCCCGGACGGATAAAACCCTCCGTCTTGTAAAACGACGGCATCATGCTGTCCTCGAACATGATCTTCGCATTCGCCACAATCCCCCGAAGCTCCGCCTCAGACCACCGGTCGCCCGCGCCATCCAGCATCGGCCCGATCTCGCCGTGAAACGGCACATCCTCAAGATCCGTCACCGCGTGGCACGCCACGCAATTGCCAAGGCTCTTGTTGGCCACAATCTCGCGGCCCGCAACAGGATCACCCGCAACACCAGACAAAGACTGCGCAATCGCACCGTCCTCAAACGAAACCTCCGTCGGAGAAACCTCTCCACCATGCGCCCCAAAAACAGACGCAAACACAAACGATCCCGCAATCACAAAATGACGCATGACGCCTCCCAACACTCCATGTTCCCTAACGCATACCATAGGACACAAAATCGTGAACTGACAATAAATAAATTCACAAAACTGAATGCGA
>CANMWT010000042.1 GCA_947501635.1 uncultured Roseobacter sp.
CGGGTCGACGCACCAATGACCGCAGTGCGGAAAACCGGTCGATCGCTGCGCACGCCTCGGATGTCTCAGATGCGGACTGAGCCGACTTTCCTTGTTGACCCAAATCAATGCAAGGAAGGTGCACACATGCTAGCATTCGAATGTGTAAAAGGTGGGCGGTTAACTGGTATCCATGCTCTCATCCTGTCCCTTCCAACAGACACAATTTGAGCGTGGATGGGAGAGGTGGTTTCGCCACCTCTCCTTAACACAAATCGGAACCGGCTAAACGAATCGAAACGTGAGTTTATTCCGACGCAAGACAACAAAAAAAGTATCAACAACTTTAAAGGAGCTTACCATGAAACTGGATTTGACAACGGCAGCTATTGCCATCGCGATGGCCATTTCTACTTTCGCAGCTGCGCCGCAAGCCCTAGCTCAAGCGCAAGAGCCAGCGCGCACAGCAGGCCCGTACACAACCGTTGAGGGTTGGGACATCTACAACCCGGAAGGTCGGCTTGGCTGCATGATGGAACGCGTGGTGGACAACGGGTACTTTGTACGCATGGGCATGATTGAAGATACCAAAGCGTTCGGCTATCTTGCCGTCTACACACAGGACGAAAACCTCAAGGTCTATGGCAACGTTGTCGGGGAAGAGGTCGTTTTCGACCTCGACGGCAAACGGTTCAGAGGCAAGACGGTTCAACGCTTGCTCGCGGGTGGCTGGCGCGGGGGCTCTGTCAGGGCGAACAACCCAGATTTTGGCGAAGCTCTGGCCAAGGCCTATGTGCTGACCCTGAACCCCGACGGCGACAACCCAATCGAGATCAGCCTTGACGGCACGTTCAAAGCGATCGAGGAGACCCGGGCCTGCATCAATCGTCAGTAGCACCTGTTTAACGACGTTCCCGCCAATAAAGGCTACAAGTCGGCGCAGGAGCGGTAGAACAGGAAGCGTCGCCGGTTCAGTCCGGCGGCGCATTGCGTTGGAGATAGAGCAAGCTTCCCGCCCATAAAGACATGTAATGCGGGCCCAAGCATCGTCTGCATTGGGCTCAGTGCAGTCGTACCAGGCCCTGTAGTCCAACGACCGCACTGAACAGACGAATGTCCGAGCATCGGGCCACGCCGCTGCAAACGTTGAATTTTCCACTTTTCGGGAATGACCGCTTTTGGTGAGCAGTCCAAGCTTGCTCTGCTGCGCCGCCGCAAGACCGCTGTGAGCCCAAAGCCGCCGGTTCAGGTATCGGATTTTCTGAATTCATCAACGTATTCGACACAAGCAATCGCTGTTCAA
>CANMWT010000043.1 GCA_947501635.1 uncultured Roseobacter sp.
TGCGGACTTAGCAGACCTTGATAGTTAGGTCTGAAGCAGTGGTAAACTGCGTCAGACCGGTCGTGCATCAGCTCCTTGGAAAGCCTGCTTTGAGCGTGAAATAGCTGTAAAAATACAGCGCTGCCAGAACAGTTACAAGGTTTGCCTTCAAATCTGGCCTGAAAGCTCAAAGTATTTTTCAAGTACACGCGCCGAAATCATACGCTCTTTTAATGGATCTGAAAAATGACGCCACCATTCGTGTGCGTTGGCAATTATTTCTTCCGCAGCTTCGGGATGCTCTGTGTAATAGGCCACTTTTTCTTCCAAGTCGCTAAAGTCATCCTCCAGCAAAACAAAATGCTTGTTCGGCACGAGCAAACCTTCCATATACCATGTCTCAAACCTCAAAGCGGGTGACATCACGAGCATATTGGAAGCCATTCCCCACTTGAGGTTCGTCGCGACTTCATTCCCTTCAAGCGAGAGAAAAAACTTAAAGCGTTTCTGCTCCTCATGCGTTAACGGACCTTTTGCTGGAATATCGCCGACGTCGCGATTGACATGTCCAATATCGAACACCGGATGATCATGGAATTTCTCAACCAGTAAGTGGCGGGCTGGTGTACGAGGTGTTCCCCGCCACACGGCTGAATTCTTTTTTCCCGAAATGGCGTGGCGTCGGCTGACCAGCTGAAATGCCTGAATTTATTAAGATTTAGAATAATTGAATTGCGATTGTCCCCGTGAATGGGTCGGGACTTTACCACAGTAGGTTGCTCTGGAACTCGCGTAATGTCTCCGAACAAATAGTTCAAACGTCTTTCTGGTCCAAAACCCTTCGCGTGCTCGATTAAATCGAAATAATACCGACTGCGCTTGTTGTCGATTGTGTCGATTTTAGGGGCTATCGATGCATCGAAAGCCTCATCCAGCTTATTATAATACAGTGCGCGTCGCTCGATCTCCGCGTAATCTGGGCAACTACGCAACGCGCTCAAAAGGCGCTCTGTCTGGCGCATACAGTGCGTGTATGGACTGAATTCTCGCATTAGCCCTTTCGAGTAATAAGCGGCTCGGCTCGCGTGCCGGGGAAAGGTCAAAAGGTATGAGAGTTTTCTGCGGTATTTCACGAATTTTCCAAGCGAGCCTAAATTCCGCTATCTAGTGAGGCAGGGTATTGTCAATCAAAAACGCAACTCAGGGAGCTATGCGGCGGACTAATAACTGCTGGTACTACATCTGCTTATGACTGCTGCGGGCTC
>CANMWT010000044.1 GCA_947501635.1 uncultured Roseobacter sp.
TCAAACTGCAAGATTAGATGTGTATTCCCCATAGCAGTCATTGGAGCACGCCGCAGCGAATGACCGCAGGGAGCCCAGAGTGACCACGCCAAATTCGGCGTGCTTGTTGCAAAATGCGTAGTTGTTTTCAGATGCACGGCGCTTCCGTGGATAAATAGTGACAAAGCATCGAAAACTTCATACGTTTTAAGTATTCGTCGGATGGATAGCATTTTGCTTGGCCGCGGCATGTGGCAGGAGCAAAAAGTTGACGCACAAAATCTCCAAAACTTTGAACAGGTTGACTACAGTGCTATTCGCAATCGTTCTTACTGCTTGCGTGTCTAGCAATCCGGTCGATGATCTCAGCAAAACCCTGTCAGGAAATTCCTTTAATAAAAATTGGTATTTCGGAACCGACGGAAATGTGTATGGCCTTTTCCGTGAGAACGCAGTGTTCCAAGGAACATGGCGCGTGGTAGGTTATGAAAACACAAAGGCTGTGTCTGTGGAAGGGGATTGGCACTTTCTCAAGGGCTATAGTCGGCACTCGAAACAACAAAGCCTGCTGTTGGAGGTGGAAAGAGCCTATTATCCCGATAAAATGTCTACTGTTTTGGGTGCCATTGTTTCTGGTGATGTTCTGACATTCACTAACAGGAATTATAATTTTGAAGATGTCCAAGGTACATCTATTGAACCGTATTTCCCAAGGGTTATGTTCGCAGAAGTTCCAGACGATGTGGAAAGAGGCTTTCCGCGACGTTCCGAATACAATGCAATGGCCCAGAAAATTCAATCTGCACCAGCCTATAAAGCGCCAGATCCCTTAACTGGGCGCGAAATTGCGGCGATTGCGGTTCTGGCCCCGCTTTGTATTCTGACCGCCTTTCTATTGTGTGGATAGGGTTCTGACATCATTGGATTTCTGGCGTTACAGCATTGGAAAGCGGCACTGAGGCCAAAGTCAGCTGTGCGGGGGCGGTTTCAAAGGGTCGACGCAACACTTTAATCTTTTTGGAAAGATGGAGTGTTGATGATGAAGTATCGGACGC
>CANMWT010000045.1 GCA_947501635.1 uncultured Roseobacter sp.
TGATCCTCCCCCTTTGAATCGGTCCGCCCCTATAGTTAGGAAACGGAGGATCAAAAATGGGAATCAAACGACATAAGCCGGAAGAGATTGTCACGAAGCTGCGGCAGGTTGAGGTGCTGTGCGGTCAGGGAATGCCGCGTATCGATGCAATCCGTCACGTGCAGATAACTGAGCAGACGTTCTATCGCTGGCGTAAGCAATATGGCGGTATGGGAACCGACCAACTGAAGGAACTCAAACGTCTTCAGAAGGAGAATGACCGGTTGCGCAGAGCGGTTTCGGATTTGACCCTGGACAAGTTGATCCTGTCGGAAGCCGCACGGGGAAACTTCTGAGCCCCTCTCGCCGCAGGGCCTGTATCGATCACATCCGCAGCTCAATGCAGTTGTCCGAGCGACGGGTGTGCCGGGTTCTGGGTCAACACCGATCTACTCAGAGACGGTTGCCAGCGGGGCGTGCGGATGAGGCGCGCCTGGTGGCCGACATGATCGAGTTGACCCGCCAGTATGGACGCTATGGCTATCGCCGGATTGCCGCTCTGCTGAGGGATGCAGGTTGGCAGGTGAACGACAAGCGCGTCGAACGGCTATGGCGGCGCGAGGGGCTTAAAGTACCAACGAAACAGCCGAAGAAAGCGCGGCTCTGGCTCAATGATGGGTCATGTGTCCGGCTCCGGCCGGAGTATCGCAACCAGGTCTGGTCCTATGATTTTGTGCATCATCGAACGGATGACGGGAAAGCGTTCCGAACCCTGAACATCCTCGACGAACACAGCCGGGAATGTCTGGCAATCCGCGTGAAGCGGAAACTGAACTCGACCGAGGTTATCGACGCGCTGACGGATCTGTTCATCCTGCGTGGTGTGCCTTGCTACATTAGGTCCGACAATGGCCCGGAGTTCATTGCCGAGGCTGTCAGAAACTGGATTGCAGCCGTCGGGGCAAAGACCGCTTACATCGAGCC
>CANMWT010000046.1 GCA_947501635.1 uncultured Roseobacter sp.
TTACCGTCACTTTTCATGCTGAACCCTCCCCCTGGTGCTAATATCGCCCACAATGGCTTGTGCGCCGCTCTCGACGTTCACACGCTCAACACGGACGGTCTGCTGCGCTTTGGCCCTGTGTTTCTTAAGCGCATCCATTTGGGCAATATAGGTGCGGCTGAGGCGGGTCATGGACCTTTCATAGGCTTCACGCACTTGGTAACCCGCAGATGTGTCCGCCACCTTCTGGGAGATTGAGGTCATAGCAACATGTGTGGCCGTCATTTGGCTGACCAGCATTCCCTCAATCGCATCACGCGGTGCCAATTCGACCAGCATTGCCGCGGCCATATCACGGTAGTTCTCTCCCGACCGGCCAAGCGCGTTTATCAGGCTTTTCATCAAGCCAGCAGCCGCTGCCTCTGTTTCGACATTGAACAGGTTTCTGAAGGCATCTTCAGCGTCGACAGAGACATGGACCGCGCCATCCTCGTCTGTACTGAAAGTCGGTAACGGCCTTTTTGTTTGTGTGGGTGATTTCTGTACTTTGCTCATCCCTACCTGCCTGTGCGCAGCTTAAACTGTTTGGTGTAATTGTTTATGTGGAGACATTTGTTCATGTTGTGTTCTATATCACATTTATGCCTTGGCCGTCCACAATACCGCACGATTTAGCCCAACAATTGGCCGCTCTTGATGAGCGTCGAACAGCTACATCTGACGCCGATAGGTGGGGCGTGATTAAGGACTGGCTAGAGAGTCATAATCTGCAAGCGCCAGATGGTTTACCGACCGCGCCAGAAATCAAACTGCAAGATTAGATGTGTATTCCCCATAGCAGTCATTGGAGCACGCCGCAGCGAATGACCGCAGGGAGCCCA
>CANMWT010000047.1 GCA_947501635.1 uncultured Roseobacter sp.
ACGGGCACAGCCTTTGCGGAGCCGGCGGATGATACGCTGGTGCTGAATGAAGAGACGCAGATGGTGACGCGGACGTCGGCGCCGGCGCATCTGGACGGCGCGGTGGACGAGGTGATGTCGGGCTGGCTGTTCCGCGGGGTGGAAACCCGGGCGATGCAGGCGGATGACTTTGACAACCCCGGCATGATCTTTGTGGAGCAGGCCGAAGAGGTCTGGAACACGGCGGATGGCACGGAAGGCAAGTCCTGTGCGAGCTGCCATGAGGGTCCCGAGAGCATGGCCGGTGTGCGTCCTGTCTATCCGAAGTGGAATGCGGCCGCGGGCGAGGTGCGCACGCTTGAGATGCAGATCAACGATTGCCGCGAGAACCAGATGGGCGCGGAGAAGTGGAAGTACACCGGCGGCGACATGGTGAATATGACCGCGCTGATCTCGTCGGTGTCGCGGGGCATGCCGGTGAATGTGGCCATCGACGGTCCGGCACAATCGACGTGGGAGCAGGGCAAGGCGCTCTATTACACCCGCACGGGCCAGCTTGAGCTGTCCTGCGCGAACTGCCACGAGGACAACTACGGCAACATGATCCGGGCGGACCATCTGAGCCAGGGTCAGATCAACGGCTTTCCGGTCTACAGGTTGAAAAACACCAAGCTGAACTCGGCCCACGCGCGCTTTAAGGGCTGTGTCCGCGATACCCGCGCCGAAACCTACAACCCCGGAAGCGCCGAGTTCGTGGCCCTCGAACTCTACGTCGCCTCCCGCGGAAACGGCCTCTCCATCGAAGGCCCCTCCGTCAGAAACTAAACACAAAAACCCCTGCAGAAAAAAACAATCTGCAGGGGTTTT
>CANMWT010000048.1 GCA_947501635.1 uncultured Roseobacter sp.
AAACCATCGTGCCGATGGCATCCAGGCCGATCATGCACTAACATTCAAACTGGACCACTCAGGTGGGGCTGATCAGTCAGACCGAAGATGAGGTGAGTCAATTATTCAATTACAACAGACGTGAAACAGAGTTTGTTTTGGATGCGGCTCTAAAAGAGGGTTATGTCATTTGGGAAAGCGGGATTATCAAATTATCGCCTGCAGGACAAAAGCTATTCCGAAAAAATGAGAGCGTACCTACCACCCTTAATATAGAAACTTTACACCGAGACGTTGGCTTTAACCAGTTATCATTCGGATTGGCAAATCCTGAAAGTATCTCATTATTCGAGAAACAACTGCCCGAGTTAGAGGGTGCAGATCCACAGTTCATTGCACGCGGAAGTGATTTTGTCCCTGATGCTTTCAAGGATAATTATTATCAGATCATGAACTCAGATGGTCGATTAAATAAGCAGAAAAAAAACCTGTACTCCATTTCTGAAGTAATTCCGAAAAATCGATTTTTGAACACACTCTCAATATCTGTTTTTGAAGACGTTCAGAATGTTGGTCAGCCTGAATTCGAAGTCAGTCAAAGGAATTGGTTGGGATCTCAGCAGTTCGATCGTAGAATTTCTGAAGCGGTCGCAAAATATCTCAAACCGCTATGTATATCTCGTAATAAGCAACATTTGATTTCAGTTGAAACGTTCTTAGGTATTGCAAGTCCAGTTTTGCATGAAGCTCGCTTGGATCACAAAACTGAACCACATGAGTTGATCCTCCCCCTTTGAATCGGTCCGCCCCTATAGTTAGGAAACGGAGGATCAAAAATGGGAATCAAACGACATA
>CANMWT010000049.1 GCA_947501635.1 uncultured Roseobacter sp.
ACCGCCATGGCCGCTTTCGAGAGAGCAACCTGCTGCGCCACGTATTCGAGACGACCGTTGCGCGGTGTATGCAGGAGGGATTGGTTGGCGGACAGGGGTTCGCGGTCGATGCCAGCCTGATCTCCGCGGACGTCCAAAAACAGAACTCCAGCGCTCCGGACGACTGGGCCGCTCGAGAGATCAACGTCAATGATGCACCACGCGCGGTGCGCGAGTATCTCGATACCTTGGACGACGAAGCATTTGGTGCGGCCACGACGGCCAAACCCAAGTTCACGGCCCATGCCGACCCCGCCAGCCAATGGACGGCAGCACGTAAAGGTCCTGCATTCTTTGCCTATTCCGACAACTACCTCATCGATACGGATCACGGCATCATTGTGGATGTGGACGCCAGCCGGTCGAACAAGTCCGCCGAGGTGGGCGCAATGCGCAAGATGATTGACCGCACACAAGAGCGGTTTGGTCTGAAGCCGAACTGGGTGGCTGCCGACACTGCCTACGGCTCTTCCGACAATTTGGTCTGGCTGGCCATAAAACGAAGGATCCTTCCGTTCATCCCGGTGTTTGACAAATCGGAACGCAAAGATGGCACATGGTCTCGTGCCGACTTCACGTGGGACGAGGACAACGACCGGTATATCTGTCCTGAGGGCAAAGACCTCCGCCACAACAGAAGATCTTACCCCGACCGCGCAACACCGGGGCTGAAGGCCCGCAAGTACCGGGCCTTGAAAGCGGATTGTCAGAACTGCCCGTCAAAACCTAAATGCTGCCCCAACAGCGATACACGCGCAATCAGTCGAGAGAAGTATGAGA
>CANMWT010000050.1 GCA_947501635.1 uncultured Roseobacter sp.
TGAGCCCAAAGCCGCCGGTTCAGGTATCGGATTTTCTGAATTCATCAACGTATTCGACACAAGCAATCGCTGTTCAAGTGTTCGCAATAGTACACCTTTCGAGGTGCGCCCCGCGGCGGCATGGGTGGCATTGCTTACCCTAAGAACGGCTGGGCCGCGAACGCTTAGTCTGGGACCCGTACGAAGTGTGGTGAGGGGTGGTCGAGTGGCGGTGGCGACATAGCCGGTTCGTCCAGAACAACATCCTTATGCGTGTTCCCATGTGGGCGTTTTTTCGACCATGCCCGGCCATTCACATATTCCGGGTCCTTAACCAGATACATGACCTCGCGCACCTTTTCTTTCCAAACCTTACAACGAAAATGAAGGCCGTTAATGTCCTCGAAGTTCGCCTTGCCGTAGACATAAGGAACATCGTCATGGCGCCGGACATGCACAACTTCGGTTTCCGTGGCCGATTGACCCGCAGTCAACTCTGCAACGCATAATTTCTTGGCCTCATCATTGCTCGTGCTGGTCGCAGCGAAGACTTGAGAGCTCAAAAGCACAAGCCAAACCGAGGTGGCGCTCGCAATAATCGACCTTACCCCGAAGCTGGAAAATATGATTTTCATAAATAATTCTCCATGCGTCCTCTTTAAACAATCATTCCGCTGTGTCTTAGGCGCCTAATCGATTTTCTCAGAGTAATAGAGCCCGTTCCAAGTGGCGCTGTCAACGCCGCCGCTGTTTGCCGACGTGCACGGGATGCGGCGAATGGTAGGTCTGTCC
>CANMWT010000051.1 GCA_947501635.1 uncultured Roseobacter sp.
TGTGATTTCAACGGGTCGCTGCAACACATGCCTCAAACTTCTCTGCCGGTGTATGATATTGCAAGGTCTTTCTGGGGCGCTCGTTGAGCTGGCGTGCGACGGCGCTGAGTTTGGCTTGGCTGAAGCCTGAGATATCAATGCCTTTCGGGAAGTATTGTCTGAGAAGGCGGTTGGTGTTTTCGTTGCTACCACGCTGCCACGGAGACTGTGGATCACAAAAATAGACGTCGATCTTGGTCGCTATGGTGAACTTCACATGTCCCGCCATCTCTGATCCACGGTCCCAAGTCAGGGATTTGTAGAGCTCTTTGGGCAACTTTTGCGCTTGCTTGATGAGGGCAGTGATGACGCTATGGGTGTCCTTATTGTCGACTTTCGCCAACATCACAAAGCGGGAATGGCGCTCTACCAGCGTGACGATGTAGCTGTTGTTCGATCCTACAATCAGGTCACCTTCCCAGTGACCTGGAACAGCACGGTCCTCAACCTCTGGTGGGCGCGCACTGATTGGGACTGCATCTTTGATCTTGCGCAGCTTAAGACCCTTTTGGGTGGCATGCCTGGACCGCCTGATGGCGCGGGGACTGCGCAGGCATTCCTGCAATTCCTTCTTCAGAACCCCTCGGGTTTGAACATAAAGGCTACGGTAGATCGTTTCATGAGACACGCGGTTTTGCTCTTCGTCAGGGTGCTCC
>CANMWT010000052.1 GCA_947501635.1 uncultured Roseobacter sp.
TTGCGGACTTTGCCGCCATTTACTTTGTATCTACGACGTGGGTCAGCCCCGCACCGTGAATGGCGAGGAATGAACAATTGGTTCAATCGCGCTGTCGTCGTTTTCGGTGGCGTGACGCTCGAAAGTTTTGCAATCCGCCGGCAAAATTGTCCCTGCGCGGGCTTCGGAGACAAAGATATGCTTGCTGTTCTCGGACGTCACGACAACTGCTGCCGGTGTGTCCAGCGTTCCGACAAGGATTCCAATCCTATCGGGCCAACGTTCGAAAGTGAGCGCCAGCTTGGTCCCACAATCGGCACAGAAATGGACATTGACATCCTTACCACTGCCTTCTGATGGCAGCGTATAGATTGACGGGTTACTCCCAGTGAAAGTGAATGGCCCACGCTCGAAAATGGGTTCTATCATTCGATCGGACCCGGTGGCGCGCTGGCAGAATCGACAATAGCAAATGGTTACCCAAAGTGGATCACTCCTAGTGTCGTAGCTAACTTTGCCACAAAGACAGCGGCCCTTGCATCCGGATGACATGTCTCTCTCCAACCTGTTCACTGCATCAGCTATTAGGAACAAGGAATGGTCTGAGATCAACAATATAAGTCATT
>CANMWT010000053.1 GCA_947501635.1 uncultured Roseobacter sp.
GGCGGTCCGTCAGGCAATGACGTGCTGAACGGCGGCGAGGGCAACGACGAGCTCTTTGGTGAAGCCGGGCGTGACATCATGAACGGCGGCAGCGGGACCGACCTGCTGAACGGCGGCAACGGCAACGACGATCTGGTGGGTGGTCTGGACGTTGACACGCTGAACGGCGGTCAGGGGGACGACAACCTGTTCGGGGGTCAGGGTGCTGATATCATGAACGGCAATCAGGGGTCGGACTTCCTCTTCGGCGAAGACGGGAACGATGTGATGGACGCCGGCGACGGTTTTGACCTGATGAACGGCGGCGCGGGCAATGACCTGATGCGCGGCGGCAACGGCAACGACCGGATCGAGGGGAACCTCGGCGAGGACACGCTGGAAGGCGGGGTCGGCGATGACCTGCTCTTTGGTGGCAACGGCGCCTTTGCGGATACGCTGAACGGTGGCACGGGCAATGACGAATTGCGCGGCGAAGCGGGCAGCGACACCTTTGTCTTCGAAGACGGGTTCGGTCAGGACACGATCTTTGACTTCAACGAGTTCGA
>CANMWT010000054.1 GCA_947501635.1 uncultured Roseobacter sp.
GCGTCAGGGTATGTAGGCACCCCTTCGAACATGATCGTGGTGGCGCCATTGGCCAGCGGGCCATAGACGATATAGCTGTGACCAGTCACCCAACCCACATCCGCCGTACACCAGAAAATATCGCCGTCGTGATAGTCAAAGACGATTTCCTGCGTCATAGCGGCATAGACCAGATACCCGCCCGTGCTGTGCACAACACCTTTTGGCTGACCGGTGGAACCTGAGGTGTACAGAATGAACAGCGGGTCTTCGGCGTTCATCTCTTCGGCCGGGCAATCGTCCGATGCCTCCGCCGCCAGAGCGTTATAGTCAAAATCACGCCCCTCGACCCAGGTTGTCTGTCCGCCCGTCCGCTTTACCACAAGCAGTTTAACATCGTCCGGTGTATGCAGCATTGCCTGATCTGCATTGGACTTGAGAGGTGTATTGCGCCCTCCGCGCGGTGCCTCGTCGGCCGTGATGACGACCTTGGCATCCGAGCCGTTTACCCGCGCGGCCAAGGCGTCTGGGGAAAACCCGGC
>CANMWT010000055.1 GCA_947501635.1 uncultured Roseobacter sp.
AGCTATATCGTCTATGGCCCGCTGGCCAATGGCGCCACCACGATCATGTTCGAAGGGGTGCCTACATACCCTGACGCCAGTCGGTTCTGGCAAGTCTGCGAAAAGCATAAGGTGAACCAGTTCTATACGGCACCGACAGCCATCCGCGCATTGATGGCGCAAGGGACAGAATATGTCGAAAAGTGTGATCTGAGCGATCTGCGGGTGCTTGGCACAGTGGGCGAGCCCATCAACCCCGAAGCATGGAACTGGTACAACGAAGTGGTCGGCAAAGGGAATTGCCCGATCGTAGACACATGGTGGCAGACCGAAACAGGCGGCCATCTTATGACCCCACTGCCCGGCGCGCACGCAATGAAGCCCGGCTCGGCCATGAAGCCCTTCTTCGGCATCAAGCCACTGGTGCTTGAGCCCGCCTCTGGCGAGATCATCGAAGGCAATGACGTCGAGGGC
>CANMWT010000056.1 GCA_947501635.1 uncultured Roseobacter sp.
TCATCCGCGCCCAAGTTTTCGATCAGCGCATCCAGCACCGTGATCGTGTTGAGCCCTTCCGTGATCACCACATCCGCGCCCACCTGATCCATATGGTTGGCAAAGAGGTCAGCGTAGTCAAAAATCGCGGTTACAGCCTTTAAGTCGATTTTTTCAAGGCCGTCGAACTCGTTGAAGTCGTAGATCGTGTCCTGACCGAAGCCGTCGGCGAAGATGAAGGTGTCGCTGCCCTGTTCGCCGCGCAGGCTATCGTTGCCGGTGCCACCAATGAGCGTATCCGAGAAGGTACCATTGCCGCCAAACAACTCATCATCCCCTGTGCCACCTTCGAGCGTGTCCGCGCCCAGGTTCCCCTCAAGCCGGTCGTTGCCGTTCCCGCCCAGCATCAGGTCATCGCCCGCGCC
>CANMWT010000057.1 GCA_947501635.1 uncultured Roseobacter sp.
CGGCAGGGTGGGCGCATGGCAAATTCCGAGCAGCTTCCGCAATTCGAGGCGCATGAGCGGGCGTACAACAAACTGGCACGCACCTACACGGCTCAAGTTGAAGCTCTGCGCAAACACAGGAACGGTGGCAAACAGACAGTCACAGTTCAGCACGTAAATGTCGAAGATGGTGGCCAGGCAATCGTCGGTAACGTCGAGACCGGGGGGAGGGGCCAGAATGAAAAGTGACGTAAACCCCATGCAAAGCGCACATGCGTCACCACGATGCACTGCAACCTCGAAGCGCAGCGGGCAACGTTGCAAGGCTCCGGCTGTCAAGGGTTGGAGAGTCTGCAGGATGCATGGCGCTGGTGGCGGTCATGCAGCAGGAGCAGAGCACCCCAACTGGAAGCACGGCCT
>CANMWT010000058.1 GCA_947501635.1 uncultured Roseobacter sp.
GGAGGATTGGGAATGATGGGATCGAGGCAGGAAGCGCAGGCGGCGTTGTTCTACGAGTTCTCGCTGGAGGATCATGTTCCGCAAGATCATCTGCTTCGGTTGATGGATCGGTTCGTTGATCTACACAGCATCCGGGGTCACCTTGCGGATTTTTACAGCCATACGGGGCGTCCGTCGATTGATCCCGAGTTGCTGATCCGGATGCTTCTGGTGGGCTATTGCTTTGGCATCCGCTCGGAACGGCGTCTGTGCGAAGAGGTACATCTGAACCTGGCGTATCGCTGGTTTTGCCGTCTCGATCTGACCGATCGCATTCCAGATCACTCCACGTTTTCCAAGAACCGCCATGGCCGCTTTCG
>CANMWT010000059.1 GCA_947501635.1 uncultured Roseobacter sp.
GTCTTCAACCAGCACCTGAAAGCTGTCGCTGCCTTCAAAGTCGGGATCGGGCGTATAGCTGTAGGCCCCTCCGCCCAAAAGCGACACAGTGCCCGATGCTGCAGGTGTCGCCAGCGAGAAGGTCAGCGCGTCGCCATCCACATCGTTTGCCACAACCGTACCGGTTACCGAGCCGTCCTCGGCCACGCTGGCCGACCCGTCCTGCGCGACGGGATCATCGTTCACAGCTCCAACCGTCACCGAGACCGTCGCCGTGGCACTGCCACCCTGACTGTCTTCAACCAGCACCTGAAAGCTGTCGCTGCCTTCAAAGTCGGGATCGGGCGTATAGCTGTAGGCCCCTCCGCCCA
>CANMWT010000060.1 GCA_947501635.1 uncultured Roseobacter sp.
ATGTCGTTTGATTCCCATTTTTGATCCTCCGTTTCCTAACTATAGGGGCGGACCGATTCAAAGGGGGAGGATCAGGAACAAACGTTGGTAGCAACAACGTTTCCGTAACAGCCGCTGACCTTGGCCTGGTCCGCGACGAGATACACGACGCCCGCAAGCTGTGTGACGCAGAGACGGAAAGCCAAGAGCGGAGTCTACCGCTGACTCGGTCTACTTCCGATATGTGGACTTATCGGTCTTCGCTCCTTTCGCGCCGGTTGGTGCAATCTATATCAAACGAAAACAAAATCATCCGCGCCCAAGTTTTCGATCAGCGCATCCAGCACCGTGATCGTGTT
>CANMWT010000061.1 GCA_947501635.1 uncultured Roseobacter sp.
TCATGCGCCTCGAATTGCGGAAGCTGCTCGGAATTTGCCATGCGCCCACCCTGCCGCATCAGCGCGATGTGCGTTGTCGCCATCTGGACTGCCAGCATACGCTCGATACCGTCCCGTGGGGCAATTTCCCTCACGATCGCAGGGAGGAAGCCTCGCATGTCTGTCGTTCCATCTTCGACCTCCGAAGGCTTAAGCGTCGTGTAGCCCTGCAGCATCAGAGCCTCATTTACAGCAGGGCTTTCGCTGCCAAAGGTTTTGTTCAGGGCACCCTTTCCGTGCGGCGTAACATGCAATGCCCCATCTTCATCTTGGCCGAAGGTAAACAAATCAT
>CANMWT010000062.1 GCA_947501635.1 uncultured Roseobacter sp.
TTGTTCATTCCTCGCCATTCACGGTGCGGGGCTGACCCACGTCGTAGATACAAAGTAAATGGCGGCAAAGTCCGCAAAGCAGAACTAGGCCGATTTTTCGTAACCGTCCGCTCTTGAGGAAAGCGGTCGTTGGGAATCGAAGAAACCAATCAATTAAATAAATGTTTAGGATCGGAAATTAAGTTTTTGAAGTAAAGTACAGGTGCAATGCTCACCGCGCCTACATTTGCATCAGTGCAAACACTGCGACATTCCCGCA
>CANMWT010000063.1 GCA_947501635.1 uncultured Roseobacter sp.
TCGGCGACTTTGGCATGGGCGACGAGGGCGGATTCGACCTCGGCCGTGCCCATGCGGTGGCCCGAGACGTTGATGACGTCATCGACGCGGCCGGTGATCCAGTAGTCGCCGTCTGCGTCGCGTTTGCAGCCGTCGCCGGTGAAGTAGTAGCCTTTGTAGTCGCTGAAGTAGGTCTTCTCAAAGCGCTCGTGATCGCCCCAGACGGTGCGCATCTGCCCCGGCCAGCTGTCTGCGATGACAAGCACGCCCTC
>CANMWT010000064.1 GCA_947501635.1 uncultured Roseobacter sp.
GCGAGAGTAAATTCATCCTGGACGCCACATGGGCCACGTAATCGAAGCCGACCCAGACCAAGGATGCGTTTGAGATGTGCAAACAACATCTCGACCTTCTTTCGTCTTCTCTGAGCGGTCGGGTTGAACTCGGAGCCCACGCAGCGCCGGGCAAAATCCCGGACGATCTCATACTTCTCTCGACTGATTGCGCGTGTATCGCTGTTGGGGCAGCATTTAGGTTTTGACGGGCAGTTCTGACAA
>CANMWT010000065.1 GCA_947501635.1 uncultured Roseobacter sp.
TGTCATGCAACTGTCCTTTTAAAAACACGTGGTCGGGTGGACCGGTGTCGTTTATTGAAGTCCTTCCCATGACTTCGCATCCACTCATCTTGGAGTGTTATAATATAACACATCAGGCGAGCACTGAACAGCTGCTTTGTAAGTTGTCTTGCCTAATTTGCGCTCTTCCCAACGGCTGCTGAGCGCGGCAAAGCCGTCAC